>NZ_CAKAKM010000001.1:0-1023784 GCF_916619785.1 Streptococcus sp. Marseille-Q3604 | reverse complement strand
ATATAAAAGGACAGATATCTGATACAAAAAAAGTGTTAAAGAACATCAACACTTTATTTGAAGCTGCTATAAACTTAGAAGAAGTATTTGATATTGAAAATGAGGAATTAATAGAATATTTGAAAGATAAGATTATTAAGTTATCGGGGTTAAACTCAGGGACAATGAATAATCTAAATGGAAATATCAACTATAAAGGTCAAGATGGAGCTAGAGCGAAGTTAGATGAATTCATAAATAATCTCTACAAATCAATTAAAAAATCTGTAGAAAAAATGAATGAAGAAATGATAAAAGAAAAAAAAGCGTTATCTATTGAATTAGATTCTTATGATGAATCTAATTATAATGAAAGCATCAAAAAGAGACTTGAGAGATTGAATAAAATATTGTCTCATGAGGGAGTAGTTGGTTCTGAATATACTAGTGAGAAACTTGAGAACTTTAATAAAGTTATTTCAGAGAGAATGGAGAAAGATATTCCACCCGGTTATAAAGATAAGAATAAAACTAATAACGGAAACGGGTTGCGTACTTTTGGGAAATTATCTTTTCAAAAATCTTATGGAGATGCTATTTTATGGTTGGACTTAATAGAATATATCAAAAATAGTGAATATGAGAACGTTGTTATCGTTTCCGATGATACAAAAACAGACTGGAGTGAGAAAAAGGGGGAGAGTGAGTTAAAGAAAGAATTGAAGATTGAATTTCTACAGACAACTGGAAAAAAAATAATTAGAAAACAGAGTTTAGAATTTATACAGGAAATATTAGAACTTTCTGAAGATGAAACAAAGGGTATTAGAGATGAAATTAATGAATTTGTGACGATAAACAGTGAAATAGAATTTCAGAATACTATAATTGTTAGAGCTAAGAAGAAAGGATTTAATGAAGTCTTTTTAGGAGAGGACAAATGGTACTCAGTCTATATTAAAGATGAGCGTATTCCATTTCTAAAATATATTGCAGTTTATCAGACTACCCCAATTTCTAAAATCACCCATTATGCAGAGATTGATAAAATTGTAGAGTCTCCAGAAAATCCTTCTAAGAAAATGATTCTTTTTAAAGGAAAAGCTATTAAGTTAACTAGACCGATACCTTTAGGTTTTGATTGGAATGCGATGCAGTCAAATCGCTATACTTACTTTGAGTATCTGTTTAATTCTTATGATATTGATCATTTATTGGCTAAAGATTTCAATTATTATCAGAAATGTTTGGATGATTCAGTTGATGAAGAAAACCTAGATAGCGACGATAATAATAAAGAAAATGATGAATAATTATCATCGTAAAATGATTTGTTAACTTTAAAAGTTTATGCAACATAAAGAAAAAACACAACTCAGGAGAGCTGTGTTTTTTCGTAAGAAGATACTGTGTTATTGCCTATTTTTTGTCTTATTGAAGTAAATTTTAGTGTTTATTAATACCTTTTTTGAAAGTTAAATCCCTTAAAATCAGTATTTATGATGATAACAAGCCTAAAAAAATCATGAAACAAATCTTGCATGTTCATCATAATATTTTCTAGATTCCTTTCATACCAAGGGTTTAGCCCCTGTTTCTTAAATTTTACTGCCCACTTCTGCCCAGAAATGAGTAATATAAAAATCTTAACTATTATACCATGTTTAGCTTGATTAACAAAGTGAGGAGAAGTATTGGAGGAATTTGTTAAGACTTGATTTTTTCTTGTTCATAAAAAATGTTAAATCAGTTACAAAGCCACTAATCCTTAAATTATGAGACTTGTTAAAAATAGTGTACAATGGTTTATTGTTAATCCGGTCAAAAATTCGATTGGAGATAGAAAAAGAAAGAGAAGAAAAGAATGCGAAAAAGAAATATTTTGGGGCTCTTTGTAGGACTAATTATAGGGCTGTATACAGTCTTAGGAATGAGCCTATTTATCTTTATTAATTTAAAATTTAACTCTGTTTATTATGCTCAGCATATCCCTCATAAGGAGGGGACAGAGCCGGACGTCATTATGTTGATGGAGAATATGGGTTGGGCCTATACACCGGAAATAGAAGGTATTAGCTATGATGAGGACGGGACGTATGCTATAACTAGAGAAAAAGGAACTAAAACGTCTGTATTAGATCTTACAGGTGATACTCTATTTTTTCATTCCGAATCAAATGATAGGTATCTTCTTAATCGTAATTTTTCTGTCCAACATGCTTTTGACAAACGTTATCACAATATTAAATATAATCAACGAAAAGTCCTAAAAGAAATTAGAGAGACCGTTCAACCTGTGATTGATGCTCAACCAAAACCATTAATCAATCTTCAGTGGTTGTTTAATTTAATTTATCAAAGTAGGTTTAATTAGAGAATAAGATAGCATAGAAGCATTTTGTAAGATTGATTATGCTTGTGAGCATATATAGTTACGCTAGTTAAAAGTATAAAAGAAAACGCTTTGCAGTTTGCAAAGTGTTTTTTACGGTTAGAGGATAGGTGCTAGTTCTTCCGAAATAAAAAAGTAGTAGAATTGAAAATTCTAAGGATGTGGGACTAGGATGTTTTACTTAAATCTCACTTTTGATAGTCAGTCCCTATTAATCTGGAGAAATTTTCATTTGAAGAAGATGAGTGAAAAATGTTTGTATATAGTATAATGATTTTAGAAGAGTTAGAGTTATGGAATTGGGGACCTTGAAAAATAAATTAATGCAGAGGGAGGCAACAGTGACATGAAGTCGAAAAGATATACAATTATTGGAATAGTTGCCATTGTGAGTTTAATTTTCTTTGTAGTAGTGACTTTTTGTGGAAAAGGGCATCAGTGGAGTAATAATGTCGTACAAGGATTTAAAACGCTTGGTCTTAAAGGTAATGTAAAAGTAATTGGGACATATAAAGAAATTGAAGCATTTCACGGTACTGTTGTTGAAGTGAATTATACTGAGAGATTTTCTGATGGATATTTTTTAGATGAGAATCTGAGAGCAGATATACGAGAATATAATGGGGAGCATATTTCAGATTTTTATCCTCCGTTATCTACAAAGATCGAAGCATTGCTCAATGACAAAGAAAAAGACTTGTTTGATACTGTTAAATTCAACGAGTTTAGTTTCTTGTTAGATGTTTATAAAATGAGACCAGGTTTTCAACGAGAAGAAGATGAAATCAAAAAAGATGTTGCCAATAAAATTAATAAACTATTTGACAGACAAGTGACGTTTGATTATAGTTATAAATTTGAGCCAGTATCTAGAGAAAAAATCTACGCTACTATTCTTTCACAGGCAGTCAGGAATCGTGATAATGGAGACTTTGAAGCGGCTGGCTTTTATAATATTAGACCTAAAAATTTAATGAAGAGTAAAGCAGTGAGTCTTCATTTGGATTGTATTTTTGCTTCTCTTGATCCTAACGCTAGCAAGTCATTTTCGAGAGAGCATATTGATTATTTTAAAACAAAACTCTTATCTTTGCCCAAAGGCTCATTTTCTGATGGAATATATGAAATACGTGGTAATTATTATAGTGAAGAAGGGGAAAGTAATCATGTAACTTGTATATTTGTTGTTGAAGGTGGAGTAGGTCACTTTGAAGAAGATAAAATTAATTAAAAACAAGAAATACTCCTGAATAAAATTAGGTAAATTTACGTTCGGGATGTTCTTTGAGAAATGTACGCATCTCTCTTAAATGTTTCATAAACAGATCCTCTAACCAATAAAGAACCGAGATTTATTTGGTATGAAAAAATATCTATACTAGTATTGTCACTTAAAAGATATTTACTATCGTGACAGTAATCAAGGGGTTAATATAATAAATAAAACAATAGAGATGGGGGATTGACTTTGATAAAAAAACTACTAAGGATATCCTTAATATCTGTATTACTAATACTTTTGTTAATATCTATATTTAAATCAATCGATAACAGGAATAAGACTTATGATAGTGAATTCATAACTTCATTGGCAAAAGGATTGGATGAACGTTGGAAAGTTACTGACCTAAAGAATTATGATGAAAGAGAAGTTGAAGACTATAAATCTTATATAGATTATGAACTAATTGAAATTGAACAGTATAAAAATAGGAAATTTAAAAATCCTAAGTTAAAGAGATTAGCTAACACATATATTAACGTCCAAAAGAATGAAAGAAAATCTATAGAAAATCAAAATTTTGTGGATAGTACTTTTGTAAGTGAATGGAATCAATACCAAAATAAACGTTTTGAATTGCTTCTAGATATTAACTCAATAGTCGGAATTCCTGTTCAAGATAAAAATAGCCTAGATAGTATATTGAAATCTGGTAAAGCTGTGAAAGAATTTAATAGAGTTTACGGAATATTAGTAGATACTTTTGCTAAAAAAAACTTTGTAGCTGAAATGGTTTCAGGTGTATCGGAAAAAGAGAAGCGCTACATAGGGAATTTTGAAAATACTACAGGTCATGAAATCACGTACATAGATGTTGCAATTAATTTTTATGATGAAAATGATAAAGTTTATTCTGGTTTTCGCTTTAACACAAGATATGGATGGGAAAATGGAACTAAAGAAAGCTTTGAATTCTCGATTCCAGATTCAGATACGAGGTTCAAATTTTTAAGGTTAAGTTGGGTGAAAAAAGTTTTAGCTTTGAGTAGATTTTCTATTTTATGGAAGGGTAGACAATATTGTTTCAACTAAGTTCTAAAAATAGAAAGTTATGCAAAAAGAGGTATAAAAATACCTCTTTTTGTTCACTCTTCAATTATGCTGTCACTGTCCATTTACTGTCCTATATAGTGTAAAATATATAGAAGTTGTTAAGTTTACTAGTAGTTAAATCCCTTAAAATCAGTATTTATGATGATAACAAGCCTAAAAAATTCTTGGAACAAGTTTTGCATGTGGACAATTGTCCACTTTTTTTATAAAACGAACTCAACCAAAAAGGTTTAGTTATCTGTAAGTCATATTTAAAGGAGGTATTGATCTTTGGATAAGTTATATGCATGAATAAGTAAGTCTACAAAACATATGTTATACCAGTATATGAAGAACAATGATATTTCGTTACTAAACTATAATTTCAATTACTTTTTTCAACATTGTATTCAGAAAAACCAAATCCAAGTGATAAGCCACCACTTTTCTAATCATAAGATAGAAGGTTTGACAGTAGTTGATAAGTTAGGAACCAGTTTCTCTTATGAGATAGATAATCCAAAAGTAAAGCAGAATTTTACACTTTGTCACGAATTGGGTCACTTTATACTTAAACATGATGGAAATTATTTTGCAGAATCAATTGATAATAAAGAGAACTTGTTAGAGCGAGAGGCGAATATCTTTTCTGCTGTGGTCTTGATACCAGATATTGTCCTTTTATCAAAAATCTACTATAATCGTGATACTTTTCATCAAGTGCAAAATATTGCTTTTGTGGATATGAGATCTTTCTATGCTAGTGTTGAGTGTGTGGAACGTGGATTGTATCTTTTAAGGACCTCGCTTTGTGTGATGAGTAGAGCAGATAATTCAAACGGACTTATCTTAGCTTCCTCTCCAATGTTCAAGAAAGTCTTTTGAGCACCACAAGAGGCGAAGTCACAAACTCCGCCTCCTTCTACATATTTTTTGTTGTAATAGCATATTTTATTTGAAATATCAAGACTTATGCTTGATAAAGCTAGAAAACTTACCCTTTTCCAGCAAGAATATCTGATACTTTATACAATCCTGGGGAATATGTCCGACCAAATAGTTTTTTCGTCAAGGCATTAAACGTATAATGGTCATCTAAAATCAAGACTTCGTCATACGTTTTTAAGAGTGCAATAAAGTCATCGTCTGTTAAATTGGAATCATCTCTAGTATCGATATTTTTATTGCTGAGGTAATAACTTGTTGCGCTGTCGCTGTATGATGCCATTAAATCTAAAAATTTTTGGTCAACCGACACAAAATTTTCTCTGGCATCAACATTGACATCCCACAGATAATAACGACTAGCATATTGGGCAAAATAATTATCTACATTCTCCTTATCTGCTGTTACAACCAAAATTCTATCCGTTGACGAATTACTCTGACTTCCAGTAAACTGACGAATTTCTTTTGCGACCTCGTTTGTTTCCTGATTGTTATTGTAAACAATGCTATTATTTTCTGACAAGAACATTCCAATGGCATAAACTGTCAAAACAAGGCTCGCGTATTGGTACAAGCGTTTATTAAATAAGCTCTTGTAAGACCTAGCATTACGTTTACTAATGATTTTTTCATACAGACCCTTGTCCATTACCCATGCTAAAGCCATGGTCAAACAACCAAAAGCAAAGATAACGATGCTCGAAGCATAGCGCTCAAATCCTGCTAATTCTAACGCTTCATCAGTCGGCATTGCTGTCAGATACATGAGTAAAATGCCAATATAGTAAGTCACAATCGAAATATCAACAAATCCCCAAGTCAACAAGACAAATTTCTTATATTTCAAACGAATGCCAATCACAATAAAGGCAATCATCATAATCAGATTGATTATCAAAATTCCATTGCTTGCCAAACTGTCAAACGTAAACACCGATTTGACAAAAAGAGTGATAATTTTTTGTGGGACGCCTGACAGATTTCCAGTCAATACCTGACCAAGTTCTGACATGGACACCGCATGCTTGGCACTTGAGGCATTTGGGAAATTATCCGTCACATGCTTTTGCCAAATAACAAAAGGAAGACAGCTGACTAGCAAGGTCATTATGAGCAGCACTAGTGCTTTTAAACGTGCTCTTTTACGAACAAGTAAACGCACAATACAAACCACATAAACTACTAAAACGAGAGCGACAAAGAAAAGTCCATCTACTTTGACGATACTTAATAATCCAAGAATTACCGCCGTATTTAGCGACAAAAACCAGAAACGATTACGATAGACAAAACAACCTGCTATGGCTGCCAAGGCCAAGGCCGGAAGCAGAAAATCAACCAGCAAATTATTTAATCGAATAGCAACGTTGAACGTATTAAAAACAGCAAACGAAGCAAAAATCATGCTAACCATTAAGACACGTCGATCATCACGAAGTGCCGCAAACATGGCATAAAGACTGGAAGCAATCAAGAAGAATTGCCCGACCAACATACTACCTTCTGAAAAGCCTACGATGGTCGTGAAAAAATAAATGAAAAGTGAACTTCCAACAGGATAGGTATAATAACTAATAATCGTATCCTGTTGTGTTGGCAAAGCATTATTGATATGGAAAAATTTTACAATCGTTGCCCAATGCGTAAAATTATCATAATGTAAAAGCGGTGAATGCCAGAGCGTTATTCCAAACAAAAGCAAATAAGCCATCATTCCAAGCGAAATATAATCAAGTCTCCTAAAGCGATATTTCTTTTTCCATACCGCCCAAAGATAGTAAAGACTCAAAAGACAGCCCAAAACAGAAATGGCATACACGGTCTGCAACATAAAGCCTAACAAACTACCAAGGTACAATACCAATGTAATGACTGAAAATGTAAACACCCATGTCAGACGGCGATTCATCTTCACAGTATTACGGAAAAAGGCATTGTACCCCATGGTAATCACAAAGAACAACAGTAATCTAGCAATACTAATCATACTCTCCCTCTCCATTCATTTGCTAAGGCTTTAAAAGCAGGTAAGCTATCCAAATCCGCTAAATTGGTAACTCGATAAAGCGACTCGTCTCTATCAGTATCATAGGACACAAAAGTCAACTGAATTGGCAAATCTTTGTAGGTAAATGCGACATTCGGTTCTTTTTTAGGATTTGTCAATTTTCCAGAAAATGTCATGTAATAATAATCTGTCTTTCTAAGCTGGCATTTTTTTCCAGCAACCTGAACCTCTTCATTGACACGAACTTTCGGAAAAGCTACTTGGTCATAGGCTGAAACAGGACGTTCATTATTTTGGAAACGTTGACTAAAGTTCTCAAATAAATCATCCCATGTTGTCATCCAAGGGTCTTTTTTCTTCGGAAGATTGTGATTAATGCGGTCATAAATGTACTGATAAAATTCGCGCTTATCAGCTTCAGGAACTTCTGAAAATTGAACGCCGTAGCGCCAACCATTATCAATCGCAAAAACACGAACAACATGACCTTTTACCCTCGCATGGTAATCACGTGATTGCAAATTAAGCGTCAGTTCTTTTTCTTTCGGCAAATACAATGGTAAATCCGTATAGAATGAAATCCCCGTTTCTGAAATATCATAGACTCTCACTTGGTAAGAATCATCATCAACCTCAATAACCATAGCTTCATCAACAGTAAAACGCTCACTTGAGCGATAAATCGGACGACCAAGCGCACAGAAAATCGCAAAGGTCAAATTGATGATATGATAAATCAACCAAAAACTGATAATACTTCCATAAAAAAGCTCTGAACCAAATTTTCCATAGTTAAAAGTCACCAAACCATAAACGGCTAATCCCCATAAAACAAGATAAGGAAGCGCATAAAGGTACAACGTCCACGACGTATAATTTCCCTTACGTGTCACCTTAAATTTTTTATTGCTAATGCCAAAGGACTCCAACATCATGGGAATAAACAAATACGGAGCAAAAATCGTTTCCACAATTTCTCCCCAAACCTGTGTTTGGTATTGTTTTGAGACTTCTCGCATTGACAAGCGTGTCAAGGCGAAACTTGGCAACCAGAATAGGAACAGTAGCCAGATATTTGACACCACCACACGCACATGGAAAACCGTATATAAAATCGGTGCCAAGATATACAATAACCGTCTAAAGAAAGACCACCAATAAAGATAGCCATTAATATAAACAATTCTTTGCCCCATTGTCAATTTGGGATTAAAGAAGATATTCATATTGTAGCTACTGCGAATAACGCCACGTCCCCAGCGCACGCGCTGTTTGATGACACTCTTCAAATCTGTCGGCGTTAACCCGCTAGCCATTGGACTTTTCGTCGAATAATTTACATAACCAGCCGCATTTATCCGAACACCTAGCTCGAAATCCTCCGTAATGGTATCTGTCGGAAAACCACCAACATCTTCAATCGCCTTGCGGAAAATAAGCGTATTAGACCCCGTATAAAGCGCTGCACCGTGCGAATTATTGAAAACATTAATTTCTTTGGAAAAGAAATCTTGTTCGTTTGGTAAGGTTGATTCTGAAAATAAGTTAAATTGGAAAATATCAGCATTGTAAAAACTTTGTGGCGTTTGAATCAAACCAATTTTTGACTTATCATAATCGTCACCATTTTCATAAGCCTCAACTTGTTCAACAAAATAAGGCACAGTTTCCAACAGGAATTCACGATAAGGAATCATATCCGCATCAAATGTCGCCACCAAAGGTGATGACGTCTGACGTAAAGCATTATTGTAGTTTCCTGATTTGGCATCTTTATTATCCGCCAAACCAAAATAACCAACACCAAGCTCATCAGCCAATTTGGCAACTTCTAGACGATTGGTATCATCACAGACGTAGATATGCACCTTAGACTTATCAGGATATTCCATAAAAGTGCAGGCATTAATCGTCTTATAAAGCAACTCTGGATCCTCATTATGCGTTGCAATCAAAACATCCACATCTGGGTAACGCTCCTTAGCAATCTCAGGCTTTTCAAGCTTAAAGTCCTTTTGCTTATTCCAAATGAGAATGTAGCCTGTAATGGCTGAAACTACCTCACTTCCCCACAATAAAATCCCAAAGATCAGCGCAAACCATGAATCATGCCACGGAATAGTCGCCACCAAACGCCAAGTTAAATAAAAGGCAGTCGTTACAAATGCAACGAAATAGAGTATCCTCTTACTAGTCTTCATTCTCACCTCCACTAAAAATCAAATGTTTTTGCACAAAATAACTGACAATGAAAAGTGTACCGTCAACTAAAATCTTCACCAATGAAATTGGCAGCGTCGTCAAGGCATTTCCTAGAACTGTTACCAATAAACTTGACAAAACAATCTGTACTACCACCAAAGTGAAGTATTTTATCGCACTATTTGATTGACCTCGTTTAAAGACCACCTTACGATTCAAGGTGAAATTAACAACAGATGATATCACACGCGCTAAAATCGAAGCTAACGTCACCGCACTAAAACTCAATCCATTAAACAAAGAAATTAAAATCGTAAAAGCAACAATATCAACCAAGAAGGAAAACAATGATGAAAAAATGTACTTGAAGAAAACCTTGTAAATTCTAATCGAGTCACGAATCACATCAAAATGCGACGACTGATTTTCATCCAAATAAATCGTTGCAATGCCAACTTCACAAATCAGAATATTGTCCTCTTTTGCCTCAAGTAACATATTCATCTCAAACTCATACCGTTCACCCTCCACGGTTAAGAGTTTTGGCAACCATGACATAGGAATCACACGAAGTCCCGTTTGCGTATCAGAAACGTTCACACCTGTCATAGCCCCCAAGACGTCTCTTGTCAATAAATTTCCAAATTTACTACGTAAAGGAACAGATTTTTCAAATGTTCTAACACCCAGCACCAAACTATCAGGATGTTGCAAAAATTCAGCCAAACATTTCATCATGTCTTCGTAGGTGTGTTGACCATCAGAATCAATCGTCACAATTCCTTTGGCATTAGGAAAATTGTCCAAAGTATATGAAATAGCCGTTTTTAAAGCACGACCTTTTCCTTTATTATCAGCATGTCTTTGCAAATGACAAGCATAGTTACTCTGCGCTATTGCAAATAACGGTGCAAAATCAGCTCCACTACCGTCATCGACTAGAATAATGTCAAACATTTGATTTTCCTTATCCCGAATATTTTTCAAAAGTTCCAACAAACGGTCATCAGGTTCATAGGCAGGAATGACAATAACAACATCTTGAAACATCATCGACGTTCTCCTTTTTGACTTTTATTTTCGTACATTTTCTTATCAGCTATTGCAAATAACGGTGCAAAATCAGCTCCACTACCGTCATCGACTAGAATAATATCAAACATCTGATTTTCCTTATCCCGAATATTTTTCAAAAGTTCCAACAAACGGTCATAAGGTTCATAGGCAGGAATGACAATATCAACATCTTGAAACATCATCGACGTTCTCCTTTCTGACTTTTATTTTCGTACATTTTCTTATCAGCTATTGCAAAAAAATCAACGAAGTTTTTATGTGATTGATAAGAGTCCGTATAAGCACCTAAAGATGCTGTAATCCCCATATCTTTGAGAGTCATTTCTGCTTGAACAAGTTTTATTAAAAATTCAGCTTGATTTTCAGAAACTCCAGGGAGTAAAACCGCAAATTCATCTCCACCTAACCTTGCTATTACAGCACTTTCAGGCATTATCTTCGTTAAAATATCACCAAATTCAATTAGAATCTTATCTCCCGTAGCATGTCCAAAGGTATCATTTGCTTCCTTGAATTTATTCAAATCAGATATAATAACCGTAATTTGTTCTTCTTTACGTGTCAGACATTCCTCAAAAGCAAGCTCAATATATCGTCGATTATGAACCCGTGTTAAAACATCTTCGTATGCCATCCTCTGTATTTCAAGTTCATGAAATTTCTGCTCTGTAACATCAAGAACAAAACAAGAAACACCAATCACTTTTTGGCGATTGTTATAAATGGGAGAATACATATTTTGCCAGTAAAGCGTTTTGTCGCCTGTCTTAATAGTATCCATAAATATAAATGTTTCACCCTTTTTCGCACGATCAACATTTGCTTTTAAACGCGCAGCATCTTCACTATTAAGATAATTCATTGGAAAGTCACCAATTTTGGGAGTGAAATAAAAGATTTCTTCCATGAGCCGAATATCATTCTTATTAACCGCAATAAAACGATAATCTAAGTCTACAGCATAGACGTTAATAAGTTTCGAACTCTGTAAGATAAAGTGGGATAGCATATGCTGTCTTCGATTAAGGTAAGATGCTAGGGTCCAAAGAACTAGTATTCCTATAAAGATTGCTAAAACGATGGGATTATCATGGTCAATCAAAACATCATCATACACTAAGCGCATTAATAACATTAACGCAGCAAAAATACTTAAGTACATTAACAATCTTTGATGCTTGATTAAAAAATCACTTACTTTTCCTAATACCATTACAGCCTCACCATTCTAAGTAGTTTTAATACCTTCAGCATCCAAACTGTCTGTAACAAAACGTCCTGTAAAACCACCGATGAAGCCCGTAGCAGTATTGTCAATTCCTAAACGTTGTAGAATACGGCTGACATTAATACCCTTACCGCCAGCGAATTTATCATCACTCTCTATACGGTTAACTTCACCAATCTCTACCTTGTCGATACGAACAATGAAGTCGATTGATGGGTTTAGCGTCACAGTATAAATCATACTTCAATAACCCTCGTTTTCTCTTTTAATTCTTTCAGGAGTTCTTCTTCCGAAGTATTTGTGATTATGGTTACTTTCTCAACCTCGGCTACCTTAGCATAGGTAACCTGACCAAGTTTAGAGGCATCAGCTAGAACATAGGCTTTTTGCGCATTAGCTATCACTGCTCGTTTAATGACCGCCTCTTCCATATCTGGCGTTGTGAAATAATTGGCATCAACTCCATTAGCACCAATGAAAAGGAAAATGAGTTATCCTTTCTCCAAAAGCATTAAAGGGAATGCCCTCGCTATTGGTCTTGTTTTGCAAATGATGTAAAGTAGATAAAGAAAAAGGTCTCAATAAAAAGACTATCATTACGTATAAAATTCAAGAAGTAAGACAAGAAAACTAAGTCATATCATCCAAGGATATCAATTGTTTTGAGATTTTCTAGTCTTCTCCCCCGAATTTAAAAATACACTATTTAATAAATAAAAAAACTGCAGGAGAAAAAACGCTTTGCTAATAAAAGTGTTTTTGAATCCAGCAGTATTGCTAATTTACATATATTTCATAAAAACTTCTCCCCATTTTAAAGAGCGTCCCCTTTACTTACGCTCTATCCCCATCTTACAAATCAAAATATCGGTATGATAACCCTATCCCAATACCATATCATATAGTACCAAGCACCAACACGTAATCGTATAAAACTCTCCCCGAAAGAGTTGAAAGATTACAATCAAGTTGGCTTCAAGTTACTACTACCAATATTCCCTATTCATATAGACGCCATAATTATAACATGTTATTTTTATTTTTCAACCTTTTTCAATTTTTTATTATTTTAATGTATGTGACAACCATTATAATGAAGTCGTTTGAATTAAACACTCCTACTTAACAAATACTAATCAAATGATATTTATCTATATTTTAATAAATAATAGTTAAACACCCTTTGGCTTTTAAATGGATTTGCATAAAAAAATCAGAATTCCTATTAAAATTCTGATTCAGAATGAAGACAAACATCGTTTTTGATGCTTGTCTTTTTTTATATTCACACTTAATTCTCTCATAATCCAATAATATTGAGGTATTTGGATAAAATAACAGGTCTTTCCTACCATCATTTTTACCAATTTTTTGATATTTAGACATGCCAAAGTAAGCCCAACCTTATCTTCCATTTTGGACTTTCCTTTTTCTCTGGTATAACGCAAGTTATGATATTCTTTAGCTGTTCCGAATAAACGTTCTATCGTTTCTTTCCGATGTTGGTACCGTTCCTTCATCCCACTTTGATGACGGATATCTTCACAGATGTCTAAGGCATCTTTCCAAATATGACGCACAACAACTTTTTGGTGCTGGCGACTTTCAGTACAAATCGCTAACTAGGAGTACCTCATCAAATACCTTTTCTTTTATTATACTTCTTCGAAGCAAGACAAAGTCCCCAGAAGTATAACTTCTGAGGACTTTGTCTTCAATCTGAAAGAGGTATTTTTATACCTCTTTTTGTTCACTCTTCAATTATGCTGTCACTGTCCATTTACTGTCCTATAAAGTGTAAAATATATAGAAGTTGTTAAGTTTACTAGTAGTTAAATCCTTTAAAATCAGTATTTATGATGATAACAAGCCTAAAAAATTCTTGGAACAAGTTTTGCATGTTCATCATAATAGTTTCTAGATTCCTTTCATATCAAGGGCTTAGCCCTTGTTTCTTACTTTTTGATGCCTTAATTAGCCTTATAGAATAGGCAGTCAAAACCTCAACTATTATACTATGTTTAGCTTGATTGACAAAGTGGGGAGAAGTATTGGAGGAATTTGTTAAGACTTGATTTTTTCTTATTCATAAAAAATGTTAGAGCAATCACAAAGTAACTAATCCTTAAATTGTAAGACTTGTTAAAAATAGTGTACAATGGTTTATTGTTAATCTGGTCAAAAATTCGATTGGAGATAGAAAAAGAAAGAGAAGATGACAATGCGAAAAAGCAATATTTTAGGGATTTTTGTAGGACTATTTATAGGGCTGGTTACAGTCTTAGGAATGAGCCTATTTACTTTTTTTAATTTAAAATACCACTCTGTTTATTATGCTCAGCACATCCCTCATAAGGAGGGGACAGAGCCGGATATCGTTATGCTAATGGAGAATAATGGCTGGATTTATACACCGGAAATAGATGGTATTAGCTATGATGAGGACGGGTCGTACGCTATAACTAGAGAAAAAGGAACAGAATCGTCTGTATTAGATCTTTCAGGTGATACTCTATTCTTTTTCTCGGACTCAGGTGAAAGTTATATTTTTAATCGTAATTTTTCTATCCAAGATGCTTTTGACAAACGTTATCACAAGATAAAATATAATCAACGAAAAGTCCTAAAAGAAATTAGAGAGACCGTTCAACCTGTGATTGATGCTCAACCAAAACCATTAATCAACCTTCAATGGTTGTTTAATTTAATTTATCAAAGTAGGTTTAATTAGAGAATATAATTCTGCAGAATATTTTTGTTGGTTTTATTGGCCTGGATGACATAGTGGAAAAAGCGTGAGGGTTAATAGGTTTATTTCCTTGGTATTCATGACGGCTAACCTTTGAAAACACCTCATTTTTATGCTACTATGAAAGTTATGAAAAAACAGTTACAAGGCTTGACGCAGGTGGAGGTCAAGCGGCGGATAGATGCCGGTAAAACAAATCATTTTAAAGCAAAAACTGGCTCCAGCAATTGGGAGATTTTTAGGCGTAATGTCTTCAACTCCTTTAATGTGCTCAATTTTGCAATCTTTATGGCCTTGATTGCTGTTCAGGCTTGGTCTAATCTTTTTTTCTTCGGAATCATTGTGCTTAATGCCTTTACGGGGATGATGACGGAGTTGCGTGCCCGTCGCATGATTGATAAGCTCAATCTCATGAATAAGGATCAGATTCGTGTGGTGCGTGATGGACAGCTTGTTTCTATTGATCCTAAGGACATTGTCTTGGATGATGTCATGCTCTTGTCTGCGGGTGAACAGGTTCCTAGTGATGCCGTGGTTGTTGATGGGATAGCCGAGCTTAACGAGGCCATGCTGACTGGTGAGAGTGATCACATTCTAAAGAAAGATGGGAAGGAGTTGCTCTCTGGTTCTTATCTTGTGAGTGGTCAGGTCTATGCTAAGGTCATTAACGTAGCCGAGGACAATTACGCCAACAAGCTCATGCTAGAGGCTAAGACTCATAAGCCAATCGTGTCCCGTATTCTTTATAATATGGACAAGATTGCTAAGTTTACGGGAAAGATTGTCATACCGTTTGGGCTTGCGCTCTTTTTTGAGGCTTACTTGATTAAACAGCTCTCCCTTCAAGAGTCGGTAGTTACCAGTTCGACAGCCCTTCTGGGAATGTTGCCTAAGGGAATTGCCCTTTTGACTATTACATCTCTTTTGACGGCTGTCATTAAACTTGGGATGAAACATATCCTGGTGCAGGAGATGTACTCTGTTGAAACCTTGGCCCGTGTAGACGTACTTTGTTTAGATAAGACAGGGACGATTACACAAGGAAAGATGACAGTTAAAGGTCTGGAACTACTGTCAGAGCGTTTTACGAAAGAGGAGTTGGAGCGTTTGCTTGCGGCTTATATGCAACATAGCAAGGATAAAAATGCAACAGCTCAGGCTATTCGAAATGCTTATGAGGGTCTGGAACATCATTATCAGGTAGGTGACGTTATTCCATTTTCAAGCGATCGTAAATGGGGTGCTGTGAGCGTTAATGAACTTGGAACTCTCTTTTTGGGAGCACCTGAGATGCTTCTTAAGGAAAATCCCAAAGCAGTCGATCAGGCTCAGGCACGAGGGTCTCGTGTTTTGATTTTGGCTTGGAGTCAGTCAGGTGTTGATACAGAGACCATGATTTTGCCGAATGACGTCGAGGCCTTGACCTTACTTGAAATTGCCGATCCTATTCGTGAGGATGCTGCAGAAACTCTGGAATACCTGCGTTCAGAAGATGTGACGCTTAAGATTATTTCTGGTGACAATCCAGTGACGGTTTCTCATATTGCTCATCAAGCTGGTTTTGCCGACTATCAAAGCTATATTGACTGTTCTAAGGTCAGCGATGAGGAGTTGGAGGCTTTGGCTGAGGATACTGCGATTTTTGGTCGTGTATCTCCGCACCAGAAAAAGTTATTAATCCAAACCCTTAATGCCAATGGGCATACGACAGCTATGACTGGTGATGGTGTCAATGATATCTTGGCACTGCGTGAAGCGGATTGTTCGATTGTTATGGCAGAGGGAGATCCTGCAACACGTCAGATTGCCAACTTGGTGCTTATGGATTCTGAGTTTAAGGACATTCCTGAAATTCTATTTGAGGGACGCCGTGTGGTTAATAATATTGCCCACATTGCACCGATTTTCCTCATTAAAACTGTTTATTCCTTCCTTTTGGGGCTTATCTGTATTGCCAGTATTGTTTTTGGTAAGGCAGAGTACCTCTTGGTCTTCCCTTTTATTCAAGTTCAGATGACTTTGGCAGGTCAATTTATTGAAGGTTTTCCACCATTTATTCTAACCTTCGAACGTAATATTCGTCCTGTTGAGAAACATTTCCTCAGACGTTCGCTCCAGTTGTCTATTCCTAATGCCTTGATGCTGGTTATCAGTGTTCTTATTTTCCATCTGTCTCAGGTCTATCTTGGCATGAGCAATACGGACATGCTGACGCTGTCTTACTATATGATGGGATCAACGGGTGTCCTTGCCGTTATTCGTGCTTGTATTCCGTTGAATAAGGGGCGCGTGGCCTTGATTATCTACTCAGTCTTTGGCTTCTTGATTAGCTCTTACTATCTTCGAGATGTGATTGAGATTTCGACACTTAATAGCTATACCTTGCCAATCTATCTGGTCGCAATGGCTATCTGTACACCACTTTTCTTCTGGATTAGCTATAAACAAGGTGCTTTCCAAAAAGCATAAAGCAAAACTCGAGCTTGGTAACAGGCTTGAGTTTTTTGATAGCTGAACAGTAGGAAAAGCCTTGATGTGTATGAGGTGTGGTACAATAGAAGCATGAAAATAGTAGGTCACTTGACGCCAAAAGTCATTAAAACTTTTGATTTGGACTACAAGCCTGGTGAAGAAATCACGCTGTCTGCACAACGTAAGAAGCATATGGAAAAACATCGCCAGGAATTCAGTGATTTTGATGCTACCTATGAACGGATTCCAGAGATTATTGCTCATCCGGACTATATCGGTCGCCATCCTAATGGTCAGTCCTTGGAGTACATCAAACGTATTGATGGTAATGTTTTGGTAGCGGTCAGATTATGTGATAAACTTAATGTCCGTACCATGTTTGTGATTAAAGATTCTAAGCTGAAAAACTATCTAAATGCTGGTAGAGCTAAGAAAATGTGATATAATATAGTTAAGAAGTAACAACGAGGGCGGAAGAGGCAGCCGCCGCACCTTCGGGTCTGAAAGAGATGCAGGACTGTCACCCTGCCGTTGTTTATCAAACCAAGAAGTCCCTTTGGGGGCTTTTTTGTATAGTAAAGATATTAATTCTTACAAAAATACCAAAAGTGTATTGATAAAAACAAAAAAACTGTATATAATAGCCTTAAAAGTAAGCGTTTACTTAATGTAACAGTTGACTTCTGAAGGTTTAGAAATGTTATGCATAGTTTATGTCATTTTATTTCCTTCATCGCAATTACTTTAAGGAGAATACTTATGAGAAAAAATATGAAATCGTTAATGGTTTTGGCTCTTGCTGTGACTTCTTTTGGGACTTTGTCTGGAGTTGCTGCAGCTACGCAGTATCCAGGTGGTGGTGTTTGGACTTACGGGGCTTCTAACGGTGGTGCTTTTTCGAATTACTATCATGGTTCGAAATATCATAGTTCAACTGTAGTTAGTCGTTGGACCTCTAAATCTAGTAAGGCCTATGCTTATGCCGGTCAGACTTCGTATGCTTTTATTAAAACGTCTTTTGGCGAGCAGGCTGCCTTTTACTATAACTATAATTAATTAAGTAACGGTGACTAGGTTGAATGTAATATGTCAACCTAGTTTTTGTTTCCTTGTAATGGTTCCATTTTCGACCGTAAACTTTATTTCAATACAAAGATATATAATTGTTCCGTTTAGGAGGTTTGTATGAAACGTGTTTTTATATTCATCTCGACTATCCTGTTTTCTTGCTACTTAGTCACAATGATTGTTCAACAAAATCAGCAAATATCTTTTTCGAGTTATAATGCTGTAGATGTGACTGGTCAGGCTTTGACTGATCATAAGGTATCTAATCGTAAGGAAGTAACAGATGCTTTAACTAATTTAGCTAATGAGCATAATAGCTTAATTGCTAGACGGATTGTTCAACCAAATGAAAAGGGTGAAATAGATTTTCGTTATCAGTTTTACGGACACGTTTCTCCACCTTCTAATTTAAAAAGGGCTTCTCAGGAGAGTGCTGAAGGCAGTGATATAGTTAGTAACTATCTAATTGTCTCAGGTGATTTAAAGGGAGCAGAACTTATCTCGACATTCAGTCAGCTTGGCTATAATGCGGTTGATTTTTCTTCTTATTCAATATTGTCTTTGCTTTTAACAATATTATTGAATGAGGTTTCACTTATTAGTTTCGCATTATTTCTGTTGACCTTTGCTTCACTAGTATTGATTTACCGAATAAAGGATTTAAGGGATGCTGGAATCAATCTTGTTTCAGGGCAAAGCATGATGAAAGTAATGTTATCATCATTTATCGTTGATGCTAGGCAGTTATTGATTGCATATTGTTTATCTATTCTTATTGGGGGAGTAGGTTTGTGGCATTTTCGGATTTTGCAATCTTTGCCTATATTACTTTATTTTACAGGAGTAACTTTATATTTTTTTGCGCTATGTTTTATTTCTCTTGGGTTAAGTTTAATATATCTACTAGGGTTAAAAGCAACTTCTTTAGTTGAAGTTATGAGAGGGCGCCTCCCCTTAAGAAGACTTCTAGGAGTGATGTTCTTTGGACAATTCGTTGCAATTGTAGTTGTTGGTATTACTGTAGGTACGTTGTTGAATAGTTATCAAGATTTTGTGCAATTAAATAGTGCTAAAGAAGAGTGGTCTATAAATAGAAATTACTACCAGCTATCTTATAGTTATAGCTCTGCCTTTACACAAGGTAAGGAAGAAGAAAAACAGAATAAGTCTTGGTATGACTTCGCAAATCGTACTCTAAAGGATGATAAAGGGCTATTTGTAAAAACAAATTTACGTCAGTTCTTAGTATCAAATATAGCTAATGGGGTTAAAATAACAGACTATGTGCCTAATGGGAATACCATTTATGTTTCACCTAATTACTTGGAAAAGCAAAATGTTGGTGTCTCCGATGAATTTTTAGCACAAATGAAAAAACTTAAGCGTGGCGAATTTGGATTAATAATTCCAGAGAAGTTGAAGAGTAGTAGGAAAGAGTTAGAGAGTATATATTCAGAATATATGTCAGGTTTCTCAAGTCGTAGTCTAAATCCTCATAGTCATCACTTATTTAAGGTATCGGTCTCTACCGAATTCGTAAAAGATAAGAAAAAGCGTTTTTTGTACAATACAGATAGTGACATACCTATGCAATTCCTTAATGATCCTATTATTGTTGTGACTACTCCTGAAGCAATGGGAGATACACCAAGTAGTCAGTTATTTTGGGGAACAGAAGTAGGTTCAGGACTACACATGACGGGCTATAAGGATAGCATTGATTTACTTAAACAAGGTGGTGTTTATCAGTGGGTTTCTTATTTGACTAATAATCGTAATAGCTACTATAAGATTCTTTCAGAGAGTCGTAGTCGCCTTGCTTTTCTATTAATTGGTGTTTTATTAGGTTTATTGACCTCTATACTTTTATTTGACAGTATGAACCTTCTTTACTTTGAGCAATTTAGAAAAGAAATCTTTATCAAGCGATTATCTGGTATGAGGTTTGAAGAAGTGCATTTTAACTATCTTTTTTCACAAATCTGTGTTTTAGGTGTTGCACTTGTGTTTTTGATTTTCTTGACTCATCATTTGATTATGAGTTTACTTATAGTTTCCTTGTTTATTATCAACATGTTTACCATTTTATACAAACAGACGCTTACTGAGAGTAGAACTTCAGCCAGTGTTTTGAAAGGAAAGTAATATGATTGCAATTAAGAAACTAAGCAAATATTTTGGTAAGCGAGTTATTTTTGATGATTTAAATTTATCTTTTGATAAAGGAAAGATATATGCGCTTATCGGAGAAAGTGGCTCTGGGAAAACGACTCTTTTAAATATTCTGGCAAAACTAGAGACTTATGATAGTGGTTCTGTCACTTATGATGATACAGACTTGAAAGAGATTAAATCTCAAGTCTATTATCGTGATTATTTGGGTTATTTGTTTCAAAACTTTGGGCTTATTGAAAATGATAGTATAAGTTACAACCTGGATTTGGGGTTGGTAGGAAAGAAACTCAGAAAGAATGATATTCAAGAATGCAAAGAAAAAGTGATGAAAGATGTTCATCTGGAACATTTAAATCTTAATCAAAAAATTTACGAACTATCTGGCGGAGAAGCACAGCGTGTTGCTCTGGCTAAACTTTTTTTGAAAAATCCTCCTATCATACTAGCTGATGAGCCAACAGCTTCTTTAGATCCTGATAATGCTCAAGAAATTATGGACTTAATTCGATCACTAAAAAATCCAAATCGTATCATTATTATTGCTACCCATAATCCAAGTATTTGGGAACAAGCAGATCAAGTAATTCGATTAAATAAGATTCGATATAATAACTCTAACGACGATATTAGTTAGTTTTAATATCACTTTTGTTCGAGAACCTAGTTTAAGAGGTATTTTGACTTATTCTCATAAGATATCTGGAGGAAATGCAAATACCATATAATGTAAGAAATAAGGTCAGTTAGGTCGTTGAAATTGTCAAAATTAACAGAAAATTCTTGACATCTTTTTAAAAAGGAGTACAATAGTTAGTAAATCAGAAAGTAACTGGTCTTAGATTTTCAGGGAGCCTGCGGTGATTGTGAGTAGGTAATCGAGATGAGCGAACATTGGGCTGATTGGATGATAATGAGAAGGTAACACATATTCTTCTCGGTTGGCACCCCTTACCGTGCAACTCCTTGTTAGAGGAGATAGAGATGATGGTCGTTTTTTTGGAGACCATTAACTGAGGTGGTACCGTGTTAAACTAGATTTAATGCCCTCACAGAGTTTTTCTCTGTGAGGTTTTTTGTTTACTTTTATCTTTAAAGGTCTATTTACCTTAAAGAAGTATTATTTCATTATTCAATGAAAGGTTGGGTATTATGGATGCATTAAACGATATTCGAAGTGATATTGATAATATTGATAGTCAGTTAATTCGACTCCTGGCCCAACGTCAAATACTTGTGGAAAAGGCAGGGCGGCTGAAGCCAAAAGGAGATAATTCCGCAGTCCGGGCGAATGATCGTGTTGCTCAAGTCATAGCTAACCGTCGCAAGGAGGCACTAGAGCTTGGCTTATCGCCAGATGTGGCTGAATGTGTTTGGCGAAGCATGATTAAAGCCTTTATTGCTTTGGAAGAGAAAGTGAATAAAGAACAATAATGGTGCCAATACATCCTATAAAGGAGCCTTGCATCAGTCTTATTACTCTCGATAAACCAGTTTGAAAGGAAATACTATGAGAAAAATTTTACCAGCCGATACCTTAACACCAATCTTGGCTTATATGCGTGTTCAGGGGGAACACAAGGTTATCCTTGAATCTATTCCTCGTGAGAAGGAAAATGCACGTTTTTCTATTGTTGCCTATAATCCGGTCTTTGAAGTAACCTTCAAGGATGGTGTTCTTTATGAAAATGGTAAGGCGATTGATCAGGATCCTTTCGAATACTTGGACCAAGTAACAGTCAAGGGCATAAAGTCTGACCTACCTTTCGCAGGTGGTGCTATCGGGTTTGCAGGTTATGACATGATTGGTCTCTATGAAAATATCGGTGAGATTCCTGAAGATACGATTGGAACACCTGATATGCATTTCTTCATCTACGAGTCTTATTTGATTTTTGACCACAAGAAGGAAAAGGTTTATGTGGTTGAGGATAATATCTACTCAGGTCGTGATAACGATGCGGTGCGTCAAGCTTTGGGGAAGGTGGTAACTAGCCTACAGACTCAGGCGCCAAATGAGTTTACACCTCAGGCCTTGCAAGCCTTGCAATTTTCAAATCATATCGAAAAAGAGGTCTTCATGGACATGGTGGCTAAGGCTAAGAAACTCATTCGTGAGGGAGATATGTTCCAATGTGTGCTTAGTCAACGCTTTTCAGCGGACTTTGAGGGAGATCCTTTGGATTACTACCGTAACTTGCGCGTGACCAACCCATCAAACTACCTTTATTTCTATGATTTTGGAGATTATCAGGTGATTGGTGCCAGCCCAGAGAGCTTGGTTTCAGTGAAAAATGGAGAGGTGGTCACCAATCCGATTGCTGGGACTCGTCCTCGTGGTGCCAATGAGGCTGAAGATGCTGCCTTGGCAGATGAACTCTCACATGACATCAAAGAAACTGCGGAACACCGTATGTTGGTTGACTTGGGACGTAATGATATTGGTAAGATTGCCAAAAATGGTACGGTCAAGGTGACCAAGTATATGGAGGTTGAGTATTTCCGCTATGTGATGCACCTTACCAGTGTGGTTAAAGGGCAACTCTTGCCTGAATTGACAGCACTAGATGCTCTAAAATCAACCCTACCAGCTGGAACCGTGTCAGGAGCGCCTAAGATTCGTGCTATGCGTCGTATCTATGAGCTTGAACAGGAAAAACGTGGTATTTATGCGGGAGCTATTGGTTATCTGTCTGCGACAGGAGATATGGACTTTGCCATTGCTATCCGTACTATGATTCTCAAAAATCAAAAAGCCTATGTTCAGGCAGGTGCAGGTGTTGTCTATGACAGTGTTCCTGAAAATGAATTTTACGAAACGATTAACAAGGCGAAAGCTATGACAAGAATAGGAGATGCCCAATGATTTTATTAGTTGATAACTATGATTCTTTTACCTATAATTTGGCACAATACCTAGGGACATTTACAGAGGTAAAGGTCTTGCGTAACGATGATGAGACTCTCTATGAAGAGGCAGAAAAAGCTGACGGGCTAGTCTTTTCACCGGGTCCAGGTTGGCCAGCTGATGCGGGTAAAATGGAAGCCTTGATTAAGGATTTCGCTGGTAAAAAACCGATGATGGGAATTTGCTTGGGGCACCAGGCTATTGCGGAAACTTTTGGTGGTAAACTTGGCTTGGCTAAGAATGTCATGCATGGCAAACAAAGCAATATTACTTTTGAAACGCCATCGCCAATTTTCAAGGATATTGACAATGATGTCCCAATCATGCGTTACCATTCCATCGTTGTTGACCAAATGCCAGAGGGCTTTGATGTGACAGCTATCACAACTGATGATCAAGAAATCATGGCCATTCAACATAAGGAGCTACCAATTTATGGTTTGCAATATCACCCAGAAAGCATCGGAAGTCCAGATGGGCTCAAGATGGTTGAAAATTTCGTGAAAATTATTGCAGACTAGTTAGACAGTCTTTTGGCTAAATTGGTCTACGCTCAAAACATCTCCTCGTGCATCAGAAAACTTTGAACCGTTTTTAAAAGGAAAACAGATATGAAAGAAATATTCCTACAAATCTCAAACCGACAAGACTTGTCTCAAGACCAAGTCCAAGCAGTCTTTGACCGCATTCTCAAAAATGAAGTCTCAGAAAGCCAAATCGCTGCCTTCCTTATGGGGCTAAAAACTAAGGGAGAAACAGCAGATGAAATCACAGGTATCGTGCGTGCCCTCAAATCACATGCGACGGTCTTGCCTGAGACCTTCACAGATGCTATGTGTAACTGTGGAACTGGTGGGGACCAGTCTTATAGCTTTAACATTTCAACAACGGTTTGCTTTGTCTTAGCAGCAGGTGGTATTCGTATGGCCAAGGCTGGTAACCGTTCGATTTCCTCTAAATCTGGTTCGGCAGATGTCCTTGAAGCCCTTGGAATCAACGTTTCGGCGTCACCAGAAACCCTATCTAAAGCACTTGATGAGGTTGGTTTGGCCTTTATCTTTGCCCAAACCATGCACCCAGCCATGCGTTTTATCGGTCCAGCTCGCCAAGCTCTTGGGATTCCAACGATTATGAACTTGGTCGGACCACTGGCTAATCCGCTTGACCTTGAGACACAACTTATGGGCCTCTACCGTGTGGAATTGCAAGAGATTGTTGCTAATGCTATCCAACAGTTGGGACGTAAACGTGCGGTTATTATCACAGGTCCTGACAATATGGACGAAGCTGCTCTCTATGGCACTAACACCTACACCCTTTTGGAAGATGGTCACATCAGCCAACACACTTTCACTTATGAAGATTTGGGTATGGAAAAGGTTGAGTTGTCTGATATCACAGGTGGTGATGCTAAGGAAAATGCAGAGATTCTCCTTAGTGTCTTGAAAAATGAAGCCAGTCCTTATCTTGAAACAACAGTGCTTAATGCAGGTCTTGGCTTCTTTGCCAATGGTAAGGTTGAGACCATTAAAGAAGGCGTTGAGCTTGCTCGCCAATTGATTGCGGACGGATCAGCCCTAGAGAAACTTCACCAACTCCAAGAGGTACAAGTATGAGTAAAGCCTTTCTCCCAACAATCTTAGAACAAAAAGAAAAAGAAGTGGCCCAGTTGGTCATGGAAGACTTGCAACCCTTGCGCCAGACCTATCGTCTTTATGAGTTTCTCAAGTCAAATCAAAACAAGCTGCAAATTATTTCTGAAGTGAAAAAAGCTAGTCCAAGTATGGGTGATATTAACCTGGATGTGGATATTGTGGCTCAGGCCAAGACCTATGAGGAAAATGGGGCAGCCATGATTTCTGTTTTGACGGACGAGGTTTTCTTCAAGGGTGATATTTCCTATTTGAAAGAAATTTCGTCAGAGGTGGCTATTCCAACCTTGGCTAAGGACTTCATTATTGATGAGAAACAGATTGTGCGTAGCCGTAATGCGGGAGCGACAGTCATTCTCTTGATTGTAGCGGCCTTGCCAGAAGCTCGTCTCAAGGAGCTCTATGATTTTGCGACTAGCCTTGGCTTGGAAGTCTTGGTTGAAACGCATAATCTGCCAGAATTGGAAGTGGCTCATCGTATTGGTGCTGAGATTATCGGTGTTAACAACCGTAATTTGGTGACTTTTGAGACAGATATCAATACCAGTCTTGAGTTATCAACGCATTTCAAGGACAAGCCTGTTTATATTTCTGAGTCAGCTATTTTCACAGGTCAGGATGCTGCCCTTGTTGCCCCATATTTTAATGGGATTCTGGTAGGAACTGCCCTTATGACGGCTGACAATGTGGCTGAAAAGGTCAAGGAGTTGCAAATTGACAAAGGTTAAAATTTGTGGACTGTCGACACCAGAAGCGGTGGCAACTGCAGTTGAAGCAGGTGCTGACTACATTGGTTTTGTGTTTGCCAAGAGTAAGCGTCAAGTGAGTCTTGAACAAGCTCACGAGCTAGCTAAAGGAGTGACAGGGCAGACAAAAATCGTCGGTGTCTTTGTTTCACCAAGTCTTGAAGAACTGGAAGAAGCGATTAGTCAGGTTCCCTTAGATATCGTTCAGATTCATGGAACTTTTGATGAAGCTCTGATTCCAAAGATATCAGTACCAGTTATTAGAGCTATTCAGATTTCGGATAGTGAGTCTCAAGTCAAGAGCCAGGCGGATTATCTTCTTTTTGATGCTCCTATTGCTGGTAGTGGTCAGACCTTTGACTGGCAACTCTTGGCGGACAAACAGATTGAACAGGACTATTTCATCGCTGGTGGCTTGACTGTGGACAATGTGGCAGAGGCCAAGGAAACCTTCCATCCCTATGCCTTGGATGTGTCCTCAGGTGTCGAGACAGATGGTCACAAAGATTTAGATAAGATTAAAGCATTTATAGAAAGAGTGAAAGCATGACATATCAACAACCTGATGCAAAAGGATTTTATGGAAAATTCGGTGGTCAGTTCGTTCCTGAAACGCTGATGACAGCCGTTATTGAATTGGACAAGGCTTATCGTGAAGCCAAGGAAGATCCAAGTTTCCAAGCGGAATTGGATGATCTCCTCAAAAACTATGTGGGCCGTGAGACGCCTCTTTACCACGCCAAACGTTTGACTGATCATATTGGTGGAGCGCAAATTTATCTTAAACGTGAGGACCTTAACCACACAGGTGCCCACAAGATTAACAATGCCCTTGGTCAAGTTTTGCTTGCCAAACGTATGGGCAAGAAGAAAATCATCGCCGAAACTGGTGCAGGTCAACACGGTGTTGCAACAGCGACAGCCGCAGCCCTTTTCGACATGGACTGTACAATCTATATGGGTGAGGAAGATGTTAAACGTCAGGCGCTTAACGTTTTCCGTATGGAGTTGCTTGGTGCCAAGGTATTTAGTGTTACAGATGGTTCGCGCGTGCTTAAGGATGCTGTAAATGCTGCCCTTCGTGCTTGGGTTGCAGGTATCGAGGATACTCACTACATCATGGGATCTGCCCTTGGTCCTGCACCATTCCCAGAAATTGTTCGTGACTTCCAATCTGTCATTGGTCGTGAAGCCAAACGTCAATACGCAGAGATTTCTGGCGGTAAATTGCCTGATGCAGTAATGGCTTGTATCGGTGGTGGTTCAAATGCTATCGGTATGTTCTACCCATTTGTTAATGATAAATCGGTAGCCATGTATGGTGCTGAGGCTTCTGGTTTGGGTCTTGATACTGAAAAACATGCCGCAACCTTTGCCAAAGGTCGTCCAGGTATTCTTCATGGAGCGCTTATGGATGTCCTCCAAGATGCTCATGGTCAAATCATGGAAGCCTTCTCTATCTCAGCTGGTCTGGACTACCCAGGGGTTGGTCCTGAGCACTGTTATTTCAACGAAATCGGCCGTGCGACTTACGATTCTATCACAGATGAAGAAGCGCTAGAAGGTTTCAAACTTCTGTCACGTTTGGAAGGAATTATCCCAGCTCTTGAGTCTAGCCATGCCATTGCCCTTGCGCAAAAAGTGGCAGCTAAGATGTCGCCAGACCAAAGTCTCATCGTCTGCCTCTCAGGTCGTGGGGACAAGGACGTTATGCAGGTAAAAGAACGTTTCGAAGCTGAAGCAGAAGGGAAATAAACCATGACAAAAACACTAACAAAACACCTACAAGCTATCAAAGACAGTAAACACGGCATTTTCGTGCCTTATATCATGGCGGGTGACCACGCTAAAGGCCTAGACGGACTCTTTGAGACCATCGCTCTCTTGGAAAATAGTGGTGTCTCAGCTATTGAGGTGGGTATTCCATGGTCAGACCCAGTGGCTGATGGTCCCGTTATTGAACTAGCAGGACAACGTAGTTTGGCTAAAGATGTGACTTTGACAGCTATTATCAAGAAGCTTCAAGAACAAAAAACACAGGTGCCTTTGGTTATCATGACCTACATCAACCCAGTTTATCAATATGGTATTGAAGCCTTTGTTAAGGACCTGGCAGATACATCTGTCAAGGGGCTCATTATTCCTGATTTGCCAGATGAACACGCTGACTTTATCACCCCTTATTTGAAAGACAGTGATATTGCTCTCGTGCCTTTGGTGAGCTTGACTACAGGTATTGACCGTCAGAAACAGTTGATTGATGGTGCAGAAGGCTTTATCTACGCCGTTGCCATCAATGGTGTTACAGGTAAGACTGGTAATTACCGTGATGACCTTGACAAACACTTGGCTAACTTGACTGCCCATGCAGACATTCCAGTCCTCACAGGTTTTGGTGTGTCAACTGAAGACGATATCAAACGCTTTAACGCTGTATCAGACGGTGTTATCGTAGGATCAAAAATCGTCCGTGACCTCCACGACGGTAAGGAAAAAGAAGTCGCTGAATTTGTTACATTCGGTTCACATTTTGAAAAATAGAAGATGCTACTCTCCAGAAATGGGGAGTATTTTTTATCAAAATCATTCTTTGGGACATTTGATTTTCTTAGTTATCAAGTTTATAATATGGGTGGATTGTAGCGAATTAAATTTATCTCTTGTTTTTATTTTCATCCCACTTATAGAAAGGAGGTAGACAAATGAAAGTATCATTGAGGGTAATACTAGGGGTCTGTTTCTTAATAGGAGCATTACTATTTTTCTATCGTGGAGAGAATCACTATGCACTGATTTTCCTTCTGGTTGGTGCCTTGTATCTTTATAAGGGCTTAAGCTGAGGGTTAAATCTCGTATCGAATGAATAAGCCTGTTTAGTGACATCTATGTCACTATTTTTTTCTTTTCGGAAAATATAGAATGATTTTATAACTAAAAAGAAAGGAAGAGAAGGCATCACAGAACATGATTAATCATATTTTTTCATTCTTTCTATCACACAAGAAAGCTCTAGCAATACTCTTTATGATTATTTGTTTGGCTTTTATTTACCCTGGCATGTTTAAATTTTTGTATGTTGAAGGCAGGGATTTTGGACGTAGCCTCGTCAACTCAATCTTATCTTAGTGAAGTTTAGCGCCTCTTAGGAGGTGTTTGTTTTTAAAAAATAAATCTACAAATGTAGACAAAAAACTCTTGACAGACTTTCGCGATAGTGTTAAAATAAATCTACAAACGTAAACGAATAACAACATTCAGAAAGGAGCTATCATGCTGACAATTTCATCTGCGGAATGGGAAGTCATGCGAGTGCTCTGGGCCAAGGGGCAGGCGACTTCTTCAGAGATTATAGCGATTCTATCTAAGAAGCTAGACTGGTCGGCTTCGACAGTAAAGACCTTGATTGGACGTTTGGCGGACAAGGGTTATCTAACCAGTCAGCGTCAAGGACGAGGGTTTATCTATCAAGCTAGCTTGGGGGAAGATGAGGCGAATTTTCAGGCTTTAGAAGCTGTTTTTGACAAGATTTGTTTGACCAAACATAGCGATTTGTTGGGGCAACTCATGGAAAAGACGCCGATGACCCAAGCCGATGTGGATAAGTTACAGGCCTTGCTTTCAGCAAAAGAACCTGTGGATCAGGTGGTTTGTGACTGTGTGCCTGGCCAATGTGCTTGTGGGCATCATATGGAGGTGATATAGGAAATGGCAAAAGAAACCTTTGTGGTTAATGGGATGACCTGTGCATCCTGTGTAGCCAACGTAGAAAATGCTGTTAATAAGTTGGATGGTGTGGACAAGGCTGTGGTTAATCTGACCACGGAAAAAATGTCTGTGGATTATGCTGGGGATAAAGTTAGTCCAGAAGCTATTGAAAAGGCCGTGGCTGATGCCGGTTATGAAGCCGAAGTCTACAATCCAGATACAGCTAAAAGTCAGGAAGAACGTGAAGAAGACAAGATTCACAAGGTGCGTGAGCGCCTCATTTGGTCATCGGTCTTCACCATTCCTCTCTTTTATCTAGCTATGGGGCCAATGGTCGGTCTACCTGTGCCAAACTTCTTGTCTCCTCACCATGCAGCCTTGACTTATGCCTTGGTGCTGCTAGTCTTGACAGTTCCAGTCATGTGGTTGGGCCGTTCCTTCTATAGTAATGGTTTTCGTACTTTGGCCAAGGGTCATCCTAACATGGATGCCTTGGTAGCCTTAGCAACATCGGCAGCTTTTCTTTATAGTCTCTATGGTACTTACCATATTTCATTGGGGCATGCCCATCACGCCCACCAACTTTATTTTGAGTCAGTGGCTGTTATCTTGACCTTGATTACTCTAGGTAAGTACTTTGAAACCCTGTCTAAAGGTCGGACTTCAGAAGCTATCAAGAAACTCATGCACTTGTCAGCCAAGGAAGCAACTGTCCTTCGTGATGGTAAGGAAGTCAAGCTTCCTGTGGATAAGGTTGTTCTTGGTGATCATATTGTGGTCAAACCTGGGGAAAAGATAGCCGTGGATGGTCAGGTGATTTCTGGTAGCTCTGCGATTGATGAGAGCATGCTAACAGGTGAGTCCCTTCCTATTGAAAAAACTGCGGGTAAGCCAGTTTTTGCAGGTTCTATTAATGGTCAAGGTAGCTTGATTTATGAGGCTGAAAAGATTGGTAAGGACACCTTGCTTTCCCAAATCATCAAATTGGTTGAGGATGCCCAACAAACCAAGGCACCTATTGCTAAAATTGCCGATCAGGTATCAGCGGTCTTTGTTCCTGTTGTCATGGCTATCGCACTTGTTTCAGGTCTCTTTTGGTACTTTGTCATGGGACAAACCTTTACCTTCGCTATGACAGTAGCAGTTAGTGTCTTGGTTATTGCTTGTCCATGTGCTTTGGGTCTTGCGACACCGACAGCCATCATGGTTGGTACAGGCCTTGGTGCCGAACACGGTATTCTCTATAAGCGTGGGGATGTGCTTGAACTAGCTCACAAGGCTGATGTCCTCGTTTTTGACAAGACAGGAACTATTACTCAGGGTAAACCTCAGTTGGTTTCTAGCTATACTTATGGTAATAGCGGAGCAGCCTTGCAACTTTTGGCATCCTTGGAAGCCAAGTCTGAACATCCATTGGGTCAAGCCATTCTTGTGGCAGCAGAAAATGCTAACTTGGACTTGTTAGAGATGGACAATTTCTCAAGTTTGACTGGACGAGGACTTACTGCCAGCTATGCAGACAAGACTTATTTAGCTGGAAATCAAACCCTTATGACAGGGGAAAAAGTCGACTTGACTTCAGCACAAGTTGATTTCCAACACTTGACGGCTGATGGTCAAACCCCTATTTTCCTAGCTGAAGATGGTAAGTTAATCGGACTCTTTGGTGTAGCCGATCAGGTTAAAGAAGACAGTGCAGATATGGTGGCAGCTCTTCATCAAATGGGCAAGGAAGTCATCATGTTGACTGGGGATAATGACCAAACAGCTCAAGCTATCGCTCAAAAGGTTGGCATCAAACGTGTTATTAGTCAAGTGCTTCCGCAAGAGAAATCTAGGGTGATTAGCGACCTTCAGGCAGAAGGAAAATCAGTCATCATGGTTGGTGATGGTATCAATGATGCCCCAGCCCTTGCGACTGCCGATATCGGTATTGCCATGGGATCAGGGACAGATATTGCTATGGAAAGTGCCGATATGGTCCTTATGAAACCTAACCTCATGGATGTCGTTAAGGCTCTGAAAATTAGTCAGGCGACTATCACAACGATTAAAGAGAACCTCTTTTGGGCCTTTATCTACAATATCTTGTCTATCCCAGTAGCTATGGGTGTCCTCCACCTCTTTGGAGGTCCCCTTCTTGACCCAATGATAGCAGGACTTGCCATGAGCTTTAGCTCTGTTTCGGTCGTCCTTAATGCTCTGCGCCTCAAACGTCGCAAAGTCTAAGTGTCGATTGCTAATGTCCTCCATCACTTAAGGTGTGTATCAAAAAACAATTAAAGAAAAGGAAGAAAGAAAAATGACAAAAACATATAACATCACAGGAATGAAATGCCAAGGCTGTGTCAACACCGTTACTGAAAAACTCTCTGCTGTCAAAGGCGTAGACAAGGTTCAAGTTGACCTTGAAAACAAACAAGTCACTATCGAAGGGAAACCATGGAAGTGGTCACTCAAACGTGCCCTCAAAGGTACTAAGTTTGAGCTTGGTGACGAAATTTAAGACAGGAATGAAACAGCTATTAGGCTGTTTTTTTTGCCTATAATCTTTTTGAAAATCCCTTCCTTTTGTGATATGATTAAGGTAATTATGTTCTCAAAACTGAGACTAGAAAATCAAGAAAAGAAAACGGTATACCTATGTCTAAACAAACCCTTATCCTTCTCTACGGTGGACGTTCAGCAGAACGTGAAGTGTCTGTGCTCTCAGCTGAGAGTGTTATGCGTGCGGTGGATTACAGCGCATTTGAGGTTAAAACCTACTTTATCACTCAGTCTGGTGATTTTATCAAAACACAAGAATTTACAGAAAAACCAGGTGATGACGAGAAGCTCATGACTAATGACACAATTGTGGCTAGTCAGGCTATCAAACCAAGCGATATTTATGAGGAAGGCGCTGTGGTATTCCCTGTGCTCCATGGACCTATGGGTGAGGATGGATCTATCCAAGGTTTCCTCGAAACCCTCAAGTTGCCATACGTGGGTACTAATGTCTTGTCATCAAGTGTGGCTATGGACAAGATTATGACCAAGCATATTCTTGAAGTTGCAGGTGTCCCTCAGGTTGCCTACACAGTCTACATCGAGGGTGAAGATTTGGAAGCAGCAGTAGCAGAGACGCTTGAAAAATTGACCTTCCCAGTTTTCGTAAAACCTGCTAACATGGGGTCATCTGTTGGGATTTCGAAAGCTGAAAACGAAGCAGAGCTTCGTGCAGCGATTGATCTGGCTCTCAAATATGATAGCCGTATCTTGATTGAGCAAGGTGTGGTTGCCCGAGAAATCGAGGTTGGTATCCTTGGAAATACAACTGTCAAAACGACAGATCCAGGTGAAGTGGTCAAAGACGTGGCTTTCTATGATTACCAAGCTAAATACATTGACAATAAGATTACCATGGACATCCCAGCTCACGTGCCTGCAGAAGTTATGACGCAAATGCGTGCCTATGCGGCCAAGGCCTTCCGTGCTCTTGGTGGTTGTGGTCTTGCCCGCTGTGATTTCTTCCTGACAGAGGATGGAGCCATCTACCTTAACGAGCTCAACACCATGCCAGGTTTCACTCAATGGTCAATGTACCCACTACTTTGGGAAAATATGGGACTTTCTTACTCAGACCTTATCAAGGAATTGGTAGCCTTGGGACAAGAAATGTTTGAAAAACGTGAAAGTCATTTGATTTAAGCACTATGATTTAGATGACAGACATCTTAGTCTTGGAGAAATCTCTGAGACTGAGGTGTTTTTTTCTTTACAGAAATCTAGATTTTATTTATATCTTTTCTTTATCACGCTGATAAAAAATACATATTATCCAAATAATCTAACAGGTGGTAGAATAAATCTAACGTTTCAAATGAAATAGAGCAATTCATTCGTGTTTTGTGAAGCTGTGCTTTTCAAATGCGAGAGAAGGGTCAAAGGGCTAGAAGTAGATGGCAGTGAATGCTCACGGAATTTTACACGCCTTTTGTATCTTGTAGAATTGAACACAGGCTAAATTCCTAGAGTAAAAGACAAACTTCCTAGTGTGCTAGCACACGACGTCAGTTTCCTATTTGCCTTACGGAATTTTACACGCCCTTTGTATCTTAAATGAGGAGGTAAGTTTTGGACTGGTCCATTGTTCAACAGTATTTGCCCTTTTATCAGAAGGCATTCTTTTTAACCTTACATATTGCCGTTCTGGGGATTCTTGGTTCCTTCCTTTTGGGCTTGGTGGTGAGTGTTATTCGTCATTATCGAGTGCCGGTTTTGAGTCAGCTTTCGACGGCTTATATTGAGCTATCTCGTAATACGCCGCTCTTGATTCAGCTCTTCTTTCTCTACTTTGGCTTGCCTCGTATAGGTTTGGTTCTATCCTCAGAGGCTTGTGCTGTGGTAGGTTTGATTTTCTTGGGTGGTTCCTATATGGCGGAGTCCTTCCGAAGTGGTCTAGAGGCTGTTAGTCAGACCCAACATGAAGTGGGCTTGTCTATTGGTTTGACGCCGTTCCAAGTCTTTCGCTATGTGGTTCTTCCTCAGGCAGTAGCTGTGGCGTTGCCGTCATTTAGTGCTAACGTTATTTTCCTTATCAAGGAAACGTCAGTATTCTCAGCGGTAGCCTTGGCGGATTTGATGTATGTGGCTAAGGATTTGATTGGTCTTTACTACGAAACCGATGTGGCTCTAGGCATGTTGGTGGTGGCTTATCTCTTGATGTTGCTGCCGATTTCTCTAGTCTTTAGTTGGATTGAAAGGAGGTTACGCTATGCAGGATTCGGGCTTTCAGGTTCTTCTTCAGGGGAATAATTTCCTACGTATCTTACAAGGTTTAGGCGTAACTATTGGAATTTCCATCGTTTCGGTGCTTCTGTCCCTTTTACTAGGAACCCTTTTTGGAATTGTCATGACTTCGAAATCTAAGATTGTACGTTTTTTGTCACGTATTTATCTGGAATTTATTCGTATCATGCCCCAGTTAGTCTTGCTCTTCATTGTTTATTTTGGTTTGGCCAGAAATTTTAACATCAATATCTCAGGCGAGTTATCGGCTATTATCGTCTTTACCCTTTGGGGAACTGCTGAGATGGGTGATTTGGTGCGTGGGTCAATCACGTCGCTACCTAGACACCAGTTTGAGAGCGGAAGGGCCCTTGGTCTAACCAATGGCCAACTCTATACCTATGTGATTATTCCGCAAGTCTTGCGTCGCTTGTTGCCTCAGGCTATTAACCTGGTGACACGTATGATTAAAACTACGTCCTTGGTGGTTTTGATTGGCGTAGTTGAGGTGACCAAGGTTGGTCAGCAGATTATCGACAGTAACCGCCTGACTATTCCAACAGCTTCTTTCTGGATTTATGGCACGATTTTGATTCTTTATTTTGCCATTTGTTACCCAGTATCTAAGCTGTCTACTTATCTTGAAAATCGTTGGAGGAATTAAGATGACAGAAAGCATTTTACAAATCAAGGATTTGAAAAAGTCCTTTGGGGACAATCAGATTCTCAAAGGCATCTCCTTGGATGTTAAACAAGGTGAAGTTCTTGTTATCCTGGGTTCCTCAGGTTGTGGGAAATCGACCTTGCTACGTTGTATCAATGGCTTGGAGACTATTCAAGGAGGGGATATTCTCCTGGATGGCAAGTCTATCACTGGAAGTAAGAAGGATTTCCACTTGATTCGTCAGAAAATCGGCATGGTCTTTCAAAGTTATGACCTCTTCCCGCATTTGGACATCCTGCAAAATCTGATTTTGGGGCCGGTCAAAGCTCAAGGGCGTAACAAGGAAGAGGTTATTGCGGAGGCTGAGAAACTTTTGGACCGTGTGGGACTTTTGGACAAGAAGCATAGCTTTGCGCGACAACTGTCAGGTGGTCAAAAGCAACGTGTAGCCATTGTCCGTTCACTGCTCATGCATCCTGAAGTTATTCTCTTCGACGAAGTGACGGCGTCGCTTGACCCTGAGATGGTTCGTGAGGTCCTGGAACTAATCAATGACCTCGCTCAAGAAGGGCGTACCATGTTGATTGTAACCCATGAGCTTCAGTTTGCGCGTGCCATCGCTGACCGTATTATCTTTATGGATAAGGGTGTCATCGCTGAGGAAGGGACTGCTGAAGAATTCTTCAATCATCCAAAGACCCAGCGAGCTCAAGAGTTCCTCAATGTCTTTGACTTCAGCCAGTTTGGTGCCTATTTGTAACCCATTGTTTTTAGTAAAAATTATAATATTTTAGGAGATATTTATGAAATTAACAAAGAAAATTTTTGCCCTTTTAGCCCTCGTCTTTGCCTTGGTGGCAGTGACTGCTTGCTCAAGTAACAGTAGCTCTGGTAAATCAACAGCCAAAGCACGTACTATTGAAGAAATTAAGAAGAGTGGTGAACTCCGTATCGCCGTTTTTGCGGACAAGAAACCTTTCGGTTATGTAGATAACAAGGGTGCTTACCAAGGTTACGATATTGAACTTGGTAACCGTTTGGCTAAAGACTTGGGTGTAAAACCTAAATACGTCTCAGTAGATGCGGCCAACCGTGCCGAATTCTTGATTTCGAACAAGGTAGATATTACGCTTGCCAACTTCACAGTAACTGATGAACGTAAGAAACAAGTGGACTTCGCTCTTCCTTATATGAAAGTCTCAATCGGTGTGGTGTCACCTAAAGACAAGGTCATTAAGGACGTTAAAGAGCTTGAAGGTAAGACTTTGATTGTTACTAAGGGGACAACTGCTGAAACTTACTTTGAAAAGAACTACCCAAATATCAAATTGCAAAAATATGACCAATATAGCGATGCTTACCAAGCCCTCCTTGATGGTCGTGGCGATGCCTTCTCAACAGATAATACAGAAGTTCTTGCTTGGGCTCTAGAAAATAAAGGTTACGAAGTTGGAATCACATCGCTTGGTAACCCAGATACTATTGCCCCAGCCGTTCAAAAAGGTAACAAAGAGCTCCTTGACTTTATCAATAAAGACATTAAGAAACTTGGCGAAGAGAATTTCTTCCACAAAGATTATGAAAAAACACTTCACCCAACTTACGGTGATGCAGCTAAAGCTGATGACCTCGTGGTTGAAGGTGGCGAAGTGAAATAAGACTAATTCCTCTCTAAGGGGAATTAGTCTTGCTTAACAAGAATAAAACAACCACTCCGTGGCTATCTAGTCTAGCTAGAAGCAGGAGTGTTTTTTTTGTTTTAGGGTGATTTTTTTCTCACCTTTTTGCTTTTTATGTTTCTCCACCCAATGACAATAGTTGACAAGAAAGCGGCTCCCACCATTCCCCAAAAAAGAAAAGAGTCAAAATAATCAAAAAAAGTTTTGCGTTCACCATAGACCGAGGTAGAGCCATCTTTCCAAGTAATGGTTTTGTCCCTATCATCAATCCTTTTGTAGGACTCATCATTATAAGTCAAATAATGATCCTTCCGTACATACATATTCAAATAGTTATAGCCGTTCTTTGTGGGAAGGTCTGAGACCAGACTTTCCTTGGCGTAAACTTCAATGTAGATGGTTCCATCTTTAAGACCTTTAATTTTCTGAGTTCGAGCATTTTTGATAAGGAGTTTTCCATCTTGTACAATCTCCCAATCGTACTTACGACTTCTTCCTCCTTCGTTATAGGAAATAGCAAGCTTGTGGTTTTCAGACTGCCATAGCCCGTAGATACTATTTTCACTGATACCATCATAAAAGAATCTAATATAGATGTTGACTATAGGTACCATGATTAGAAAACAAATACTCAAAATCTTGACTAAACGGTCTTTGAATTTACCCCAACGTGCTCGCCATCCAGTTTTATACTTTTGTGTTCTTCGATATTCATTTTGTGAATGGTCACTTATATTAATTTTCTGCCGGTCAGCGTATTTTCTCTTTAGTAGATGCCTCATTTAGCCTATTTTTCCTTTTTAGATTTCTTTTTATTCTCCAATCGACAAAAATGGCATACAAAATCATAGAACCAATAAATCCAAATATGATATAAGGTTCCAGACGATCAAACAAGGTTATTCGTTGACCATAAAGGGATTTTGAACCATCTTTCCAGGTAATGCTCTTGTCTTCATCATCAATCCGTTTGTAGGATTCGCCATCATAGGTCAGGTAATTGTCTTTACGGACATACATATTTAAATAGTTGTAGCCGTTCTTTGTGGGAAGGTCTGAAAACAGACTTTCCTTGGCATAAACTTCAATGTAGAGGGTCCCATCCTCTAAGCGTTTAATATCATCAATGCGTGCATCTTTAATGAGGACATGTCCATCTTGAACAATATCCCAATCACGCTTACTTCCCTTTGAACCATCTTCATATGATATGGCAAGCTGATGATTTTCAGATTGCCACAGACCGTAGATACCATCTTTAGAAACCCCATCGTCAAAGAAAATCATATAGACGATGAAAATCGGTATCATGAGTAGGAAACATATCCCAACAATGTTGGCTAAACGGTCTTTGAATTTACCCCAACGTGCTCGCCATCCCGTTTTGCGTTTTTGTTCTTTTCGATATGCTTTTTGTGAATGATACTTTCGATTGAGTTTCTTTCGGTCAGCGTATTTTCTTTTTGTTTGGTGTTTCATTGAGTTTTTCTCTCCTCTTTTGCCGAGCCTCTATAATGATAAGAACTGAGCAAATCCCCATAAGTATCAAATAGAGGGCTTCAAAAACCTCATCTATCGTGGTTTTCCGTTCACCATAAGGGCTGGTGGACCCATCTTTCCAAGTGATGGACTTGTTTCCAGAATTGATACGCTTGTAGGACTCACCATCATAGGTAAGATAATTGTTTTTGCGAAGATAGAAATCCATATAGCTGAAGCCGTCCTTGGTGGGTAGGTCTGTCAGGTAGCCTTCCACAGTGTAGAGCTCCATGTGAAGAGTTCCGTCATTAAGCCGTTTGACCGGGCGAGTTCTAGCAGCATGGATAATATACTTCCCATCCTGTATGACTTGCCAGTCGATATTTCCTCGTTTCCGAATATGCTTATAGGAAATCGCTAACTTATGATGATCAGACTGCCAGAGACCATATATGTTATCTTCATTGACTGTATAATGATCATAATAATAAAAGCCACCATACAGCAGTGCCAGTAGCACTAAAATAATCAATTCAGCTGTTGGTTCTAGTAGGATGATCTTTCTCCAATTAAAGCGCCACCCTTTAAGTTCTTCGATACTTTGGCAGTCGCCATTTATATTTTCCTCTTCTTTAGAGAGGTTGATTAATTTTTTCTTTGCCATGCCTAATCCTTTCATCAACCATTGTAACAAATTCATCTCCCAAGCAAAAGCTGGCCTGATTTGTGATATAATTGGGAGTGATTGTAGGCAAGAAAATCTTATTTCTTGCCAGACTTGTAAAAATATAACAGAGGATTTTAAGATGAAACTGACACTACATGAAATTGCCAAGGTTGTTGGCGCTAAAAATGATGTCACAGCCTATGAAGATGTTACCATTAACCAGATTGAGTTTGATAGCCGTAAGATTACAGAGGGTGACCTCTTTTTACCACTAAAAGGTGCGCGTGATGGGCACGATTTTATCCAAACAGCCTTTGACAATGGTGCTCTAGCGACATTCACAGAAAAAGAATTACCGGCCGATCAAGCCCACATCCTAGTTGATGACGCTCTTGAAGCCTTCCAAAAACTAGCTGCCTACTATCTTGAAAAGACTGAGGTTGATGTTATTGCTGTGACTGGTTCTAATGGTAAGACAACAACCAAGGACATGATTCATGATATCTTGGCAACAACCTATCGTACTTACAAAACTCAAGGAAATTACAACAACGAGATTGGTCTTCCTTATACAGCCCTCCACATGCCTGATGATACTGAGAAAATCGTCCTTGAGATGGGACAAGACCACATGGGAGACATTCACCTCTTGTCAACCCTAGCTAAGCCAAAAACAGCCGTTGTTACCTTAATCGGAGAGGCTCATTTGGAATTCTTCGGTAGCCGTGACAAGATTGCCCAAGGTAAAATGCAAATGCAAGACGGTATGCCTGATGGTAGCCTCTTGCTTGTACCAAGTGATCCAATCGTTGATCCTTTCTTGCCAAGCAATCTTGAGGTGGTACGCTTTGGAGATGGTGCAGAGCTTACAGTCTCTGACTTGACAGAATTCAAGGACCATCTCACCTTTTCAACAAACTTCCTAGGCGGACAAGTTACCTTGCCAGTCACTGGAAAATACAATGCCACAAATGCCATGGTTGCTGCCTATGTGGCTAAACACTTGGGTGTCACTGAGGAAAATATCCTCTCAGCTCTTGCTAACTTGCAGCTTACAAAAAACCGTACCGAATGGAAAAAAGCAGCCAACGGTGCTGATATTCTTTCAGACGTTTACAATGCCAATCCAACAGCCATGAAGCTCATTTTGGAGACCTTCTCAGCTATTCCTAAGAATGAAGGAGGCAAGAAAATCGCTGTCCTAGCTGATATGAAAGAACTCGGTGAACAGTCTGTGCAACTTCACACACAGATGATTCTAAGCCTGACACCAGATGCTATTGATACGGTAATTTTCTATGGTGAAGACATTGCAGAATTGTCACAACTTGCTAGTCAAATGTTCCCACTTGGTCATGTCTATTATTTCAAGAAAACAGCTGACGAAGACCAATTTGACGCTATGGTTAAGCAAATCAAAGAAAGCCTAGGCGAGCACGATCAAATCTTGCTTAAGGGCTCTAACTCTATGAACCTAGCCAAGGTCGTGGAAGAACTCCAAGCTAAGAATTAAGTTCTCTAACCTGCTCTCCAAGCAGGTTTTTGCTTTATCCTGAAATTTGATATAATAGCAGGAATAGTAATTTCAGCAGGAGAAGAGAATGAAGGATTTTTTGACAACCACCCAAACTCATCCACCCCAGATACCTTTGCCCTATTATTTGCTTATGCTTTTGGTGATGGTAGTCTTGAGTTACTTGAGTTGGCGTTGGTATAAGAATAATATATGGCGTTGGACCTTTCTTACCATCCAAGCCATTCAACTCTTTGCCCTCTATACCTGGTACCTCTGGCAGGGCTTTCCTCTTTATATTAGTCTCCCCCTTTACCATTGCCGCATGGCCATGTTTGCTGTTCTCCTCTTGAAAAATAGTAGGATAAAGAGCTATTTTGCTATTATGGGAGTTGTCGGGACCTACTGTGCATTGATTTATCCAGTATTTGATCCCTATGAGTTTCCTCATATCACAGGCTTTTCTTTCCTAATTGGCCACTATGCCCTACTGGTCAATAGCCTGAATGTCATTTTTAATAGTTATAAAACTCATCCGATCAGTAAGCGGCTGATTGTCGTGGCTACCTTATTACTGAATCTAGCTTTGGTAATAGTTAATCAGACTATCGGTGGAAACTATGGCATGCTTAAACACACGCCATTTATTATGGGAACTCCCTTATTTGTCAAATATCTTGCCGTTTCAGGAGCTCTGATTATTCTCATGATAATCATGAAAAAAGGTCTGGAGCATTTTGAAGACAAATATTAAATAAATGAAGAAACACGCTATCAGAAAGTTGATAGCGTGTTTTTTCATTTTATTTGTTTTATTCTAACACAAAACGCTTTCAGAATTGCTTTCACACTGTAATTTGGATATAATAAAAGAGCTGTGCCTGCGAGAATTATCGCAAGCCTCGACAACAAATGTAGCTTTCAAAAGACAGAAATTTTCTGAAAGAAGTGCTACAACGATCTTGCTTTTCGTTCTGGTAAAAAACCTATTGCTATTAGTAGCTCTGGGACATGGAGTTTCTGAGATTTACAAAGAAGCTGCTGACATCCATACCACTAAGGAAAAGTAACAAAAAGATTATTTTCAAAGAAGAAAGAAAACTATGAGTATCCAAGACGAAATCAAAAAACGCCGTACTTTTGCCATCATCTCTCACCCCGATGCTGGTAAAACAACAATCACTGAACAATTGCTTTACTTTGGGGGTGAAATCCGTGAAGCTGGTACTGTAAAAGGTAAGAAAACTGGAAACTTTGCTAAATCAGACTGGATGGATATTGAGAAACAACGTGGTATCTCAGTAACCTCATCTGTGATGCAGTTTGACTATGCCGGCAAACGTGTCAATATCCTAGATACCCCAGGGCACGAGGACTTCTCAGAAGATACCTACCGTACCCTTATGGCGGTTGACGCTGCCGTCATGGTCGTTGACTCAGCCAAAGGTATTGAGGCCCAAACCAAAAAACTTTTCGAAGTTGTCAAACACCGTGGGATTCCTGTCTTCACCTTCATGAATAAATTGGACCGTGATGGACGTGAGCCACTTGACCTCTTGGAAGAGTTGGAAGAAGTGCTTGGTATTGCTAGCTACCCAATGAACTGGCCTATCGGTATGGGTAAAGCCTTCGAAGGACTTTATGACCTCTATAATGAACGCTTGGAGCTCTATAAAGGTGACGAGCGCTTTGCCAAGATTGAAGATGGTGATACTCTTTTTGCCAACAACCCATTCTATGAGCAAGCTAAAGAAGATATTGAACTCTTGACAGAAGCGGGTAATGAATTCTCTGAGGAAGCGATTTTAGCTGGTGAATTGACGCCGGTCTTCTTCGGTTCTGCCCTTACAAACTTTGGGGTTCAAACCTTCCTCGATACCTTCCTCAAATTTGCGCCAGAACCACATGGCCACAAGACAGTTGATGGCGATGAGATTGATCCTCTTAACAAGGATTTCTCTGGTTTTGTTTTCAAAATCCAAGCCAACATGGACCCACGTCACCGTGACCGTATTGCCTTTGTTCGTATCGTGTCTGGTGAATTCGAGCGTGGTATGAGTGTTAACCTAACCCGTACTGGTAAAGGAGCTAAGCTCTCTAACGTCACTCAGTTTATGGCTGAGTCTCGTGAAAATGTCGAAAATGCCGTGGCTGGAGATATTATCGGGGTTTACGATACAGGAACTTATCAGGTTGGTGATACCCTTACTGTAGGTAAAAACAAATTTGAATTTGAGCCACTACCAACCTTTACGCCAGAGTTGTTCATGAAAGTTTCTGCTAAAAACGTCATGAAACAGAAGTCCTTCCACAAAGGAATTGAACAATTGGTGCAAGAAGGAGCCATCCAGCTCTACACCAACTACCAAACAGGTGAATACATGCTTGGTGCCGTTGGTCAACTTCAGTTTGAAGTTTTCAAACACCGTATGGAAAATGAATACAATGCCGAAGTTGTTATGACACCAATGGGTAAAAAGACTGTGCGTTGGATCCAACCTGAGGACCTTGATGAACGCATGTCATCAAGCCGAAATATCTTGGCTAAAGACCGCTTTGACCAACCAGTCTTCCTCTTTGAAAATGACTTTGCCCTTCGTTGGTTTGCGGATAAATATCCAGATGTGACATTGGAAGAGAAGATGTAATGTACTAAGATTGCTTGGCTATTTCATAGCCTAAGCAATCTACGCCATGTCCTTTAGGACCGTGGCTAAGTCCCTTACTAACTCGAAAACGGAAAAATATCGTTTCCGTTTTCTCATGTCGTAATACTATACTATGTATAGTTTATGTAAATCGTTCATCTTTTGCCGCTAGCCACTATCTTGTGGCTAGCTAGCCGTCTCACTAACTACGTCAGACGAATAATATCGATTCGTCTGACTTCGTGTCGTAACATCTTAGTACTGATACTTACGCTAGGTCCTATTAGAGCGTGGCTAAGTCCTTTACTAACTCGAAAACGGAAAAGTATCGTTTCCGTTTTCTCATGTCATAATATCTTATATAAACAAGAAAAACCATAGGACTGCCACTTAAGACTGTCCTATGGTTTCTTTTATTATGTGACTTTAAGTCCGTTTCGCTCCGAAGGTGCGAAACAAATAAACCACCCGCTATGCGGGTGCGCATCGAAGGTTATACCGTCATAACAAAAACACTCCAAACGAGTTACAATATAGGTGTTCAAGCCAATTGTAAAACGAAAGGAGTTAAGACTATGGCGCAAAAAGCTCACAGTTTATCACATACAAAATGGATGTGTAAGTACCACATTGTATTTACACCTAAGTATAGACGAAAAATAATCTATAATCAATATAGGAGTAGTCTTGGAGAGATTTTTCATAGACTATGCCAATATAAAGGCGTTGAAATAATAGAAGGCCACTTAATGCCAGATCATGTTCACATGCTAGTAAGTATACCACCACGAATGAGTGTAGCTAGTTTTATGGGATATTTAAAAGGTAAAAGTGCCTTAATGATGTTTGATAAACACGCCAATTTAAAATATAAATTTGGGAACAGACATTTTTGGGCAGAAGGATATTATGTAAGTACGGTAGGACTTAATGAAGCCACAATTAAGAAATATATCCAGGAACAAGAGAAGCATGATATCGCTTTGGACAAATTAAGCGTTAAAGAATATGAAAATCCCTTTAGGGATAACGGTAAGTAATGCGAATGCCTCTTTGAGAGGCTTGTGACGAGTCAAAAGCAATAAGGCTTGAACAAAGTGAAAGCCAGCGTCTTTAGGCGCTGGCTGGTAGTATGGGCTTATAGCCCTTGATCAAACCACCCGTTAGACGGGTGGTTATGATTTTTCCGTATTGAGTAATCTGCCTAGGAATCGTTGCAGGGCGAAGAAAACAATGAGGCTGGCCAATGTTTCTCCTAGGAAAGATGAGCTATTGACAATGAGTGAATAGAGATAAGGGCTTTGTCCCTTAGGGGCATAACTTCCCCAAAAGATGACACCGGCTATAAAGTGAATGAGGTAACGAGCAAAGCTACCAAGCAGAATCCCCCAAGTGATAAGCATCAGAGACTTGACTTTATTGTCTTGTTTAATGGCTTTATCAAGGGCTGGTTTGACCACACCACTGATACCAATCAGACTAAAGGCGACAAAGTATTCCAGAAAACCTTGTGTCAAGGTCAGCCAACCACCGGCGGCTTGCCCTGTAACAACTTGAAGTAGCCCCCAGATAAGACCGCCCATAGCACCAGCTTTTAAGCCCCAGCGAAAACTGAGGAGAAAGATGGGCACCATCTTAAAGGAAAGGGAAATCCAAGGACCTATGGACATGGGTTGAGTAACCAAGTCGAGAATGTAAGCAATGGTTGCAAAAAGGGCAACCTCAATCATTGGTCGAATACTTGTTTTCGACATAAAAAACCTCCTATACCAATCGTCTTGATTGGCTATTTTTGCCACATCAAAACGTTGTCATAGAAGTTCTTCTATTTCAATCTATTTTGAGACACATCCCTACGCAGGTTCTAACCTGATCAGGTGGTAAGAGTTTAGGCAAGTCTTGAAAAAAATTCAAGCTAGCCATTCTCAGCAATTGCTCCTCTTGTGACTCCTTAATTGTACTACCAGAAACCCATTTCTGCAAGTGTCTGAAATCCTAAAATTGTGGTATAGTTAAAGCAAGGATTATCTTTACAATAAAAAAGGAGAAATAACTATGGGACTTTTTTCAGGACTGCTTGGCAATGCATCTAAAAAAGATAATGATAAGGTTGAGCGTCAATTGGAGGGTATCTTAATTCCAGGTGAACAAGTGGAGTTAGCCTATGTCCTTGTTCGTGACCTGATTGTCTTTACAGAGAAACGCTTGATTTTAGTCGATAAACAAGGTGTTACAGGGAAGAAGACTTCTTACAAGTCTATCCCTTATCACTCAATCTCTCGTTTCACTGTAGAGAGCTCGGGCCACTTTGACCTAGATGCTGAACTTAAGATTTGGATTTCATCAGCACTTGAGCCTGCAGAGGTCCTTCAATTTAAGAGTGATAATAATGTCTTTGAAATCCAACAAGCTTTGGCAGCAGCAGTGCTAGAGTAATGAGGAAGAAAAATGTTTATTGAAAAAGAACTGGGTTATAAGCGTCACTGGATTAATATTGACTCAGATATTATTTCTGAGCAATCCTACCTTTATACCAAGTATGATATTGACCAAGAAACCATAGAGTATGCCTTGGATAAAAATGAACGAGCCCACATGGATTACAACCGTGAGACTGGCACAATCACCTTTATCTATAATGTTCTGGCGCTTGAAAAGGACAAGGAACACTATGAAACCATTCCTCTGACCTTTATTGTACAAGATACGCGTTTGGTGACCATTAGTAACGAGGATAATGCTTATGTAATCAGCAAAATGGAAGACTATGTGGATAACCATGAGGATTTATCCATTTATAAATTGCTCTTTGCAGGACTTGAGATGATTTCAAATGCCTACTATCCCGTCATTGAACGTTTGGATCAGCAAAAGGATGAGGTTAGTCGACGCCTAAGACAGACAACGACAAGTAAGAATCTTTACGACCTTTCAGATTTGGAAACAGGCATGGTCTATTTGGTGGCTGCAGCCACACAAAACCGTCTTCTATTGGAACACATCAAGGGGCACGCCATTTATCGTCGTCTCAATGAGGTCGAAAAAGAACAGTTTGATGATGCCATGATTGAAGCTAGACAGTTAGTAGCCATGACGGACCTCATTTCTAAGGTCTTACAGCAATTATCAGGTTCTTATAACAATATCCTAAACAACAACCTGAACAACAACTTGAGCAATCTGACCATTATTGAGGTACTCTTGGGAGTGCTTGCCGTTATTACCGGTTTCTTTGGGATGAATGTTCCTCTACCGTTTATGACTGTCAGTCTAGCCTGGATTTTCATCATTATCGGTAGTGCGATTCTTTGTTTGGTCTTGGCCCGCTACTTGCGTTGGTTGGTCCATAAATAATAATTAGTGGCTGAAACCGTCTTCTCAAATTGGAGGCGGTTTTAAAACGTTATTCACTGTCTTTTTATTCTTAAATATGATAGACTAGATGAGTTGTTAAAATAAACGACTATTAAATACAGGTAGTTAACATACTACACAACCAAGTCTCATAAGGTGGCTTCGCACCGCCTTCAAATAGAAAGAAGAATACTTTGAAATTTACAGATTTAAACCTATCAGAAGACATCCAATCAGCTGTTGTAGCTGCCGGTTTTGAAAAGCCATCACCTATCCAAGAGTTGACGATTCCACTGGCTCTTGAAGGTAAGGATGTTATCGGTCAGGCCCAAACTGGTACTGGTAAAACAGCTGCCTTTGGTTTGCCGACCCTAGATAAAATTCGTACAGAAGAAAATACAATCCAAGCCCTTGTGATTGCCCCAACACGTGAGTTGGCAGTGCAATCTCAAGAAGAGCTTTTCCGTTTTGGCCGTGATAAGGGCGTTAAGGTTCGCTCAGTCTACGGTGGCTCTAGTATTGAGAAACAAATTAAGGCCCTCCGTTCAGGTGCCCACATTGTTGTAGGGACACCAGGTCGTCTCCTTGACCTTATCAAACGTAAAGCTCTGAAACTCAATAATATCGAGACTTTAATTTTGGATGAAGCTGATGAAATGCTTAACATGGGCTTCCTTGAAGATATTGAAGCTATCATTAGCCGAGTACCAGAAGAACGTCAAACCCTTCTTTTCTCAGCAACTATGCCTGATGCTATCAAACGTATTGGCGTTCAGTTCATGAAAGATCCTGAGCATGTGAAAATCAAGGCTAAAGAATTGACCAATGTTAACGTTGACCAATACTTTATCCGAGTGAAGGAACAAGAGAAGTTCGATACCATGACTCGTCTTATGGATGTTGACCAACCTGAATTGTCAATCGTCTTTGGACGTACCAAACGTCGTGTGGACGAGTTGACACGTGGTTTGAAACTTCGTGGTTTCCGTGCAGAAGGTATCCACGGTGACCTTGACCAAAACAAACGTCTTCGTGTTATCCGTGACTTCAAGAACGACCAAATCGATATTTTAGTTGCGACAGACGTTGCGGCGCGTGGTCTTGACATTTCCGGTGTTACTCATGTCTACAACTATGATATTCCACAAGATCCAGAAAGCTACGTTCACCGTATTGGACGTACAGGACGTGCAGGCCAATCAGGTCAATCGATTACTTTCGTTGCTCCAAACGAAATGGGTTACTTGGGAATCATCGAAAACTTGACTAAGAAACGCATGAAAGGTCTTAAGCCACCAACAGCTCAAGAAGCTTTCCAGGCTAAGAAGAAAGTTGCCCTTAAGAAAATCGAACGTGACTTTGCGGATGAAGCTATCCGTTCTAACTTTGACAAGTTCAAGGGCGATGCGGTTAAATTGGCTCAAGAATTCACACCTGAAGAATTGGCGCTTTACATCTTGAGCTTGACCGTTCAAGATCCAGAGACAATGCCAGAAGTGGAAATTGCGCGTGAAAAACCATTGCCATTCAAACCATCAGGTGGTGGCTTTGGTGGTAAAGGCGGTAAAGGTGGCCGTGGCAACCGCGGTCGCGATAACAACCGTCGTGGTGGATACCGTGGTGACCGTAACCGCGATGACCGAGACGGCGGCGGACGTCGTGACTTCAAACGCAAGTCTAAGAAGAATAGCCGTGACTTCGAAAACCATGGCAACAAACGCCCACACCGTACCTCAAGCGAAAAGAAAAACGGCTTTGTTATCCGTAACAAGGGTGATAAATAAACAATGAAAATGCTCTATGAAAATAGAGTGTTTTTTGTTATACTTGCATGTAATGAAATTCTGAGAGAATATTCATTTTAAATTAGGAAAAATTATAAATATGAGGTATAGGATGTATTTTCGGATGATTGAAAAATTTTTTAGGTGGATTAGGTATCCACAATATATAATGTTTTTACTTGAGGGATGTTTCTTACTTTTATCTTTTTCTATAGATAATAATTTATTTTATACTAAAGTTAGTACACTTAGATACTTTTTTCTTACATTTTTTATTAGCGCATTTAAATTATCTCAACTAGCATTATTTATTACAATCTTTGGTTTTAGAATTGGTGTGGATTATGGCGGGTTAAAACATCAATTTAATTCAGATAAATTAGTAAATATAGCTAACAAAGTATTAATCATCACTCTTTTGATAACATATTTCGAAGTGCTTGCTTTCATATTAGAGAATATGATTAACAATAAGAGCCTAACATTGAATTATTCAATATTAGGAAATATTTTTGATAAGAGTCAATTTCTCTCAATGTTGCCTATGATTTTCATATTCTTCTTTGCTTTGGAGATGCCTTTATTTATGTTTAAAGTCTCACCATTTGTATTATATACTTTTATAGCTCTTCCATTGTTATTATTATCCTCAATAGGAGTTCAGAAGGGAATTATCACATGGGCATTTCTTGCCTTTCTACTTATTACTATTGGTATCAATTTTTATGATAAGGTTTTAGTGAATTATAAGGGAATTGAAATTGACGATTATAGAATTTTAGAAAAAAAGATTAAATATTTATTTACTGTTGCATGCATCTATTTTGGCCTTTTATCATCTGAATTGATAATAGGATTTAAATGTTATAATTTATTCGTTAGAAGTACTCCTATCCCTGAAATAGTAAATATTCTGATGAATGGTTCAATCAAAATAATAATTCTCTTATATTTATACGCTATTATTATAGAATACGAAGATAAGATTTATTATTGGATAATAGCTAGGATTTATTCTCGAGAATTAAAACCAATTTATGGTAATTATAAAAGAGTTGTTAGAGAGAGAAAAGGATTCAAAATTCTGAGTGGAGATTATTTCTTAGTCGAAGAGCGAGAGACATCTCTAATGACTGTGATATTGGATGATAATGTTAAGGAAGAAGTAGAATTAGATAATGTTCTAAAGCATTCATTTGATGTAATACAAATTGAAAATGACTATTATGTTACAAAAGAGAATAAACTATTAGAAGAAATTTCAACTTTGTCGTTAAGTGGAGGTTATCAGAAATTAGGAAGACCCTTTAGGAGTGTATTTCCATTATTGGTAGTTTTAGGATTATTGTTCAGTGTATCACTTTATTTTGAGAAATATCATTCTAGTATTGATGGATATTATGTTAGAGTGATAATCAGAAAGAATTTGAGTTACAAATATAGTATTAACGAGAACGAAAAAATAAAAGTAGAGGATGATTCCTTTTATTATCGAGGTGAAGTTAAAAATATTAATAGGGAAACACTTGCAATTAATAGAGGTAAATATTTTGGAAAATATTATCGTGGAATTTTGGAAATAGATAATTTTGAAAAATTAAGTAAAGATGACGAAAACTACTCCCAATATTATGTTAGGAGAGGTTCATCTATTTATAATGCAATTAAAGATAATAGTAAACATGCAAAAAATATAAATTAATAAAACACACGGTTATTTTTCCGTGTGTTCTTTGATATAGGCTAGTTTTTTCTCTCGGCTTTTTTTCTTAAAGAGTGCTTCTGCGCTCATGGCTTCAGGCTTGCTAGCGAAGGCTTCTGAGTAGAGGAGTTTAACTGGTAGGCGAGCTCTGGTATACTTAGCACCCCTGCCTGAGTTATGGGTTTTGAGGCGGCGTTCGACGTCTGTGGTGTAGCCTGTATAGAGGGTGCCATCAGCACACTCAACCACATACATGTAGGCCTTGCTATCCTTTTCTGTCATCGTTTAGGACTCACCTTTAGCCTTTTTTCCAAAGTAAATCTCAAAGATTTCGTCGGTATAGTCACCATTTTCCTTGTGCACAAAGAGAGGTGGAAGGATTTTCAAGCCATCTGTCGAGCCGTCTTTAATGGCTTCAATTAGGAGCATGTTAGCCTCACGTCCCATCTTAGGGTAGATAAACTGGATGCGTTTAGGTGCTAGATTGTACTGGCGCATGGTGTCAATGATATCCAAAAAGCGGTCAGGGCGATGTACCATAGCAATGCGTCCATTAGATTTGAGGGCATGACGAGCGACTTGGAAAATTTCTTCTAAATTGGTCGTAATTTCGTGGCGTGCCAAGAGGTAGTGCTCTGACAGATTTTTCTTAGACGTTTCTGTCGCCTTAAAGTAGGGAGGGTTACAGAGGATAAGGTCCACCTGAGATCGTGGGGCATGGTCAAGCAAATTTTTTAGGTCGTCATTGACAACAGTCACTTGATTCTCTAGTTGATTAAGAGTTACGGAACGCTTGGCCATATCAGCCAGGCGTTCTTGCAACTCAACCAAGGTAATCGGTGCCTCAGTGCGTGTGCTGGCAAAGAGGCCAACGGCACCATTTCCCGAACAGAGGTCGACAATTAATCCCTTCTTTGGAATTTTTGGAAACCGAGAGAGGAGGACGCTATCAATAGAGTAGCTGAAGACCTCCTTATTTTGAATGATTTTCACATCTGTGGAGAAGAGCTGGTCAATGCGTTCTCCGTCTTTTAAAATTGGATTTGTCATAGTTTTTATTGTAACAAAAAACAGCTCCCAAAGGAACTGTTGCGAGTGATTACTCTAGGACACCGAAGGTATATCCTTGATTTTTGAAATATTCGATAATTTGTGGAAGGGTCTGAACAGTCAGCTCCTTACCAGCAGTGTCGTGCATAAGCACAACCTTAACATGACTCTCAGGGAAATATTTTTGTGAACCGTCCAAGTAGGCCATCATGGTTTCAGATGTCGTTGGGCGAACAGAGGCGGGTTCTGCATCACCACAAAGCATGTTCCAGTCAATCCACTCGATACCTTCCTTGGCGAGGGCTTGGTCAGTACTTTCTAGACCTTGCCATGACATATGACCACCAGGATAACGGAAAATTCTTGTCTTGAAGTCCTTACCTAAGATAGCTTGGAAATTAGCCATGGTTTGGTTAACCTCAGAAACAATCTGACTTTGATTAGGAACACGTCCTGGATAAAGGAGATTAAAGTTGTGGCTGAGGCTATGGTTGGCAATAGCATGTCCTTCTGTAATTTGTCGTTTGAGGATGTCCGCATTTTCTTGTGTAATGGTGTAACCAATGTGGAAGAATGTGGCGTGAACACCGTATTCTTTCAAAATACTCATGACTTGTGGGGTCAGTGTTGGATCAATCCCATCGTCAAACGTTAAAAAGACGACCTTGTCGTCGATATCCTGAGACTTGCCTCGAATAGTGTTATTCACAGCAGTAACATCGTAAGCATAGTCAGAAGCTGCAATGCTGTGGTTACTACCTTTCTTGAGTTGTGTTTCATCATCTTCTTTAGCTTTTTCTGAAGATGAGCTTGTGCTATTAGCGACTTGTTCAGTCTTTTCAGCCTTGGCTACTTGTTCAGATTTCGTGTTATGGCGTTGGAATAGGACAAAGCCTAGGATAGCCAGAACAGCCAAGTTTGCAATAATGAGGCAAAGATTAAGTGCCTTTCGATTTTTCCCTATAATCTCAATACTTTTTTTCATAGTTACATTATAGCTCAAACTATTAGAAAGTGCCACACCATTTTCAATAGTTTACAAAGAAATTCGATGAAAAAAGCGCTCCTTTTTTTGGTATAATAGTAAAAAACTTGTAGAAAAAGAGGTGAAAACGTGTTTTACGCTTATTTACGTGGGCTTGTTGTCTTCCTTCTATGGATTATCAATGGGAATGCCCATTACCACAATCGCGATAAATTATTGAACAAGGACGAAAACTATATCTTGGTTGCTCCGCACCGAACTTGGTGGGACCCTGTTTATATGGCTTTTTCAGCTCGTCCTAAGCAGTTTATTTTCATGGCTAAGAAAGAACTCTTCAAGAGTCGTATCTTTGGTTGGTGGATCCGTATGTGCGGAGCCTTCCCAATTGACCGTGAAAATCCTGGTCAAGAAGCTATCAAGTACCCTGTTAACATGCTTAAGAAGAGTAAGCGTAGTTTGATTATGTTCCCAAGTGGTAGCCGCCATTCATCTGATGTTAAGGGTGGGGTTGCAGTTATCGCTAAGATGGCTAAGGTTAAGATTATGCCGGTTGTCTATCAAGGACCTCGTGAACTCAAGGGGCTCTTGACAGGTGAACGTGTGGATATGAACTATGGTAATCCCATTGATATTTCAGATTTGAAGCGTTTGAATGACGAAAATATCCAAGAGGTTGCTCGTCGTATCCAATCTGAATTTGATCGCCTTGATGAGGAAGCTTTGAGCTATCAAACAGGCAAGAAACCCAATCCTTTGACTTATATTTACCGAGTACCTCTCGGTATTGTGGCTATCATTGCGGTACTTTTGACCATGGTTTTCTCATATGTAGCTAGCTTTGTTTGGAATCCTGAAAAACATCGTGCCAAAGAAACTCAGAAATAAGCTAAAAACTCTATCAGACATAGATCTGATGGAGTTTTTTACTTTTTGATATTTTTTAAAATTTTTTACGAATAAGAAAGAAAATATATCAATTAAGGAGAATAGCGTGAAGGAAAAGATTCTAGCCTATGTCAAAGATAATCGTCTGTTTGTGAGTGTCATCGCTGTACTGATGGTGATTTTTTGCTTCTTTCTATGGATGACTTGTGGTGCCGGAAACAGCATGGAGGCGGAGACGTCTTATACAGATGTGACAACATTGTCAACCTCCTCATCCAAAGAAGGGTCAAAATCACTTACTGAAGTGTCTTCTCAGTCAAAGACGGAAGAAAGTGAAAAGGATAAGTCAAAAGTAACAGTAGATGTTAAAGGAGCCGTAGTCAAGCCAGGGGTTTATACGCTAAAAGCGGGCACTAGAGTGACTGACGCCATCAAAGCCGCTGGGGGAATGACCGAGGATGCGGATGCTAAGAGTGTTAATTTAGCCGCAAGCTTGTCAGACGAAGAGGTTATCTATGTGGCAACTAAGGATGAAAACCTTTCTGTCCTTGGTCAATCAGGAACTAGTCAGGATTCTGACAAAGGAGGGCAAACTAATGCTAAGGATGGGAAAATTAACTTAAATACAGCGACTGCAGAGGAATTGCAAACCATTTCTGGAATTGGAGCTAAGCGAGCAGAGGATATTATCGCCTATCGCGAAAGTCATGGTGGCTTTCAGTCCGTAGATGACCTGAAAAATGTTTCAGGAATTGGTGATAAAACATTAGATAAAATCAGAGAGTCCCTCTATGTGGCTTAAAAAAGCGCCAATCAATCTTTTTTCCTTGTCTCTTTTAATAGCTGCCCTTTATTTTACGATTTTTGTCACTAATGTTTACGCTATTGGTGCTTTTGTCTTTCTTATGATCTGTTTTTTGAAGCATCATTGGAAGAATAAGGCAGCCCTAAAGTTGGTGGGACTTGTAGGTAGTTTCTTTTTGGTCTACTTTTTATTCTTGCATCATAGAGCTAGCATACAAGATAAACAAGCCCCTGTTGAAATCAATCAGGTGACTCTGGTTGCTGATACGCTATCGGTTAATGGTGAGCAATTATCAGCTATCGGTAAGGCAAAGGGACAAACCTATCAGGTCTTTTACCGACTCAAATCTGAGAAGGAGCAGCATTTTTTTAAGACTACTAGTCAAACGCTAGTATTAAAAGGGGAAATAAACTTATCTCAAGCAACTGCTCAGCGTAATTTTCAAGGGTTTAATTATCAGTCTTATCTAGCCAGTCAAGGTATTTATCGAATCGCTCAGATTGAGCGCTTGGACCAAGTAGTACCTCAAAAATCTCTATCTCCCCTAGCTTTTTTCCATCAAATGAGGAGGAGGGCTTTGGTTCATATCCAGACGCACTTTCCTAGTCCTATGAGACACTATATGACAGGCCTGCTCTTTGGGTATTTGGATAAGGAGTTCGATGAGCAGAGCCAGCTTTACACAAGTTTAGGTATTATTCATCTATTCGCACTTTCGGGGATGCAAGTGGGCTTTTTTCTGGGATGGTTTCGCTACGGTCTCCTACGCTTAGGTCTTCCTAAAGATTATCTATTTATCGTCTTGCTGCCTTTTTCCTTATGTTATGGCTTAATGACAGGATGGACAGCTTCAGTCCTACGTTCCTTGGTTCAAAGTTTGCTGGCTGAGTTTGGTATTAAAAAACTGGACAATATGGGAATAACCTTGCTTCTATTGTTTCTCTTGTTACCTCATTTTCTCTTAACAGTGGGAGGTGTATTAAGTTGTTCCTATGCCTTCTTGTTGTGTTTGTTTGATTTTGAGGACTTGTCATCTTTAAAGAAATCAATCTATACGAGCTTGGTATTGAGTCTTGGGATTTTACCCTTTTTAACCTACTATTATGGGACTTTTCAACCAGTTAGTTTGATTCTGACTGCAATCTTTTCAATTGTATTTGATAGCTTTCTCTTGCCTGTATTGACAGTATTCTTTGCCCTCTCAGGACTGGTAATCTTTTCTCAAATCAACCCACTTTTTGAATGGATGGAGTCCTTTTTGACTTGGATACAATCCTGGATAGGTCAACCTTTGATTTTAGGGAAACCTAGTTTGTTTCAGTTTGGCTTGATGATAGCTGTATTGATTTTGCTCTTTGATTTTTGGAAAAAGCCTCAGTTTAGGATTTGCCTTTTGATGATTTTTGGGCTTTTGATGGTCTGGGTCAAACATCCTTTAACCAATGAGGTGACTGTGGTTGACGTTGGTCAGGGAGATAGTATTTTTCTGAGGAGTATGAAAGGCGATACCATCCTAATTGATGTGGGTGGCAAGGTGACGTTTGGAACTAAGGAAAAATGGCAAGAGTCTAGCCAGACGAGCAATGCGGAGAAAACCTTGATTCCCTATCTACAGGCTAGAGGAGTGTCTCAAATTGATTATCTGGTCCTGACGCATACGGACACAGACCATATTGGTGATTTGGAAGAAGTGGCCAAGTGTTTTAAGATTAAGGAAATCTGTGTCAGTCAGGGGGCTTTGACTAAGTCTAGCTTTGTTAAAAGACTTCGGACTATAAAATGCCCAGTTCACACTCTAAAGGCTGGCGACAAATTACCTATGATGGGAAGTAATCTACAGGTTCTTTATCCCAATAAAATTGGTGATGGTGGTAACAATGATTCGATAGTTCTTTACGGAAAGCTATTAGGAAGCAGTTTTCTGTTTACCGGTGATTTGGAAAAAGAAGGAGAGGAGGAACTGATGGCTAGCTATCCAACTTTAAGGGCAAGCGTCCTCAAAGCTGGACACCACGGTTCAAAAGGTTCTTCGTCTGAAGCTTTTTTGGACCAGCTGCACCCCTCCCTTGCACTTGTTTCAGCTGGTGAGAACAATCGTTATAAACATCCAAATGATGAAACAATAGAACGTTTTAAGCAACGCCACATTAAAATTTTACGAACAGATAAAGACGGAGCCATCCGTTTTAAGGGCTGGTTTAAATGGTCAAGTGAAACTGTCCGATAATTGTTAGAGTTCTTAATTTGTCATGCACCTCAATCTATGGTAGAATGTAAAAGCTAATATTCCAGTATAAGAAAGATTGAACAGTATGCGTAAAATTATCATCAATGGTGGTAAGAAACTTCAGGGAGAAGTTACAGTATCAGGTGCTAAAAATTCAGTTGTTGCATTGATTCCAGCCATCATTTTATCTGATGGAGTGGTTACCCTTGACGGGGTACCAGCAATCAGCGACGTCGATAACCTAATTGAAATTATAGAAGTAATGGGTGGTTCTGTTAAGCGTGATGGCGAAACACTCGAAATTGATCCACGAGGCGTTAAGGATATGCCAATGCCATTTGGTAAGATTAACAGTCTTCGTGCTTCTTACTATTTCTACGGTAGCTTGCTTGGACGTTACGGTCAAGCAACAGTAGGTTTGCCTGGTGGCTGTGATTTGGGACCACGTCCTATTGACCTTCACCTTAAGGCTTTTGAAGCGATGGGTGCTAGCATTTCCTATGAAGACGAATCTATGCGTATTGCGACTGATGCTGGTCAACGCATTAAGGGTGCTCATATCTACATGGATACGGTCAGTGTTGGAGCGACGATTAATACCATGTTGGCAGCGGCTAAGGCTGACGGTCGTACGGTCATTGAAAATGCAGCGCGTGAACCTGAGATTATTGATGTGGCAACACTTTTGAATAATATGGGTGCGCGAGTACGTGGTGCTGGTACAGAAGTGATCACGATTGACGGTGTAGAAAGCTTACATGGCACTCGTCACCAGGTTATTCCAGACCGTATTGAAGCGGGTTCCTATATTGCTATGGCCGCGGCTATCGGTAAGGGAATTAAGGTTAAAAATGTTCTTTATGAACACCTTGAAAGTTTTATTGCTAAACTTGAAGCAATGGGTGTTCGTATGACAGTTGAAGAAGATGCCATCTTTGTTGAAGAGCAAGGTGATTTAAAACCTATTGACATTAAGACATCGCCTTATCCAGGTTTTGCGACGGATTTACAACAACCGATGACACCATTGTTGTTGAAAGCAAGTGGTCGAGGAAAAATTATTGATACGATTTATGAGAAGCGTGTGAACCACGTTCCTGAATTGGCTCGTATGGGTGCTGATATTCAGGTACTCGGTGGACAAATTGTTTACAATGGTCCAACGCAACTCTCAGGTGCGCCAGTAAAAGCCAGTGATTTGCGTGCAGGTGCTGCGCTTGTTACGGCAGGTCTTATGGCAGAAGGTCAAACTGAAATTACCAATATTGAGTTTATTCTTCGTGGGTATTCAAATATCATTGAGAAACTTTCTGACCTTGGTGCAGATATTCGTTTGATTGAAGATTAAGTCTAAGGTTCAACCCCTAGTGGTTGAGCCTTTTTCCATTTCTAAAACTGTGTTATAATACTATCATGGATATTTGGACTAGTCTGGGTGCTTTTGCCTTCTTTGAGTCGGAGCGCCTTTCTTTTAGACCACTCATCTTTTTGGATCGTTTTGATTTACACGAAATTGTATCAAATCCTAAGAATCTACAATTTTTCTTTCCTGCCACTCAAACACAGCATGAAACGGATTGCCTTTTGGTTCATTACTTCATGAAGGAGCCTCTAGGTGTATGGGCTATTGTAGATAAAGAGTTAGAAAAGATGATTGGCGTCGTTCGTTTTGAAAAGATAGATGTCCAGAAACGGACTGCAGAGCTTGGCTATTTTTTGAATGCCTCATACTGGGGTAGAGGCTTAATGACAGAGGCAGTTACTTGTCTGTCAAATTTGGCTTTGACAGCTATGGGAATGGATCGTATTATTCTTATTGCCCACTTGGAAAATAAGGCATCGACTCGTGTAGCAGAGAAGTCTGGCTTTAAACTTGTGTCCCATTTTAAGGGAGCAGACCGATACACCCGTACCATGCGTGATTATCTCCGCTTTGAGAAGGAGGAGAACTGTGAGTAAACATCAAGAAATTCTAGATTATCTAGAGGCCTTACCTATCGGTAAGCGTGTTAGTGTGCGTAGTATTTCGAATCACTTACAGGTTTCTGATGGAACTGCCTATCGAGCAATCAAAGAAGCTGAAAATCGAGGGTTGGTTGAGACACGTCCTCGGAGTGGGACAGTTCGAATTGAAAAGAAAGTCCAGGTTCGCCTTGATAAGCTGACCTTTGCGGAGATTGCGGAGATTACAGAGTCTGAGGTTATCTCTGGTCACGAAGGTCTGGAACGTGTCTTCAGTAAGTTCTATATCGGAGCCATGACTATTGAGAATATCACCCGTTATCTAACCAAAGGAGATCTTCTTATTGTTGGGGACCGTGAGGATATTCAATTGCTTGCCCTAGAACACAATAATGCTATTCTAGTGACGGGTGGCTTTCGGGTTTCCGATAGGGTTAAAGAGCTTTCACGTTTGAAGCAATTTCCAGTCATGGTAACAACTTACGATACTTTTACCGTGGCAACCATGATTAACCAGGCACTTTCGAATGTCCGTATCAAAACAGACATCAAGACTGTAGCCCAAGTCTATACCAGACGAGAAAACTACAACTACATGACTCCAGAAATGACAGTCAGGGATTTTCAGAATTTGGTGAAACGGACGAACTTGGTGCGTTTTCCTATTCTGTCTGAGTCTGAAAAAGTGATTGGGATTGTGACCATGCGAGATGTGTCTAATCAGCAACCGACGACCATGCTCAAGGCAATAATGACCAAGCCGACGGTGACACGACTTGAGACTAGTCTGGCAACTGTGGCCCAAAAGATGATTTTTGAGGACTTTGATATCATTCCTGTTGTGGATGAAGAAAAACACTATCTAGGTGTTATCACCCGTCGTCAGGTTTTGGAAGAACTTCAGGACAATAATCGTGGCAACTTGCACACCTTTAGCGATCAAATGATAGCTAACCTAAACCAGGACAAGCATGCTTTCAGCTTTGAGGTCGAGCCCACTATGATTGACAATTCTGGAAACCTCACTCAAGGTGTTCTTGCAGAGATGGTTAAAGAGGTTGTCTATCGTATCATGGAAAAGCAGGAACAAAATGGTCTTGTGATTGAAGAAATGATGTTTTACTTTCTTCAGGCAGCTCAGATCGATGACAAGGTGACGATTACACCAAGTATTATTGCTGAAACCAGACGTAGAGCCCATCTGGACCTTATGGTTACTCACGGAAATCATACCGTCTGCAAATCAGTCGTTGTGGTTAAGAAAACTTAGTAACAAAAATAAAAGATATAAAGAAAACGGAGAAAACAATGATTACTTTAAAATCAGCACGTGAAATTGAAGCAATGGATAGGGCAGGGGATTTTCTTGCTAGCATTCACATTGGTCTACGTGACCTCTTGAAACCAGGAGTAGACATGTGGGAAGTGGAAGAGTATGTGCGTCGTCGTTGTAAAGAAGAGAATGTTCTTCCCCTTCAGATTGGGGTTGAGGGAAGCATTATGGATTACCCTTATGCGACATGCTGTGGCCTTAATGACGAAGTGGCACATGCCTTTCCACGTCACTATATTTTGAAAGATGGTGACCTCTTGAAGGTTGATATGGTCTTGTCAGAACCTATCGATAAGTCGGTCCTTGATGTGTCAAAATTGGATTTTGACAATGTTGCTCAGGTTAAAAAATACACGGAATCATATTCTGGCGGTTTGGCTGACTCATGTTGGGCTTATGCGATTGGAACGCCATCTGACGAAGTTAAAAAACTTATGGAAGTAACACGTGAGGCTATGTACCTTGGCATTGAACAAGCGGTAGTCGGTAACCGTATCGGTGATATCGGTGCAGCTATCCAAGAATACGCTGAAAGTCGTGGTTACGGTGTTGTTCGTGATTTGGTTGGACACGGAGTTGGGCCAACAATGCACGAAGAACCAATGGTGCCAAACTATGGGGTGGCTGGACGAGGTCTCCGTCTCAAAGAAGGAATGGTTTTGACTATCGAGCCAATGATTAACACTGGTACATGGGAAATCGATACTGACCTTGAAACGGGTTGGGCTCACAAAACTCTTGACGGTGGACTTTCTTGTCAATATGAGCACCAATTTGTTATTACTAAGGATGGTCCAGTAATTTTGACTTCTCAAGGCGAAGAAAGAACTTACTAATATGAAACGACAAGGCTTAATGGCCCGTCTATTGGATAAACTCCAATGGCGCCCTTTGCAGGTTTATCTTATGCATTATCGTAGTGCAGAGATAGATATTTCAACTATCGCAGTGGCTTACTACCTCATTTTGACGGTTTTTCCGCTTATTGTCATTGCGGCAAATGTCTTTCCCTATCTGAATATTGATACGACTGATCTCTTGAAGTTTATGAATGAGCACCTTCCTAAGCAGTTTTATGCACCTGCAGCCAACGTTGTTCAGGATATCTTCTCGACACCTTCTGGACAGTTGTTGGGAGTTGCCTCTTTGACGGGATTCTGGACAATGATTAAGTCCTTGTCTTCGCTTCAAAAGGCGATTAACAAGGTATATGGTGCTTCAGAACACCGTGATGTCTTTATTAGTCACATTGTTGGTGGTTTCATGAGTCTGGTCATCTTGTTCCTGCTCACCTTTGCACTAATGTTGTCTACGATTATTCAGTCGGTCCTTAGAGTTATTACACAGACCTATCCTATTGGTTCCAAGATGACTCAGCTTATTTTAAATAGTATCCAGCCTCTGAGTATTGCAGTTGTCTTTCTGGGAATGATGGTGCTTTATTTTGTGCTTCCGAATGTGAAGATTCGAAAAATCCGCTTTGTTATGCCAGGGACTATCTTTACGACTTTGGTGATTGGCTATTTAAGCAACTTGTTTGGAACTTATGTGATTCGTACCTTGAGTCGATTAGTTGATATCAAGTTATTTGGATCCATTATGATTTTCGTCTTCATGCTTTGGTTCATCTTCTTGGCCAGGATTTTGATTTTGGGGGCCGTCTTTAATGCGACCTACCAAGAGCTTAGACAAGGTGAACTGAAAAGTAGAAGAGGAGATGTGATTACTATTATTCAGAGCTTTTCTGGAGATGGTAGTGACAGCAAAAAACACAAAAAAGATGAGGATGATTCCTAGATGATAAAGAGAGCTTGGTGAGATCCAGGCTCTTTTGACGGGAATATTATCCTTTGTAGATAATAAAAAGATAATGATTATGGAGGAAAAATGAAAAAACAAACTGTTCGTGATTTAACACATATTGCTATTGTGGCAGCTCTTTATGTAGTCTTGACTGTTGTGCCACCTTTTAACTTAATTTCGTATGGTCCCTACCAGTTCCGAATTGCAGAAATGTTCAATCTGTTAGGATTTTATAATCGCAAGTATATCATTGCCGTGACTTTGGGCTGTGTGATTGCTAATTTCTTTAGCTTTAACATGATTGATGTGGTTGTCGGAAGTCTCTCGACACTGGTCTTTGTCGGTTCAGGTGTTTATTTCTTCGACCGATTTAAGAACCAAGATATTTTAGGTGGACTTTTTGACAAGGCTCATGTTTACTTTGCCTTTTACTTCTCATTCTTCATGGTGACAATTGCGGCTGAGTTGACCTTGGTTACTCAGGCACCATTTTGGGCAACTTGGTTCACTGTTGCTATGGGAGAATTGGCTTCTCTCTTAGTTGGTGCAATTCTTATTAAGAAATTGGCCAAAGTTATTGATTTTGTTTCCTAAATTAACGTCTGTAAAGGCGTTTTTTTCTGCTTTTATGTTAAAATGTTCCTATGGAAAAACGAATGAAAGAGCTGGTTGTTAAACTTAACCAGTATGCAAAAGAGTATTATACGGAAGATAATCCATCAGTGTCAGATGCCGAGTATGATAAGCTTTATCGTGAGCTTGTAGCTTTGGAGGCTGAACATCCAGAACTTGTCCAAGCAGATAGTCCAACACATCGTGTGGGAGGGCTGGTACTTGATGGTTTTGAAAAATATCAACATGAGTATCCGCTTTATAGTTTGCAGGATGCTTTTTCACGAGAAGAGCTAGATGCCTTTGATAAGAGGGTTAAGGACGAATTTCCTAATGCTGATTATATGGCTGAACTCAAAATCGATGGGCTTTCTATCTCGTTGACCTATGTGGATGGTATTCTTCAGGTAGGTGCGACACGTGGTGATGGTTCTGTAGGTGAGAATATCACTGAAAATGTCAAGCGGATCTCAGATATTCCTCTGAAGTTGGACCAACCTCTTAATATTACGGTGCGTGGGGAGTGTTACCTGCCACGGGCTGAGTTTGAACGCATCAACATCCAACGCCAGGAAAATGGTGAGGCCGAATTTGCCAATCCACGTAATGCTGCAGCAGGAACTCTTCGTCAATTAGATACCAAAGTGGTTGCAGAGCGTCGTTTGGCGACTTTCCTTTATCAGGAAGCTAGTCCAACGGAGCGTCTAACACAAAATGATGTCTTAAATGAAGTGGCAGAACTCGGTTTCTCTGTTAATCCACGACGCATTGTCACATCATCGATGGCTGAGATTTGGGACTTTATTCAAGCTGTTGGAGAAGATCGTGATCACTTGGCCTATGACATTGATGGTGTTGTCATCAAAGTCAATAGTTTGGCTATGCAAGAAGAACTCGGTTTTACAGTTAAGGCGCCACGTTGGGCCATTGCTTATAAATTCCCGGCTGAGGAAAAGGAAGCAGAGCTTCTCTCAGTTGACTGGCAGGTAGGTCGTACGGGTGTAGTAACGCCGACTGCTAATTTGACTCCAGTGCAATTAGCGGGGACAACGGTTAGTCGAGCCACCCTTCATAATGTAGATTACATTGCCGAAAAAGACATTCGTATCGGTGATACCGTAATTGTCTACAAAGCTGGTGATATTATCCCTGCTGTACTTCGTGTAGTAGAGAGTAAGCGTACGACACAGGAGCCGATGGAAGTACCGACTCAATGTCCATCTTGTGGCAGTGGTCTTTTACATTTTGAAGATGAAGTTGCCCTACGTTGTATCAATCCTTCTTGCCCTGCTCAGATCAAGGAAGGCCTGATTCATTTTGCCTCTCGAGATGCCATGAACATCGCAGGTATGGGACCTTCAGTGGTTGAAAAGCTCTTTAAAGCTGAATTGGTTAAAGATGTGGCTGATATCTATGGCTTGAACAGTCAGGATTTCCTTCAATTGGAAGGTTTCAAGGAAAAGTCGGCTGAAAAACTTTACGCAGCCATTCAAGCATCAAAAGAAAATTCTGCAGAGAAATTGCTCTATGGCTTGGGTATTCGTCATGTTGGCGCCAAAGTTAGTAAGCAGTTGCTAGAAGCTTTTGGCAGTATACAAGAGTTAGCCAGTGCAGATGTCGAGGCTATTGCTACTGTAGATGGTTTAGGAGAGGTTATTGCCAAGTCCATCCAGCGCTATTTTGCTAAGGAGGAGGCCCAAGTTCTTATGAAAGAACTGGAATCCTATGGCGTTAATTTGTCCTATCTTGGACAAAAGGTGGCAGATGATGCTATCTTATCTGGTAAGACAGTTGTTTTGACAGGAAAATTGGAGCACCTTAAACGTAGTGAAGCAAAGGCAAAACTAGAAGCTCTGGGTGCTAAGGTGACAGGTTCTGTCTCTAAGAAAACAGATTTAGTAGTTGCTGGTAGTGATGCCGGAAGTAAGTTGGAAAAAGCACAAAGCCTAGGAATTGAAGTAAAAGATGAGGCTTGGTTGCTGGATTTATAGGAGTTCAATATGAAACAAAAACGTGCCCGCTTAATTTATAATCCAACATCTGGACAAGAAATTATGAAAAAAAATGTTGCCGAGGTCTTGGATATTCTGGAAGGTGCTGGCTTTGAAGCGTCAGCCTTTCAAACAACACCAGATGAGAACTCAGCAAAAAATGAGGCCACTCGTGCGGCCAAAGCAGGCTTTGACTTAGTTATTGCTGCTGGTGGCGATGGTACAATCAATGAGGTTGTTTCTGGGGTTGCCCCGCTTAAAAAACGCCCACAAATGGCGGTTATTCCAACGGGAACGACAAATGACTTTGCACGCGCCTTGAAGATTCCAAGAGGAAATCCTGTTGAAGCAGCCAAGGTTATCGCTAAAAATCAGACCCTTCAGATGGATATTGGCCGTGCCTATGATGACAAATACTTCATCAATATTGCGGCTGCTGGTTCCTTTACGGAACTAACCTATAGTGTACCTAGTCGCTTAAAGACAGTACTTGGTTATTTGGCCTACCTTGTTAAGGGGGCAGAGTTGCTACCACAAGTTAAGAAGGTTCCTGTTCGTATTACGCATGATGAGGGTGTCTTTGAAGGTGGTCTTTCCATGATTTTCGTTGCCTTGACCAATTCAGTTGGTGGCTTTGAAACGATTGCCCCAGATGCTAAACTGGATGATGGTAAATTTACTCTAATCATGGTTAAGACAGCTAACCTCTTTGAATTGGTTGACCTCATTCGTCAAATTCTCCAAGGTGGTAAACACATCTATGACAAGAGAATTTCCTATATCAAAACGAGCTCGCTGTATATTGAGCCTCTAAGTGATGATCGTATGATGATTAACCTTGATGGCGAATACGGTGGTGATGCACCAATTCATCTCCAAAATCTGAAGAATCATATTGAATTTTATGCAAATATTGATGAGATTTCTGATGATGCCATCACTCTTCCAGATACAGACGAATTAGCTCTTGAAGCCATTGCACAAAAATTCAGTACAGAAGCTGAAAAGATTGAGAATGACTAATGTTAAACCTTTAAGCAACCTAAGATAGGTTGCTTTTTTAGTATATTTGTAGAAAATGACGCTTTCATTTGTTACAATAGAAAAAACTGGGAAATTGTTATATAGAATATTTAGAGGAGTAGAGGTTTAATAAAGAGAGTAAACATTATTTAAGTGATGATCATCTAAAGAATGGTGATCAGGCTTTTGAGTCGGCTTTTAGTAATAAAGGGCCAGAGTTTGAATCTGCTTTTCAGGAGGAAAAAGCTGAGAAGCGGCATTTCTTTTTGACTCTTGTTCTACCACTGATACTCTTAAGTGTGAGCTGGGAATCGGTCTTCTTATCTTGGAAGTATAAGCCGATAATTGTGTATCTGGCTGTAATTGTGGCATGTTTTGTCCTTGCTATCATTCTCTTTAGAATGGGACAGAAGCTAGGTAGATTTCTCTTCACCGCAATCGTGGTTGGCTTGATTGGACTATCCTTCTTTGCCACTTTAGGTGGTTCTGTCTATCGAGAAGCTAAGAAGAAATATAGGATAATTCAGCAGGTGTCTCAGTCAGATCTTGATGAGGATAAACCTTATAGCGATGATCCCAAAGACTACGCAGATGAGTCTGCGATTTATAACTGGACGGAAGAAGATTTTGAAAATCTGAAACCCAAGGCTGATACCTTACGTTCGATTATTAAAAGTCATGGTAAGGGCAATTATGTCGAGATGGAGTCTAGTGGTCTCAAGGTGAGATATGACCGTGGAGATGGCAATGAGTATAGTGATCTCTCTTTTGTGAATGACGAAAAGGGACGCTTTGTCTATGATGGTGGAATAGCGACTTTATCCCCTTGATGGCGTCACTGAGGTTGATAATTATAGCAGTAATTGGACGGAAGAGCAGATAAATAGCTTACGTACTAAAGACCAAGACTATCTAGGTCCAGTAACATCCTTGTCTGAGGTAGTGAGGGAACATTCTCAGGCAAAAAGGGCCTGGAGAAGTATCAATGTCCATTCATCAGGAATCATACATAAGTCAGTTGATCTTGATTACACTGATCAGTATAGTCTTATTGAGAAAGCACAATTGTTAAGACTATCTTTTGAGTATAACGAAAAGAAAAAGGACTATTATTTGAGCTATAATTCTGTGGCTCGTCGCTACTAGGGATGACTATCTATGATAATGAATAACTAAACAGCAATTTTTTAGTAATAAGAGGTTTGATTATAAAGGGGGATTTTATAATGACAGCATCAAAAACCAAACGTCTCTTGTATTTTATGTCCGAATTGGAAAAGGGAAATGACATTTCAAAAACGGACTACCTAGCTCGCTTTGGCATAAGTGAGCGTACACTTAAAGAGGACGTGAGTGAACTCAAGGAAAATTTGACTGAGTTACGTCCAAATATGAAGGTTAAGTATTCCAGAAAATACGGTTCCTATCATGCCCAGTATGAACAGGGCTATGGTAACCTTAAATACAATCAGGCAGTTATCCTATCTAAGATTCTTTTAGAGAGTCGTGCCCTTCGAAAGGATGAAGTAGCAGAAATTATCAACATCTTTGTTGAGAGGGCTGTAGACGACAAGGAGCGCAGACGTATCAAGCGATTGACTGAGCTAGAACTAGATAGTTATCAAGAACTTAAGATTTATCAGGATCAAGATAAGTCACTCTTACCAGCTATTTCAGCCATTTTCGATGCCATTGTGGACCAACGTCCTTTGTCTTTTAGTTACCGTAAGCCAGGAGAAAAAGTGGAGGAATATAAGGTTTTTCCAATTTCAGTCATTTTTGATAACCATTATTTCTACTGTATTTCTTACAAACTGGATGATAACTTTACTTGTGATTATCAGTTCTCTGAAATCCGTTATTTCCGTGTTGATCGTTTCCAAACCATTCACAAATCTGAAAATGATTTGGCTTTCACGTTAAGTCCAGAACAAGAAGCCCGTCTTATTACAGATGAGCAAGTGCGCTACCAAGCTTTCTCAATGCTTTCTGGGAACGAGTGGGCTCGAATTATCTTTGAGTATAAAGGACTTTACCGTGATGTCTTGGAATCCGATATCCCAAAACTAAAATTGCTAGAGGAAAGCACTAGTGATGGTGTTGATCAGGTCCGTTATGAGATTGAAACCTTTAGTTTATTAGGCTTTCAAAAGTATATTCAACGCTTTGATGGAGATTTTGTTTTCCTTAAGATTGAAGCAATGGATAATTAATAAAAAAGGCATTCGATTATCCGAATGTCTTTTCAAATCTGACAAAAATAGTATAATTGTGTTAAAATAGGAATACGGAAGCGTTATCATTTTCATAAGGAGGGAAAATATGAAAGAAAAGAAAAAAGAAATGCAAAAACAAGTCTTAACTCTTCTAGGAATCTTGATTTTTGCCTTTGTCAATGTGTTTATCTTTGATAATAAGATGGGCGCTGGTTTTTCTGCCTTCTCAACTATCACCCTGATGAGTATTGGACTCTTGTCTAAGCGCACCAGTCTGCGAGTTTTGGCCATTATTTCCTATCTCATCAATGTGGTAGCAGCCGTTTTTGGCTTCAACTACGTTGGTTTTCTAACAGCAGTTCAGGCCATTGAACTTATCTTCGTTATCTGGTATCTTTACCCACGTGACACGTTTTTGAGACGAGATACAACTGATAAATACACTTACCGCTATCGTTGGATTCATTTGCTCTTGACGATTTTAATCTCAATTGGAGGTTATATCGTTTTTACAGTTGTTTCTAGTATTTGGAATGGTTCCTTCCTAGAATACGGTGGGAACACAGCTCTCATCTTTGCCATGCAATATTTACTCTTTTTGAGTATTACCAAGTCAAGGGAAGATGAACCGACCAAGGTTGCCCATTTGTTCCAAAAGGAACGCCGTACTAAGGAAATGAAAGCAGCAATAGAGGCTGAACGCCAAGCCAAAGAAAGAGCACTTGCACAAGCTTTCGAGGTACCTTTAAAGGCACCTAGTCAAACGGCTGCAAAATTTGGTAACAACATGATCAAATTTGCATCTGTCTGGCTATTGGTAATGGACATGTCCATCTTGGCTTACTTCTTCCGTCCAAATGATGTTGGTTTCGGGTTTGGCGCCTTCTTTGTACTCTTGACTATTGTCTTGTCCTTGATTTTCAAATCTGAGGAAGACAAGGAGGACGTTTTCTCTATCATCTATCATAAGGTTCGTCCTATCCAACCTATTTTCTTCATTTTACTTTTGATTGCCCATGCGCATAAGTTTAGCTATGGTGCTGCTTACGCTCTATTGTTCTCAGCTGCCTATTTCTTCTGGGCTATCAATAAGATTAATATGAAGACTCTCTTGACCTTTACAGTCATCATTTATTTCTTCCCAGTCTTTGGTTACCTTTCTAACCCTTACCGTCTAGGTGCTGAAAACCTTAAGATGGTAGGTGAACTGGTGACAGATCGTGATAAGTCTAATACCTTCTATCTTGGTCATTATTGGTCACTTTTAGGCTTGCAAAGCGATGGTGAGTATGAAGGAATCCCTGCTTCTTGGCAGGCTGCTAAGTTCGCTGATATTCAGACATTCTCTGATGACAGTGATATCACTTCAGGTGTCTTCCAAGTGAATAGTCACAATGACTATGATTATGATTTGCATTTAACAAATAACAAGGGCACCATTGCAGTCACAACTGGTTCTGGAAAAGATAAGAAAGAATACCAGTTCACTGACTTTGCCAGAACCTATTATCGATATGAAAAATTGAAAAAATCGGATAACCAAAAGCGTTATAAAGATTTTTACAAGGTAGGTACTGTTTCGACTGAGTTGGGAACTTATAATCTTTATCTCGAAATGAATCAAGATTGGGTTGATGAGTATCAGAAAGATCCTACTAATGTTGACTACCGTTTGCTTATCTCTGGTGATAAACTGACACCAAGAGAAGCTTACAAGAAAGCATATCATTACTAAAAAAATATCTCTGCACATTGCAGAGATATTTTTGTTTTTGTTAGTCTTTATATCCACGTTTAGCTAGCTCTCGTACCAGGACTGCTCCCAAAATCGCAGGCACTAATTGTCCTAGGAGGAGATTAATAACGAGAGCAAAATAAGGAAGTTTGAGTAAGGCGCTAAGCCAGATTGGAACCACTAAGGCAGGAATGAGTAGGATTGGAAGAATGATAAACCAGCTAGATAACTTAGCTTTACGGATGAGGTAGATGCTACCAGTTGTTAAAAAGCTAGCACAGAAACCACCAACCACGTCAATCAATCCCAATCCGCCAAAAGAGTTACCAATAGCATTGGCTATGCTGATAGGGAATACCAAAAATGGAAAGATATAAGTTAATCCATATAAAGCAGTGGCCAGACGCATCTGAACCGCACCAAAGGAAACGGCTTGTGAAGCAAAGAGAATAGCGATATAAAGGGCCATCATTATAGCTGACAGAACGAGCTTTTGAGTGGTGTTAAGTTTTGTTTTCATATTTCTCCTTAATTATTGGGCATAGTAAAAGAGTAGCAGGTCTACTCTTTTTGTGATTTATGTCTAGAGATACTTTATAAATCAATCTCTAAGACAATAGGTGTGTGGTCTTGGCGATCCCCAGAGTCAATCATGTCTGACTTTGTGACCTTACCGGCAATACGATTTGAAGTCAACCAGTAGTCGATTCTCCAGCCTGTATTGTTGATTTTAGATGTTTTGCTACGTTGAGCCCACCAAGTGTAGGCTCCTGTAACGTCGCCATTGAGGTGACGGTAGGTATCTGTGAATCCTTTGGCAAGGAGGTTAGTGAAGCCAGCACGTTCTTCATCTGTAAAACCAGGTGAACGACGATTACTTGAAGGGTTAGCCAAGTCGATTTCCTTGTGGGCAACATTATAGTCACCAGTCGCAAGAACGGGTTTCTGAGCGTCCAATTCAGCTAGGTAATCCGCATATTTTTCATCCCATATTTGACGTTCAAGCAGACGTTTGAGGCCATCACCAGCATTTGGGGTGTAGACCTGTGTCACAAAGAAATTGTCAAATTCGAGAGTTATGATACGCCCTTCACAGTCCATGGTTGAAGGTGCTCCGATTTCAGGATAGGTAATGACTGGATTCAGTTCTTTTTTATACAAGAACATGGTTCCAGCATAACCTTTACGGGCAGGTTCAACAGATGAACGCCAAGTATTGTCATAGTCAGGGAAATAGTCTTCCAAGATTTGCAGATGTTTTTTAGTCGGACCTTTGGCAGACAGTTTTGTTTCTTGAATAGCAATGATATCTGCATTTTCGGCGACTAAAGTGTCGATAACAGCACGTGATAATTGAGCGCGTGCAGAATCACTAGTAAGAGCGGCGTTTAGGGAATCAATATTCCAAGAAATTAATTTCATGTGTACAGTTTCCTTTTTTGAATCTTTCCTTTCTATTGTAGCAGAAAATAAGGTGTCAGGCGAGTTATGGGCTTGATAAGGGAAGCTAGGAGGAGTATACTTATCTTAGATTGAGAGGTACATATTAATGAAAAAGCAATCGTACATTTATTACTTGTTTTGGGGTCTCTTGTTGATACAAGTCTTTCTTACAATCATGATTTGGTGGTCACAGGGGCTAGTGCTTCCTCTTGTTATTTTTCCGGGGATGAGTGTCTTCTTTTTATTTTACTTTAGGTCTCTCTTAGGCTACAACCTTAAGCAATCTCCCTCAGAACCCTTATTTGTCCTCCGTAGGTGTGGCCTTGGAACTAGTTTAAATCCCAAAAATCCCCTAGGCTATAAGATTAGTCTCCTAGTGGTCATGGGTGCTTTAGTTCTCCTTTTCTGCCTAACCCTATTAGTCTTTCTTGGAAAATAGAGTCTTAGGTTTTTTTATTTGTAATTATCACTAACTAGTTATAGTGTATTTTCATAACAAATAAAAGAATTACTGGAGGAAAGATTTATGTCGATTGAACTTGGCATTTCAACTTTTGGAGAAACAACCCTCCTAGAATCGACTGGAAAATCTATCTCTCATGACCAACGTATTCGAGAGCTCGTTGAAGAAATTGAATTGGCGGATCAAGTTGGACTAGATATTTATGCGATTGGAGAGCATCACCGTGAAGATTTTGCAGTGTCGGCACCGGAAATTGTTCTTGCAGCAGGTGCTGTGAATACCAAGAAGATTCGTTTATCTAGTGCAGTAACCATTTTGTCATCTATTGACCCGGTTCGCGTCTATCAGCAGTATGCAACCATTGATGCTCTGTCAAGTGGTCGTGCAGAAATCATGGCGGGTAGAGGCTCCTTTGTTGAGAGTTTCCCACTTTTTGGCTATGATCTTTCAGACTATGATGAACTTTTCAATGAAAAACTAGACATGCTTCTGGAAGTGAAAAAGCAAACGAGTTTAACTTGGCAAGGTAAGCATACTCAATCTGTTGACAATCGCCCTGTGTATCCGCGAGCAGTCCAAGATGATTTTCCGGTATGGGTAGCGACAGGTGGTCACATTGAGTCGACCATTCAAATTGCAGAAAAAGGACTGCCAATTGCCTATGCTACAATTGGAGGAAATCCAAAGGCCTTTGCAAAATTAGTTGAGGTTTATAAGGAAATCGGTGCTCGAAATGGTTATTCGGATGAACAACTTAAGGTGGCTGCTCATTCTTGGGGGTGGATTGAAGAAAATAATTTCCAAGCGATAGAGAATTATTTTTATCCAACAAAACAAACAGTGGATAACATTGCTAAGGATCGCCCACACTGGTCTGAAATGACTAAAGAGCAGTACTATGCTAGTGTTGGACCAAACGGAGCCATGTTCGTTGGGGACCCTGCTCACGTTGCTCAAAAAATCATTCGTATTATTGAGGATTTACAGCTAAATCGCTTCATGCTTCATCTCCCAATTGGTTCTATGCCACATGAAGACGTTCTAAAGGCTATTAAACTTTATGGTGAAGAAGTGGCGCCGATTGTTCGTCGTTATTTTGAAAATAAAGGATAATAGGTTGAAGGTAAACCTCAAGTTCTCTCTACTATTGTCATCATCACTGTTCTATGATAGGATGGAAGATAATTGATAAAGAGAAGAGGAAAATTATGCGAAAGCTGTCAGAAGCAGAATGGATAAGTCGTTTTGAGCAAGTTCAAGGGCGGAAGCCGAAACCAGATGAACTACAATTAGCTTATCAGTCTGGCCTTATTGGAATCTCGAAAAATTATAATTATATCTATATTCTTCTGGGGGCTCTAGTTGCGATCGTCGTTGGTATTGGCTTGACTCTAGTCTCTAGTTCAATGAAGAACGTCAAACAGACTAGGTCGTCTGCCACAGTGGCTAGCTCGATATTCTCATCGACAGATAAGGCTAGTGCCAAGCCAAGTACGTCATCGACCGAAAATACGAAGACAAGTGAATCTAGCAGTGCAAGTATTGATACACCTGATGCTAACCATGCTAAGGAAGCCTATACTGAAAATCCACGTTGGACCAATGACAAAGCTAGTCGACTTGCTAGTTTGATGGTTTCTTGGGGCAATCAGATGAATCAGCCAGGATACAAAGAAATTACCAATGAAGCCTCTTCCTTGCCTATCCGTTGGATGTCGGACCATAACCAGACTGTGGATGCTACTTATGCTGCAAATGGTAATAGCAATTCGGAGTATACCATTGTTTCGGTATACGAGAGATGGGAAAATGTATCTGTTCACCGTTATTTCTTTACGATTAAAAAAGATGGGACTCCCTTTGTGCTTTATTCACCAACTACCAATGGAGGTGTCTATTATGTCAAAGAAACAGAAAATGCAGACCTTAAATCAGGGTATGCAGATATTGTAAACAATTAAAAACTAGGATTCCAGTTGGAATCCTAGTTTTTAATTTGAAGATAAGTCAAGCTGTGCTCAACTCTTTTACAGCCATTCGCTCTTATTTAACCTTCTTAGCTAACATGGTTGCAAATTGAAGGGCGATGGGATTGCCATATTCATCCAAACGGTGAAGGTGACCAAGATTTTCGTTATACTTGACTAATTCCCAGTCACTATAGTAGTTTTTCAACTCACCTTCTTCAAAAGTAAATGAGAAAGGCATGGTACAAGGGTGCTCCTCAGTGTCCATGGCACAAACAATTAGGTTGTAACCACCGACAACAGTACGCTCTTGCATATTCTTGATAATAGACGGAATTTGATCGGGATCAAGGAACATAAAGACGACTGTTGAGAGGATGAAATCAAAGGTCTCAGACTCAGGAAGAGCAGCAGCATTGATATCGTAGTAGCCAGCTCTAACATTGTAATTTTCCTCATCTGCAATCATTTGGATGCGTTGTGTAGCTTCGTTATTAACATCAACGGCTGTAACATCATGCCCAAGAGATGCCAAATAAAGAGCGTTACGACCGTGACCACAGCCTAGGTCAAGGGTGCGACCAGGTTTGATATGGCCAGATTGGACTGCTTCAAGAACCTCAGAGTGGGCTTTAGTATCATACTTTTTAGCCATGTAGTCCTCAGGTTTACAGTAAAAAGAAAGATAGCATTCCAAATCATCTGATGCAGCAGCGATGCGATGCCAAGCTTGTGGTTCAACAAAAGGAATCTCTGTCTCGGGGGTAAAGAGGTGCTCTGCAGTAACCTCCCCCTCTTCATCTAATTCGTAGAAGTGAAGAGATCCTGATAGAATGGTCAATTTAGCCCAAGTTCCCACCTTAGTATTGTGTTTTTGCGTTACCATTTCTGGCAGTGTTGTAGCTGTCCAGTTTGGTAAACGTTTGTAGCAAAGAAGTTGCTGATCTATAGTCATTTTATGAGTTCCTTTCAAACGGTATGACTCTATTATAGCAAAAGTATGGAAAAAGAAAAAAGGCCTAGCCGGGTGAGCTAGACGATTTTCTTGTGAGAGATCTGATAATCTAGGAATGGGGAAAAGTGTTTGGGGAAGATAGGTATAAATGTTAAGAAGGGTTCCTAGACTATTTAGAAAACGTTTATGAGAACAATAAGTTTTAAATAATAGAATACTTATCTATAACTCATTAGGTCTCTCTTTACATTATCTATTGTACCAAAAAAATTCAGAGAAAACTTACATATTTTTTAAATTTGTAAGAAAAAATCATGAACAGTCATTTTCTGGTCCTGAATGGTAATTTTGTGAAAATTTTTCTGAGTGTTTACAAATCTACTGGGATAATATCGATGACTATGTCCTTTAACTACACTAAAAAACGCCTAGCTGCTGTTGCTAGACGTTCTTTATTAGGAGAGATCTGGAAATCTAGGAATGGGGGAAAAGTGTTTGGGGAAGATAGGTATAAATGTTAAGAAGGGTTCCTAGACTATTTTTATTCTGCTTATGAGAATAATGAGCAAAAACTAACAAAGTTGAGTTTTCTAACTCATCCGGTCTCTCTTTACATTTTCTATTTTACCAAAAAAAATGAAGAAAACTTTACATAATTCTAAAATATGTAAGAAAAAATCGTGAACAGTCATTTTCTGGTCTTGAATGGTCATCTCACTTGTATAAAAAAAGCAGGACCTGATAGGTCTGCTTATATTTGTAGTGATGGTGTAAGAACTTAAATCTTGCTATAGAGTTTCTTAACATTGTTAATATCAACAGGTTGGATACTTGTCTTACCACCTTTAGGTTCCATTACAGAGGCAACGGCACTGTTGTGTTCAAGTCCAATTGAGTGTCCTAATTCGTGTTGCGCAGTGTTAAGGAGTTTCCCACCGTTCTTTTGGTAATAATTGTTTTGAACATGGAAGGTGTTCAAGTAAACAGTAGCATTACTATATTGCTTAGTTGGGAGGTAGTAAGTAGAGTAGGTAACTCCAAGAGGAGCTGCCACATTACCTTCATAACGTTCATCAGCAATGATGTTGGCTTTTTGTTTATCGTTAGTGAGCAAGAAATTAAAGGCACCAGTGTTATTCCAAGAAGTGATAGCCTGTTTGTAGGCATTCACGATTTCAGGATTTTTAGCATTGATGAAAACTGTCGCTTCCTTGCTTGACCAGTGAGGAGTATCGTAATTCTCTTTTACGAGTTCGTTATTCTTTTGCCATACTTGAGCAATTCGGTCCACTGGTTTAGCAGGTTGGATAGGAGTGGCTTTAGGAGCTGTCGGTTTAGTGACAGTCGTTGTTGGCTTCTTAGGTTGTGTCGTTGTAGAAGTCGCTGGTTTGTTTACAACAGTCGTTGGTTTCTTAGGTTGAGTTGTAGATGTTGTAGGTTTGTTAGCAACTGTGGCTGGTTTTTTAGGTTGACTAACAGCAGGAGTTGATTGTTTAGATTTTGGTGTAGCTGTTGTCGTTGGTTTTGTAGAAGGTGTTAATGGTTTTGGAATATAAGTAGATAGAATCTTATGAACATTACCATTATTAATTTCTGTTGAAACCCATGTGGCACCATCTTTTGACCAGGTTTGTGCTTGAGCGACAGTTTCGGTCTTTGGTTCAGACTGGTTTTCTACAGCCTTATGATTGCTATCTGTATTTGTCGGAATTCTAGTCTCATAGGTTTTGATTCCAGTCTGGCTGTCGACAGTACTGCTAGCTGTTTGACTATTTTGTTTCAATTCCTCAAAAGTTGGAGTGTTTGTGGGAGTTTGTTCATAGTCATTTTCATGTGTATGAAAATCATCCACAGAGGTATGTGATATAGTAGTCACAGTAGTAGGTGTTTCAGTAGAAACACCTGTTTGAGCGATGGTATTTGTAGTTGTACCTGTTTCAAGTTCGGAAAATGTTTGAGCCTGGTTAGGATCTGAAACATAGGTTTGATCCGCAGAGGCATACTGAGGACTTCCTACAAGAAAAGCACTAATTATACCGACAGTTGCAAGGGTCAACAAGGTCTTTGTCTTAGTCCCTTGCGTTTTAAAAGAATGTAACATAACTTTCTCCTTTTTAATTTAAAACAAAAACAGCTCTCATGATAACACCTAAAAATGAATATAAAGTGACAATGGGATAACAATTGTTTTATAAATGAAATTAGGTGAGATAAAAAGACTTTATGCTGTGAAAAAAGGAATATTATCCGATTAATTATGATAAAATATTAGATAGGTATATTAAAGTATATTAGAAAGAAAGAGGGAAATAAGATGCTTTCTATTATCGTCCTTGAAGATGATGCCTTGCAGCGTCATCGTGTTGGTCGTTTATTGGACGAAGCAGTTGAGGAGTCGAAGGCCGTTGTTGATGGGATTACTTTTTATGAACAGGGTCAGGAATTGTTAGATGCTGATAGAGGTTCGGGTAAATCCATGGTTTATCTTTTGGATATTGACCTTAAAAATCAAACTAAGCAGGGACTAGATATTGGGCTTGAAATCCGTAAGGAAGACTTGAAAGCACAAATTGCTTTTGTTACAGCTTACTCGGAGTTTATGCCCTTGACCTTCCGTTATAAGATTCAAGCTCTAGACTTTGTCGATAAATCCATGGAAGATGTGGATCTTAAGAGAGCTTTAGTAGAACTTTTAGATTTTGCTTATTCACAGGTTGAGCAAGAAACCAAGGCACAGAGTCTAACTGTTAAAACGGATAAAAATGATGTTAATATTCCTTATGATGACATTTTATACATTGAGACAGCCCCTGTGCCACATAAGTTAATCGCTCATACCAAGTCAAACCTAGTGGAATTCTATGGGAAAATTGCAGAAGTAGCAAAATTGGATGATATTTTCTTCCAAACACACCGCTCTTTTGTTGTCAATGTGAATAATGTGACAAGTGTGGATCGTACAGCTAATATGGTTTTCTTTGAGGAAAACGAGTCATGCCTCCTATCGCGGACACGTAAAAAGGAACTTTTGGAACGTTTGAAAAATCGTTAGGTCTTAGATTCCCCCTTCTTCTCTAATCATTATTGAAAGTTTTCTGAAATTCGAGATAATGATTTAATTTTATCTCATCTATTATCAGGAATTGTGATAGAATAGTGTTATGGCTTTTTGCTGTATATTTAGAGATGACTAGAAGGAGGTGGCTAACCATTAAATGATGCTCAATTTGCAAATTGCATTAGAATATCTTTTGCATTTCATTGTCATACAGTGGATCTACGAAAAGACCAGCTTGGTCAAGGTACCACGTATGATCCTTCCTATTGCGTTCCTGGTTGAATGTATAGGGGGAATACTGGGGATGTCATATAATGTCGGTTTGTCCTTTATGACACCCTTCTATCTTCTTTTCTATGCTTATTTCTACGGCAAGGAAAGAACCACTAATATGTTGGCATTTTATGCCTTCTATCCTCTTGTTCTTTATCTTTTGATTTTTAATGGTTATGCCTACTTTTTGATGCCGGGATTTGGTATCACATCGGATTTCCTTAACAAAAGCTATCTTTATTTCATTTTCTTTGATCTTTTAATTATTCCAACATTTGTCGCTCTTTCCAAACTCCTTAATATTGATTTTAAATACTTGAGGGTCTTGGAGCGAGATCGCAAATTTGGTCGGATTATGTTTTTCACTAACTTTGTTTTGATTGCTTATGTGATTATGAACTATTCCGTAGTTGTGGCTTCGCGTTTCTTTAATTTGTATTATGCTGGCCATATTATAACCTTGATTGGCTATATAGCGATTCTTTATGCTGTTTACAGTGTCAATAGATACGCAGATGAGTACTTTGAAAATGAGCGAAGAAAAGAAAATCGTCGTCACTTGGATGACCTAGAGAAGTATTCTGAACAAGTCGAAAGTCTTTACGAAACGTTACGCAGTTTCCGTCACGACTATACTAATGTTATGATTTCGCTTAATGAAGCCATTCAGATGAAAGACATCGACCAAATCAAGATGATTTATGATAGTGTCTTGAAAGATTCGGCATCAGATTTGAAGCAGCAAAAGTTTGATTTGGCAAAATTAACTCGTGTGACCAACATGCCGCTTAAGAGTCTGTTATCATCTAAAGTAGCCGAAGCTTTTGATAAAGGTATTCAATGTCATGTTGAGGTTGAAGAGGGCGTCTTCTTCACAGATATGCGTCCACTCGACTTGATTACAATCATATCTATTCTGTGTGATAATGCTATAGAAGCTACTGTATTAGCAGATGAACCAAAATTATCTATCGCTATCTTTAAGATGGAAAATCAATCTGTTATTGTTGTTGAGAATTCAACTAAGGAAGCTTCTATTGATGTGGCTCCTTTGAAACAAAGAGGATTTTCAACAAAAGGAACAGGTCGAGGATTGGGCTTGGCAAATATCGAAGAGATTCTCTTTAGATATGATAATGTCACGCTTGAAACGGAATCAGCACAACACCGTTTTGTCCAATTATTGTCTATTACACCAAAAGATGATTAATGGGGGATTAATAAGAATTTTTAGAATTCTTGTTAATCCCTATTTTTATGTTAAAAAGTATGGTAAAATAGGGAAGTTAATCATGTGTTTTTTAATTCAGGGGGATTTATTATGTTGAAAGACGAATGGTTAGAGTACTTTGAGGCTGTGAATGGCCGAAAACCAAGACCAATCGACTTTAAAGAAGCCTTGGAACGAGGAGAGTTTGTTCTCTCTGAAGGTGCAGAGGCTCACCAAGTAGCTGATCAAGGAGAATCATCAGCTGACCAACAGTTTGAAGAAGGAACCGCAACTGCCAGAGCACTAGCCCAGTCTCAGAAAGAGCGTGACAACGCGCAAGAGGCTATGGCAAATGCGGCCCAAGAAAAGAGGAAGGCCCTATCTCAAGAGACTGTTGGTCAAGTAAGAACCATTCAGTCGGGCCGTCAGGCTGAGGATATTCAAAAGGAAGAGGAACAACGCAAACGCGTCGCAGAGGCTAAGGAGCGCTTGGCAAGTTATGCGCCAACCCGTCCAGATGGAAATCATTCTGTTAATACCTCGAGTGAGCCTAATCAATCTATTCCAGTTTTCAGTAACCAAGCACAGCATCTTGGATTGTCTGAGGATTTTACAAAACTTGATCATAAGGAAGAAAAAGCAGCTAAGAAGCTTGCTCGTCAAGCTGCTCGTGATAAGAAAAAGGCTGAAAAATTAGCTGCTAAAGCTAAATCTAAGGAAGAACAGACAGTTGCCAAACTAGAAAAGAGATTGGAAAGTCAGGTTCGTCTTCTAGAAACGATTCAAAACGCTAATCAAAAATCGCAAAAGGCCAAAAATTGGGGTAAAGGAGCCTTGATTTCTAGTCTTGTTGCTGTTGTTTTGATGTTGCTTGTCGGTGGTGTATACGGTTTTTGGCGTAATGCTTCGGGGAATATTGAGGGAACTTGGGAATTAAAATCGTCTAAGGTCTTGGACGAAAATTCTGGTAAGTTAACCAATGCTCTGAAAGAACATGAAGACAAAGATGAAATTTACGTCTCTTTCCTTAAAGTTGATCATTCTAATAATTTACAAACGCATTCTTACTTCTATAAAGAAGGTGAGGAGGATCAGCCTACTTTTACAGCTTCAGATTATTTGAAGGAATATCAAGTTGTTGATCAGTGGAATAAATCTATTACCTATACTAAAGAAGTTTCAGAATTTAAGCGTGAGTTGACTAAAGTTGTCTCGCAACTTTATCCAAATGCAGATAAGAATCTAGTAGATTACTATATTTCGGATAATGTAGATAACTACCGACTCTACCGTAAAGGGAAACGCACCAAGTCTTATACTGTTAATAAAGATACCTTGGTTGTTTCTACCTACAACGAGGATGGCAAGTTGACCAGTCGTGATACTTATGAGAAAGTATCAAAAGCAGCGGCTAAGGGTTTAGAAGCTGAATATGCTGAAGCAAAGGTAGCTTATGAAAAAAATCATAAGACTACAACTAAGGAATAGTTGAAAAGGAAGTTAGAGTTTGACTCTAACTTTTTTTGTAGAAATTTTAAGTCTGTCAAGTTTTTTTCTTGACACATAAAAATGATATGGTATACTAGTTAAGGTCGAGGGGCGATAAGTGCCCCCACCATAATAAAAAACTAAAGAAAAGAGATATTAAAAATGGCAGTAAAAATCCGTTTGACTCGTATGGGTTCTAAGAAAAAACCTTTCTACCGTATTAACGTTGCAGATTCACGTGCTCCACGTGATGGACGTTTCATCGAAACAGTTGGTACTTACAACCCACTCGTTGAAGAAAACCAAGTAACACTTAAAGAAGAACGTGTTCTTGAGTGGTTGTCTAAAGGTGCACAACCTTCAGATACAGTTCGTAACATCCTTTCAAAAGAAGGCGTTATGAAGAAATTCCACGAATCAAAATTCTCAAAATAATTTTTTAGCCTATGGATACCATTGAAAATCTTATTATCGCTATCGTTAAACCTTTAATTGCTTCACCAGATCAGTTGACCATCAAAATTATTGACGGTCCTGAGTTTTTGGAGTACCATCTTGATCTTGCCCCAGCCGATATTGGGCGTGTTATCGGGAAAAAAGGACGTACTATTACGGCGATAAGAGCGATTGTCTATTCGGTACCTACTCAAGGTAAAAAAGTTCGTCTTGTTATTGACGAAAAAGAGAAAGCTTAAGAGGTGACCCTAGGGTTGCCTTTTTTGCATATTTTGGTTATAGACTAGAAGTCTTTGGTATAATAAGAATGTCAACTCATTAAGCTCAAGGAAAAACTAGGAATCTAGTTTAAAGGTCAGTTTAATGACTAAGTTGAAGCATTAGCCAAAAAAGGAGTAATTATGACTTATCAGGAAGCATTGGATTGGATTCATGGACAATTAAAATTTGGCATCAAGCCTGGCTTGGAGCGTATGGCTTGGATGCTTAAAGAATTGGGAAATCCACAAGATAATCTCAAGGCTGTGCATATCGTGGGAACAAACGGCAAAGGGTCTACAGTCAATGCCCTACAAACAATTTTTACCCAGGCAGGCTATGAAGTTGGAACCTTTACCTCGCCCTATATTATTGACTTCAAGGAACGAATCTCTCTTAATGGTCAGATGATTTCAGAAGAGGACTTACTTGACTTGGTTAGTCGTGTGAAGCCTGTGGTTGAACGTCTACCAAAAGAGACAGAGCATGAAAATGCGACAGAGTTTGAAATTATCACAGTTCTGATGTTCCTCTATTTTGGTCAGGTCCATCCTGTTGATATCGCATTCATTGAAGCTGGAATGGGCGGCCTTCATGATTCGACTAATCTATTTAAGCCTTTGGCAGTTCTTTGCCCTTCGATTGGTTTGGACCATCAGGCTATTTTGGGAAATACCCATGCTGAAATTGCAGCAGAAAAAGTTGGTGTTTTGAAGAATGGGGCTCCTTTTATTTATGCGACTGACCGTACTGATGTTAGAGATGTTTTCGAGAAAAAGGCGCGTGAAGAAGGGGCCAAGACCTATGAATTGGGGAGAGATTTCACAGCTGAAGGGTCTAGTCATTCCTTTGATTTTACCTATGGGGAGCAAAGGTTAGATGATATAGCCTTGGCCATGGCTGGTCAACATCAAGTAGCAAATGCTAGTTTAGCTATTATGGCTTCTTTATTGCTTCAAAAAGATTATCCTAAAGTAACGCCTGAACTCATAAAGGATGCCCTGGTTCATGCCAATTGGCGAGGTCGAACAGAATTTTTAAGACCTAATCTCATGATTGATGGTGCTCATAATAATGAGAGTGTTAAAGTTTTGATTGACTTGTTGCAATCAGAATATGCAGATAAGGAGATTGAACTTCTCTTTGCAGCGATTGATACCAAGCCTATTGATGGCATGCTTGCCCAACTAAAATCGGTTGGTGACTTGACTGTAACGAGTTTTGACTATCCAAACAGTGTTAAATTAGATCAATACCCAGTAGCTTATAAGCAGGTACCAGACTTCAAAACATGGATTAAAGAACATGTGACGACTGACCATAAGAAGCTTTATGTGATTACGGGATCTCTATACTTCATTTCTCAGGTCAGAAAATGGGTTTTAGAGCAGGCAAGTGATGGTTAAGACTTGAAAGATGACATTTAGGGGCGTATAATAGCCCTCGTATGTTTTAAAAGTAAGGAGATCACAATGTTTCAACGTCTGAAAAACATTTTAATCGGTGAACCTTTAACTCATGATGATAGTGGTGATGGACACCTATTGTCCAAGATTCAGGCCTTGGCCATGTTGTCGAGTGATGCACTTTCATCTATCGCCTATGGTCCAGAGCAGGTCGTCTTGGTTCTGACAGCTGTATCTAGTGCGGCTATTTGGTGGTCAATCCCTATTGGGCTTTTGGTTCTCGTCCTTTTGGCCAGTCTTACCATTTCTTATAGACAGGTTATCAAAGCCTATCCTCAAGGTGGTGGCGCCTATATGGTAACGACGGAAAATCTGTCTCCTAAGTTTGGCTTGATAGCTGGGGGTAGTCTTTTGGTCGATTACATGTTGACGGTTGCTGTTTCAGTGGCCTCAGGTGCAGATGCCATTACTTCAGCCCTTCCTTTCCTGCATCCTTTCAATCTTGAAATATCAATGATTTTGGTGCTTGTTTTGATGGTTATGAACCTTAGGGGAATGCGTGAATCGGCAAAATCTTTGATGATACCAGTTTATCTCTTCATTGTTTCGACGCTCTTCTTGTTGGGATTTGGTTTCTTTCAAATTTTAACGGGTCATATGCCATACGCAGCCACAGCACATTTAGGACAACCAATTACAGGTGTGTCATTGATTCTTATTTTAAGGGCCTTTACTTCAGGTTCTGCCTCATTGACAGGGGTAGAAGCTATCTCTAACGCGGTGCCTTTCTTTAAGAAACCTAAGGCCAAAAATGCAGCTTCAACCCTCTTTATTATGTCTAGCATTTTGGGGGCTATGTTTGCGGGAATTACTTTCCTCAACTGGTGGACAGGTATTACACCTCATGCAGGAGTAACGATCTTGTCACAAATGGCTAGGGAAATCCTTGGTCAGTCATGGATTGGTAGTATTCTATTTTACGTTTTCCAATTCTCTACTGCCATGATTCTTGCAGTAGCAGCTAACACCGGTTTTTCAGCCTTTCCGATGTTGTCCTTTAATATGGCGAAAAATAAATACATGCCTCATATGTACCTTGAAAAAGGTGCACGTATGGGCTATTCAAATGGTATCTTGACGCTTGCTATCGGTGCCATCACCCTTTTGTTTATTTTCCGAGGAAATACGGAACGGTTGATTCCGCTTTACACCATCGGTGTATTTATTCCATTTGCTCTTTCTCAAACGGGGATGGTTGTCCATTGGATTCGTGAATATGGTAAGGGATTCTGGAAACACTCTTTAGCAAATATCTTAGGTGCCCTCATTTGTTATGCTATCGTTCTCATTCTCTTCCTTTTCCGTTTAGGAGATATCTGGCCATTCTTCCCGATTATTGCAATCTTGATGTGGATGTTCCTTAAGATTAAAAAACACTATAATGGTGTTGCTCAACAGTTGCGTATTGATGGAGCGGTAGAAGAACACCATTATCAAGGAAATATTGTTCTTATCCTCGTTGGGAATGTTACCAAGGCTAATATCGGAGCTATTTCCTATGCACGTTCTATTGGTGACAAGGTTATCGCCATGCATGTATCTACTAAGGATACTGAGAACAAGGACAAGGAAACTGAACAAGAGTTTAAAAAATATTTCCCTGAAATTGAGATGGTTCATATCCAATCACCGTACAGCTCAATCACTCAGTCGACCATTCAGTATGTGGACGAGGTCGCCACTCAAGCTGAGAAGGATAATGCGACTTTGACAGTCATGATTCCTCAGTTTGTGCCTAAAAAATCATGGCAAACCATGCTTCACAACCAAATGAGTTTACGATTGAAATATTATCTCAAATGGCGTGAGAATATTGTGGTTTCATCTTATTCTTACCACTTGAAAGACTAAAAAATATAAGCGAAGATAACCTCTATATGAAAGGTGGTCTTCGCTTTTTTTGAGATTTAGGTAGCTAGGAAATCTTATTTTTTGCAAGAAAAATCCAGCAAAATAAGGTATAATAGATAGTATTATAACGTTGCAGGAGGAAATTATGGCAAATCAAGAAAAAGTAGAACAAGCAGTCTATCAACTATTGGAAGCTCTCGGTGAAAATCCTGAGCGTGAGGGACTTTTGGACACACCAAAACGTGTGGCTAAGATGTATGCTGAAATGTTTTCAGGTCTAAATGAAGATCCTAAGGATCAATTTACAGCTGTCTTTTCAGAAGTCCATGACGAAGTTGTCCTTGTCAAGGATATTCCTTTTTACTCTATGTGTGAGCACCATTTGGTTCCATTTTATGGTAAGGCCCATGTGGCTTATTTGCCAAGTGGAGACAAGGTGACAGGACTTTCCAAATTAGCGCGTGCGGTTGAAGTAGCTGCTCGTCGTCCACAGTTGCAAGAACGTCTTACAGATCAAGTTGCTACAGCACTTGAAGAAGCTCTGAATCCTCGAGGAGTTTTTGTCATGGTTGAAGCAGAGCACATGTGCATGACCATGCGAGGCATTAAGAAACCAGGAAGTAAGACAATCACAACTGTCGCTAAGGGCCTTTATAAAGAAGACCGTGAAGAACGCAAGGAAATTCTTTCATTGATGCGTGATTTTTAGGAGTTAAGATGTTTATTGGCAAACATGAGATTGCAGGTAAGGCCTGTATTATGGGAATCTTGAATGTCACCCCTGATTCTTTCTCAGATGGTGGCGATTTTGACACTGTAGAGGATGCGTTGGCTCAGGTTGAGCGTATGATTGCCCAGGGAGCTGCCATTATCGATGTAGGTGGCGAATCTACAGGACCAGGAGCAGAATTTGTGACCGAGGAAGAAGAGATTGCTCGTATCGTGCCAGTTATTCAGGCTATCAAGGCAAAATATGATGTGCTCATCAGTATTGATACCTATAAGACAGCTACTGCCAGAGCTGCTCTTGAAGCAGGGGCAGATATTCTAAATGACGTCTGGGCTGGACTCTATGATGGTCAGATGCTAGCTTTAGCAGCTGAAAAGAATGTGCCGATTATTCTCATGCATAATCAAAAAGAAGAAGTATACAATGATGTCACAGAAGATGTCTGTACATTCCTCAGTCAACGAGCCCAGGCCGCCTTGGAAGCAGGTGTGGCCAAGGACAATATCTGGATTGATCCAGGCTTTGGCTTTGCGAAAAATGTCCAACACAATATTGACTTGCTAAAAGGCTTGGACAAGGTCGTTGCCTTGGGCTATCCTGTTCTTTTTGGGATTTCTCGTAAGCGTGTTGTGAACTACCTACTAGGTGGAAATACCCAAGCTAAGGACCGCGATCAGGGAACGGCTGCTCTATCTGGCTATGCTGTTAGCAAGGGCTGTCAGATTGTTCGTGTGCATAATGTTGATGCCAATCGTGATATCGTTAAGACTATTTCAGGAATTTTATGATACTAAAAAAAGCTCAGTACAAATTGAGCTTTTTTTCTTAGTCTTGAATTGTCCAAACGCTGACAGATTTTTCAGAAACCGGGAAGTCTCCCCATCCGTCTTCGTCAATGGTTACAGTATCAGAGCAGTTTCCAAGAATGTCATAGAAGGTTTGGCCGGCCCAATCACTACCAATTTCCATAGACTTGCTGTTAGCAGCATCATTAGAGATTGTTACAGCTAATGGAGCGCCATCTTCGTTGCCAGAGCGTGTCCATCCAATACAGTTTGGATCATCAAAGTAGTCTGTTTGCTCTCCGTAAGCTAGGTCTTTACGAGCGTAGAGCAAGGTATCTAGAATCTCTTGGAAATTTTCTTGGGCAAATTCACCTTCAATGCCATAGTAGTCACCATAAAATAGGCAAGGAAGACCGTCTTCACGGAGAAGAATGAGAGCATAAGCAGCTGGTTTAAACCATTCTTCAACAGTAGATTCTAGAGCTTGTCCGCGTTGAGTGTCGTGGTTGTCTACGAAGGTCACGGCATGTTCAGGATGATTTTTGACCAAGGAATGATCGAAAATTGTCGTCAAATCATAATCGGCACCATCTAAGCTAGCCTTGTGTAGATTGTTGTGAAGGGGGACATCAACGAGGTCAAAACGTTTTTCAATCTTTTCAAGATAGGTATTGTTATCCTCTTCGTTACCATTCCAAAATTCACCAAAGACATAGAAATCCTGCCCTTGTTTTTCTTTGACATCACGGATAAAGTTACGCATGAAGAATGAATCGATGTGCTTGATTGCATCCATGCGGAATCCTTGAACACCTGTTGTTTCAACGAACCAATCTGCCCATTCGTAAATATTTTCGATAACCTCAGGGTGTTTATAGTCTAGGTTTGCATACATAAGGTAGTCAAAGTTACCATTTTCGTTGTCAACCAAGTCGTTGTCTGCCCAACCTTTGTTGTCACCTTGGATAAGATAGATGCCACTTTTATTACGTTTGGCATCGAAGTCAGTTCCGTTAAAGTGGTACCAGTGCCATTCAAAATCGTTGTAGGCTTTATTGCGTCCGTCAAAGGTGAAGTGTGTCCAGCCTTCGATTTCAAATGGTTCGCTGATTTCTTGGGTACGGTCCTCTGGGTCAACTTCGACCACTTCGAAGGTCTCGAGTTTATCGGCTGCTGCCTTGTGGTTAAGCACAACGTCGGCCATAGGTACAATACCAACTTCTTTGAGTTGGTTGATAGCATTGAGGTACTCTTCTTTGAGGCCGTATTTAGTGCGGACTGTTCCTTTTTGGTCGAATTCTCCAAGGTCAAAGAGATCATAGACTCCGTAACCAACATCATCTTTGTTGGTGGCCTTAAAAGCAGGTGGCATCCAAACGTGGCTGATTCCTAGGTCTGCTAAATGTTGGGCATCTTCAGACAAATTGTTCCAGTGTTGACCGTCACTTGGAAGATACCATTCAAAGTACTGCATTGCGGTTTGGTTTGTCATAGTTTTTTCCTTATTAGTTGAGATAGTCTTGCTTGTAATCAGGAGTCTTTTTAACTCCTGTGCCTATATTTTACCAAATCAGAAGAATTATGCAACCGATTGCATACGCGTAAACACAATAACTTCAGATCTGTCTAAAATATCATACTAATTAGAGACCAACTTTTCAACTGTTTTGTGCTAGAATAAAGAGGAGTATAGTCGTCTTAAGGAGAAACTATGGATAAAATTATTTTAAATGGTTGCCGTTTTTATGGTTATCACGGGGCTTTTGCTGAGGAGCAGACCCTAGGGCAAATTTTTGTGGTTGATTTGGAATTGACTGTTGATCTAACTAAGGCTTCACAGAGTGACAATCTAGATGATACGGTTCACTATGGTTTGGTTTTCGAAGCCGTGCAAAAACAAGTGGAAGATAAAAAGTACATTTTGATTGAGCGTTTGGCGGGTGCGATTTGTGAGGATCTATTTGCCCAATTTACGCCAATTCAATCTATTAAAGTTCGAATTACCAAGGAAAATCCACCAATTAATGGGCATTATAAGAGTGTTGGTATTGAATTGGAGCGTAGCCGATGACAAGAGTTTATTTGAGTTTGGGATCTAATATGGGTGATCGTCAGGACTATCTCCAAAAAGCTGTGGAGGCCTTGAATGACTTACCTGAGACAGAGGTTAAAGCAGTATCTTCCTATTATGAAACGGCTGCTTGGGGACTGACAAATCAGGCTGATTTTTTGAACCTTGCCTTGGCCTTAGAGACTCAGTTGCCAGCTGAAACCTTACTAAGGTCATGTCAGCAAATTGAAAAAGACCTTGATCGCGTTCGTCATGAGCATTGGGGGCCTCGGACAGTAGATATTGATATTCTTCTATATGGGCAGGAAATCTGGGAGACTGAGCACCTTAAAGTGCCCCATCCTTATATGAGTCAGAGAGCTTTTGTTTTGGTTCCCTTGATAGAAATAGCAGATGATTTGGTTGACCCTAAAACTGGCCAAGCCTACAAAAAATATTTGAGTCAATTAAACACTAGTGATGTCCGTAAATTGGAAGTTATGGACTAGCTTTGCGTGAAATTCCTTGTCGTCAAGATGGGGATTTTTTGCTATAATTAATCTTGGCTTTTTGCTGTATTTTTCTTTTTATTTTTAGGAAAAATACTAACTCATTTTTAGGTAGTGATAGTAATATGGGGAAGTCTATCACGATACCTACAAAGAAATAAATGTATAGAAAAAGTATGGAAAATAACATGTTAGATGAACTTAAAGAAGATTTAGTGGGGATTGATATTCGTTTCGACGAACCCTTAAAACGTTATACATATACCAAGGTTGGTGGTCCAGCAGATTATTTGGCCTTTCCACGTAACCGCTATGAACTCTCTCGTATTGTCAAATTTGCTAATAAGCATGACATTCCTTGGATGGTGCTCGGTAATGCCAGTAATTTGATTGTCCGTGACGGTGGTATCAGAGGTTTTGTGATTATGTTTGACAGACTTAATGGTATTGCAGTTAATGGTTATCAAATTGAAGCTGAAGCGGGAGCTAATTTGATTGCGACAACTAAGGTGGCTCGATTCCAAAGTTTGACTGGTTTTGAATTTGCAGCGGGGATTCCAGGTAGTGTTGGTGGTGCCGTCTTTATGAATGCGGGTGCCTATGGTGGTGAGATTGCCCATATCTTGGTTTCTGCTCAGGTTCTTACAAGAGACGGAGATATTCGTACGATTGATGCAAGAGATATGCGTTTTGGTTATCGTCGTTCGGTGCTCCAAGAAACAGGTGAAGTGGTTATTTCAGCTAAATTTAACCTCAAACCAGGAGACTACGAGCAAATCAAGAATGAGATGAATCGTCTTAATCATTTGCGAGAGCTTAAACAACCTCTTGAATACCCTTCGTGTGGTTCGGTCTTTAAACGCCCACCAGGTCACTTTGCAGGTCAGCTGATTATGGAAGCCAACCTCAAGGGACATCGTATCGGGGGTGTTGAGGTGTCAACTAAGCACGCTGGTTTCATGGTTAATGTCGATCAAGGAACAGCAAAAGACTATGAAGACCTTATTTCAGATGTTATCGTTAAGGTTAAGGAAAATTCAGGTGTTACACTAGAGCCTGAAGTACGTATCATTGGCGACGAATTAAACTAATAAAACCCTATCCCTATATTTGCTATCCATGGAGGATTTATGACAATTGACTAAACCGATTATTGCCTTTCGAAATGTCTCAAAAGTGTTTGAAGACAGTGGCACACAAGTTTTAAAAGACATCAACTTTGAACTAGAAGAAGGTAAGTTCTATACCCTTCTTGGGGCTTCTGGTTCTGGTAAATCAACAATTTTGAACATCATTGCAGGTCTCTTAGATGCGACCAGTGGTGACGTCCTTTTGGATGGAAAGCGTATCAATGATATTCCTATCAATAAAAGGGATGTCCACACCGTTTTCCAATCTTATGCCCTCTTTCCACATATGAATGTCTTTGACAATGTGGCTTTTGCCCTTAAATTGAAAAAGGTGCCTAAAAAGGAAATCGAAGAGCGTGTAGAAGAAGCCTTAAAGATGGTTCAACTCAATGGTTATCAAAAACGCTCAATTCAAAAATTATCAGGTGGTCAACGTCAACGTGTGGCCATTGCCCGAGCAATTATTAACCAGCCACGTGTTGTCCTTTTGGATGAACCCTTGTCAGCACTGGATTTGAAACTACGTACTGAAATGCAATACGAGTTGCGCGAATTGCAGCAACGTCTAGGGATTACTTTTGTCTTTGTTACCCACGACCAAGAAGAAGCCTTGGCCATGTCGGATTGGATTTTTGTTATGAACGATGGTGAAATTGTTCAATCAGGAACTCCGGTTGATATCTATGACGAACCTATCAATCACTTCGTTGCAACCTTTATTGGAGAATCTAACATCCTACCAGGTGTTATGATTGAGGACTATTTGGTTGAGTTCAATGGGAAACGTTTTGAATCTGTCGATGGAGGAATGCGTCCTAACGAACCTGTCGAAGTGGTTATTCGTCCTGAAGATTTGCAGATTACACTTCCTGAGGAAGGCAAATTGCAAGTCCGCGTGGAAACTCAGCTCTTCCGTGGGGTCCACTATGAAATCATTGCCTATGACAATCTTGGTAATGAATGGATGATTCACTCAACCCGTAAGGCGATTGAGGGTGAGATTATCGGTCTTGATTTTACGCCTGAGGATATTCATATCATGCGTCTTAATGAGACAGAAGAAGAGTTCGATGCACGTATTGAAGAATATGTGGAAGTGGAAGAACATGAAGATGGCTTGATTAATGCCATTGAGGAGGAGCGCTATGAAGAAAACAGCTAGCCTCTTCTCGGTACCTTACCTCCTTTGGCTCCTACTCTTCGTGGTTGCTCCAGTGCTCATGCTACTCTATCAGTCTTTCTTTGATATCAGTGGCAACTTTACTTTGGATAATTATGGCACCTTCTTTTCCAGTTGGACTTACTTAAGGATGAGTTTTAACTCGGTTCTTTATGCAGCCATCATTACTCTGGTAACTCTTCTCATTTCTTATCCGACGGCATATCTCTTAACCAGACTGAAGCATAAGCAACTTTGGTTGATGTTGGTCATTTTGCCCACTTGGGTCAATCTCCTTCTGAAAGCCTATGCTTTTATGGGGATTTTTGGCCAACAAGGTGGTATCAATGCCTTTCTTGGTTTCTTTGGAATTGCACCCATGCAAATTCTCTTTACGGATTTCTCCTTCATTTTCGTGGCTAGCTACATTGAAATTCCCTTTATGATTCTACCGATTTTCAATGCACTGGATGATTTGGATGAAAATATTGTGAATGCGAGTAAAGATTTGGGAGCCAATGATTGGCAGACCTTTACCAAGGTTATTTTTCCCTTATCGCTTAATGGGGTACGCTCTGGTGTCCAGTCGGTCTTCATTCCTAGTCTCAGCCTCTTTATGCTGACACGCTTGATTGGTGGTAACCGAGTTATCACCCTAGGGACAGCTATCGAACAGCACTTCCTCACGACACAAAACTGGGGAATGGGGGCAACCATTGGTGTTGTTCTTATTGTTGCTATGATTGCGACAATGTGGTTAACAAAGGAGAGACGTCAATGAAAAAATTTGCAAATCTCTATTTAGCTCTTGTCTTTGTTATCCTTTACCTGCCAATCTTTTATTTAATTGCCTATTCTTTCAATAGTGGTGGCGATATGAATAGTTTCACAGGTTTTACTCTGGATAACTACCAAAGCATGTTTTCAGATAGCCGTCTTATGTTAATTCTGGCTCAAACCTTCTTTTTAGCTTTCCTTAGTGCTCTTCTGGCAACGATTATTGGTACCTTTGGGTCTATCTTTATCTATGAGAGTAAACAGAAGCAACAGACTGGGATTTTATCCCTAAATAACGTACTCATGGTTGCACCGGACGTTATGATTGGTGCAAGTTTCTTGATTCTCTTCACCTTGATTGGTTTCCAATTAGGCTTTGTATCTGTCTTATTGAGTCACATTGCTTTTTCAATCCCAATTGTGGTTCTCATGGTGTTGCCACGTCTCAAGGAAATGAATCGAGATATGGTGAATGCCGCTTATGACCTAGGTGCAACTCAATGGCAGATGTTACGTGAGGTTATGTTGCCATACTTGACACCTGGTATTATTGCTGGTTATTTCATGGCCTTTACCTATTCATTGGATGACTTTGCCGTAACCTTCTTTGTAACGGGGAATGGTTTTTCAACACTTGCTGTGGAAATTTACTCACGTGCACGTAAGGGGATTTCTCTGGAAATCAATGCCTTGTCAACTGTTGTTTTCCTATTCTCTATTCTTTTAGTTATAGGTTATTATGCGATTACCAAGGAGAAGGAGGAGCAGGATGCGTAGACTCTATCAATTTCTGGCAGGTATCTTAGCCATTATCTTCTTCCTTTTGGGCATCTCTGCCTACATGCAGAGTCGTACAGGAAATGTGTCGGACAAATTAGTTATCTATAACTGGGGTGATTATATTGACCCAGACCTCTTGACCAAGTTTACAAAAGAAACGGGTATCAAGGTCCAGTACGAAACCTTTGATTCCAATGAAGCCATGTATACCAAGATTAAGCAGGGCGGAACAACCTACGATATCGCTGTGCCGTCAGACTATACTATTGATAAAATGGTTAAGGAAGACCTTTTGGTGAAGTTGGATAAATCTAAAATCAAAGGTTTTGACCAGATTGGCTCAAGCTTTAAAGGACTTAGTTTTGACCCTCACAATGACTATTCCATCCCTTATTTCTGGGGAACTGTCGGCATTGTTTATAATACAAAATTGGTGAAAAAAGCACCACAGCACTGGGATGATCTTTGGTCACCAGATTACAAAAATCAGATTATGCTTGTGGATGGCGCGCGTGAAGTCCTTGGTTTCTCACTCAATAGCCTGGGATATAGCTTGAATACGAAGAACATGACTGAATTACGTTTGGCTGAAACTAAACTTAATAGTCTAACACCAAATATCAAGGCTATTGTTGGTGACGAGATGAAGGGCTACATGGTTCAAGGTGATGCGGCCATTGGAGTAACCTTCTCAGGGGAAGCTAGTGAGATGCTTGATAAAAATGAGGACCTACGTTATGTTGTCCCATCTGAAGGCTCAAATCTTTGGTTTGATAATCTGGTGATTCCTAAGACTGTAAAGCATGAAAAAGAGGCTTACGCCTTTATCAACTTCATGCTTAAACCAGAAAATGCAGCCCAAAATGCTGAATATATCGGTTACGCCACACCTAACCAAGCAGCTAAAGCCTTGCTTCCAAAGAGTATCACTGATGATAAAGCCTTTTATCCCTCAGAATCAACCATTAAAAACCTTGAAGTCTATAACAACTTAGGTCAAAAATGGCTCGGAATCTATAACGATATTTACCTTCAAGTTAAGATGTATCGTAAATAAGTCTTTTGAGATTTGAGTTTTAGATGCCATCTAGAATAATTCTTCAAACGATTTTATTTTCGAAAATACTAAGAGGCTGAAACGCAATCGTTTCAGCCTTTTTCTTATATCGAAAAGTCTCTCCTGTTGCGTACAACTCTCTCTCGATTAACAGGAGTTTCCAAGTTTTCAGGAGTGCTGACATATAAGCGATAAAGAAAGTATCTCTTTTACACTATTTCGAACGAGCTATGCTATTTTTCTTGAAAAATTGTATCACTGTGCTATAATAAAGCAAAGAAATTTTTAATGTTTATTTTGGAGGACTTAACATGCAAGCAGCACTTCTCTTTTTACTGTTTTCCTTCCTGATTATTTTGGGAATTCTCATCAGTATGCTTTACGTTGTACGTCAACAGTCAGTGGCTATCGTTGAACGTTTTGGGCGTTATCAAAAAATTGCAACGAGTGGGATTCATATGCGTTTACCATTTGGTATCGATAAAATTGCCGCTCGTATTCAACTACGTTTGCTTCAAAGTGAGATTGTGGTTGAGACTAAGACAAAGGACAATGTCTTTGTCATGATGAATGTGGCTACTCAATATCGTGTTAATGAGCAAAATGTTACAGATGCTTACTATAAACTCATGCGTCCAGAAGCTCAAATTAAATCATACATTGAGGATGCTCTCCGTTCATCAGTTCCTAAATTGACGCTTGATGAACTCTTTGAGAAGAAAGATGAAATTGCCCTTGAGGTTCAACACCAAGTGGCTGAAGAAATGACAACTTATGGGTATATCATTGTTAAGACCTTGATTACCAAAGTTGAACCAGATGCTGAAGTTAAACAGTCTATGAACGAAATCAATGCTGCTCAACGTAAGCGTGTCGCAGCTCAAGAATTGGCAGAAGCTGATAAAATCAAGATTGTCACAGCAGCCGAAGCCGAAGCTGAAAAAGATCGTCTTCACGGGGTTGGTATTGCCCAACAACGTAAGGCAATCGTTGATGGATTGGCTGAATCTATCGCAGAACTTAAAGAGGCCAATGTGGGTATGTCTGAAGAGCAGATTATGTCTATTCTCTTGACTAACCAATATCTAGATACCCTTAATACTTTTGCGGCTAAAGGCAATCAAACCTTATTCCTACCAAATAATCCAAACGGTGTGGATGATATTCGTACCCAAATCTTGTCAGCCTTAAAGACAGATAATAAAAATTAAGCACAAAAAGAAGCCAGATCTATACGATCTGACTTTTTTTGTTTTATTTTTCTAGGAATTGCGTCAAACGAATAACTTCAATCTTATAGCCATCTGGATCAGTGATAAAGTAGTACATTTTTGGTTTACCAGGAAGACCTGAGAGGTCTGTGACAGTATAGCCAGCTTCTTTGTGAGCTTGGTGTGTAGCTTCTAGGTCATCAACACCAACGGCGATATGACCATATCCATCCCCAAGATCATAAGCTTCATGGTCGTAGTTGTAGGTTAATTCCAACTCGTAATCAGGATCATCTTCGAGTTGCAAGTAGACAAGGGTGAACTTATATTCTGGAAAATCATTGCGACGAGCTTCCTTGAAACCAAGAGCTTCTTTATAAAATTTAAGTGAGGCTTCTAGGTCCTTGACACGGACACAAGTGTGTAGAAATTTAGTCATGTGAGATACTCCTTTTATCTAATTCTGTAAGTTTATGATAGCATTTTGGAACCGTTTTTTCTAGTTTTTGTTCTTTTGTGTTATAATGACGAAAAACAATCTGTGGAGGATGCTTATGACGATTTTAGCGATTGATTTTGGGGGAACACTGGTGAAGTCCGCACTTGTTTCGGAGGATTTTGCCATTGAAAAGAGTCTGCCGACGCAGTCATCTCCACAAACCTTGGAACAAGCTATTGACGTGATTGATCAGATAGTTACTTCAGTTGAAGTAGACCTATCAGGTATAGCGATTAGTGTTCCAGGGACGGTTGATACTGAGGAAGGTGTCATTTATCATGGTGGCTTATTGAGGTTCTTTCACGGCTTTCGTATTAAAGAGGTCCTCGAAGCCAAGTACCATCTGCCTGTAATGGCCCTTAATGATGGTAAAGCAGCAGCCTTGGCAGAGCTAGCTACAGGTCATTTACAAGGAGTGACCAATGGTGCAGCCCTTGTTTTGGGTTCAGGTCTAGGTGGTGGATTTATTATTAATGGTAAACTTTTTCAAGGAAGCCACTTTCAAGCGGGGGAGTTAACCTTTCTTTTACCAGTTCAAATGGAAAAAGTTGATCCTTCATTGATGCGAGGCATGACTTTGTCGGCTGTCGGTTTAATCACCAAGGTAAATGAAGTGCTAGGTAACTCTTAAAGGATGGTTTAGCGGCGTTTAAGGCCATAAATGCAGGAGATGAGACAGTCTATCCGCTTTTTGAAAGCTATTGCCGTAATCTAGCCATTACCATTTTGAATCTTCAAACCATCTTTGATATGGAAACCTTTGTTATTGGAGGTGGCATTTCAGCCCAGCCAATTCTTATCGAGGAGGTCAACCGCCAGTTTGATAAGGTTCACCATGAGATTGACTTTATCGGTAAAATTATTAAACGTCCCGAGATTGTTGCTTGTCATCATCATAATGGAGCTAATCTAATTGGTGCAGCCTATTTTCTTAAGGAGAAATAAACGGATACTAAAATCAATTACTGATAAAAATATACATAAAATACCTAACTTTTTTGAGGCGAGCGGTTAATCCCGTTCGTTTTTTACTGATAACACTTTACAATATTCAGAAAATTCGCTATAATAGGACCATTAAAATTTTGGAGGTGTCTTTATGACAATTTATAATTTCTCAGCAGGACCTGCTACATTACCAAAACCAGTGCTTGAAAAAGCCCAAGCTGAATTGCTTAACTATCAAGATTCCGGTATGTCCGTGCTAGAAATGTCCCACCGTTCTCCAGAATTTGACAAAATCGTTAAAGATGCGGAAGCGACACTTCGTGAGCTTATGGCCATTCCAGATAACTATAAGGTTATTTTCTTGCAAGGTGGCGCTTCAACACAATTTACAATGGTCCCACTTAACCTCGCTCAAGGTAAGAAAGCTTACTACCTTGTAGGTGGTTCATGGGGTAAAAAAGCTTATACAGAAGCTGTTAAACTTTCAAAAACCATTCCTTTTGAACCAATCCTTTTGGCTTCTTCAGAAGAAACTGTTTACGATCATATCCCAAGTTTTGACCCAGCAACAATTGATCCAGAAGCTGCTTATGTTCACTTGACAACGAACAATACCATTGAAGGAACATCTATCTACGATTTGCCTGATACTAATGGTGTGCCAATTGTAGCTGATATGTCTTCAAATATTTTGGCTGCTCGTTACAATGTTGAGGACTTTGCCCTTATCTATGCTGGTGCTCAGAAAAATATTGGACCTGCTGGTGTTACAGTGGTTATCGTTCGTGAAGACTTCCTTAACGACCAACCACAATTGTCTGCCATGTTGGATTACCGTATTCAAGCTGAAGCAGGATCACTTTACAATACACCACCATGTTTCAACATCTATATTTCAAAACTCGTCTTTGACTGGGTTAAAAATGAAATCGGTGGCGTGGACAAGATGGCTGAAATTCAACGTGAGAAATCAGGTCTTCTTTACGACTACATTGAGTCATCTGATTTCTACACAAATCCTGTCAAAGATGCCAAGGATCGTTCTGTCTGCAACATCCCATTTGTAACACCAAGTAAAGAGTTGGATGCTAAGTTTGTAGCAGAAGCAGATGCTCTTGGTTTCAAGAATATCAAAGGACACCGTTCAGTAGGTGGTATGCGTGCTAGTGTTTATAACGCTTTCCCACGTCAGGGTGTACTTGACTTGATTGACTTTATGAAGAGATTTGAAGCCGAAAATAAATAATTAGGTAAAGAGATGGAAATTAGACAAGCCTTCCCAAATGAAATTGGGGCTATCATGACTGTGATTGAGAGTGCTAGAACTGCTTTAGCAGAAGCGGGGAGTACCCAATGGCAAGGAGCTGATGGTTACCCTACTGAAGAAACTATCTTTGACGATGTCCTTAATGGGCAGGCCTATGTAGGAATTGTTGATGGTCAAATCGTTTCTTATGCTGCGGTGATTGTTGATGGAGACCCTGCTTACGACAAAATCTATGATGGGGACTGGAAACACCACAATAAACGCTACATTACCTTTCATAGAATCGCCGTTTTAAGTGAATTTACGGGTCAGGGCATTGCTCAAACCTTCATTCAAGGTCTTATTGAGGGAACTGATGCTCATGATTTCCGTTGCGATACGCATGAAAAGAATACTGTCATGCAACATATTTTGGAGAAGCTTGGCTATGTCTATTGTGGCAAGGTTCCTATTGATGGTGAACGTCTTGCTTATCAGAAAATCAAAACTAAGCGGGAGAAAGCCTTTTATCAAGAACTTGATGAAGCAGCTCACCACGGGATACATTGATTTAAGAGGAATAAAATTATGGTATTTAGTGTAAAAACGTATAACAATATTAACCAGATTGGTTTGAAGGAACTTGGAAATCATTTCCAAATTGATGGAGATTTAGCGGAAAATCCGGATGCCTATATCATTCGTAGTCAAAATCTCCATAATACTGTCTTCCCTGACAACTTGAAAGCTATTGCGCGTGCTGGTGCAGGTACTAACAATATCCCAGTTGACGAAGCAACTGAAAAAGGGATTGTTGTCTTCAATACTCCAGGTGCCAATGCTAACGCTGTTAAAGAAGCTGTTTTGGCCTCTATCTTACTCTCAGCACGTGACTATATTGCGGCCAATGCTTGGGTTAACACACTTAGTGGTGATGATGTTCCTAAACAAATTGAAGCAGGTAAGAAACAGTTTGCAGGTAGCGAGATTGCTGGTAAGACATTGGGTGTTATCGGGCTCGGTGCTATTGGTGCACGTATTGCCAATGATGCTTACCGTTTGGGAATGAAGGTCTATGGTTACGACCCATATGTTTCTATTGAAGCTGCTTGGAATATCTCTCACCATGTAAAACGTGTTTCTGATCTTAAAGAGATTTTTGAAAACTGTGACTATATCACTGTTCACGTTCCATTGACACCAGATACAAAAGGTACTTTCAATGCGGATGCCTTTAACCTCATGCAAAAAGGGACAACTATCATTAACTTTGCCCGTGCAGAGTTGGTAGATAACGATGCCCTCTTTGATGCTTTGGAAACAGGTGTGGTTAAACGCTATATCACCGACTTTGGTACAGAAGACCTCCTTAACAAACCTAAGGTGACTGTCTTCCCACACGTTGGTGGATCAACAGGTGAAGCAGAACTTAACTGTGCGATTATGGCTGGTCAAACCATTCGTCGTTTCATGGAAACAGGTGAAATTGTTAACTCTGTTAACTTCCCACGTGTGCAACAGGCCTTGAGTGCCCCATACCGTATCACCTTGATTAATAAAAACGTGCCTAATATTGTGGCTCGTATCTCTACTGCGGTTTCTGATTTTAATATCAATATCGATAATATCATCAACCGTTCTAAGGGCGACTATGCCTATACACTTCTTGATCTTGATGAAACAGACAAGTCTAAGATTGATGAATTGGTTGCTAAGTTTGAAGCTAGTGACAATATCGTTCGTGTGCGTTTGATTAAAGGTAAATAATAAGAGTTAATTGACAGGAACAAGAGATTCCTGTCTTTTTTGTTATAATAAAGACATGCTTTATCGTCAGTATTATTTATCCCCTATTGGACGCTTGTGCTTGGTGGCGAGTGACCAAGCGCTTTATGGTGTTTGGTTGGAGGGGCAAAAACATTTTCAAGCAGGAATTAAGGAACAGGAGCTAGTAGACACCTCAAATCCTATCTTGGAAATGACCAAGAATTGGCTAGAGGCTTATTTTAAAGGTGATCATCCAAGTTCATATAACCTCCCTCTAGCTGATAGAGGGACAGCCTTTCAGCTAAAGGTTTGGTCAGCTTTACGGGACATTCCTGTGGGGCAGAGCATAACTTATAGTCAGATTGGTAAAGTGATTTCATGTCAATCAGCTCAGGCTGTAGGAACTGCTGTTGGTAAGAATCCCTGGTTGATTATCGTCCCTTGTCATCGGGTTCTTCCTAGTAGTGGTCATATAGGAAAATATGCTGCAGGAGAAGAAGCCAAGCGTTTCTTACTTCATTTAGAAGGCATTAGGTTTGACAATCCTTAGACAGATGTCTTATGCTAGAAAAAAGGAGAAAAACATGTACACTTTTTATGAATATCCCAAATGTAGCACTTGTCGTAAGGCAAAGGCAGAACTCAATCAATTAGGTTTAGATGTTGAATCTATTAATATTAAGGAAAATCCACCTTCGGCTCAATTTTTAAAAGAGCTTTTGGCAGGGTCAGATTTAGAACTTAAGAAATTTTTTAATACGAGTGGTCAATCCTACCGCTCTCTAGGTCTAAAGGATAAGTTGCCAACCCTATCTCTTGATGAAGCTGTTGAACTCTTGGCTTCAGATGGTATGTTGATTAAACGTCCTATCTTGATTAAAGATGGTAAGGTTTTACAGGTTGGTTACCGTACCCCTTACCAAGACTTAAATTTATAAAAAATAAGCAAAAAATCTTGCCACAGTAAATAAAAGTATGGTAAGATTAAAACAGTTGCCGCTATAGTTAAATGGTATAATAGAGCAATGGTAATGCTCCGTTCCGAGTTCAATTCTCGGTGGTGGCATCTGTGATAAAGTCCAGCCTTAGGGTTGGATTTTTTTATGTTCAAAGAGGCTGATTTATACCTCTCAATTTTTCAAAAGAATTTACTGAAAACTCTTGAAATTCAAAAAAAAAGGAGTAGACTAATAGGTGATTAAACCTAGGAGGCAAGTCGTGAAATACTACGTTCAATTCATGTTGATTTGTTTGTTTGCCGTTATTGGTGAAGCTATTTCAACATTCTTCAAATTACCTATTCCTGGAAGCATTATTGGCTTATTCTTGCTTCTGATTGCTCTTCAGCTTAAGTGGATTCGTCTACGTCATATACATGCTGTGGCAGAATTTTTAATTGCCAATATGACTATTCTATTTTTGCCAGCAGGTGTCGGTATTATGGAACGTTGGAATGCTATTTCAGCGAATATTGTCCCTATTATTTTGATTATTATGGGAGCTTTGGTTCTTAATATTGTAGTGATTGCAGTAGTCGTCGGTTTCATCAAAAAACATTTTGAAGGTGATTACGAGGAGGTTAAACGTGGCTAATTTTTTTAACACACCCTTGTTTGGGCTAACACTTTCTGTACTAGCTTACACAATAGGGCTATTGATTTATCGCCGTTTTCCTAATCCTTTGACGACGCCTCTTCTTGTATCGACTGCCCTGATTATCGTCATTTTGCACTATACAGGAATTTCCTACAAGGATTACTATGTCGGTGGCTCTTATCTTAACAGTTTGATTATTCCTTCAACAGTCGCGCTAGCAGTTCCTTTTTATAAAAATCTACACCTCATGCGCCATCACTATAAGAGTATTCTAATTGGATCAACGGTTGCTTGTGTTCTAAATACGACATACACGGCCTTGATTGCTAAGCTTTTTGGAATGGATTATTTTTTGGCTATTTCGCTCTTTCCTAAGTCTGTAACGACTGCCATGGCTGTGGGAATTTCGGAAAAAATGCAGGGGATTACGACGGTAACCTTGGTTGTAGTTGTTATTACGGGTATCTTAACCTCTGTCTTAGGTCCTGTCTTTCTAAAAATGATTGGGATTAAAGACCCAGTCGCTATCGGACTTTCACTAGGAGGAACCGGACACGCTGTAGGTACAGGAACTGCCTTCAGATATGGTCAGGTTGCCGGTGCCATGGGTGGTCTCTCAATTGCTGTGACAGGGATTCTATATGTCTTTATTAGTCCTATTGTGGCGAGTTTGATTCTGAAATAAAAAATTAAGGTTTGGATAGGTTTTCCAAGCCTTTTTAGCTGTGAAAAGCAAGCAAAATCTGACCTTTTATGTTATAATTAAGGTTATGAATTATGGAGATTATATCTGGGATTTGGGTGGTACCTTGTTGGATAATTACCAGGTATCAACCCAAGCCTTTCTAGCAACTTTAGAACAATTTGAGCGTACAGCAGAACCTCAAGCAGTCTATGATGCCCTTAAGGTATCAACGAGCACTGCCATTGCTATGTTTGCGCCTGATATAGCTGATTTTCGAACCCTATATAAGCAGGAGGAAGCCAAGCATTTACAGGAACCTGTTCTTTTTGAAGGTGCTAGGGCTGTCCTAGCTAAGATTGTGACCGAAGGTGGGCGTAATTTTTTGGTTAGCCACCGTAATCACTTGGTGCTAGACATCCTTGATAAAGCAGAAATTGCCTCTTATTTTACAGAGGTTGTAACTTCTGAAAATGGTTTTGCTAGAAAGCCGAGTCCAGATAGTTTCCTTTATTTAATTAAAAAATACGATATTAAACACGGCTTGGTCATTGGTGACCGCCAGATAGATATAGAGGCAGGAAAAGTAGCGGGTCTGGATACCTTGCTTGTTGACGGCCATAAATCATTATTGGAGATTGTGACATAAATGACTGATGAATTAAAAAATCTTGAAGAAAAAGCGCAAGAATATGATGCCAGCCAGATTCAAGTCCTAGAGGGACTTGAAGCGGTACGTATGCGCCCAGGTATGTATATTGGCTCAACCTCAAAAGAGGGGTTGCATCATTTGGTATGGGAGATTGTCGATAACTCAATCGATGAGGCCTTGGCTGGTTTCGCCACTCATATTCAAGTCTTTATCGAGCCGGACAATTCTATTACGGTTGTCGATGATGGTCGTGGTATTCCAGTCGATATCCAAGAAAAAACTGGCCGTCCTGCGGTAGAAACTGTCTTTACAGTACTTCACGCTGGTGGTAAATTCGGCGGAGGCGGTTATAAGGTCTCTGGTGGTTTGCATGGGGTTGGTTCTTCGGTCGTTAATGCCCTCTCAACACAACTTGATGTTAAGGTTTATAAAAATGGCCATATCCACTTCCAAGAGTATAAACGTGGGGTAGTGGTAGCAGATTTGGCAGTAATTGGTGAAACAGAGAAACATGGTACGACTGTTCACTTTACGCCAGACCCAGAGATTTTCCAAGAGACAACCGAGTTTGATTTTGGAAAATTGGCTAAACGTATCCAAGAATTAGCCTTTTTGAACAAGGGGCTCCGTATCTCTATCACAGATAAGCGTGAAGGTCTCAAACAAGAGAAACATTATCACTACGAAGGTGGTATCACATCCTATGTGAAATACATCAATGAAAACAAGGATGTTATCTTTGATGAACCTATCTACACTGATGGTGAGATGGATGGTATTTCGGTTGAAGTTGCTATGCAATACACGACTGGCTATCATGAAACGGTAATGAGTTTTGCCAACAACATTCACACCCATGAGGGTGGTACTCACGAACAAGGTTTCCGAACAGCCTTAACGCGTGTCATTAATGACTATGCACGTCAGAATAAGATTCTCAAAGAAAAAGATGATAATTTGACAGGGGATGATGTTCGTGAAGGTTTGACTGCTATCATCTCTGTTAAACATCCAAACCCACAGTTTGAAGGTCAAACCAAGACCAAGCTTGGAAACTCTGAAGTGGTTAAGATTACCAATCGTCTTTTCAGTGAAGCTTTGAGTCGCTTCCTCTTGGAAAATCCTGCTATCGCTAAGAAGATTGTTGAAAAAGGGATTTTGGCTTCTAAGGCCCGTATCGCCGCTAAGCGTGCCCGTGAGGTGACACGTAAGAAGTCAGGTCTTGAAATTTCTAACCTTCCAGGGAAGTTGGCAGACTGTTCATCGAATAATGCTGAAATGAATGAACTTTTCATTGTCGAAGGGGACTCAGCCGGTGGATCTGCTAAATCAGGTCGTAATCGTGAATTCCAAGCTATTCTGCCAATTCGAGGTAAGATTTTGAACGTTGAAAAGGCTAGCATGGATAAGATTCTAGCCAATGAAGAAATTCGTTCTCTCTTCACAGCTATGGGAACAGGTTTTGGAGCTGAATTTGATGTCAGCAAGGCTCGTTACCACAAGTTGGTAATCATGACCGATGCCGATGTCGATGGGGCCCACATCCGTACTTTGCTTCTGACTTTGATTTACCGCTTTATGCGTCCAGTCTTGGAAGCAGGCTATGTCTACATTGCTCAACCACCAATTTATGGGGTTAAGGTTGGTTCTGAGATTAAAGAATACATCCAACCTGGTGCCGATCAAGAAGACAAATTGCGTGCTGCTTTTGAAAAGTATAGTGTGGGACGTTCAAAACCTACAGTACAACGTTATAAAGGTTTGGGTGAAATGGATGACCACCAACTTTGGGAAACTACCATGGACCCTGAAAATCGTTTGATGGCACGTGTTTCTGTGGATGATGCTGCAGAGGCCGATAAGATTTTCGATATGCTGATGGGAGACAAGGTTGAACCTCGCCGCGAATTTATCGAAGAAAATGCCGTTTACAGTACTCTAGATATCTAATATTCTTTTAGAAAAGGGTGCAATGCTAGGATAACTATGATATAATCGTAATGTTATTCTACATTTATGAACATAATAGACGATTAAGGAGAAACTATGTCTAGCGGAATTGTTTTACTGATTGTAGTGGTAGTTATGCTCGTAATTATCGCTTACTTAGTCGGTATTCTTATTAGAAAACGAAATGATTCGCGGATTGCACAGCTTGAAGAACGCAAGCAAAAATTGTTTGACTTGCCAATTAACGAAGAAATTGAAGAAGTTAAAAAGCTTCACTTGATTGGACAAAGTCAAACAACATTCCGTGAATGGCATCAGAAATGGATTGATATCTCGACAAATTCATTCGCAGATATTGAAAATCATATTTTCGAAGCTGAAAATATGAACGATACCTTCCATTTCTTCAAGGCTAGTGGTGAAATCAATAACATTGAGAGTCAGTTAGATCTTGTGGAAGAAGACATCAAGTCTATCCGCGAAGCGCTCTCAACCTTGAAAGAACAAGAAGAAAAGAACAGTGCTCGCGTTAAGCATGCATTAGACTTGTACGAAGAGTTGCAAAACTCAATCGAGGAAAACTCTGATAATTTCGGTTCTACCATGACCGAAATCAATAAGCAGCTTAAAAACATTGAAGCTGAGTTTGCAGAATTCGTGACTCTTAACTCATCAGGTGACCCTGTTGAAGCATCTACTATCTTGGATCGTGCAGAAGAGCACACTATTGCATTGGGTCAAATTTCAGAGAAAATTCCTGCTATTGTAGCTAAGTTGGAAGATGATTTCCCAGATCAGTTGGATGATTTGGAATCTGGCTATCGCAAGTTGATTGAGCAAAATTATCACTTCCCTGAGAAAAATATCGAACGTCGCTTCCAAGAAATTCGTGAAGCTATCCGTTCAAACTCAAGTGAGTTGGTTTCTCTTGATTTAGACCGTGCGGAAGAAGAAAACGCTGAGATTCAAGAAAAAATTGACAACTTGTATAGCATTTTTGAACGTGAAATTGCCTCATATAAGGTTGTTATGCGTCAAAAGAAAATATTGCCAGGTTATCTCAAGCATGCTAAAGAAAACAACAAGAAACTTCAAGAAGAGCTTGAGCGTCTCATGTTGACTTACATCTTCGATGAAACTTATGCGGCAGATGTTCGTAGCTTTGCATCTGATATCTCAGGTGTGGAGACGGCTGTTCTTCCAACCCTTGAAAATTTTGAAACTCAGGTAAAACCATTCTCAGAACTTGAGAAAATCTTTGAAAAGAGTCTTAATACCTTGTCAGCTGTTGAAAACGGTCAGGTTGAGGTCTTTGAAAATCTTCAGGCTATTGAGAAAAACGAAGCTAAAGCACGTGAAGAGCTTGATGTTTATGTTAATAAATTGCATGTTATCAAGCGTTACATGGAAAAACGTAACCTGCCAGGTATTCCTCAATCCTTCTTGAGTGTATTCTTCTCAACTAGTGCTCAAATTGAGGCCCTTATGGACGAACTCAGCCGTGGCCGTATTAATATTGATGCGGTAATGCGTTTGACAGAAACATCTAAAAACGCCATTGATCATTTGGAAGAGACTGCTTACTTGGTTGTTCAAAATGCAACCTTGACTGAGCAACTCTTGCAATACTCGAACCGATACCGTTCGTTCGAACCTGCTGTTCAAAGTAGCTTTGAGCATGCACTTAAATTGTTTGAGGTTGATCATGATTATGATGCATCTTTGGAAGAAATTTCTTATGCCTTGGAAACAGTTGAACCAGGTGTGACAGATCGTTTTGTATCATCTTACGAGAAGACACGCGAACAGATTCGTATGTAAGAGAAAGATTCTGGACTACGGTCCAGAATTTTTTGTAAGGTCCGTTTTTCATTTCATATTTGAATTAAATCTAGTGAAGGCTTATATAGACATCGAAGAATCGAGGTAATTATGTCAGAAGTTAAAGGTTTATTAGTTATGGACGTAGATTCTACGCTAGTCCAAGAAGAAGTTATTGATTTATTGGGAGAAGAAGCAGGCGTTGGTCAAAAGGTTGCTGAAATCACAGAGCGTGCCATGCGTGGAGAATTGGATTTTAGACAGGCCTTGAATGAGCGTGTGGCGACCCTCAAGGGATTACCAGAGAGTATATTTGACAAGGTCTACGCCCGTATTCATTTCAACAAGGGAGCCAAGGAACTTGTAGATGAACTCCACACCCGTGGCTTTAAGGTAGGCTTGGTTTCTGGAGGTTTCCATGAGACTGTGGATAGACTAGCAGTTGAAGCAGGAATCGATTATGTTAAGGCTAATCACCTAGAGGTGGTTGACGGTGTCTTAACTGGTAAGGTCTATGGTGACATTGTCACCAAAGATGTCAAGGTAGCCAAACTCAAAGATTGGGCAGCAGAAAATGATCTCGAACTCTCGCAAACCATTGCTATGGGTGACGGTGCTAATGATTTGCCTATGATTAAGACAGCTGGCATCGGCATCGCCTTTTGTGCTAAACCAATTGTCCGTGAACAAGCGCCTTACCAAATCACAGAACCAGATTTGTATAAGGTGATTGAGATTTTGGATGAGGTTAAGAAATAGAACAGATAAAAAGAGTCCTTTGGATAATTCCAAGGGACTTTTTGGGTTTCAAAAAAGCACCGAATCGGTGCCACTTTCTCAAGTTGAATACGGACTAAGCCTTATTTTAACTTTGCTGTATTGTTTCGAATGGTTTCAATACCTTTATTATAACGATTTTTGGTTGACTTCTCTTCAAACGCATCTTATCATAGAGGAGTATAGTATTGAAATGGGGGAAGAGACATGTTATACGAATATCCAGCGATTTTTCACACGATTGAGGAAGGTTATCAAATTAGTTTTCCTGATTTTGGTCGTAGCATTAGGGCAGATTCTTTACCTCTTGCCATGACAAAAGCGTCTGTGTTCTTATCACATATTATTAAGGGGTATGGAGATAAGGCTTTACCTGAGCCGACTGCGGTAAGTAGCATTCCTAATGAGGAAGAACTCGTCGTGTTAATCCAAACAGAGCTTGATTAAGACTAAAAACTCTCGGAAGATTAATTCCCGAGAGTTTTAGGTTTTATTGGCCACATAGACGCCCAAGACGACTAAAATTCCTGCGAAAATTTGTAAATACGAGAAGGGTTCTCCTAAGACGACGACAGCCGCTAGAATTGAGATAATTGTTGAAATCCCAATAAAGGATGCTGTTCTGTTAACCCCGATATTTGCGATGGCAAAATTTGATAGAAGATAGCCCAGAACACTGCATCCCAAGCCTTGATAAAGGATGGTGATAGTGAATTTTGGATTGATTACAGGGAGTAGCAAGAGCTCTTTCAAATCGCCTGCTAAAAAGCCTTGGCTGAGTGCAAAGAGTCCGAATGTCAGGCAACCACTGGCAAGCATAAAATAAGTAATCTCAAGGCTACTGAATTGACTAGCCCTTTCAACATCAACGCAATACAGGGCGTAGGAGACAACTGCTAGACCTAGAATCAAGTAGCCCACCAGGGAGAAGTCGGTAGAACCGCCAGCAGCAAAGACAGCCATGATGATACCGACGAGGGTGGTGATGACACCGACCACCTGCCAACGGCTGGGCCATTCTTTTAAAATAAGGCTAGACATGATAAGGGCAACGACTGGGATGCAGGCGAGAAAGGCTCCACTTTCAGAAGCCGTCGTCATACGAATGCCAATCGTTTCACAGATAAAATAGATAATCGGATTGAGGATGGCAATACGTGTCAGAGGTTTAAGATTTCTACCGTTAATTGTTATCCGACGTCGACTGATGAGAAAATAGAGGTTAATAAAAAGGAAGGCTGTGACAAAACGCCAAGAGATTAAAGCCAGGTCACTGACCTGTGCTGTAATAGATTTGGTAAAGATAAAACTGAGCCCAAAGAGAATCTCACAAGTCGCTGCAGCCAAACATCCCAAGATGATTTTATTTTTCATTGTCTCACCTCCTGAATTTGGATTTCCACGCCTATTATAACACTTTCAGGAAGCGTTTACATCAATCTAAATCTAAAAAAATAGACTAGCAGAATAGCTAGCCTTTTTTATCTTATTTAGTTACCAATTGAGACAGTTCCGTCTGATCCGACTTTGACGTTTGTACCGTCTTGGCTATTAACATCGACTGAACCATCTTGACCAACTGTTGCGCTGTTACCTTCGCTATCGTTAGCTTCTACAGTGTTATTGCCGTTTGTTTTTGCTGAGTTAGCGTTTCCGTCGCTGACTTCAGATGATCCATCTTTGTTGACTTTTACTGAAGCACTTGAATCAGTTGAAGAAGATTCTTTGGTCACCTTGCTTGATGATGGTGCTGAAGATGATGAGTCAGTTTTGTCTTTAGAGTTGCCACATGCTGCTAAGGTCAACAAGGCAAGAACTGAGACAGAGGCTAAAGTTAATTTAGAAAATGTTTTCATAATAGTCTCCCTTTTTTCTTAGTAAATTCATTTTAAATGAAAAAACAAAATTTTAAAAGCGCCTTCAGTCGTTTTTACTCAACTGTAACCCCTTGGTAATATCAGTGTTGTACAAGACTAATCTATTGGAAAATAAGAGCTGATAACCCTTACGCTTTCTGTTTTTTGATAGATATTTCAAATCGTTCAGCTCGGTCCTTAGCACTCTCTTTGTTATAATAATAAAAAATAGATTGAGGTGACATGATGTATCAAACAACAATTAAAGGTGACAAACGATTCCATTCACTTTCAGAGGGGTATGGAGCACCTGTGGAACTTTTTGGCTATACGGAAGATGGGGAAACACCTATGAGCCTGGTGAATATTGCTTTGGCTTCTTGTGTGACCATGTGTCTACAGAGTTATTTTGCCAAGTATCAGGGAATTGAGGAGCTTGCTATTCAGGTTGATTCCAACTATGAAGAAGGGCATTTCACACTTGCGATTCATTTACCTAAGGATCTGATTTTGGAAAATGAACAAGAACTCTTGGCTTTTGTGGATAATTATTGTCGAGTGAAGAAGCTTTTTCGTGAAGATATTAAGGTTGATATTAGCTTAGCTAAATAAGCTTGTTATCCTTTATGAACTTCGTGTTATACTAGTAGATAAAGACGTGTCATTTCACTAGGTGTGGAATGAGCAACGATAGGAGGGCTTGCTATGGAAGACAAACTACATGAGATCCGTGTATTTGAGAATTTTCAAGAAGAACTATTTGAAACGGGACATATTATCGTGACAACTAAGGTAGTCGAGAAGTCCCTGAATTATTTTGGTAATGCTCATGGGGGATATCTGTTTACGCTTTGTGACCAGGTCGCAGGGCTCGTGGCCATTTCATCAGGTGACTATGCGGTGACGCTTCAGTCTAATATCAATTATCTCAAGGCAGGGCATTTGTCTGACCAACTCAAGATTGAAGGATTGTGTGTGCATAATGGTAAGACGACTAAGGTGGTGGAAGTTGTCATTACTAATCAGGAAGAGAAAATTCTTACAAGGGCTACATTTACTATGTATGTGACGGGCTCGGTCGAGGAATAGAAAAGGAGCGTTTATGTCAGATTTTCAAACCATGGATGACTTTGCGGTCTTTGTTAATGACTACCTGACACCAGACCAATTGAACGTTCAAGCATATTCCTATGCGTCTGACCAGCAGGAGCTCTCTCTTCTGGTGACCATTGACGATTATGAGATGATGTGTCGTTGGCATGCTGTCTGGACTTTTTCAGGTTTACATCAGGCCTTCTTTCAGTCTGTAATGGACACTGACAACACTTTTTCAATTGATAGTGATAGCTTGGCTATGAGGGCTCGTTTAAGGGATCAAGAGCTCTTGTTTAAGGCAAAGGGGCTTGAGATGGTGGTTGTCGATTTGCCTGAAACTCTTTTTCGTTTAGCTGATGTGTCTTTTAACGAAGGAGGCAAGCACTTTACCTACCTTTGTGAAGATCAAAGTGTTGCAGCAGAAGATTGGGTCTTGGTTCCTATAGGCTCTGGTAATGCCGAAAAAGAAGCATTTGTAGAAAAGATTTCCTATGTCCTAGCGAACGAGGTTCCAGTTGAGCTGACAAAACTGAAAAAGGTGATTCAAAAGTTGGATTTAGTAACCGTTCGTTATGATGTTAGGGTTGTTCGGAAGGGATTTTTGAGTTTTTCAGGGATGGCTTTTGAAGGCGAGGAATTAGGTAAGCCAACAGACTTCCTTTGGGTACCTTTTTTAGCAGAACAAGATGATTTGGCTGTTCCTACCTATGGCATTCGGATCAATGATGGCAGTCGTAAGACTTATGTAACAGCCTTGGCTGGTGAGGATGATAGTATGGAAATGATTGCTCTAGCACCAGCTACTTATGCGGTATTTAAACTTAGAGGGCCTGCAACGGCAGCTGTTTGGGAGAGTTTTCACTATGCTAAGAACCATTTTGAAATGATTGACCAGCCCACTGTAGAGGTTTATCTCCCAGGAAATCGTCAGGCTGAAGATTATGAAATGGAAGTTTGGATTCCAATAAAGGAGGAAGTTTAGATGCGTCTGGATAAGTTTTTGGTAGACTGTGGTGTCGGGAGTCGTAGTCAGGTCAAGATCTTTCTAAAAAAGAAGCAAGTGACTGTAAATGGTCAAGTGGAGACGTCACCTAAGGCTAAGATTGATGAGAAGCAAGATCAGATTGCTTTTCAAGGTCAAGCATTAATACATGAGACCTTTGTTTACTATCTTTTAAATAAGCCTCAGGGTGTCATTTCAGCAACAGAGGATGCCCGTCACAAGACAGTGCTCGATTTACTCGATGACACAGCAAGACATAAGCAAGTTTTTCCAGTTGGTCGCTTGGATATTGACACTCATGGTCTTCTTCTATTAACCAATAATGGCGACTTAGCTCACGCCATGCTATCTCCAAAGAAACATGTGGACAAGATTTATCAAACCAAGGTGAATGGTATCATGGATCAGGAGGATATTCTAGCTTTTGAAAAAGGGATTGAACTCAAAGACCACACTTGCCAACCAGCTAAACTAGAGATTGTATCCGTAGATAGGGATGCTGGGACTAGCTTGGTTCAGATTACCATTGCTGAGGGGAAATTCCATCAGGTTAAGCGTATGGTAGCTGCTTGTGGTAAGGAAGTGATAGAGTTACAACGTATGAGTATGGGGCCTTTAAGTCTGCCAGATGATTTAGAACTTGGTGCTTGGCGACGTTTAACCGAGGAGGAGTTGGAAGCTTTAGCTGTTTTTGGAATTCCTTTGGCTTAAGCTAGTTAAGAGTTGCGAAATGGGCAGATTTTTGTTACTATTATTGTGAAATAATAGAAGAAAAAACGAGGTAAATTCAAGTGGCATTTGGAGATAACGGACCACGTAAGAAATCATTTTTTGAACGTCTAACAGTATTGGTCGTTTTGATTATGCTATTAGTAACAGTTGGGGCATTGATTTTCCAAGCAGTCGCAGCTGTTCTTTAAGACGCTATCAAGCGTTTTTTTGTGTCTGTCGGAAATTCTTTTATATGAGAATGTCTTGATATAGGACACACGAGTCAGAAAGAGAGATATAGAGATGAGTATGTTTTTAGATACAGCCAAGATTAGTGTCAAAGCTGGTCGTGGTGGTGACGGGATGGTCGCTTTCCGTCGTGAGAAATATGTACCCAATGGCGGTCCTTGGGGTGGTGACGGTGGTAAGGGTGGCTCGGTCATTTTCAAGGTTGACGAAGGCTTGCGTACCCTTATGGATTTCCGTTATAACCGTAAATTCAAGGCTAAGAATGGCGAAAAAGGGATGACCAAGGGAATGCACGGTCGAGGTGCTGAAGACCTCATCGTTAGCATCCCGCCAGGTACGACAGTTCGTGATGCTGAGACCGGCAAAGTTATTACTGATTTAGTTGAAGATGGTCAAGAGTTTGTCATTGCTCACGGTGGACGTGGTGGTCGAGGAAATATCCGTTTTGCAACACCTCGTAACCCTGCTCCTGAAATCGCTGAAAATGGTGAACCAGGTGAAGAACGCGAACTTCAATTGGAATTGAAGATTTTGGCTGATGTTGGTTTGGTTGGTTTCCCATCTGTTGGTAAATCAACGATTCTCAGTGTAGTAACGGCAGCAAAACCAAAGATTGGTGCCTATCATTTTACGACAATTGTTCCTAACTTGGGAATGGTACGTACTAAGTCAGGTGAGAGCTTTGCTATGGCTGACCTTCCAGGATTGATTGAGGGTGCTAGTCAGGGTGTTGGTTTGGGAACGCAGTTCCTTCGCCACATTGAGCGTACACGTGTTATCCTCCATGTGATTGATATGTCAGCGAGTGAAGGACGTGATCCTTACGAGGATTATCTTCAGATCAATAAAGAGTTGGAAACTTACAACTTACGCTTGATGGAACGCCCACAAATTATTGTGGCTAATAAGATGGACATGCCTGAGGCTGAGGAAAACTTGAAAGAGTTTAAGGAAAAATTGGCTGCTAACTACGATGAATTGCCACAAATTTTCCCAATTTCAAGTTTGGCTCACCAAGGTTTGGAAAATCTCTTAGAAGCTACTGCAAAATTGCTTGATGAGACAGACGAATTCTTGCTTTATAGCGAAGATGATATGGAACAAGAAGAAGTTTACTACGGCTTTAACGAGGATGAACGTCCATTTGAAATTAGCCGTGACGACGATGCCTCATGGGTACTTTCTGGTGAGAAACTTGAAAAACTCTTTGTTATGACCAACATGGAACGTGACGAATCAATCATGAAATTTGCACGTCAATTGCGTGGTATGGGAGTTGATGAAGCGCTTCGTGAACGTGGTGCTAAGGATGGCGATATCGTTCGTATTGGTAACTTCGAATTTGAGTTTGTGGATTGACGTTGAAAGACTCTCTAAGTGCCAAGCACTTGATAGTCTACGACAGCCGCTATGGCGGACTGCCTATCAACCTCACTAACTGCGCAAAGTCGGTATAATCGACCGACTTTCCTTCGTGTCGTGACCATGAAAGACTCTCTAAGTGCCAAGCACTTGATAGTCTACGGCAGCCGCTATGGCGGACTGTCTATCAACCTCACTAACCGCGTAAAGTCGGTATAATCGACCGACTTTCCTTCGTGTCGTGACTATGAAAGACCCTCTAAGTGCCAAGCACTTGCTAGTCTACGGCAGCCGCTATGGCGGATTGCCTAACAACCTCACTAACTGCGTAAAGTCGGTATAATCGACCGACTTTCCTTCGTGTCGTGACCATGAAAGACTCTCTAAGTGCCAAGCACTTGCTAGTCTACGGTAGTCGCTATGGGGGTCTGCCTATCAACCTCACTAACTACGTAAAATCGGTATAATCGACCGACTTTCCTTCGTGTCGTGACCATGAAAGACTCTCTAAGTGCCAAGCACTTGATAGTCTAGGCCAATTGCTATGGCGGTCTGCCAAGCAACCTTACTAACTACGTGAAGTTGGCGAATTTAAAAATATTGAAATAAGAGGTTTACAATGGGAGATAAACCGATATCCTTCAGGGATAAAGATGGAAATTTTGTTTCTGCGGCCGATGTTTGGAATCCAAAGAAACTTGAAGAACTCTTTACGCGCTTAAATCCTAACCGAAAACTCCGTCTTGAGCGTGAACGCTTGGCAAGGGAAGAAGCAGCAAAACACCCTGAACTAAATGATGAAACAGAGCAAGTCTAGCACTTGCTCTGTTTTTCTTATCCAAAATGGCAATCAAAAACAGCTACTCTAGCAAGAGTAACTGTTTTGATAATTAGTTAGGCGTTTAGAACCTTGTCCAAGAATTCTTTCAAACGTGGGTGTTGTGGGTTATCAAAGATTTGATCTGGAGTACCATCTTCGAGGAACTCACCGTCCGCAGTAAAGATTACTCGGTTGGCAACTTGACGAGCAAATCCCATTTCGTGAGTAACGATAATCATGGTCATACCTTGCTCTGCCAATTCTTTCATAACGTTAAGAACGTCTCCGACCATTTCAGGGTCAAGGGCAGAAGTAGGTTCGTCAAAGAGCATGATATCAGGATTCATTGCCAAACCACGTGCAATCGCCACACGTTGTTTTTGTCCACCTGATAGGCTATCTGGCATTGCATCTGCCTTGTCAGCAAGTCCCACACGATCAAGAAGATCCATAGCTAATTTATCAGCTTCTTCCTTATTCATACGTCCGAGTTCAACAGGTGCAAATGTCACGTTTTCAAGGACTGTCATGTGTGGGAAGAGGTTGAAATGTTGGAAGACCATCCCGATATTTTCGCGGGCTTTGTCAAGGTCTGTCTTAGGATCTGATAATTCATAGCCATCAACGACTACCTTACCAGATGTCACTGTTTCAAGTAGGTTAAGCGTACGAAGGAAGGTTGATTTACCTGAACCTGAAGGACCGATGATACATACAACGTCACCTTCGTAGAATTTGGCGTCAATGCCTTTGAGGACTTCATTGTCGCCGTATGATTTGTGCAAGTCCTGCACATCGATTTTCAATTCAGCCATTATTTAAGTCTCTTTTCTAGTCGTTTAGCCAATTTCGTCAAGCATGTGATGATGACCAAGTAAAGGATGGCCAAGATCGCATACATACGGAATGATTGGTAGTTACGAGCAATGATGATTTTACCAGTTTGGAAGAGTTCAACCAAACCGATAGCTGATACGATAGTCGTATCTTTCAATGAGATAACAAATTGGTTGATGAAGTTTGGCAACATCAAGCGAACCGCTTGTGGCAAGATAACCTTACGCATTGTTGTATTGTAAGGGACACCCAAGCTTCGGCTAGCTTCCATCTGACCAATAGGAACAGCTTCGATACCACCACGTACAATTTCGGCAATATAAGCACCACCGTTAAGTGAGAGGGCAATTGTCGCTGCCACAAAATCATTGATTGGTGATTGGTGACCAGTGATATTTTCAATCAAGTTAGGAATACCCCAGTAGATGAAGGCTGCAACAATCATCAATGGGATACCACGAACCACGTCAACAAAGACTTGCGAAATCACGCGGAGTGTCTTATTTGGTGCAACTGCCATCATACCGAAGATAACACCGATAATCATGGCAATAGCAAATGAAAGAAGGGTCAATCCAAGGGTAATTCCAAGACCTTGGAGGAGTTGTTTGTAGTTGTTTTTAATCAAGCCTACGATGGTTGTTTCATCGGTAGCTTTTTTTGAGCTTCCTTCTTTTGATTTGTTGCTATCGAGGTATTTATTGATAATCTTATCGTAAGTACCATCTTTCACGATAGCAGCCAAACCATTGTTGAACATTTCAATCAACTCAGGATTAGCACCTTTTTTAACAGCAAAGCCGACTTCACCAGTAGCAATACCTTCAATTGGTGTTGTAAAGTTACGCCCTTGTTGGATAGCGTATAGAAGAACGGCTTCATCATCCATAAGAGCATCGATTGAACCAGAGTTCAAGCTGTCGTACATAGTAGAAGCTTCATCGTAAGCACGAACAGTAAAGCCATATTCACCAGCGTGGTCTTCCAACCATGAGTAAGATGACGTACCATTTTTAGCTCCTACAGTCTTACCTTTGAGATCCTTGTAAGATTTAACCTTACTTCCTTTAGCTACAGCCAAACGAATGTTTGATGTGTAGTAAGGATCAGAGAAGTCAAAGATTTGTTTACGAGCATCAGTGATGGTCATACCAGCCAATACGGCATCAGCTTGGCTAGATTGTACAGCATTAAGTGATGCATCGAAACCAGGGTTTGTCAATTTGACATTGAAACCTTGGTTTTTAGCAATGGCATTGATGATATCGACATCGATACCTACATATTTACCTGAACCATTTTGGTATTCGAATGGAGCAAAAGATGAGTCCATTGAGATAGTGTAGGTTTCCTTAGCAGGAGTGGCTTTTGCGTTGGCATCACCAGTCAATTTAAGATCTGCTGAGGGTTTTGATGAAGAAGATTTTGATGAATCACCCAACCATTTGTTCATGATTTTGTCGTAGGTGCCGTCATTCTTCATTTCCTTAAGAGCTTCGTTGAAATCTTTGATAAGATTTTCGTGTTTTCCACCTTTTTTAACAGCGAAAGCGAAGCTACCGATAGATTCAGGCTTAATGTTGATAGCGTAGTCTTTTCCTTGACCAATAGCGTATTTAACAACTGGTGTGTCGTCCATAGCTGCATCGACAGAACCAGAATCCAAGCTGTTGTTCATCAAGTCGCTAGTGTCAAAAGTTTTAACTGTAAAACCATATTTGCTAGCGTTTTTATCAAGCCAAGTTTGAGCAGCGGTACCGTTTTTAACACCGACTGTTTTACCCTTCAATTGTTTGTAGTCGCTGACTTTGTCGCTACTACGTGTGTAGATAACAATTGAAGTGTCGTAATAAGTGTCTGAGAAAGTGAAGACCTTCTTACGTGCGTCGGTAACAGTAGTACCGGCCATTAGGGCGTCTGCTTGGCCTGATTGAACAGCGTTAACAGCTGCATCGAAACCAGGGAAGGTTTGGTTAACATCCCAATTTTTACGTTTGGCAACTTCGTTGATGATATCAACGTCGATACCTTTGTAGGTCTGATCAGAATCTTTGAATTCAAATGGGGCATAGGCTGTGTCTGAAACGACTGAAATTGTTTCAGCAGATACCTTAGCTCCGAAAACAAAGAAAACTGACATGGCACTCAAGAAGAGTGTCAGAAGTTTTTTCTTCATTATAAAAAGTCTCCTTTATAAAATACCTTCCTATTCTATCAAAAAAAGGTCTTGTTATCAAACTTCTTGGAGTTTGATGTTAGGAAATGTAACAAGGTTCGTTAGCTATGAGAGCTATCTGAGAAGAAGTTGACAAGCTTGTGTCAATTAGTTACACTGTAATCGAATACATGTAAGATTTGTTACAGGAGCTAAAAAATGAAGAAACGTATGCTTGAGAAATATACTAGCCGATATGATAAAGTTCCAAGTTGGCTGATGATTATGCTGTCCTGTTTTATTGCCTTTGGTTATGTCCTTGTAGGTGGATTTCTATCAGGGATTGTTGTGGGAATTCCAATGGCTATTGTTCTTTCTTTCTTAGTATTAAATGGTAACATTCAGTTCCAGGATATAAATACGATTTCCTATAAGATGTTTTCAAACATGTATTTTCAGTTGGGAACATTTGCCTTTACTGCCTTAGCTATCTTTTTCTGGGTTAAAGTTGTTGAAAAACGTCCCATTCGTACACTTGGATTTTTCAAGGGGCATATTTGGTTTAACTTGCTTAAGGGCTGGGGATTGGGAACCCTGCTCTTGTTAGTGAGTTTCCTTGGGACTTATATACTTGGAGGGTTAGAATTTGTAAAAGTAGACTTTTCTCAGAAAACCCTCCTATATATACTATCCCTAATACCTTTCTGGTTTATCCAAGGTGGAACCGAGGAACTGGTGACACGTGGTTGGTTACTTCAGACGGTGACTAATAAATTGAACCTTTCCTGGGGAATTGCTATTTCAAGTTCTTTCTTTTCAATATTACACCTAGGAAATCAAGGTGTTACCGCCTTGTCTCTAATTAGTATTGTTCTAGTAGGAGTTCTTTTGGCTCTTTACATGCTCAAGACAGATAATATCTGGGGTGTCGCTGCCCTTCACGGTGCTTGGAACTTTGCGCAAGGGAATCTAGTTGGCGTGGCAGTTAGTGGACAGAATGCAGGCGGCAGCTTATTGCACTTTCAGGCCAGGTCAGGCGTGCCTGATTGGTTGTCAGGAGGAGCTTTTGGTCTAGAAGGAAATCTCGTTACCTGTCTCGTTCTCCTAGTAGGGATTATCATCCTTCGTCTACAATTGAAAAAAGAAAACTTTTAAGGCTGAGTTCAAAGACTCGGTCTTTTTACTTCTGTGTTAAAATAGAAGAAACACTTGGAGGAGACAATATGATAGTTAAGCTTGATAGGGTCATGTTGAAATTGAAAATAGTCGTTGGCCTTATATTTTCTGTCTTGTCTTTATGGATTCTTTGTCCTGAGCTCATTATAGGTTCTCTTCGTGATAATCCAGTCAAGCAGTTCCTTGCTGTCATTGTTTTATTTTGGCTTTTATTATCCATTGTTCACCTTATAGACGGTATCGTAAATCTCAAAGGTCATGGAAAGCTCTTGGAACTGGATGACAATTCCTTGACCTACTATGGCCAAGCATTTGGACGGAAAACTTTTGACATTCCTTTATCCGAGATTGAATTTGTCAAGAAAGCTTGGACAACACGGATGGAGGATATTGGACGCTCTTCGACAGTGAGATATTCTTTGAAACGCATCGAGCATGTCTTCGACTATGATGCCGAGGTTGATGATAAAAAGAGATATCAGGTGTTGCTTATCTTCTTCAAAAATGGTGAGACAGCTGTTACCTATGACAAAAAACTTGGTCATCAATCACGGAAGAAACGTGCCTATGTCGCTAAGATGCGAATGATTCAAATTCCGCTTACAAGTGGGGAAATCTTCTCCGACCAAGAGATGAATGATTACATAAATGAAAGGAAAAAGAATGATAGATAGAAAAGAAGACAACCAATTCCATTTGGTTTCTAAATATGAACCTTCTGGGGATCAACCTCAGGCCATCGAAGCCTTGGTGGACAATATTGAAGGTGGTGAGAAGGCTCAAATTCTAAAGGGGGCGACAGGGACAGGTAAGACTTATACCATGAGTCAGGTCATCCAGCGCGTCAATAAACCAACCTTGGTTATTGCCCACAATAAAACTTTGGCAGGTCAGCTTTATGGAGAGTTCAAGGAGTTCTTCCCAGACAATGCTGTAGAATACTTCGTTTCCTACTATGATTTCTATCAGCCAGAGGCCTATGTACCGTCATCAGATACCTATATCGAAAAAGATAGTTCTGTAAATGATGAAATTGATAAGCTCCGTCACTCAGCGACATCTGCCCTCCTTGAGCGTAATGATGTTATCGTTGTGGCTTCCGTTTCTTGTATTTACGGTTTGGGTTCGCCAAAAGAATATGCCGATTCAGCGGTTAGTCTTCGTCCAGGGCAAGAGATTTCTCGAGACAAGTTGCTCAATGACCTAGTTGATATCCAGTTTGAGCGAAATGACATTGATTTCCAACGTGGGAAATTCCGTGTGCGTGGCGATGTGGTCGAAATTTTTCCTGCCAGCCGTGATGAGCACGCCTTTCGTGTCGAATTTTTCGGTGATGAGATTGACCGCATCTGTGAGATTGAGAGTTTGACAGGACGCAATCTCGGTGAAGTCGAGCACCTTGTTCTTTTCCCGGCGACTCACTTTATGACTAATGAAGAGCATATGGAAGAGGCCATCAAGAATATTATGGAAGAGATGGAAGCTCAAGTTAAACAATTTGAAGCTGATGGTAAGCTCATCGAGGCTCAACGCATCCGCCAAAGGACAGAGTACGATGTTGAAATGCTTCGTGAGATGGGCTACACAAATGGTGTTGAAAACTACTCACGACACATGGATGGGCGAAAAGAGGGCGAGCCACCGTTCACCTTGCTTGATTTCTTCCCAGAAGATTTCCTCATCATGATTGATGAAAGCCACATGACAATGGGTCAGATTAAGGGAATGTATAACGGGGACCAAGCTCGTAAGAAGATGTTGGTTGATTACGGTTTCCGTTTGCCATCGGCGCTTGATAACCGTCCCCTTCGACGTGAAGAATTCGAGAGTCATGTGCATCAGATTGTATATGTTTCTGCTACCCCAGGCGACTACGAGATGGAACAGACCGAGACTGTGGTTGAGCAAATCATCCGTCCGACAGGGCTTCTTGATCCAGAAGTCGAAGTTCGTCCAACCATGGGACAAATGGATGACCTCCTCGGTGAAATCAATGCTCGTACTGAAAAAGGCGAGCGTGTCTTTGTAACCACTTTGACTAAGAAGATGGCTGAAGACTTGGCTGACTATCTCAAGGAAATGGGTGTCAAGGTCAAATACATGCACTCTGACATTAAGACTCTAGAGCGTACTGAGATTATCCGTGACCTACGTTTGGGTGTCTTTGATGTTCTTATCGGTATTAACCTTCTCCGTGAGGGGATTGACGTTCCTGAAGTTAGTCTGGTTGCTATTTTGGATGCTGATAAGGAAGGCTTCCTTCGTAATGAACGTGGACTTATCCAAACAATCGGACGTGCTGCCCGAAATAGTGAGGGGCACGTTATCATGTATGCGGATAAGATTACAGAGTCTATGCAGAAGGCCATGGATGAAACAGCTCGTCGTCGTGAAATCCAGATGGCCTATAATAAGGAGCATGGCATTGTTCCACAAACGATTAAGAAAGAAATTCGTGACCTTATTTCTATTACCAAGGCTAATGAAGCAGAAGTGGCAGAAGATACTGTGGACTACAGTGCCATGAACAAGAAAGAACGCCAAGAAGCCATCAAGAAACTTCAAAAGCAAATGCACGAAGCGGCAGAACTGCTTGACTTCGAGTTGGCGGCTCAAATCCGTGATATGGTGTTAGAACTGAAGAGTATGGATTAGAAATACTGAGCCTTAGGTTAAGACTTTAACAAGATGGGCTTTAGGAAAGGAGGCAACATTGAATTCAAGTTGGTTTAAGACAATCTGTCTTTTTATACCAGGTTTAGTTATTTCTTTTCTGATTTATGTTTATTTCCCCACCTTATATCGAAGTGGTATACTGTTTCCGTTTGAGTGTAACTTTCTTCTCTGGCCCATTCTGTTTCTTGTCCATAAGCATCAGAGAAAAATTGCGGCTTTGATTTGTTTAAATTTGAACCTCTATGTGTTTCTAATTCATGCTATAGAAGGTATAAAAATTGAAAGAGAGGGAGAGTGGGAGAATTATACGCAAATTATTTTTGAGCCCCTGTGGACGATAAAAAGAGAACTTGTTTGGTTACCAATGTCTGGTTATATATTGTTTATGGTTTTCTATGCTGCTATTTATCTGTATTTGCGACATCGAGAGTCGATTAAAAACTAATTGTTAAGATTTTAATTGATTACTTACTAGAAAGGAACTATATGTCACGTTCACAAGCAACTATTCTGACCAATATGTGTCTCATCGAAGATGGTCAAGAAAATATTGTCATGCAAATTCGCGATCCCAAGCGTTATTCTTGGTCGGGTGCTGCCCTACCTGGTGGTCATATTGAAGCACACGAGGGGCTAGTGGAGTCAGTTATTCGTGAGGTCAAGGAAGAAACTGGATTGACCATTAAAAATCCTAAATTGGTTGGTATGAAGCATTGGTACACGACAGATGACGAGCGTTATCTTGTTTTCCTCTATAGAACTTCAGACTTTGAAGGTGACATTCACTCGACAGAAGAGGGAGAAGTCCGTTGGGTTGCTCGAGAGGATGTACCTAACATGGATCTAGCCTATGATATGCTCAACCTCCTGCGAGTGTTTGAAGAGGATCAACTTTCCGAACTTTTCTATCGTGAGCGTCTTGAAAATGACTTTATCCGAGAATTTTGGTAAAAAATGAACTATTTATTCAAATGAATGAATAGTTTTTTTGTCTTTAAAAACAGATAGAAAGCTTAAAATTAACGATTTTTAGATTTTTCAACGATAATAAAATTAATAAAAATAAAAATTATAATCAATAAAAGTCCATTTTTTCGTTGACAAATGTATAATAATACATTATTATACTTACATAAGTTAATAAATATAGAAAAGAGATTGATTATGAAAACATGGAAAAAACTTTTGTTGGGATTTGCAGGGATTTTCGCTTTGACAGCTTTAGCAGCTTGTTCTTCGTCGAAGGACACTTTGGAAAAGGTACAAGATAAAGGGACATTGACAGTTGCTCTTAATCCTCACTTTGCTCCTTTTGAATTTAAGACAATTCAAAATGGTAAGGATACGATTGTTGGGGCAGATGTCGAAATTGCTAAGGCAATTGCAGATGAGCTTGGCGTAAAAGTCAAATTCTCTGAAATGTCTTTTGATAATGTCTTAGCAAATGTTCAATCTGGTAAAGCAGACATCGCCATTTCCGGAATCTCTGCCACTAAGGAACGTCAGAAAATCTTTGATTTCTCAGATACCTACTATGAGTCTGAAACGGTTCTTGTTGTCAAAAAAGATGCGACAGGAACTTACAAAGAAACAGGTGATTTTGCTAAAAAATCTGTAGCTGTTCAAAAAGGTTCTATTCAAGAAAATATCGCCAAAGCCAACTTGTCAGATGCTAATGTGGTATCCTTGGCGCAACCTGGCGAAGCCATCAATGAATTGAAGTCTGGTCAAGTTGAAGGAGTAGTTCTTGAAAAGGCCATTGCAAAAGGTTATGTAGACCAAAACAGCGACCTAGCTGTGTCAGACATCACGCTCAAGTCTGATTCAAAAGATGCCTATGCCGTAGCAATGCCTAAAGGAAGCGATAAGCTAAAAGAAAAGGTTAATAAGGTTATCGCTAAACTCAAAAAAGAAGGTAAGATTGACAGCTATGTTCAAGATGCCTACACTCTTTCACTTAAGAGTTCTAGCAAATAAGGAGTTATTATATGAAGAAATTTTGGTTTATCCTTACAGCTCTAGTCGCTACCTGCTTTCTAGTTGCTTGTAGCGGAAGTCAGGGAGTAAATCCCAAAACGATTAAGGAAAAGAAGAAGATTGTCGTGGCAACAGAATCTGAATTTGCACCATTTGAGTTCAAATCGTTAGTTAACGGCAAAGATACGCTAGTTGGAGCAGACATCGAGTTGGCCAAAGCTATCGGTGAAAAACTCGGCGTAAAGGTTGAATTTTCCGTGATGTCTTTTGATAATGTTCTTGCTAACGTGCAAAGTGGTAAAGCGGATATTGCCATTGCAGGGATTTCGGTGACAGATGAACGTAAGAAGGTTTATGATTTTTCAGACAGCTACTATACGTCAGAAAATGTAGTGATTGTCAAAAAAGACAAGGTAAATGACTATACAAGCACTGATAGTCTCGCAAAACAAACTGTCGGTACGCAAAAAGGGTCTGTTCAAGAAACCGTTGCTAAGAAACAAATTTCTAAGGCAAGTGTAGTATCACTGGCTTCAAATGGCGAAATGATTAATGAACTCAAGTCAGGACAGCTTCAAGCAGTTGTACTTGAGAAGGCCATTGCAGAAGGTTATATCGCTCAAAATGATGATTTAACCCTTGCCAACTTTAACCTCAAGTCAGATGGTTCAGATGCTTATGCAGTCGCAACGCGTAAGGGGTCAGATGACTTGCTTAAAGAAATCAATGCCGTCATCAAAGATACTAAAGACTCTGGAAAATTTGACCAATGGTTAAAAGAAGCATCAACCTACAAACAAAGTAAGTAAATTTAAAACTCCCGAGCACCTGAAACGAGTAAAATTCAGGTGCTTTCATCAACAGTGAAAAGTCTCGTTTGGTGTTGGCTTTGCTCACTCAAGGGGAGTCGTCAAAAATTCTTAAATCTAAATGGGGGAATACCCCATTTTTTATTGAAATCTCTACTAAAAACAGTTATTATCAAAGTAGGTAAGTCTGTCAAAATAGACAAATGACATCGTATAGAGTGCTTAAGAAAAGCAAGGAGAAACTATGAAGCTACCACGTTTTGGTGTTGAAGAATGGCTGAATGTCCATGAAAAGTCTGCCATATATGATATCGCAGGAGTTTCAATTAAGGCCCTCACAATGGAAGAATTATTTGACTTATCAGGCCTTGATAAAGAAGCCTTTTTTGCTCAACTACTAAAGATAAAGATGGATTACGGCTGGATTGAAGGGTCACCAGAGTTCAAAACTCAAGTGGCTAGCTTATACAAGGACATGCCGGTTGATAATATCCTCCAAACTAATGGGGCTACAGGAGCGACTATGCTAGCCCTTTATGCGCTTATTGAGCCTGAGGACCATGTCATCTCCATGTACCCGACCTATCAGCAGCTCTATGACATTCCTAAGTCACTAGGATCAGATGTGGACCTCTGGGAGATTGAGGAGGACAATAACTGGTTGCCTGATTTGGACCAACTTCGCCGTCTGATTCGCCCAAATACCAAGATGATCTGCATTAACAATGCCAACAATCCTACTGGTGCCCTTATGAATACTGCTTACCTTGAGGAGCTTGTGACTATCGCTAAAGAAGTAGATGCATATATCTTCTCAGATGAGGTCTATCGTAGTTTTGACCAACCTGCACCTTCTATTGTGGATTTGTATGAAAAGGGCATTGCCGTCAACAGTCTTTCAAAGACCTATTCCATTCCTGGTATTCGTGTGGGTTGGGTAGCTTCTAACACTGAGGTGGCGGATATTCTACGTGACTACCGCGACTACACGATGATTTGTGCTGGAGTCTTTGATGATATGGTGGCTACCCTTGTCTTGGAAAATAAAGAGGCCATCTTGAAACGCAACCGTCAGATTGTAGAGGAAAATCTAGCCCTTATGGATGTCTGGATTGCTAAAGAACCTAAGGCGTCTTGGGTTAGGCCTGCTAGTGTTTCCACCTCTTTCGTCAAATTAGATGTAAATCGTCCTATCGAAGATTTTGCCTTAGAGCTTCTTCAGGACTACGGTGTGCTTGTGGTTCCGGGTAACCGTTTTGACAAGGAGTCTCATGTCCGCATCGGTTATTGCTGTGACAAGGAAGTTCTTCAAAAGGGCTTAGAAAAATTGTCGCAATTTCTTAATAAATGTTGACAATACCACTAATTTTAAGTAAAATAAACGAGCAAAAATTATATTTATACAGGAGTTTCTTATGAAAATGAAAAAACTTTTCCTTGGGGCTATGGCTCTCCTTGCTACTGTGACTTTAGTAGCTTGTGGGTCAAAAAAAGACGCTTACGAATCTATTAAAGAAAATAAAAAACTTGTCGTAGCTGTCAGCCCAGACTATGCACCATTTGAGTTCAAAACATTGGTAGACGGTAAAGACCAAGTTGTCGGGTCAGACATCAAGTTGGCACAAGCTATTGCTGATGAACTTGGAGTTAAACTCGAAGTGACAACTATGAGCTTTGACAATGTCCTCTCTAGCCTTCAAGCTGGTAAGGCTGATCTTGCTATCTCAGGTATCTCAGTAACAGCCGAACGTAAGAAAACCTTTGATTTCTCAGATCCTTACTACGAAACACAAAATGCTATCATCGTTCGTAAAGATCAAGAATCTACCTATTCAAGCCTTGATGCTTTCAAAGGTAAAAAAGTAGCTGTTCAAAAAGGTACTATCGAAGAAGGACTTACTAAGAAACAATTGAAGGATTCAACAGTCGTATCACTTACAGCAATGGGTGAAGCCATTAACGAGGTGAAATCTGGCCAAGTTGATGCTGTTGATCTTGAAAAACCAGTAGCAGAAGGTTACGTGGCACAAAATCCAGATTTGGCTTTGGCAAGTGTTGCCCTCAAAGTTGACGATGGTGATGCTAAAGCAGTTGCAATGGCTAAAGGCAATGACAAATTGAAAGAAGCAGTAAACAAGGTTATCAAGAAAATGAAAGTCAACGGTGCTTACGATGAGTACATCAAGGATGCTTCTAAATACACAGCAGTTGAATAAATCAGTAGCTAGAGGAGGTGACTCCTCTAGTTTTTTTGAATAGGGAAGACCTTAGATAGTGTTTAGTAGACTTAGAAGTTAATTGTGATGTCAAAAAATCTCAAACTTAAAATATATTTCTTGACAGAAAAAGACGAGTCTTGTATACTTGAATAGAACGTGTAAAATGTTACATTATCTTGAGGAGGTGAATTCAATGTCAAAAACAGTAGTACGTAAAAACGAATCACTTGACGACGCTCTTCGTCGTTTCAAACGTTCTGTGACTAAAGCTGGTACTCTTCAAGAGGCTCGTAAACGTGAACATTACGAAAAACCTTCTGTAAAACGTAAACGTAAATCAGAGGCAGCTCGCAAACGTAAAAAATTCTAATTAAGAATGAAATTAACAGAAAAAGCTTGAGTCTTCTCAAGTTTTTTTCTTTTCATCGAATAAACAAGTCAGTTAGTAGTCCTGAGATACAAAAAAATAAGACGACTGAGATTTCAGACGTCTTGAGTTTCATATGTCTTTAGTTGAACAAATAAAAATTATTTGTTTGCAAGAAGATCGCGGATTTCAGCAAGCAATTCTTCTTGTGATGGACCTGCTGCTTCAGCAGCATCCTCAGCTTCTTTTTTGCTAAGAGCTGTTGCTTTGCTAGCAGCTTTAACAACGAAGAAGAGAGTAGTACCAACGATGATGAAGTTGATAACTGCGCTCAAGAAGCTACCGTATGCGATACCGTTCCATGACAATTTAGAAAGGTTCTCAACGTTAGCGGCCTTAACAACTGGATTAAGGATAAGTGGTGTGATGATATCACCAACAAGTGAAGTGATAATAGCGTTGAAAGCAGCCCCCATAACAACGGCTACAGCGAGGTCAAGGACGTTACCCTTGAACAAAAAGTCTTTAAGTTCTTTAATCATTTTGACAATGAATCCTTTCTTTTATTTACTTTTAATATTTTATCTGATTTTGTAAATCTTGACAAGAGATTTACTCATGAAAAATCAATTTTATTTTACTTTCATTTTTCATCATGTTATAATTAGGGGTAATGCAATTATGGTAAGATAGGGGGCGATTAGATGGTAATTGATAAAGCTTTAATAGAAGATATTAAGAGTAGTACCAATATCGTCGACGTGATTGGTGAAGTTGTCAGTCTTAATCGCGCAGGTCGTAATTACCTTGGCTTATGCCCCTTCCATAAGGAAAAAACTCCCTCATTCAACGTTATTGAGGATAGGCAGTTTTACCATTGCTTTGGTTGTGGCAAGTCTGGCGATGTCTTCAAATTTTTAGAAGAATATCGTCAGATTTCTTTCCAAGAAAGTGTCAAGGTTCTGGCAGACCGCTTAGGTATTGCAGTTACGATAGATGCACCAAGACAGGCTCAGCAGCAGAATTCTCCTAATCAAGCTTTCTATGATCTTCATGAGGATGCGCTGAAGTTTTATCACGCAGTCTTGATGACGACTAAGATAGGAGAAGCAGCGCGTGCCTACCTCTATGAACGTGGCATGACTGACGATTTACTTAAGACCTTCCAGATTGGTCTAGCCCCTGACGAACCAGATTACCTCTATCAGTCTGTATCAAAAAAATATGACGAAGAGGTACTGACAGAATCAGGTCTTTTTAATCTTTCTGAAAGTAATCGTCTTTTCGATACCTTTAAAAATCGAATCATGTTTCCGCTTAAGAATGAGTTTGGAAAGACCATCGGTTTTTCAGGGCGTGTTTGGACTAAGGACGATATTGAAAAAGGACAAGCCAAGTACAAAAATACAAGGGCTACCCACATTTTCAATAAGTCTTATGAACTTTATCACCTCGATCAGGCTAAACCGGTGATTCAGAAGACTCATGAAGTCTATCTGATGGAGGGATTCATGGATGTCATTGCTGCCTATAGGGCTGGGCATGTTAATGCTGTGGCTTCTATGGGGACGGCGTTGACCCCTGAACATGTTAATCGTCTTCGTAAGTTAACCAAGAAAATTGTTCTGACCTATGATGGTGATAAGGCTGGGCAAAATGCGATCGCCAAGTCTCTTGAGCTTTTATCGGATTTTCAAGTCGATATTGTTAAAATTCCAGACAATATGGACCCTGATGAATATCTACAGAAAACATCCGAAGAGGCTTTGGGGAAACTCTTGGTCGAGTCCCGCATTTCAGATGTGGAATTTTGGATTGGACAGCTCAAGCCTGCTAATGTAGACAATCTTCAAGCAGAGATTGCCTATGTTGAGCAGATTGCTAAGATTATTGCCAAGTCACCTTCTGTGACGGCACAAAATTCCTACATTTCTAAGGTGGCTGACCTTTTGCCTGACTTTGATTTTTTCCAAGTCGAGCAAGCGGTCAATAATGAACGGTTGACCATGAGGAATCAGCAGACGGCTCAATTATCGGCTGCTAGTAATAGTGCTTATGAGTCTTCAGCGTCAGGATTCAGAGGGACGGTCAAACTACCTTCGACACCTAAGATTACAGGTCTTCGTCGAGCGGAAAATCAACTCTTTCATCGCATGTTAAATCATCCGATGATTTTGAATGACTATCGCATGAGAGAAGAGTTTTTCTTCCAAACACCTGAGTTAGAGGAGCTTTATCATATTCTGAAGCAAGATGGTCAGATTGATACCGTAGCTTTGTCTCTACTTTCTCAAGAGGTGCAAACAGCCTATTATCAGGTTTTAGAGGAGATTTTACCACCTGAAACCAGTCTTGAAGAAGTTCAGGCTATCGAAGAGCGTAGAAATCATTTTTTGAGGGAACAGGACTTTCGTAAGCAAAGTAAACAAATAAGAGAATCAAGTAACCACGGTGATGTGGATGCAGCGGTGGAAGCCCTGCAGATGCTCATCGCCCAAAAACGAGATATGGAGTAACACATGGCAAAGAAAAAACAAAATACAGCATTTAACGTTCAAGTCGCTGATTTCATTCGTAACCACAAAAAAGCTGGTACAGCAATTGATGATGAAGTCACAGAAAAACTAGTTATCCCATTTGTTCTTGATGCTGATGGGATTGATGACCTTTTGGAACGTTTGACAGACGGTGGTATCTCTATCACTGATAAGGACGGAAATCCTTCATCTAAATATGTTGTTGAAGCCCCAAAACCAGAAGAGTTGACAGATGAGGAACTTCTTGGTTCAAACTCAGCTAAGGTCAATGACCCTGTTCGTATGTACCTCAAAGAGATCGGAGTAGTTCCTCTCTTGAGTAACGAAGAGGAAAAAGAATTGGCTATCGCTGTTGAAAATGGTGACTTGGAAGCTAAACAACGTTTGGCAGAAGCCAACCTTCGTTTGGTAGTCTCAATCGCTAAACGTTATGTGGGACGTGGTATGCAGTTCTTGGACTTGATTCAAGAAGGTAACATGGGGCTTATGAAAGCCGTTGATAAATTTGACTACTCTAAAGGTTTCAAATTCTCAACTTATGCGACATGGTGGATCCGTCAAGCAATTACTCGTGCCATCGCAGACCAGGCACGTACTATCCGTATCCCAGTTCACATGGTTGAAACTATCAATAAATTGGTCCGTGAACAACGTAACCTCTTGCAAGAGTTGGGACAAGACCCAACGCCTGAGCAAATCGCTGAACGTATGGATATGACTCCAGATAAGGTTCGTGAAATCCTTAAGATTGCTCAAGAGCCAGTCTCTCTTGAAACACCTATCGGTGAAGAAGATGATAGCCATTTGGGTGACTTTATCGAGGATGAAGTTATCGAAAATCCAGTAGATTACACAACTCGTGTGGTTCTTCGTGAACAATTGGATGAAGTGCTTGATACCCTTACAGACCGTGAAGAGAATGTTCTTCGTCTCCGTTTCGGTCTTGATGATGGGAAGATGCGTACTTTGGAAGATGTTGGTAAAGTCTTCAACGTTACTCGTGAACGTATTCGTCAGATTGAAGCTAAAGCCCTTCGTAAATTGCGCCACCCAAGTCGTAGTAAACAACTTAAAGACTTTATTGAAGACTAAGATAGTAAAATGGAAGGGGCCTGATTATTAGGTCCTGATTTTGGAGGAAAAGCTATGTCTGAAGTAAAATACACTGAAGCAGAAATTGAAAAAATCAAAGACCGTATCTTGGAAGCCTTAGAAATGGTCATTGACCCGGAGTTGGGGATTGATATTGTCAACCTAGGCCTTATTTACGATATCCGTTTTCAACAAGACGGTTATACTGAAATCGATATGACCTTGACGACTATGGGCTGTCCTTTGGCAGATCTTTTGACAGACCAAATTTATGACGCTATGAAGGAAGTGCCAGAAGTCACTAAGACTGAGGTCAAGTTGGTCTGGACACCAGCATGGACTATCGAAAAGATGAGCCGTTATGCCCGTATCGCCCTAGGTATTCGTTAGGAGAAGGCTTATGAAAACACTGGCTATCGTTGTTCCTTGTTATAACGAGGAAGAGACCATCCATCCTTTTTTAGAGGCTTGTCAGGCAGTTGAACGACAAATGGCCAATCAGTTGACTTTCAACTATTATTTTGTCAATGACGGTTCAAAAGATCGCACCTTAGAGGTTTTGAGACAGGTTTCAAAACAATTTGAGAATGTCCACTATCTCTCTTTCTCTCGTAATTTTGGGAAGGAAGCAGGCTTACTTGCTGGACTTGAGGCAGCCCAAGGTGACTATGTCACAGTTATGGACGCCGATCTTCAAGATCCACCTGAACTGCTCATCGAGATGTATGCCAAAATCCAAGAAGGTTACGACGTTGTCGGGACACGACGTGAAGACCGCAAAGGTGAACCACCTATTCGTTCACTTTTTGCTAAGGCCTTCTATTGGTTGATTAATAAGGTTTCTGATACTGAAATGGTGGATGGGGCACGTGATTTCCGCTTGATGACTCGTCAGGTTGTTGATGCCATTCTCGAACTAAAAGAAGTGAATCGTTTTTCAAAAGGCCTCTTTTCTTGGGTTGGCTTTGATGTGGCCTACGTCTCTTATGAAAATCGTGAACGTGTGGCGGGAGAGACTTCATGGTCTTTCTGGAGCCTATTGAGTTACTCACTTGATGGCTTTATCAACTTCTCAGAAGTACCGTTGAAGCTTGCAACATGGGCAGGAACCTTTTCATTCTTAATCTCTTTGGTTGGAATTGTCTTTGTCGTTATCCGAAAACTAACTATAGGTGGGAGTGTTGCAGGCTGGGCTAGCCTCGTCTCAATCATCCTCTTTATCGGAGGAATCCAACTCTTAGCCTTGGGTATCATCGGGAACTACATTTCAAAGATTTTCCTAGAAACCAAGAAACGACCAGTTTATATTGTTAAGGAGAAGGGCTAAAGAATGATTGAAGAGTTTTTAGGAGTATTTAATAATTTAAAAGGCTATGTTAAGAGGAATAAATTTGTTTTATCTCTTATCTTAGGTGTTTATCTTTTAGTTAATATTAACATCAGTTTAGCTGAGTACCCCTATATTGACGATATTGGTCGTCAAGTTCTGGGTTATACGGGCTTCTCTGAACATTACTCCAGATATTTGAGTGAATTTTCAGCACGTCTTATTCAAGGTGGTACTCATTTAACGGATCCTGGCCTGACAACAAATATTATCTCAGCCTTTATACTAACGTTTGCAAGTACGATATTATTGTTTGTATTGTTTCCATCGAAAAAGGTTACTCCAGTTTTAGCCTTAGCCTCAACTGTAATTGGAATAAATCCTTGGTTTTTAGAGCCTTTGAGCTTTAGGTTTGACAACCCATTTATGTCACTAAGTATTTTAGTGTCAATTCTTCCTTTTATCTTTTGGGAGTCTAGAAAACTATTTAGTATATGTTCGGTTGTATGTATTTATCTTATGTGTAACTCATACCAAGCATCGTCGGGAATTTATATTCTCATGACGCTAACACTTCTCTTTTTAGAAGTAGTCTACAGTGGTAAATTGAACATAAAGAGTTTAGTATGTTCGATTTTATCCTATGTTGGGGGTATGGTTTTATATAAAATACAAATTACTATTAAGCCACCGATTTTTGCTGACCAAGGAAGTATCCCAAGTTTATTACATCTTCCTAGTATTATGCTAGCAAATGCTAAAGGGTATCTGAAAAATATTTATCTTCAAAGCACAAAAGTCTGGATTCTTTTATTTCTAGTAATACTTATCTTGTTAGTATTTAATATAATTAGTAGTAGCAAGCAAAAGAAAATTGTATCTTTAGCTTTTACGTTTGCTTGGCTTGCTTTAGGAAGTATTTTGAGTTATGGAAGCTATTTAATACTTTCAGAACAATTTTATTTGTTGAGACCTAGATATGAGTACGGACTAGGAGTCTTTTCTTCGATTGTGTTAGTTGTTTCTTTGGGAATAACCAATCGAAATAAGATTATTAATGTTTTAAAATCAGTATTTTCAAGTTTACTCGTCTTTTATTTCCTTGCTTTTTCATTTATTTATGTAAGCAATTTAAAGCAACAGAATAATACATTTGAAGTTCAGAGTGCTATGCTAGGAAATAGTTTGAATAAGTATTTGAATGATAAAAACAATGTGGTCAATATTAATCGTTTTGTTGCTAATTCGCCTATTTATGAAAATGCGATCTCGGTCTATCCAATGATTAGTAGTTTAATTATGCCTAATACTAATGTTTCTTGGGATATGACGATGAGATTTAATGCAATCACAAAATTAAACGTTGATTTTAAACCATTTGATGCAACAACAGTAAATTCAGAGTATAAACAATTAGAAACAACAAAAATGTATGATGTTTATACCAAAGATAATGAACTCTTTGTAGTGATGAAATGATAAATTATATTTTATGAAAGCAGATTTTTTCTGCTTTTTTTGTTAAAATGAAACTGACATTATTGGAAATTACAAGGAGAAAAATATGATTCTAGTAACAGGTGCAAATGGCCAACTCGGAACTGAACTTCGTCACCTACTTGATGAACGTAACGAAGAATATGTAGCAGTAGATGTGGCAGAAATGGACATCACTGATGCTGCCAAAGTAGATGAAGTTTTTGCGGAAGTAAAACCAACCTTGGTTTATCACTGTGCTGCTTACACAGCTGTTGATGCTGCTGAAGATGAAGGTAAAGAGCTAGACTATGCTATCAACGTGACAGGTACTGAAAATGTCGCTAAGGCTGCTGAAAAACATGGTGCAACGCTAGTTTATATTTCAACAGACTACGTTTTCGATGGTGAAAAACCAGTCGGTCAAGAGTGGGAAGTTGATGACAAACCAGATCCACAGACAGAGTATGGTCGTACAAAACGCATGGGTGAAGAGTTAGTCGAAAAACATGTGACTAACTACTACATTATCCGTACTGCGTGGGTATTCGGTAACTATGGTAAGAACTTTGTCTTCACTATGCAAAACCTTGCTAAGACTCACAAGACACTTACAGTTGTTAATGACCAACATGGCCGCCCAACTTGGACACGTACTTTGGCAGAATTTATGACTTATTTGGCTGAAAACCGTAAGGAATATGGTTATTATCACTTGTCAAATGATGCAGCAGAAGATACAACTTGGTATGACTTTGCGGTCGAAATTCTCAAAGATACTGATGTTGAAGTGAAACCTGTTGATTCAAGCCAATTCCCAGCTAAGGCTAAACGTCCACTTAACTCAACAATGAGTTTGGCTAAGGCTAAGGCTACAGGATTTGTCATTCCAACATGGCAAGATGCTTTGAAAGAGTTTTACAAACAAGAAGTGAAATAGGAACACGAGAAAAAGTGCTACTGTTTAGTCTTTTAGTGGATATTTTAATAGTTTTATATAGCCTCAGATGCTGGGGTGAGAATATCTGTACCAGAAGGAAAACGTGAGATAGAGGTTTCGTACCACTTTACAATTTGGGAAAAGATTTTTTTCTCCCTTTCATTAGTATATGATATCTTTGAAGCATTTTATGGTTATATAGTTCTTAAAAAGAATAATATATTAGTACTTTCTACTAATAAAAGTGTAAGAATTCAATTTTTTCGAAAAGGTCGTTATGACCTTTTTTGTGTTTTAGTGAATCGTTATGTGGGATTTTCACTTTTTAAAAAATCTATAGTATAATAAAGGGAAAAATCGTTTTGTAGGAGAAATAATGAGTTCACAAAAATATACTTTGACAAAGAATATGGATCAACAACCACTCATTTCAGAAAAAATATCTAACCAAAGTTCTATGAAAGAGAATTATATTTGGAATATGTTGGGAACTATCTCATCTTCTTTAATTTCAGTTATTCTCCTACTTTTAGCGTCCAGACTTCTTGATTCTAGAAATTCAGATATTTTTAGTATTGCGTACGCACTTGGACAGCAGTTCTTTGTGTTAGGATATTTTCAAATACGTAATATGCAATCTACAGATGTTAAAGAAAGGTATTCATTTGTTTCCTACCATAATACACGTATAGTAACAATTATTATGATGTTAGTAACCTCTCTTGGATATGTTTTTGTACAGGGATATGATTTATATAAAGCAATAATTATATTACTTTTAGTATTTTATCGAGCAATTGATGCCTATTCGGATGTTTTTCAGGGGTATTTTCAACAACGAAATAGATCTGATTTAGCTGGAAAGGTTCAGTTTTTTCGAAGTTGGGTCTGTATATTAGTCTTTGGGTTAAGTTTGCTCCTAACAAAATCTTTATTGCTTTCAAGTGGCATTATATGTTTGATAAATCTATTTCTCACAGCTATACTAGATTATAGAGTTTCTATAAATAACTTTAAAGTAGATTTTCTTCCATCAATAATAAAAGATAGAAAAAATATTACCTCTATTTTGAAAGAAGCTTTTCCTTTATTTCTAAATGGTTTTTTGATTACCTATGTCTATAATGAAGCCAAGATTGATATTGACTTGCTTTTAACCCAGGGATTTTTTTCCAATGGTATTCAGCGAGACTTTAATGTGTTGTTTATGCCCGTCTTTGTTCTATCCCTTTTATTTTTCGTTTTAAGACCTTTGACGACACAATTGTCTATTTATTGGTATGAACAGAAATATGAGTTATTTTATAAGCAAGTTCGTCTCTTGTTTGCAGCCATGACAGTTTTAGGTGTAATTATTATCGGTCTAGGTTATCTAATAGGTACAGAGATTCTAGGTTTAGTCTATGGAACATCATTGGTAGAATATAAAGTACCTTTTGCAATTCTTCTGGCGGGAGGTATTCTTAATGTGTTGGCACTTGTTATTGATATAGTTATGACAATTTTTAGAAAGCAATCATTTCTAGTGATTTCATATATAGCTACTTTTATTGTAGCTAAATTGGCTACATTGTCATTTGTAAGGTCAGAAGGTATTCTTGGTGCATCGTTATCATTCTTAATTTCAATGATTATCTTTTTTAGCACTAGCATAATAATTTATATTTGGGTAAATAATAACGATAAAAGAAAGAGAAGCTAATGAATATTTTATTTACGTTAAATAACGCTTTTGTTCCTCAAGTTGCAACATGTATGTGTTCAATTTTTGAGAATAATAAATCTATGGATGAAATTAATATCTATTTACTAAATACCGACATCTCTGAGGCTAATAAAGCTAAATTGCAAGAATTTACTAAACTTTATGGCCGTTCAGTTCATTTTATTACTCTACCTAATCTGAGGAGCTTGATAGATTTTGATTTTGATACAAATGGTTGGTCACCAATTGTGTTAGCACGACTCTTAGTTGATAAGCTTTTACCAGAAGATCTTGATAGAATTTTGTATTTAGATGGTGATACTTTGGTATTGGGGAGTCTTGAATCTCTATGGGAATTAGACATGGGTAATCGTTCAATCGGAATGGGTCCTGAATCTACTGTTGATGCAGGGCGAAGAGAATTTCTAGGTTTGGGGAAACAGATGTATTGTAACGCTGGAGTTCTACTTATTGATTTAGAGAAGTGGAGAAATCGTAAACTTGGAGAGAAAGTTCTAGCATATTATAAAAAACATGATGGTAATCTTTTTGCTAACGACCAAGATGCAATTAATGGATCTTTAAAAGATGATATTTATGTTATTTCTCCAAAATATAATTTCTTCAATATATACTTTTTTTACCCTTACAGAGTATTAAAAAAACTATCTTTACCAGCGGAGTTCATAAGTAGACAAGAGTTGCGAGAAGCTATTGAAAATCCAATCATTGTCCATTATCTAGGAGAGGAACGCCCTTGGAGAAAGGGAAATACTCATAAACTAAGAAAGTACTATCTTTATTATCTTGAAAAGACACCTTGGTCTAAAACGCCTATGGAAACTGGTTGGGAATTATACTTTATTTGTTTTAAGACATTTAATATAATTATGAAACCTTTTCCAATGTTGAGATATAAGATTATTAACTCGCTGATACCAGCATTTATGAAATACCGAAAAAAACAACTCCAAAAAAATAAAAGATAGACGTATTAAACACAGAAAGAATAAGAATACATGAGAGTTTTAATGATAATTCCTGCTTACAATGAGGAGGAAAGTATTTTCGATACGGTAACGAGTATCTTGAATTACCGCAAGAAAGTTGATTTTGATTTGGACTATGTTGTTATTAATGACGGATCAACAGATAAGACAAAACAAATTCTGGAAGAGAATCATTTTAATGCTGTTAATCTCGTAATGAATCTTGGAATTGGCGGTGCGGTTCAAACAGGATATAAATATGCACTAGAGCATGACTATGATGTAGCAGTTCAATTTGATGGCGATGGCCAGCATGATATTGAATCCTTGTCAGATTTGCTAGAACCAATTCGAAAAAATGAAGCAGATCTAGTTATTGGTTCTCGTTTTGTTGGTGATGTTAAGTCTGAATTTCAAACAACTTTTATGAGGCGCTTCGGAATTAGTGTTATTTCCAATCTTATCAAATGGACAACTGGACAAAGAGTTTTAGATACAACTTCAGGTTACCGTTTGGCTGATAAAAATGTTATTAAACAGTTCGCTAAGCGTTATCCAATCAAATATCCAGAACCAGAGACTATTGTTCACATTTTGAAACGTAAATATCGAGTTGTTGAACGACCAGCAAATATGTTTGAACGTACTGGTGGTGTTTCTTCTATTACGCCAATTAAATCCATTCGATATATGCTTGAAGTGTGTTCATCGATTGTTATTGCAGCATTTATGAAGGAGAGTGAATAATGTCAGTTTTATCTATGGTGATGTTGGTAGCTTCAATCTTTTTCCTTTATTTAGTCATCAGAAATATCAATAAGAATAATATCTTATTTGAACAGGCTTTCATGTGGATTGTCATCAGTCTGGTAATGATTATTATTTCCATTTTTGATGTTATTCCGGTTTATTTTGCAGGATTACTTGGGTTTGAACTGACTTCAAATTTTTTGTTGTCGCTTGCTATCTTTTTCTTGTTGGTTATTGCTTTTTTACAAACATTGACTGTGTCTAAGCAAAAGGAGCAGATTAAGCACTTGGTTCAAGAATTATCTATTCTAAAAAGTCATGTAGAAGAGAAAGAGGAAAAGAATGAAAGATAATCATACTTGGGTAATTTGTGCTTATGGAGAAAGTGATTATCTTGAAGCCTGTATTCAATCTTTGAAAAATCAAACTCTTCAATCTCAAATTATCTGTTATAGTTCAACGCCACTGGATTCGATTAAGGAACTGTGTCAGCGTTATGCTATCCCATTTTATACTAAACAAGGTGGGGGGATTGGCAAGGATTGGAATAATGCTATCTCTTTTGTAGAAACAAAATATGCTACTATCGCCCATCAGGATGACTATTATGAGCCAAGATATGTAGAAAAAGTATTGGCCAAGATGGAAAAAACTAGTGATGTTCTAATCGGATATTCTGATTATTTTGAAGAAAAAAATGATCTAAAGATTCCTGCCAATACCAATCTTAAGATTAAAACCTTAATGCTAAAAACAATGAATCTTTTTCCTAGTAGTCATTTTTGGCGCAATCGTGTAATGGCTTTTGGAAATCCAATTTGTTGTCCAGCTGTCACCTATAACCTTGAAAAATTGAAGAATTTTTATTTTGATGAAGGAATGAAGGTTAGCCTTGATTGGTATGCTTGGTACAAGATTAGTGAATATAAGGGACGTTTTGTCTATGTATCAGATAAGCTAATGTGTCACCGAATTCATGAGGAATCTGAGACATCTAAGACTATTGCTGATAATACTCGTAGTAAAGAAGATTTGTATATGTACCAACTCTTTTGGCCAAAATGGATAGCAAATATCCTTATGAAACAATATGTTAAGAGTCAGAAGACGAATGGGTAAATATAGTTGTCATTATGAGAGTGAGAAAATGAAAAGTAAAAGCAGATTTTATTATTACATCATAGTTATTTCTATACTATATGGTTTTCAGTATTATATTAATAACAAAATTACACCTGTGGGAGATCAGACAGCATTCTTAAATTATGCAAAGGAATTTCACTATAATTACCTTGAATTTGGAATTAATCGTTCTTACTTGGAGTAGCCGGTTACTGATTGAATCCGCAACATTATTCTTTTCAGTACATGATAAGTTATTTATATTAGCGTCTATTATTGCAAGTTTCTTTTTGCTTTTACCTAGTAAGAAACTTAGCCCTAATTTACCTTGGATACCTGGACTCTTCATTTTTATTTTTTTACCAGCAAGTGAATTTTTAAGTGCAGGTTCTATTCCTACATATATTAATTATGTATTTCCAGCATCATTTCTTTTATTCGCTTTGTATTATCGTTATTCAGGTAAGTGGTGGGGCCAATGTCTAGCGTTCTTATCTTTTGTTTTTGCTGTTATGAATGAACAGTTAGCAGTCTATGCTTTTTTATGGATTGTTTTCGAATTAATAAGAGATTGGAAAGTTATTACATTTAGGTATAGAAATATATTGTATGGGTTGGTTTCATTGACAGGAATTCTTTCTGCAAAATTCTCTCCTGGAAACACATTGAGGTTTGAAAAAAATGTGGAATCTTGGTTTCCAAATTTTGTCCACTTGAACCCACTCCAAAAAATAGGGTTAGGAATTTTAGAAACTGGAGATGGTATATTTTCAGTATCTTTCGAGTTTATTTTTGTATTTTTGATAGTTTTAGTAGCTTTATCGTTTTATAAAAAGAATTTTATTTCGCTTATTCTGTCATCTTTTACCTTATTTGCTATTTTAAGTCAGAAGTTTGAGTGGAGAAATATTTTATTTACACTTTCTAGTGTTAGTAAAGTTGCTAGAGAGAGTGGCACCTTTGATTACAATGTTGTCTATTTTGGAGCGGTGATTTATAATATCGTTTTATTTATGATGCTGATGTATTCTCTATGGACTCTTTCTAAAGTTTCAGATAGGTTATGGATTATATACTTATTCGGGATAGGTTTAATTGGGCGTTTGCTGATTTCATTTTCACCTACACTTTATGCTTCAAGCACCAGAACGTATTTACCTATAATGCTTAGTCTATTTATTATTACTTGTTATTTTTTGAATGATATTTATATTCATTTTAAACGGTCAAAAGTTATCAAGTAAAAGCAGAGTTGGTTCTGCTTTTTTTCTTTGTCTCTAGTAGGGCGATTTTTTGTCCAAACTATAGTATAATTAAGGTGGTATGCACTTTCAAAGATTAACTAACCTAGGAATCTTTGAGACCTAGTAATATTAGTAATTATTAGGTACTAATTACTATTTTCTTACATAAAATGGATGGAAAAATGACTAACTTAATATCAGTAGTTGTAACATGTTACAATCATGAAAATTATATTGAACAATGTTTGCGAAGTATTTTTAACCAAACTTATCGAAACATTGAATTAATTGTTCTCGATGATGGTTCGACAGATTCTTCCTCAGAAATTATTCAGGAGGTTTTGAAAGAATCGCCTTTTGTGACGACATTTGAGTCTCATGAAAATATTGGGGTTGTAAGAACACGGAATAAAGGAATTAATCTTTTAAATGGGGACTATTTTATATTTGTAGATAGTGATGATTTTTTGGATGATAGATATGTAGAGGAATTATATGATTGTGCGATTAATCATCAAGCGGACATAGTGTATTGTGATCTATTCAATTTTGAAAAAAATGAAGTCTATCTAAAAGCCCAAGAGTTTGAATTGCACAGCTTATTGGTATCGAATTATATTTCAAATTGTTCTTTAGTAAAAAAAGCGATATTAAAGGATACCTATTATGATGAAAAACTATCAGGGAAAAAACTCGAAGACTATGATTTTTTCTTGAACCTTATTATCAATAATGGTGCGAAGGCAGTATATCAGCCAAGCACCAAGCTTAATTATCGTGTTTTTGAAAAAGATTCGATTTCAAAAAGAGACTCTGTTCGCTACCATTATGAAATCTATCTCGAAGTTCTTGAGAAGTATCTTGATAAGTTGCCGCATGAAATCTATCAAGCGGTTTGTGAAAACTTGATGATTTTGGAGAGCCGTATAGACGATTTGCTGAAACATCATGATGATGTGAGAGATTATGTTAATCGCTTGAAAAATGAGTGTGATCAACTTGAACGAAGAAAGTATGCACAATCTAAGAGACTGAAGGCGGCCCATAAAGAAATGGAGCTTATCCGAAGTTCGCTATCATATCGTTTAGGGAACGCCCTTATCACTCCTATAAAGACAGCTGGAGTAATTGCGAAGAATCCAAAAGCTATTAAAAATTATTTGAGAGCTTTAAAAGTCAAAGTTGTCCAGCTACGTCGTCGAATGACACCACTTAAGGTTCGCCAGTTACGACGTCTCAGAAATAGTCAACGTTCTGCTTTGTCACATAATGGTAAGAAAGCGTTGGTTTATGTTATTTTTGAGTCTGAGGCTCGTCTTCAAGAATACAAATTACGTTTCTTGCAAGCCTTGGCTCCATTGGTAGATGATGTTATTGTAGTTGTCAATGGACAGCTTCACGATGATGATATTAATACCCTTGAGACTTACGGTAGGGTTTTGACTCGTGATAACAAGGGATATGATACTGCGGCCTTTAGAGAAGGAATCTTTGCCTTTGGTAAAGACAAACTTAAGGATTATGACCAGCTCCTCTTGGTGAATGATACTAATATTGGTCCGATGAGGGATTTGTCTCAAGTGTTCCAGGAAATGGCTGATAAGCAACTAGATTTCTGGGGAATTTCCTTTGGAGAAGAGCAAGAAGATGTTACTAAAGAGAATCCTTATGGCTACATTCCTAAGCATCTTCAATCTTATTTCCTAGTTATTGAAAAGCTTATGCTAAACGATGATGACTTTTATGAGTACTGGACACACTTGACGGATACAGACTCTCGTGATAAGGCTATTGGTCGACATGAGACACGTTTTACCAAGCATTTTGCCGATTTGGGTTATCGTTTCGATGCGGTCGTGCAAGAATACGAAGATTCTGCCATGTATATCCACCCGCTTAAGATGCTCAAAGCAGGTAGTCCTTTGGTAAAATATACGGCTCTGAAAAATTATGATGAAGACCAGTTCTTGTGGCAAGGTCTGGATCGTGATTCAGAAGTCCCTGACTTGTTAGAGTTTGTTGCAGAAAAAACGGATTATCCTGTGGTAATCTTGGAAGATATTGTGAATAAATTTAAGGCTGTTCCACGTGATCAATATATTCTATTGATTGATGGGGTTGAAAATATTATTCCGCAATGTACCCGTTACCGTGTCTTGAACAAGGCAGAACAATTACGCAAGCATGGCTTTGCAGTCAAAGTTGTTAACCTATCTGATTTCCAATTATCGATGGCTCAAAATGCTAGTCACATCATTATTTACCGCTCACCAATCTCACCGGAACTTTTGCGTCTATGTCATTTGGCTAAGGAATATGGGAAACCTGTTTTCTTTGATATTGATGATTTGGTTTTTGATACGGTTTATACAGACCAATTGAGTTATACGCAAGGACTTAATTCGGTTGAAAAAGGAAACTATGATGCTGGTGTTCGAAATTATGGCTATATGCTAGAAAACTGTGATGGCGCCATTACTTCGACTAACCAGTTGCAAGAGGAGTTATTTAAGTATCAAAGTAAGGTTTTACTTAATCGCAACTTGGCTTCTGATGACTTAATCGCTATTAGTAGTCAATATATCAAAGATTACTCTCAAACATCTGATATTGTTAAGATTGGCTATTTCTCTGGTTCAATTAGTCATAATGAGAATTTTGAATTGATTAAACCAGCTATTAAGCAACTGCTTACAAAATATAGCAATGTCCAATTACATATTGTCGGGATTCTGGATATCCCACAAGATATGAAGCCCTTTGAAAATCAAATTGTAACTCACGATTATGTGGACTGGGATAAATTGCCTGCCTTGATTAGTGAGGTTGATATTAACCTAGCACCTCTTGTGGATTCTATCTTTAACCGTGCGAAGTCAGAGATTAAGTGGATTGAAGCTGCCTTGGTGAAGGTACCAACAGTAGCAAGTAAGATAGGAGCTTTCTCAGATGCGGTTGTTGATGGTGAAACAGGATTGTTAGCTACTGATGACCAGTGGTTCGACAAGCTTGAAGCCTTGGTTTTATCTCCAGAATTAAGACAGAAAATTGCAGATGCTGCTTATCGGGCTGTTCTTGAAAACTGTACGTTAAGCAAGAAAGATGATATGGTGACTTATTTTGAACAGAATTAAACAGATAAAAGTTGAAAATTTATTTTTCATCTTAGCAACGATTTTTATTTTCTCATTTATGTTTGTATTTCCAATTAATCGTGTGCCGGACGAAACAAACCACGCGCGAATGACTTGGGAAACTTTCCATAAACCAACCGATACATCTTTTAAGTGGATGGATGAGATTCCAAGTAATGATAAGGTTAAGTTAGCGGAATATAAACAGATTTTTGCTCAAAAGATTGATATGAGTAAAGAACCTTTTCAATTTGGTGTGAGTTTAAAAACAATCTCCTTTATTCCACAGTTGATAGGGATGACGATTGGAAGTTGGATTAGTCCTACAGTCGGGATGATTATCTATATGGGGCGCATCTTTAATGCACTGGCTTATATACTAGGAATTTACTTTTTAATACGTTATTTCAAGTATGGGGAAACAGCCTTAATGTTTATTTCGCTGCTACCTATTATGGTTCAGCAAGCTTCGTCACTTTCTTATGATGTGATGAACTATTTAGAAGTGATGTTGGCTCTCGGTTTTATCACAAATCTTGCCTATTCTAAACGTTTTACCAATCGTAATATTATCCAGGTGATAGGTCTTGCGATTTTACTATTAGCAACTAAGCCAAATAACGTTTTATTGTTGGGATTGATTCCGTTTGTACCGCTTGAGTTTGAAGGTTTCCTTGCCTTTCTAAATCGTCCAGTGCAAGCCATTAAGACCTTTATTTCAAAATATAAAGCAGTCTTCTATCTTCTCTTTGTTGTAGGCCTTGTAGTGGTTCTTCAATTCTTAATGAAGAATCAAGGTGGTCTTCGTCATTATGGAGAAGTTTTGCGTAATACACTCTTTAATCCTGAGTTGAATGACAATTTGAATGGTATCTTGTCACTTGGGATGTTCGGTTATCTTGGTAACCTTACTTTACAAATGCCACTGTGGTTAATTTTTATTGATATCATCGTTCTTACCATTTTATTCCTATCAAGTAAGAAGGATTTCTTTACAAAAGACTTTGCTAATGCATCTTGGATTCTCTTCCTACTAGAGGTTTTAGCCGCTGTTACAGTAATGTATATGCAGTGGACACCAGTTGTTCTTGGTCAGGGAGCTAATATATCAGTTGGTGCTCAAGGACGTTATTTCACGCCATTTATCATTCTTTTGTTGCCGCTAGTCGCTAACATAGCTAAGATTGATTTATCTCGACAGAAAAGATTGAAGATAGCAACTCTGACTTTAATTGCTAATTTCTTAGTGGCTATGTATCTGATTCTTTTCCATTACTGGGGGGTATTTGCATAATTTATGACTAAAACAATTTTATTTATTTCTCCAACAGGAACTCTAGATAATGGTGCTGAAATCTCGATAGTCAATCTTATGAAATTTCTTGTAAAAAAAGGATATCGTGTATTAAACGTTTTTCCTGATTACAAGGTTCCATCTCAAGAGGAATATCAAGTAGAACTTCAGAAAGCAGGGATTGAAACCTATGGTCTTTCAGCTGTTAAATGGTGGTGGGAAGAAGCACCGGGTGGTTCGCCAGGCAATCATTTTTTGCGAGTGAAGTCGTATAATAAGAATGTCAAAGACATTCGAAATATTATTGTAGATAACAAGGTGGACCTTGTTATCAGTAATACAGTCAATGTTTTTCAAGGAGCACTTGCTGCAGCTTTTGAGCATGTCAAACATTTTTGGTTGATTCATGAATTTCCTGAGGGAGAGTTCGGTTACTATAAAGAAAAACTAGACTTTATAGACACGTTTTCTGATGAGATTTTTGCTGTAACAGGAGCGTTGACAGAGGATTTACAAACGTATTTTCCAAATAGGAAGATTTATTCCTTTGCACCTTATACTCAAATTGAACCTAAAGAAGGTCTGGGAACTGAATCCAACGACCACCATCGTATCGTTTCAGTTGGTCGCTTGACTCAGAGAAAGAATCAACTTGAGTTGATTAAAGCTTTTCAAATGCTTAATCTAGCAGGCACTGAACTTGTATTTTTAGGTGCATGGGATGAGGATTATAAACAAATCTGTGATGATTATATTGTAGAGCATAATTTGAAAAATGTTTCATTTATGGGATATTTAGATGATCCTTGGTCAGAGATTACTGATAAGGATTTAGCTGTTTTTCCGTCTAGTATGGAAACGTTTGGTCTCGTTTATGTTGAATCTGTTTTAAATGGTATTCCAACAATTTTATCAGATAATGCGGGACATAAATCTGCTTTCGAATATATGAACGAGCAAGGTTATATCTATCCTTTGGGTGATTTGGATGCCTTGACTAGCATGATTTCAGAGGTCCTTGGTGGATTTGACCAAGAGAAACTTGAAGCAGTAAAAGCTGTTCCTAGTTTGAAAGAGAGATACTCTATGGAGAGTGTTTATGCTAATATTACTGAAAAACTTGAGGATGATGAATTGCGTTATAAGAAAGTAAATCAGAAAGATGTAGATTTTCTCAACAGCCGAAAAGCACTAACGAAGAGTGTGAAATCTGCTGTAAAAAAATTATTTCAGCTTAAAAAGATGAATTAAGGTAAAATCTCGTTATCTATGATTAAGAATGAAAAGGCCATTTTCGAAGGGCCTTTTTGCTTTACTCTTTCTGTCCAATCATGCAAAATACCTTCCAAAATGGTATAATAAAAGCTACTATGTATAATTCTGTGTATTTGAGAGATGTGACGAATGGAGGTAAACTTTGAAGGATATTTTTATCATAGGTAGTAGAGGTTTGCCTGCTCAATATGGTGGTTTCGAGACATTTGTTGAAAAATTGATTTCTCATAAGGTATCACCTGCTATACGTTATCACGTGGCTTGCTTATCTGACGAAAGTACTGGCAACCATTTTGACTATAAAGGTACGGATTGTTTTACGGTCAATCCTCCAAAGCTAGGTCCTGCGCGTGTCATAGCTTACGATATGATGGCTATCAATTATAGCTTGAAACTTATTAAAAAAGAGGGAATTCAAGCCCCAATTTTCTATATTTTAGGAAATACCATTGGTGCCTTCATTGTTCATTTTGCTAAGAAAATTCAGTCCATTGGTGGCATTTTGTTAGTCAATCCTGATGGTTTGGAATGGAAACGGGCTAAGTGGTCTAAGCCTGTTCAAAGCTATCTCAAATACTCTGAAAAAGAGATGACAAAGTATGCGAACTTGATTATTTCTGATAACCGAGGTATTGAGACCTATATTCAAAATACCTATCCGTGGTCTAGAACGACTTTCATCGCTTATGGAACTGACTTATCTAAGACGACTTTGGCTGCTGAGGATGCCCCTGTTCGAGATTGGTATCAGAAATGGCAAACTCAAGAAAAAGACTACTATTTGATACTGGGTCGATTTGTTCCTGAAAACAACTACGAAACTGCGATTCGAGAATTTATGAAGTCCTCTACAGAGCGTGATCTTGTTATCATCTGTAATCATGAAGGAAATGCTTACTTTGATGAACTACGACAGATAACAGGATTTGATAAAGATAAACGTGTGAAGTTTGTGGGGACTGTCTATGATCAGGACTTGCTTAAGTATATCCGTAACCAAGCCTTTGCTTATATTCATGGACATGAAGTAGGTGGAACGAATCCAGGCTTATTAGAGGCCTTGGCTCAAACAGACCTCAACCTTATCTATAATGTAGACTTTAACCATCAGGTTGCTCAGGAGACCGCCTTGTATTGGAATAAAGAGGATGGGAATTTGTCTCAGCTTATCGATTCTGTAGATGGTCAAGTGTCATTTGAGGACTTGGGAAATGCTGCTAAAGCAAATATGAAAGAAAATTACACCTGGGAAAAAATCGTGGGTGAATACGAGGAGCTATTTTTATCATGAAAGTAACTATTCTCATGTCTACTTATAATGGCGAGAACTTTTTAGCAGAGCAAATAGAGAGTATTCAGCAACAGACTTATACTGATTGGACCTTGTTAATTCGTGATGATGGTTCTAAAGATAAAACGAGAGACCTTATCAAACGTTTCGCTTCAGAAGATGATCGCATTGTTTTCATCAATCCTGATCAAACTGAAAATTTAGGTGTTATAAAGAGTTTCTTTACGCTTTTGAAGTATCAAGAATCTGACTACTACCTTTTCTCAGATCAGGATGATACTTGGTTACCTGAGAAACTATCTCTTCAACTTGAGAAAGCAAGTCACTACCCATCTGATAAACCACTTTTGGTATATACGGATTTAAAGGTTGTGAATCAAGATTTAGAGGTACTTCATGAGAGTATGATTCGTACTCAGTCTGATCATGCCAATACGGAATTGGTTCAAGAAATGACAGAAAACACTGTTACAGGTGGTGTGTCTTTAATCAATCATGCCCTGGCTGAATTATGGACTGGTGAGGAAACGAACGAGCTTTTGATGCATGACTGGTATTTAGGTTTGCTTGCGTCAGCATTTGGCAATCTCGTTTATATTGATCAGCCGACAGAGCTTTACCGTCAGCATGCGGATAATGTCTTGGGAGCTAGAACACTTCGAAAACGTATGCAGAATTGGATTCGCCCTCAGACCTTGTTCAACAAATATTGGAAGTTGATTAAGGCTAGTCAGAATCAGGCGGAAAATCTTCTTTCTTTGCCATTGAATGCTGAAAATAGAGAGTTGGTTGAAAACTTTGTGACCATTATGGACCAAGGATTCAGAGAGCGTTATCGTCGTTTGAAAACATATGGCTATCGTAAAAACAGGGCTTTTCATACCTTCGTATTTACGAGTTTGATTTTGACAAAATTCATGTATAAGGAGGACTAAATGAATTTCTTTAGTCAAAAAAATAGGATTTTACTTAAGGAACTGATTAAAACGGATTTTAAATTGCGTTATCAAGGTTCTTTCATTGGTTATCTTTGGTCTATTTTGAAACCTTTGATGATGTTTACAATCATGTACCTTGTCTTTGTTCGTTTCTTGAGATTTGATGACGGGACACCACACTATGCAGTAGGATTGCTTTTGGCCATGATTTTTTGGGGCTTCTTTACGGAGGCTACCAATATGGGGATGCTTTCCATTGTTTCACGCGGGGATCTCTTACGTAAATTAAACTTTCCGAAGCAAACAATCGTAATCTCATCTGTACTAGGGGCTGCAATTAATTTCTTGATTAACCTAGTGGTTGTCTTTGTATTTGCCTTAATTAACCATGTTCCAATCGGTTTCAATACTTTGGTTATCATTCCTCTCTTTATTGAGGTGTTATTGATGGCAATGGGAGTTGCTTTTATTCTATCAGCACTCTTTGTTAAATACCGTGATATTGGTCCTATCTGGGAAGTTGTACTCCAAGCTGGTATGTATGCAAGCCCAATTATCTATTCCATCACTTACCTTCTTCAAAGAAATCAGACGTTTGTTGCAAAGGTTATGATGTTGAATCCGATCGCTCAGATTTTACAGGATATGCGTCATTTTATTATTGATCCAGTTAACCCTAGAGGATGGGATATTATTAATAATAAACTAATTGCTTTTGTTCCTTATGCGATTCCTGTAGTGATTTTTATCATTGGTTTCCTTGTCTTTAATCGAAATGCTAAACGATTTGCGGAGATTCTATAATGTCAAATAATATTGCTGTAAAAGTAGATCATGTAAGTAAGTATTTTAAATTACCAACTGAGGCGAGTCAGAGTTTGAGAACAACTTTAGTCAATCGCTTTAAAGGGATTAAAGGGTATACTGAACAACATGTCTTGAAAGATATTTCTTTTGAAGTTGAAAAAGGTGATTTTTATGGAATTGTTGGACGTAATGGTTCTGGGAAATCAACACTTCTAAAAATTATTTCTGAGATTTATGTTCCTGAAAAAGGTAAGGTTACCATTGATGGTAAGTTGGTATCTTTCATTGAGCTTGGGGTTGGGTTTAATCCAGAACTAACTGGTCGTGAGAATGTCTATATGAATGGTGCAATGCTTGGTTTTTCAACTGAAGAAGTAGATGCCATGTATGATGACATTGTAGACTTTGCTGAACTTCATGATTTCATGAATCAAAAGTTGAAGAACTACTCAAGTGGTATGCAGGTTCGTCTGGCTTTCTCAGTTGCTATCAAGGCTCAAGGAGATATCCTTATCCTGGATGAAGTCTTAGCTGTAGGTGACGAAGCTTTCCAGCGTAAGTGTAATGATTATTTCATGGAACGTAAGCAATCTGGAAAAACAACTATCTTAGTTACCCATGATATGTCAGCAGTTAAAAAATACTGTAATAAAGCAGTTCTGATTGAACATGGTTTGGTCAAAGTGGTTGGTAATCCAGATGAAGTTGCTAACCAATATAGTTTTGATAATGCTGCTGGTCAAAAGGTTTCAAACGACGACGTTGTTGTTGAAAATCCTAAAATCACTGATTTACAAGTGAAACTCTTGAATGATAATATTATCAGTCCTGACCAAGATATTTCATTTGAAATTTCATATGATGTCAATGAGGATATTGAGACCTATATTGCCTTTTCCTTAACGGATATTGACCGTGGTATCTGGATTTATAATGACAATTCCATGGACAATAAAACAAGTGGTTCTGGAAGAAAAACACTCACATATAAATGTAGTCTTGCCCATCTTAATAACATTAAGCTTAAGCTTCAGGTTTCTGTCCGAGATAACGATGATCAGATGATTGCTTTTGCTGATTCAGAAAACTCACCAGTTATTCTCTTGAATCGAACTGATATTGAGGATGATGATAAGTCTGCTAAAGATTCTGCAACCGGTATGGTTCAGAGAAATGGAAAATGGGAGATTCAAGAATAAATGAAACGTCTCTTATTGTATGTTCATTATAATAAGTACGACGAATTAAGTGGTCATGTGCTCTACCAATTGGAGCAACTTCGACCACTTTTTTCTAAACTTATTGTGATTTCAAATAGTCAACTAACGGAATCGGCAATATTAACTCTCAAAGAGCTTGGCATAGATGAAGTTATTCAGAGAGAGAATCTAGGCTTTGATTTTGCGGCCTGGAGAGATGGTTTGACTCATGTTGGATTCGAACGGTTAGCAGATTTTGATTCGGTTACACTCATGAATGACACTTGCTTTGGTCCTCTTTGGGATATGTCTGACCTAGTTGAAGACTTTGAACAACGACAGAGTGTTGACTTTTGGGGGATGACGAACTTTAGAAAGACCAAATATTTCGAAGAGCATTTGCAAAGTTATTTTATATCTTTCAAAAATCATGTTGTCGCTTCGGAAGTCTTTCAGAAATTTTGGACTTCTATAAAGACTTTTACTGATGTTCAAGATGTTATTGACAATTACGAAACTAGGGTTACCAGTGTTCTTACTGAGGCGGGTTATCGTTATGATGCTGTCTTTAATACCATTGATGCAGAGGCAGAAGATTTAATTCATCCTGACTTTTCTTACTATAGACCAATAAGTACCCTTGAGCATAAGGTACCGTTCATTAAACTAAAAGCTTTTACCGACAATGAAAAAAAGGGAAAATTACTTTTAGACTATCTTGCTAACCTATCAACATATCCAGTAGCACTAATTAAGTCACATCTAAATCGTTACCATTCCCCTGACAGTTTAGTCATTTTAGATGAGAAAATTATTGGCCCTTCTTTTAAAACCTTAAGCAAGCATGAGTATCGTATGGCTATCCATGTGCATATTAGCGACCTTGAGAGACTGAAAGTATTTTTTGATAGTAAGTTATCTGCTTTCTATTATTTCACTTTATCAAGTCGTTTAGATAAAAATGAAGTTGAGAATACTTTATTAAATAGTTTTGATAAAGATAGATTTCAGATAGTCTCACAACGGTTTGATAATCATTATCATGCCTTGGTTTCCTTGGCTTCTAAGCTTTGTGATTATGACTTTGTTGGGCATTTTCACACAGAAGCCTTTGGAAATGAGGGTAAACTTGTCGATGAAGCTACAAGACTTGCTTTAGTGGATATGCTAGCAGATGAAGAGAAAGTGGCATCAATCTTTGCAAGTTTTCCAGAGGTTGGACTTGTTTTTGCTGATTTGTCAAAAGAACTTTATTGGACCGATGCAATTGGTACCTTAAATCAAGAACAAACTGTTAAACTAACTAACGAATGTCAAAAAGTTATCAATCATTCGCTTCATATTTTTCAAAGTTCTATGTGGTTATCAAAAGATCTTCTAGAAAAAATTATTCTTAAGGATGAGCAAGCTTTCTATGACTTTGATGAGGATACCCTTTCTTATCTTTTCTATCGAAAAGCCTGGGACGTAGGAATTGATTATCGTATTATTGCTTCAGAAAAAATATCTTTTGCAGAACGTTATAAGGTCCATCTTATTGAAATGTCACAGGTGGCAGAACCACTGACGTTAAAGGATAAAGTTTCAGCATATCGAAAAGCCTTGTTAAAGAAATTAGGTTTAAAAAAATCTGCAGCTGTTTAACTTCCCCCTCCCACTTACGAATAGGTAAGTAGGAGGTTTTTTCTTATGTATAGTATTGTATCTGAGGAGGCGGGGCTTTTGCCTCGTGAGCGACTCTTGCAGAAGGGAGCAGAGGTTTTATCGGACCAGGAGTTGTTGGCGATAGTGCTGCGGACAGGGACCAAATCTGAGTCGGTCTTATCTATGGCCAATCGTATTTTGAAAGGGATGACGAGTTTGGCGGATTTGTCTCGTTTGTCCTTGAATGAGCTTCAGGAGATTCCTGGTATTGGGCGTGTGAAGTCTATTGAGCTCAAGGCTATGGTGGAGTTGGCTAAGCGGATTGAGAAGGCTGAGTTGGCTCGTTCCGAGCAGATTATGTCCAGTCAGCAGGTGGCCCGTCGTATGATGTTGGATATTGGGGACAAGCCTCAGGAGCATCTAGTGGCCATCTATTTGGATACACAGAATCGTATTATTCAGCAAAAGACAGTCTTTATTGGTGGTGTTCGCCGTTCGATTGCCGAGCCACGTGAGATTTTGCATTATGCTTGCCATCTGATGGCAACGTCCTTGATTGTGGTTCACAATCATCCGTCAGGTGAGGCCTATCCGAGTCGAAATGATATTGATTTTACGCAAAAGATTAAGCGGTCCTGTGATGATTTGGGGATTTGTCTGCTTGATCATCTGATTGTTGGTAAATCGACCTATTATTCTTTTCGTGAGGAGAGGGAGGATTTTGAGCTTTAGATTGGACCTATGTGATAAAGACAAGAGAAAAGCAACTGAGTGCAGTCTCAGTTGCTTTTAAAGTTCGTTAACGACATATTCAAAGAGTTTGAGGTCTTCTTCACGTTTGTCTAAGAGAAGTTCTGGGTGCCACTGTACACCAAGGAAACGAAGGTCTGGTGTATTAGACTCAACGGCTTCGACGGTGTTGTCCTCAGGGTCACGCGCAATGACACGAAGGTCAGAGGCCAAGTGTTTGATACTTTGATGGTGGAAGGAGTTGATAGAGGTTTCACGTCCGTAGATTTCTGCCAACTTACTGTTCTCATCAACAATCATCTCATGGTAGAGGTAATCAGACGGCTTGTCCTGCCAGTGATGCTCAATATCTTGATGGAGGCTACCACCTAATGCGACGTTCATGAGTTGGGTTCCACGACAGATTGAAAAGATAGGTTTCTTTTGCTTAGTGGCTTCCTCAATAAGTGCCATTTCAAAGACATCACGTTCGAGGAAGAAGTCATCTTCACTGGCATGGTTCTCTTCGTTGTAGAATTTAGGGTCAACGTTTTGCCCACCGATAAGGATGAGCTTGTCAATCATGGAGATATAGGTCTTGGCTTCCGATGGATCGGAAACTGGTAGTAGGATTGCTAGGCCACCGGCTCTTTGAACTCCTTCTACAAAGCCAGATGGGGCATAGGACCAGTTGATGTCTTCATGGGCTGGATTAGGCCTTACATTGGCTGTGATTCCGATAATTGGTTTAGTCATTGTTTCTCCTTGATTTTTCTTCTTCTTTCATGAAATAGAGTAGGGTTTGTAATTCGCTAGTCAGGTCTACGTATTGGACCACCACGTGGCGTGGAAGATTAAGATTGACCGGAGAGAAGCAGAGAATGCCTTCAATTCCAGCATCAACCAAAAGATCAGCCACCTCCTGGGCCTTAACTGATGGCACTGTCAGGATGGCTGTTTTGATATCTTCTTGAGCAATCTTGTCCTTAATTTGGGAAATCCCATAGATAGGAATATTGTCCTCAGTTTGAGTTCCAACCAGTTCGTTATCGTCTGTATCAAAAGCCATGACTAGCTGCATGCGATTACGCTCTTGAAAACGGTAGTGGAGGAGGGCACGTCCGACATTCCCTACACCTACGAGGAGTACCTTGGTAGTCGCATTGTCATTAAGGAGTTCAGCGAAAAATGTCATCAGCTTGTTCACGTCATAACCAAAGCCACGACGACCTAGCTCACCAAAGTAGGAGAAGTCACGACGAACAGTGGCAGGGTCAATCCCAATAGCTTCAGCAATTTGTTTAGAGCTTGCTTTGTCGATATTTTCACGATGGAATCGCTTGAAAATACGATAGTAGAGAGAGAGACGTTTGGCAGTGGCGTTTGGGATGTTTTTCTCAAATGTCATTGATCGCTTTCCTTTCTTCAATTAGTATGATTCTCTTATATTTTAAGAAAAGTTTGTGAAGATTGCAACAAAATAGTGTAGATGAGGCGATATAAAAAACCTATCACAAGGATAGGTTTTTTATATGTAGTAAGAAAAAATTTAGACTTCTTCTTGTTCGAAAACGTTACGGTCCACCAAACTCTGCATCAAGAAATAGAATTTCTCTTGCAAGATGTGATGATCTTCATTTTTAAAGATATTAACATTACGAAGGCCAGATTTGTCTGTAATTGACAATTTGAAACCAGTCAAGTCTTTGTTAATAGTGATTTTAAGTGGGAAACCTTCGCCTGAGTTAGGCACTTTTTCGAGAAGGCGGTGCAACTCGTAGTTTCCGATTTTATTTTGCACAAAAGTCGTATCACGTAGGGTGAATTTTTTGACATTAGGACTGATGGTGTAACGGTACTTACAGTCAGTCAAATGAATGCTTTTTTCAAATGCCATGTTAGTCTCCTATGATTTGATTAAGTTTTTCTGCTAGAGCTTGGAGTTCTTCAGCGGTATTTTCCTCTGATAAACTAATGCGAATAGCTGTTTTTAACTTGTCAGAATCCTTGCCATAGAGGGCTTGGATGACGTGGCTAGGGTCAACAGTTCCAGCAGTACAAGCAGAACCTGTTGAGACGGCAAAGCCAGCTAGGTCTAACAAGGTTAAGAGAGGGCCATTTTCCTTACCAGGAAAACTGATGTTGATGACGTGAGGTAGGCTAGATTCTCCACCATTAATTTCATAAGGAATGGTAAGGGTATCTAGAAAGACCTGACGAATCTTTTCAACATGCTGGTAATTGTCTTGGTAGTGGTCGCTAGCATGTTTGTAAGCAGCGGTCATACCTGCAATCCCGACCAAGTTTTCAGTACTAGCACGGCGTTTTTCTTCTTGCTCACCACCGTGGAGTAGGTTGTCAAAATGCAAATCGTTATGATAGAGCAAGCCGACACCTTTAGGTCCGTGGAATTTATGGGCACTAATAGAGAGAAAATCTGCTCCAAGTTCCTCTGGGTGAATAGGAAGTTTTCCTGCTACCTGAACGGCATCGACGTGGAAGGCAGCTTGGTGATTGGCAAGCAAGTCACCAATTTCCTTAATAGGAAGTAATTGGCCAGTCTCATTATTGGCATACATAACAGAAACCAGAATGGTATCGTCACGTAAGGCATCAGCGATTTGTTGGGCAGTAATGACTTGATTTTCTGGTTGAATATAGGTTACTTCAAAACCAAAACGCTCTTCCAAGTAGGCCATGGTGTGAAGGACAGAGTGGTGTTCAATAGCAGTTGTAATCAGGTGCTTACCTTTAGCTTGATTGGCTAGGGCGTAACCTTTGATAGCTGTATTGTTTCCTTCAGTCCCACCAGAAGTGAAAATAAGCTTACGAGCAGGGACTTCAAAGCGTTTGGCCAATTCTTCACGGGCTTCACGAAGTTCCTTAGAAGCCTGTCGACCGTAAGCATGGAGGCTGGATGGATTCCCAAAGGTTTCAGTCATGACATGTGTCATAGCTGAAATAGCAGCAGTATTTAAAGGAGTTGTTGCCGCATTGTCCAAATAAACCATAGCTTAGTCCTCGTTTGCAGTGTAAGCAAAGAGTGGGCTAAGTGGTTGACGTTCGAAAATACGAGTAGTAGCGTTAGCGATTAGCTTACTTGCTGAAATGTATTTAACGTTTGTAGGAACTTTTTCTTTAGTTGCAACTGAATCTGTCACCAAGATTTCTTTAATTGGAGCAGCGTTGAGGACTTCAGCAGCACCTCCTGCAAAGAGACCGTGACTAGCTACTGCATAGATGTCTTTAACGCCACCACGTTCAAGGATTTTAGCAGCTTCAGCAAACGTTTTACCAGTGTTAAGGATATCATCAACCAAGATTGCTGTTTTTCCTTCAACCTCACCGATGATGTAGCCTTCTTCACGTTCTGAATCATCTTGAGCGTAGTCAATGATAGCGATTGGTGCATCAAGGTAGTCCGCCAAGCTACGAGCACGTTTAACACCTGAGTTTTTAGGGCTAACAACGACAACATCACTTCCTGTGAATCCTTTTTTGTTGTAGTATTCAGCAAACAAAGGCATTGTGAAGAGGTTATCTACTGGGATATCGAAGAATCCTTGAACTTGGACAGCGTGAAGGTCAAGCGTCAAGAGACGATTGACACCAGCTTTAACTAGCATATTGGCAATCAATTTAGCAGTGATTGGTTCACGTGACGCAGCGATACGGTCTTGACGTGCATAACCAAAGTAAGGCATAACAACGTTGACAGAGTTAGCACTGGCACGTTTGCAGGCATCAATCATGATGAGCAATTCCCAAAGGTGGTCGTTAACAGGGTTGCTAGTAGATTGGATGATATAGATATCGTCCCCACGAACAGACTCTTCAATGTTGATCATGATTTCACCGTCAGAAAATTGACGTGAAGATACTTTACCAAGTGGCAATCCAGTAGCCTCAGCAATTTTTTCAGCAATTTCTGGGTTTGAGCTGAGCGAGAACAATTTCAATTGTGGGTTTGCTTTTTGATGTACCATGACGATGGTGACTCCTTTAAAAAAATAAGATGCTAAGCCCAGTTAGGGCTATTGTAATAAAACTACAGATAGTTCTATTTTAGCAAAAAGAAGCAGAAATTTCAGCCTTCAAAGTGTGGTATTAGTGAAAAATACCGAACCTTTGTTAGATAAAACGCCTTTGTATGCGTTTTTAGAGAAATCTATTACCCTCTGGAGTTCTAAATACTTGTGGTATTTGAAGCTGCATGTGTTTAAAATAAAAAAACAAGGAGCCAACTCCTTGTCAAAATTTTAGTCTTTGTCTCGTTTGAGGGTAGCTACAAAGCGTGCAACCTTACTCTTGGCATACTTAAAGTCAATATTATTTTCTTTAAGAAAGGCATCAAAGTCGTCTTTACCTTTCTCAGCATCCGAAACTTCTAGTTCAAGCTCGTAATCTTTCTTATCAGCATAGACATTGACATCAAGAGCCATGAGGCCGATGTTGGTCTGGTACTCGCGACGAGTTGTGGTCAAATGTCCGAGGATGGTTAGGTCCTCTAGTTTAACCCCACGTTCTAAAAGAATGGATTTGATTTGACAATCAGGAAAGTCCAGCGACTTAGTCAAAGCCTTAGCATCCGCACAATCCATGGTAACGTTGTACTCCATGTTCCCGACTTTTTCAGGGATTTTCAAGGTCAGCTCACCATGAGTGGGAAGTGTCCTAATGCGCAAAGACAACTTTTTATTTCTCATGTCACTCTGAGGAGTGTCGATGTAGTAGTTTGTTTGCGTAACAGGTGTCACATGGGAGAAAAGCATCGCTAAACGATTGTACTCGTCTTTGGTGAGTAGAGTCTTGTACTCTATCTCTAAATGGTTCATGTGTGTCCTCCCTTGTGCTTTCAAATGTGGTATAATATAACAGATTGTATTTATTTTATAAAAAACTAAAGCTTTTGACAAGGAGGAGTCCTATCTTGACCATGGATTGGGAAGAATTTCTAGACCCCTATATTCAGGCCGTAGGTGAGCTCAAAATCAAGCTCCGAGGCATTCGTAAACAATTTCGTAAGCAAAATCGTCACTCGCCTATTGAGTTTGTGACCGGACGTGTGAAGTCAGTGGCTTCCATTGAGGAGAAAATCGCCCTTCGTGGCCTTTCGATTGAAAATTTAGCTCAAGATATGCAGGATATCGCTGGTCTCCGAGTCATGGTCCAATTTGTCGATGATGTGGATGAGGTTTTGGCTTTGCTTCGTCATCGTAGTGATATGACTATTGTTTCAGAGCGAGACTATATCAGAAACCGTAAAAATTCGGGTTATCGCTCTTATCATGTTATTATCTCTTATCCCGTTGATACCATAGATGGTCGTAAGGAGATTCTTGCAGAGATTCAGATTAGGACTTTGGCCATGAACTTTTGGGCCACCATTGAACATTCCCTTAATTACAAGTATCAGGGGAATTTTCCTGAGGAGATTAAACTTCGCTTGGAAACTACGGCCCGCATGGCTTATGAGCTTGACGAAGAAATGCGGAAGATACGTGATGATATTAGAGAAGCCCAGTTGCTCTTTGATCCAATTAATAGAACTTTGAAGGATAGTGTAGGAAATAGTGATGACACAGATGAAGACCTCTTCGGATGAGATGAAGGTAGCTATTATTGCCAATGGCAAACCCCAAAGTAGGCGTGTTGCCTCGAAACTTTTTAATGCCTTTCGAGATGATCCTGATTTTTATTTGACCAAGAAAACTCCAGATGTGGTCATCTCAATTGGTGGTGATGGCATGTTGCTATCGGCCTTTCATATGTATGAAAAAGAGCTTGCGCGTGTGCGTTTTGTAGGGATTCACACGGGTCATTTAGGCTTTTATACGGATTATTTGGACAGTGAAGTGGATCAATTAATCGAGACGCTTCGAAAAGATAGTGGTGCAAAGATTTCTTACCCTCTTTTGAATGTCAAATTGACCCTGGCTGATGGTCGTTCTTTTACGTCGATTGCCCTCAATGAAGCAGCCATCAAGCGTAATGAGAAAACCATGGCAGCAGATGTTTGCCTTAATGATGTCTTGTTTGAGAGCTTCCGTGGAGATGGGTTGTCAGTGTCGACGCCTACAGGATCAACGGCCTACAATAAATCACTGGGTGGTGCGGTCCTTCATCCTACCATTGAAGCCTTGCAACTGACAGAGATTGCCAGTCTTAATAATCGTGTGTACCGGACCTTAGGAAGTCCCCTTATTGTGCCCAAGCATGAGAAGATTACTGTTTATCCTACCCGAATGGGAAGCTACACTCTATCCGTTGATAATAAAACCTATACCAACCGTAATGTGAAAAAGGTAGAATTTTCAATCGACCAACGTAAGATTTCCTTTGTGGCTAGTGCCAGTCACACAAGTTTCTGGGAACGCGTACGTGATTCCTTTATTGGAGACATGGAAGAATGAGATATGAATTTACCGTAGGACGTTCATGTCGAGTTAAGACCTTTTTGAAGGAGCATGATATTTCAAAAGGACTTCTGGCCAAGATTAAGTTTGAAGGTGGTCATATTTGGGTCAATGGCGAGGAGCAGTTTGCGACTTATCCTGTCCATGAAGGAGATGTGGTTGCCATTGAAATCCCTGACGAGGCACCGCATGAAACCTTGAAGCCAATTCCTTTTGACTTGGATATCGTCTATGAGGATGATAACTTCTTGGTGATTAACAAACCCTATGGCTATGCTAGTATTCCAAGTGTTAACCACGATAATACCATGGCTAATTTTGTCAAACATCATTTTGTCAGCAATAATTATCCCAACCAGCGTGTGCATATTGTGACACGTTTGGATAAGGACACCTCTGGTCTCATGCTGTTTGCTAAGCATGGTTACGCCCATGCTCGTATGGATAAACAGTTACAACAGAAGTCTATCAAGAAACATTACTATGCCTTGGTTGAAGGTGACACCAAACTTGAGAAGCAGGGTGAAATCATTGCACCGATTGCGCGTGATGAGGATTCCATTATCACACGTCGAGTCCATAAGTCGGGGAAATATGCCCACACTAGTTATCGTTTGGTAGGTGATTATGGTAGGGTTAAACTGGTTGATATCAATTTGCATACTGGGCGTACTCACCAGATTCGCGTCCACTTTGCCCACTTAGGCCTTCCCCTTTTGGGAGATGATCTTTATGGTGGTTCTCTAGACTATGGTATTGAGCGCCAGGCCTTGCATTGTCACCGTCTTTCATTTGTTGATCCTTTTACCAAAAAAGAGATGGTCCATGCATCTTCCTTGACAGATGATTTTGAAACCGTTATCATGAACTTACAAACTAAAAAAGATTGATTGAGGAATTTTTTTATGCGTAGTCTATTTGGTGAACTTCGTGAACATATTTTAGGGAAGGGTATTAAGATTGTTTTCCCTGAGGGTAACGACGACCGTGTGGTTCGTGCAGCAGCCCGTTTGAAATTTGAAGGATTGGTTGATCCTATTATTTTGGGAGACCCAGCAGAGGTTCACAAAATCTTGAACGATCTTGGTTTTGCAGACTTTAACTATACAATTATTAATCCTGAAACCTATGAAGATTTCGAGGAAATGAAGGAAAAATTTGTTGAAATCCGTAAAGGAAAAGCAACAATCGAAGATGCGGAAAAGTTGCTTCGTGATGTCAATTATTTTGGTGTTATGTTAGTTAAACTTGGTCTGGCTGATGGAATGGTTTCAGGTGCTATTCACTCAACAGCGGATACGGTACGTCCTGCCCTTCAAATTATCAAAACAAAACCTGGTATTTCTCGTACATCAGGTGTCTTCCTTATGAACCGTGAAAATACCGATCATCGCTTGATGTTTGCTGACTGTGCTATCAATATTGAACCAAATGCTCAAGAATTGGCAGAAATTGCAATTAATACTGCCGAAACAGCTAAAGTTTTTGGTATTGACCCTAAAGTGGCCATGCTTAGCTTCTCAACAAAAGGTTCTGCTAAATCGCCAAAAGTTGACAGGGTTGTTCAAGCAACAAATATTGCTAAAGAAATGCGTCCTGACTTGGCTATTGATGGGGAGTTGCAGTTCGATGCAGCATTTGTTCCAGCAACAGCGGCTATTAAGGCTCCAGATAGTGACGTAGCAGGACATGCTAATGTCTTTGTTTTCCCTGGCTTGCAAGCAGGTAACATTGGATATAAGATTGCCCAACGTTTGGGAATGTTCGAAGCTATCGGACCAATCTTACAAGGTCTTAATAAACCAGTAAACGATCTTTCTCGTGGTGCTAGTGCTGAAGACATTTATAATTTAGCGATTATCACAGCTGCTCAAGCTCTTAATAACTAATTTTGTCTCAAAAAAGAGGTCTGACCAAGGTGTTAGGCCTTTTTGTTTTATGCATGGCTGGTGATTAAAAATAAATCGATTAAAGTAGCTAGAAATCCAGGAAATACAATGGACTGTTGAGTTTTTCGTGTTTCATTATGTACTTTGCTTGTGCAAAATATTCTGAAAGTGACTGCTTTTCTTGATTATTTATGCTATAATGAAAGAGTAAAATTTTATTTTTTGGAGAAATCTTATGAAAAAAAGCAAATGGTTAGCCCTTGCGGGTGTCGCCCTTCTAAGTGTTGGTGTGTTAGCGGCTTGTTCTTCTAAGTCAAGTACTAGTGGAACGACTTATAGTTATATTTATAACTCAGATCCAGAATCCTTGGATTATATTACATCAAATACTGGACCAACTAAGACTGCTGTAACTAATGGTGTAGATGGTCTTATGGAAGCTGATAAATATGGGAACCTTGTTCCTTCAGTAGCTGAAGATTGGTCTGTGTCTCAAGATGGTTTGACTTATACTTATAAAATCCGTAAGGGTGTTAAATGGTATACTTCAGATGGTGAAGAGTATGCTGATGTGACTGCTAAGGACTTTGTGACTGGTCTTAAGCATGCGGCTGATGCCAAAGCTGGAGCCCTCTATTTGGTACAAGATTCTATTGCTGGATTGTCTGACTACCTTTCTGGTGCCAATAAAGATTTCTCAAATGTTGGCGTTAAAGCAATCGACGATTACACTCTGCAATACACACTTAAAAAACCGGAACCATACTGGAACTCTAAGACAACCTATGGTTTGCTCTTCCCAGTTAACGAAGACTTTCTTAAGAACAAAGGGAAAGATTTTGGTAAGTCAACGGACCCAACCTCTATCCTCTATAACGGTCCTTTCCTTCTTAAATCTTTGACAGCTAAATCATCTATCGAGTTGACTAAGAATGAGAATTATTGGGATAAGAAAAACGTGCATTTTGACTCTATCAAATTGTCATATTATGATGGATCGGATCAAGAATCACAAGAACGTAGTTTCTCTGACGGCGGTCTCAGCATTGCACGTGTCTTCCCTATGAGTTCAAACTATGCATCGGTAGGAAAGAAATATAAAGATAATATTTATTACACAGCACCAGGTGCATCTACATCGGCTATTGGTGTAAACATTGACCGCCAAAGCTATAAATTCTCAGCTAAGAAGACAGATGCTGAAAAGACATCAACTAAGAAGGCTCTTCTAAACAAAGACTTCCGTCAATCAATCAACTTCGCTATTGATCGTACTGCCTATCAATCACAAGTAAACGGTAAAGATGGCGCAGCTCTTGCTCTACGTAACCTTTTTGTTCCTTCTGATTTTGTCAGTGCAGGCGATAAGACCTTTGGTGATCTTGTGACAGCAAAAATGAGCTCTTATGGTGATGAGTGGTCTGGTGTTAACTTTGCAGATGGTCAAGACGGTCTCTACAATGCTGAAAAAGCTAAGGCTGAGTTTGCCAAAGCCAAAGAGGCTCTTCAAGGAGAAGGTGTTCAATTCCCAGTTCACTTAGACCTTCCAGTTGATCAAAGTTCTAAACTTAATGTTGCTCAAGCTCAATCTTTGAAACAAACCATTGAAAAATCATTGGGTAGCGAAAATGTTGTTATAGATATTAACCAATTGTCATCTGATGATATGCAAAATGCGACTCTTAATGCGGCAAATGCTGCAGCAGAAGACTGGGATATTTCTAACGGTGTGGTTTGGGGTCCAGACTATCAAGATCCATCAACTTATCTTGATATCTTCAAAACAACATCAAGTGAAAATACCAAGACTTTCATGGGTTATGATGATCCAAACAATGCAGCAGCAGCCCAAGTAGGTCTTAAAGATTATGATGCCTTGCTTGATTCAGCAGCCTCAGAAACAACAGACCTCAACGCTCGTTACGACCGTTATGCTCAAGCCCAAGCATGGTTGGAAGATAGCTCTCTTGTCATTCCATTGACTGTTGGTAACGGTGCAGCACCAGTTATCTCACGTTTGACACCATTTACGGGTGCTAGCATGCAGGTGGGTGATAAGAACTCATCAGACTACTTCAAATATGTGAAACCACAAGAAAAAGTAGTTACTAAGAAAGAATATGAACAAAGTCGTGAAAAATGGCTTAAAGAAAAGAAAGCATCTAACGAAAAAGCTCAAAAAGATCTTGAGAAACACGTTAAATAATATTCTTGAGGAGAAGGCAGTTAGCCTTTTTCTTTTGTCAAAAAAGGTGCGATTCCTAGTGTTCATAAGGGGTATAATTGTGAGAAAGTCAGTATAAGACAAAATATTCTGAAAATTGTACTCATCTTATTTTTTATGGTATAATGTAGGCATATAAAAAAAGATTTTTTGGAGAATGCTTATGAAAAAAAGTAAATGGTTGGCCCTTGCGGGTGTTTCCCTCCTAAGTGTTGGAGTTTTAGTGGCTTGTTCGTCAAAATCAAACACTTCAAGCAATACTTTTAACTATGTTTATAATGCTGATCCTGAGACATTGGACTACCTTATTTCCAATAAGGGTTCAACAATTGATGCTGTGACAAATGGTGTCGATGGTCTTTTGGAAAACGATAAATATGGTAACTTGGTACCTGCTATTGCCAAGGACTGGACTGTTTCAGCTGATGGTTTAACTTATACATACAAACTTCGTAAGGGAGTTAAATGGTATACTTCAGACGGTGAAGAGTATGCAGAAGTAACAGCTAAAGACTTCGTAACAGGTCTTAAGCATGCTGCTGATAAAAAGACAGAGTCAATTTACTTGGCAAAAGATTCTGTAGTAGGTCTTGCTGATTATTTCAATGGTACTGATAAAGACTTCTCTAAAGTTGGCGTTAAAGCACTTGATGATTACACTCTTCAGTACACACTTAAACAACCAGAACCTTACTGGAATTCTAAGATGACTTATTCTCTCTTCTGGCCTGTTAATGAAGAGTTCCTTAAGTCAAAAGGGGATAGCTTTGGTAAATCAACAGATCCATCATCTATCCTTTATAATGGTCCATACATCCTTAAGTCATTGACAGCTAAATCATCTATTGAGTTGGCTAAAAATGAAAACTACTGGGATAAGAAAAATGTCCACTATGATGGGGTGAAATTGTCATTTTTCGATGGCTCTGATCAAGAGGCTCAAGTCCGTAATTTCACTGATGGCGCCTATAGCCAAGCACGTATTTATCCAACAGGGTCGAACTTTGCCTCAGTAAAAAAACAATATAAAGATAATATTTTCTATACACAACCATCTGCTGATATTGTTGGTGTTGGTGTTAATATTGATCGTCAGTCTTACAACCATACATCTAAGAAGACTGATGCTGAGAAAGATTCAACTAAGAAAGCTCTTCTTAACAAGGACTTCCGCCAATCTATTAACTTCTCAATTAATCGTGAGTCATACTCAGCTCAAATTAATGGAGAAGAAGGGGGAGTTCTAGCTGTTCGTAACCTTCTTGTGAAACCTGATTTTGTTTATGCTGGTGACAAGTCATTTGGTGATTTGGTAACTGAAAAGATGGCTTCTTACGGTGACGAGTGGTCAGGTGTTAACCTTAAAGACAGTCAAGATGGTCTCTTCAACGCTGATAAGGCTAAGACTGAATTTAACAAGGCTAAGGAAGCCCTCCAAGCACAAGGTGTTCAATTCCCAATTCACTTAGATATGCCAGTTGACCAAACAGCAAAGACAAAGGTGGCTCGTGCACAGTCTTTGAAACAATCTGTTGAAGAGACACTCGGTAAAGAAAATGTTGTGGTTGACCTCAACCAAATGTCTCAAGATGACCTGTTGAACGCAACTCTTTCTGCTCCTAATGCAGCAGCAGAAGACTGGGATATTACTGACTCAGTTGCTTGGGCACCTGACTATGAAGACCCATCAACATACCTTGATATCTTCAAGACAACAGCTAGTGAGAACACAAAAACTTACATGGGATTTGACGATCCTAACAATGCAGCAGCAGCTCAAGTTGGTCTTAAAGACTTTGATGCTTTGGTTGATAATGCAGCTAAAGAAACAAGCGATCTCAACGTACGTTATGAACGTTATGCAGAGGCACAAGCTTGGTTGGAAGATAGCTCACTCTTCATGCCACTTATGGTTAACAAGGGTGCTGCTCCAATGGTAGCTCGTTTGACACCATTCTCAGGTGCTTACTCTCAAGTAGGACCTAAGGGTTCTGACAGATACTTCAAGTACCTTGAGCCTCAAAAAGATGTTGTCACTAAGAAAAACTATGATAAAGCCCGTGAAAGCTGGCTTAAAGAAAAGTCTAAGTCCAACGAAAAAGCTCAAAAAGACCTTGAGAAACACGTTAAATAAAAGGACGATGGAACTTTCTCATTAGATTGGGAAAGTTCTTTTGGAATTAAAGGAAGAGACATGAAAAAATACATTTTATTGAGAACCCTCCGTTCTCTATTGTCAATATTTGTCGTGACGGCCTTGACCTACACGATTATCTATACCATGGTGCCGAGGCGTCTGATTTTCAGACAGGACCCTAACTACAACAAGATTGCTAAGACAGCTGATTCTAAGGCTAACTATGAAAATACAATCTATGAACGTATGGGTTACATTGATTACTATGACACCAAGGAGTTGCAGGAGAAAGCTAGCTCCCTTGATAAGTCAGTAACCACTAAGCCAACAAAAGAAAATAAAGCTATTTACCAAAAATATGTGGATAGTTTAGGACATGGCTGGCGTTTGCATCAATTCAAGCAAAGTAAACAATTCTATGCAACACGTGATGTTCCAGTGCTTGAACGTGTGTTTGGCTTCTATACGCACCTCTTTGAATTTGACAATACTGGATGGGTTAAAGATAAAACAAATCCAAACTTGAAGCGTTACATCCGTATTGAAAATGATCCAGCTATCGGTTGGTCAGTTGTCGGTTCAGGAACTAAGCATAAATATTTGCTTTACTTTAACGGTCAGTTCCCATTTGTTCACCAAAACTTTGTGAAGATGAACCTTGGTACCTCTTACCCAACTTATGCTGAGCAAGGTGTTCTTGATGTTATTACGCAAGGACAAGGGCAAACACAAAGCTCTGAGGTCAACTTCCCTACTGGTAAGAAAGTATCTTCAGTAGATATCTACTCTCGTACTTATAAATCACCAAGTCAGGCTGATGCTAGGGATCGTTCTTACTATGGTGACGACCCTTACACAGCTACTAAGAGTCGCTACCAGTACCCATCAATGGTGACAAGTTCTGCCATTGCTGGTTTGATTGGTTTGGTCTTGTCTTATGCTTTGGCAATTCCATTGGGATCATACATGGCACGCTTTAAAAATACACTCTTTGATAGTATTTCAACTGGTGTCTTGACTTTCTTGCTCTCACTACCAACCATCGCCTTGGTTTATATCATTCGTTTGATTGGTTCTGAGATTGGTCTTCCAGATTCCTTCCCTATCTTGGGTGCGGGTGACTGGCGTTCATACGTCTTGCCATCTGTTATTCTCGGTCTTTTGTCTACACCAGGTCTTGCCATTTGGATTCGTCGTTACATGATTGACTTGCAGTCACAAGACTTCGTTCGTTTTGCACGTGCCAAAGGGTTGTCAGAACAAGAAATTTCGAATAAACACATTTTCAAAAATGCTATGGTTTCCTTGGTTTCAGGGATCCCAGCATCTATCGTTAGTGTTATCACAGGGGCAACCTTGACAGAAACAATCTTTGCCTACCCTGGTATGGGTAAAATGTTGATTGACTCTGTCCGTGCTTCAAATAACGCTATGGTTGTGGGTCTTGTATTTATTTTCACAGCCCTCACCATCTTCTCATTGCTTGTGGGTGATATCCTTATGACTATGATTGACCCACGTATCAAATTGACATCTAAAGGAGGTAAATAATGGCTTCAATTGATAAAAGTAAGTTCCAATTTGTAAAGCGCGATGATTTTGCCTCTGAAACAATTGATGCACCAGCCTATTCTTACTGGAAATCGGTGATGCGTCAGTTCTTCAAGAAGAAATCAACAGTAGTAATGTTGGGTATCTTGATTGCCATCGTTTTGATGAGTTTCATCTATCCAATGTTCTCTAAATTTGACTTCAATGATGTCTCAAAAGTAAATGATTTCAGTTTGCGTTATGTACATCCAAACGCTCAATACTGGTTCGGTACGGACAGTAATGGTAAGTCCCTCTTCGATAGTGTTTGGTTTGGAGCTCGTAATTCTATCCTTATTGCTGTTATCGCTACCTTCCTTAACGTTGTTATTGGTGTGCTTGTAGGTGCTGTTTGGGGGATTTCTAAGACCTTCGATATGATTATGATGGAAATCTACAACATCATCTCAAATATTCCTGCCCTCCTTGTAGTTATCGTCTTGACTTACTCATTGGGTGCTGGTTTCTGGAATATGATCTTTGCCATGACTGTTACAGGGTGGATTGGTATTGCCTATACTATCCGTATTCAAATCATGCGTTACCGTGATTTGGAGTATAACTTGGCTTCTCGTACATTGGGAACACCAACCCCTAAGATTGTGGTTAAAAACATCATGCCACAACTAGTGTCAGTTATCGTAACTATGGCTAGTCAGCTCTTGCCAGGATTTATCTCTTACGAAGCCTTCCTTTCATACTTTGGTTTAGGGCTTCCTGTTACGACGCCTAGTCTTGGTCGTTTGATTTCAGACTATGCACAGAACGTTACAGTCAATGCTTATCTCTTCTGGATTCCATTGACTACCTTGATCCTCGTTTCCCTTGCTCTCTTTATTGTCGGTCAAAACTTGGCGGATGCCAGCGACCCACGTACGCATAGATAGGAGTCCAATATGACAGAAAATAAAAATGTAATATTATCGGCTCGCGATATCGTCGTGGAATTTGACGTTCGTGACCGTGTTTTGACAGCCATTCGAGGAGTTTCCCTTGATTTGGTTGAAGGTGAAGTTTTAGCCTTGGTTGGTGAGTCTGGTTCAGGTAAATCAGTTTTGACTAAGACTTTCACAGGGATGCTTGAAGAAAATGGTCGTGTCGCTAGTGGTTCAATTGATTATCGCGGTCAAGATTTGACTAAGCTTAAGAGTCACCAAGATTGGGCATCTATTCGTGGGGCTAAGATTGCAACTATCTTCCAAGATCCTATGACCAGTCTTGACCCAATTAAGACTATCGGTAGCCAAATTGTTGAAGTCATTGTCAAACACCAAGGAAAATCAGCCAAAGAAGCTAAAAAAATGGCCATTGATTACATGGACAAGGTTGGTATTCCTGATGCTGAAAAACGTTTCAATGAGTATCCTTTCCAATACTCTGGTGGGATGCGTCAACGTATCGTTATTGCCATTGCCTTGGCTTGTCATCCGGATGTCCTTATCTGTGACGAACCAACAACTGCCCTTGATGTGACCATTCAAGCTCAAATCATCGACCTCTTGAAATCACTCAAAGAGGAGTACGGTTTCTCAGTGATTTTCATTACCCATGACCTTGGTGTGGTAGCAAGTATCGCTGATAAGGTTGCTGTTATGTATGCTGGTGAAATCATTGAATACGCAACTGTTGAGGAAATTTTCTATGAGCCTTGTCATCCATACACGTGGAGCTTGCTTTCAAGCTTGCCACAGTTGGCTGATGATAAGGGTGAGCTTTTCTCAATTCCAGGGACACCACCATCACTTTATACACCAGTTGTTGGGGATGCCTTTGCCTTGCGTTCAGACTATGCTATGCAGATTGACTTCGAGGAAAAAGCACCACAATTCCAAGTTTCAGATACTCACTGGGCTAAGACCTGGCTCTTACATGAGGATGCACCAAAAGTTGAAAAACCTGCGGTTATCCAAAATCTACATGAAAAAATCCGTGCTAATATGGGGTTTGCACATTTAGGAGATGAGGAGGAAGGCAATGCCTGAGAAGTTAGTTGAAGTAAAAGATGTGGAGATTTCCTTCGGTGAAGGAAGCAAGAAATTCGTTGCTGTCCACAATGCTAATTTTTTCATCAACAAGGGTGAAACCTTTTCCCTCGTTGGTGAGTCTGGTAGTGGTAAAACCACTATCGGGCGTGCCATTATTGGTCTAAATGATACAAGTAATGGTGAGATTATTTTTGACGGTAAGAAAATCAATGGACACTTGTCTCACTCTGAGAAAAACGACCTTATCCGTCGTATCCAGATGATTTTCCAAGACCCTGCGGCTAGTTTGAATGAACGTGCAACAGTCGATTATATCTTGTCTGAGGGCTTGCATAACTTCCATCTCTATAAGGATGAGGAAGATCGTAAAGCTAAAATCAAGAAAATCATCAAAGAAGTGGGACTTCTTGAGGAGCACTTGACACGTTACCCTCACGAATTTTCTGGGGGACAACGTCAACGTATTGGGATTGCACGTTCCTTGGTCATGCAACCGGACTTGGTCATCGCTGACGAACCAATCTCAGCCCTTGACGTGTCAGTCCGTGCCCAAGTTTTGAACTTGCTTAAGAAATTCCAAAAAGAGTTGGGATTGACTTACCTCTTTATCGCTCACGACTTGTCAGTGGTCCGTTTCATTTCTGACCGTATCGCTGTTATCTACAAGGGCACAATCGTGGAAGTTGCTGATACAGAAGAACTCTACAACAATCCTATCCACCCTTACACCAAGTCACTCTTGTCCGCTGTTCCTATTCCAGACCCAATCTTGGAACGTAAGAAAGTCTTGAAGGTTTATGATCCAAACCAACACGACTATTCTGTTGATAAACCAGAAATGGTTGAAGTACGTCCAGGACACTTTGTTTGGGGTAACAAGGCCGAAATCGAGACTTATCGTAAAGAACAAAGTAAATAAGTCTTTTCAATGCAAAAAAAAATCGTGTTCCAGAAGGAACACGGTTTTTCTTTAGTCTAAATTTAAGCGTTTGGTCATGATATAGTAGGTACCAAAGTAACTTGCTGCGATGAGAATGAGAGACTGAACTAGACTAATGATATATGACGAGTTATTAATTGCAGTATATGTTGCATCTCCGGTCAAGGCTGCACCGAGTCCAAAGAAGAAACCAATAAAGAATAGGATAGCCTGAATGGCGAAAAAGGCGACAAATCCCATAAGAACTTTGTTAGTGTTGAAGAGATTTCCGATACTAATACAGAGGTAATAGAAAAGGATACCAGCAATCATTGACAAGATTGTAGAAGGGATGAAGAGGTAGAAAGCGCCTATCTCTTTTAGGATCTGGCCAAAGTAGCTGGTAGCTAGTAGGATATCTTTCATATCAAGGCAGAAAGCAGCTATAATTCCAATCGAAAGGAGTATAACGAGTGATGAAATGATATCTAAAATAAAGGCTACCAAGAGTTTAGACAAGATTAATTGGTGAGCAGAAACTGGGAGCGTATTGGTTAGATAACCTTCTCTCCCAAAGACAGTCTTTGCAAAGCGTCTGACAATGAGGACTATTGTCGCTATATAAATGGTTCCCCATACGATAATGGTAGCAAAAACCATCAGTGTGAAGAAAGCAAAGAAGAGTAGACTAGGTTCTTGGTGGCTCTGTTCAGTTACAAAAATAGATTTTCGAAGCATTAAACCCAAGGGGATAGAAAGTAGGATGGCAATACCATAGATGCCAAGATACCATTTACGGACCGATTGTAATTCATATTTAACTAATTTCCAAAACATGCTCATACCTCCTAGTTGTGGAACATCTCTCTAAAGAGTTTGTCGATAGATTTGCCATGGGCTTGACGGATATTATCAGCATCACCCTGAAGTTCAATCTGACCGTATTTTAAGAAGACAACTTCATCTAGGACGGATTCAATATCTGCAATCAAATGGGTTGAAATGATAACAGAAGCATCTTCAGAGTATTGGTTGATGATGGTTTTAAGGATGTAGTCACGTGACGCGGGATCGACCCCACCGATAGGTTCATCGAGGAGATAGAGTTTAGCTTCACGACTCATAACCAAAATCAACTGAACTTTTTCTTTGTTACCTTTTGAAAGGTCTTTAAGGCGCAAATCAGGCTGGAGCTTTAGATCTTGCAAGAGTTGCAAGGCAAGAGGATAGCGGAAGTCAGCATAGAAATCTTGGAAGAAATCCAAGTAGTACTGTATTGTCTTACTTTCATCTAAATAGGTTGTGTCAGGCAAATAAGCCACTTGCGCCTTAGTGATAGGTGACGGCTGAAATCCATTAATGGTCACTAAACCTGAAGTCGGTTGAAGGAGGCCGTTCAAAATTTTGATTAGTGTTGTTTTACCACTACCGTTTGGTCCTAAGAGACCAATGATTTTACCAGAAGGGATGGACATGGTCACATCTCTAAGGGCTGGAATACCATTATAGGTCTTGGTGAGATTTGTTAGAGTTACAATATCAGTCATCGGTCTACAAGTCCTTTCCTGTTTGTTCGATGTAGTCAGTGATGATAGATTTGATTTCAGGTGAGCTAAAACCAATGGCTGTCATCTCAGTGACAAAGTTTTTCATGAGACTTTGGGCAATCTCGTGTCGTTTTTGATCAATTAGTTTTTCATCTTCGGTAACAAAGCGACCAGAGGTACGGGCAGAGTAGACCAACCCCTCTTTTTCAAGTTCTTGTAAGGCTCTTTGTACAGTGTTGGGATTGACCCCAGCTTCCTGAGCAAATTCTCTAACGGGTAGGAGTTGTTGTCCCATACTCAATTCCTTGGAAGCTATCTTCAGTTTGACGCGATAGGCAATTTGGAGATAAATTGGCGATTTTTCATCAAATGTCCAAGCCATAAGAGACTCCTTTCTAAAAGTATAATAGTATTATTTTTGTACTACCATAATGATACAACTAAAATACTGAATTTGCAAGTAAAATGCCATATTTTCTCTAATTTCTTTGGCTTTTCCCAAACTTATATTCCTATTTTTGGTACAATAGGGGCAAGTATATTCGACCTGAAGGGAGATTATTTTGAAAATTTTAGCAACAGATATGGATGGTACCTTTCTAGACCATCTTGGTGCCTATGATAAGGCACGTTTGGATAACCTTTTGGATGCTTGTGAAGCTAAAGATTACGTTTTTACAGTAGCTTCTGGCCGAGCTCTCTTGGCCTTGGAGGAGCTTTTTGATGGTTTTGTGGACCGCATTGCTATTATTGCGGAGAATGGGGCCTTGGTTCAGTACAAGGGCGAAGTCCTGTTTGAGTCCAAGCTAGAACCTAAAGATTATTTAGAAATTGCAGACACGACTTTAGCCTTGCCAACTTGTGAAGGGGTTCTCTTGTCTGGACGTCGAGGTGCCTATGCACCAAACGATGCAGATCCAGCCTATCTTAAGGCCATGGAACGTTACTATGAAAATGTCATGGTAACAGACCTTGAAGCGGTCACAGATGATATTTTCAAGGTAACTGCTAAGTTCCAAGGGGATACCATTATGGAACGTGGTGACTACCTCAACACGATTTTTGAGGATATGACAGCTGTGACAACTGGCTTTGATTCTATGGATATTATCCTTAAAGGTGTGGACAAGGGCTTTGGTCTTTACCATCTTTGTCAAGAGTTGGGGCGTCAAGCTTCAGATGTTGTAGCCTTTGGTGATAATCTCAATGATATGGAGATGTTGACCTTTGCTGGGCATGCGGTTGCTACGGAAAATGCCCGCGATGAGATTAAGGCAGTAGCTGACGAAGTGATTGGTCACCATAAAGACGGTGCAGTCTTTGACTTCATGGAAGGATTGGTAGGTTCGGATGTCTGAGATTAAATTGTTGGCCTTGGACCTAGATGGGACCCTCTTTACTAAGGATAAGCAAGTAACAGCTGAAAATAGAGCTGCTCTGAAAGCGGCAGAAGCTAAGGGGGTTCATGTGGTCATTACGACTGGTCGTCCTCTGCCAGCTATTACTCATATCTTGGAAGATTTGGGCTTGTTGGATGATAAGCACTATAGTGTGACCTTCAATGGTGGCTTGGTTCAGTGTAATAATGGGGATATCCTCATAAAGAAAGAGATGAGTCGAGAAGATTTAAAGCAGATTTATGCTGTCTTTGAGCCTCTAGGCCTCCCGATGGATGTTATCAGTGATGGCATTGTCTATGGTGTGCCAAGTAAAGGCAATCATTCTCTCTATCGTCAGGCTAATCCTACCTTGACCTTCGTTGATGTGGAGAGTATTGATGACATTCCTGAAAATATCGTCTATAATAAGGTAGTTACAGTCTGTGAGGAAGCATTTTTGGATGCCCAAATTCAAAAACTACCTGACCAGTTATATCAAGCGTTTGAGGTCTTTAAGTCTCGTGAAATTATCCTAGAGGTCATGCCTAAAGGTGTTCATAAGGCTGTAGGTTTGAGACTCTTGACTGATTACCTTGCTCTGGATAAAGGTCAGGTCATGGCTATGGGAGACGAGGAAAACGACTTGACAATGCTAGAATGGGCTGGTCTTGGTGTGGCTATGGCAAATGCTGTTCCCAAGGTCAAGGCTGTTGCCAAGGCAGTAACGACAAAAACTAATGAGGAATCTGGAGTGGCTGAGGCCATCCACAAATATATTCTAGAGAAATAAGGAGAACCAAATGGGTCTATTTGATCGATTATTTGGACAAGAGGAAAACCAGTCACAGGAAACTGTAGCAAATCAGGAAATTTCAGAAACTGAGTCTCTTGATAATCAAGACTTGTCAACAAGTGAAGGGATAAGTGAGAGTCAAACAGAACAGCTCAGTGAGTCAGAGACTCAAGTAGAAGAGATTTCATCCACAGAATCTCTTGAATCAAGTGATTCTACTGTGACAGAAGAAAGTGAAGCAGTGTCTGAAGAAGACCTTTCTGTTGATAATCAGGCTTCAAGCGAAGCAGAAGGTGTTTCAGAGTCAGAAGAAAGTCAAGTTGCTGTGGATAACCACTTTGCGGATGTCATGGCTGATTACTATGCTAAGAAGGCTCAAGTAGCTGCTGCTGCAGAAAAAGGTGAAACTGTCACTTTTGAAGCCGTTCAAACCCGTAAAGTTGAGGAAAAACCTGAAGAAGTTCAGGCTTCAAAAACTGAAACAGAACAAGAAAAATATAACCGTACCCTCAAGAAGACGCGTACTGGTTTTGCTGCTCGCTTGAATGAATTCTTTGCGAATTTCCGTCGTGTTGATGAGGAGTTCTTCGAAGAATTGGAAGAAATGCTGATTCTTTCCGATGTTGGGGTTAATGTTGCAACGCAATTAACGGAAGATTTGCGCTATGAAGCTCGCCTTGAAAATGTCAAAAAGACTGAGGATTTGCAACGCTTGATTATCGAAAAACTTGTGGATATCTACGAGAAGGATGATGTCTACAAGGAGCAGATTAATTTCCAAGATGGTTTGACAGTCATGCTTTTCGTTGGTGTCAACGGTGTTGGTAAGACAACGTCTATCGGTAAGTTGGCGCATAAATACAAACAAGAAGGCAAAAAAGTTATGTTGGTAGCTGCTGATACCTTCCGTGCGGGAGCTGTCGCTCAGTTGGTTGAGTGGGGGCGTCGTGTTGATGTGCCAGTAGTGACTGGTGCTGAGAAGGCTGACCCAGCTTCAGTGGTCTTTGACGGTATGGAAAAGGCCCTTGCTGAGGGAGTTGACGTCCTTATGATTGATACTGCGGGTCGTTTGCAAAATAAAGACAATCTTATGGCAGAGCTTGAAAAGATTGGTCGTATTATCAAACGTGTGGTTCCAGAAGCACCTCATGAAACCCTCTTGGCCTTGGATGCCTCAACAGGTCAAAATGCCCTTAGTCAGGCTAAGGAATTTTCAAAAATTACACCTCTTACAGGTCTTGTCTTGACTAAGTTGGATGGTAGTGCCAAGGGTGGGGTGGTTTTAGCCATTCGCCAAGAGTTGGATATTCCAGTTAAGTTAATTGGTTTTGGTGAGAAAATTGATGATATTGGTGAGTTCCATTCAGAAGAATTCATGCAAGGTCTCTTGACTGGTTTGGTTTAAAAGAGTATTTAAAAAAGAGTGAGTACTGAGAAAAGGAATTCACTCTTTTTAATGGTGTCCTCACCTTGAAAAAAGTCGCTTTTATTGGTAAAATAGTAAGGAAAAACGCATGCTCTGAAAAGTGAGCTGTAACTTAATCACTGAACAACCCCTAAGCCCAAAAAAGAGATGATTGTTTTCTCTTTTTTAAGGTGAGTCATAAGAAGATTTTTAATCTTAGTTTAAGGAGAAGACATGTCTGAACGTGGACTTTTGATTGTTTTTTCAGGGCCTTCTGGTGTCGGAAAAGGAACTGTTCGTCAGGAGATTTTTTCAACACCTGACCATAAATTTGAATACTCAGTATCAATGACCACACGTGCTCAACGTCCTGGTGAAGTTGATGGAAAGGATTATTTTTTCCGTTCGCGTGAGGAGTTTGAAGAGCTTATTCGTAAGGGTCAAATGTTGGAATATGCTGAGTATGTGGGTAACTACTACGGAACACCTTTGACTTATGTTAATGAAACCTTGGATAAAGGTATTGATGTTTTCCTTGAAATCGAGGTTCAAGGTGCCCTTCAGGTTAAGAAAAAGGTCCCAGATGCTGTCTTCATCTTTTTGACACCACCGGATTTGAACGAGCTTCAAGAACGTTTGATTGGTCGTGGGACAGATTCTGAGGAAGTTATTGCTCAACGTATCGAGCGTGCGCGTGAAGAAATTGCTCTCATGAGCGAATACGATTATGCCATTGTTAATGACGAAGTGCCTTTGGCTGCTGAGCGTGTCAAACGTGTTATTGAAGCAGAACACTTCCGAGTTGACCGTGTGATTGGTCGCTATCGTAATATGATTTCAGAAAAGAAATTATCAGATAAATAAATTAGAAATAGGTATAGAATTATGATGTTGAAACCCTCTATTGACAAACTTTTGGATAAAGTGCCTTCAAAATATTCATTGGTTATTTTGCAAGCCAAACGTGCCCATGAATTAGCCGCTGGTGCTGAACCAACTCAAGAGTTTACGTCAGTAAAACCAACCCTTCAAGCCCTTGAAGAGATTGAATCTGGTAATGTGACTATCCACCCAGATCCAGAATCTAAACGTGAATTGGCACGTTTGAAAGTGATTCAAGCACGTCTTGCTGCTGAGGAAGAAGAACGTAAAATCAAAGAACAAATCGCTAAAGAAAAAGAAGAAGGTGATAAAATCTAAAATCAAAGTCTTGCTTTGGTTTATGAGGAGAGGGGAGCTGAGGCATAGTGTCTCAGCTTCCTTCTTTATGACGATAATAGGCAGCTCATATTTTCTTGAGCTTGGAAGATACTGGTCTTAAGGAAGTGACAGGAGGAGATTTATGGTTTTAGTAGCACATATTATTGTCGACGTTCCTCTGATGCAGACGGACAGACATTATAGTTACCTGGTACCGGAAGCCATGCAAGAACAAATCGCCATCGGTATGCGGGTTCATGTGCCTTTTGGTAAAGGAAATCGTTTACTTCAAGGTTTTATTATTGGCTTGGAAGAGCAGGAAAATTTAAGAGATTTTCCTGAACTAAAACCCATCGCTGAGCTTTTAGATTATGAGCCAGTGCTTAATCAGGATCAGCTGGATTTGGCTGATCAGATGCGACATACGGTCTTTTCTTATAAGATTTCCATCTTGAAGTCAATGCTACCTGGTCTCCTTAATTCACAGTACGATAAGGTTATCATGGCAACTGATAAACTGGGTGAAGAGGAAAAAGAGACTCTCCTTCAAGGGCAGAATCATATTCTTTTCTCGCAGTTGTCAGAGGTACAACGTCAAGCCATTCCTCGTCTGGTCCAGTCTGGGCGTGTAACGGTTGATTACCTTGCTAAAGATAAGCAGAATATCAAGACTGAGAAGCACTATGGTGTTCAAAAGGGTATTCTCGAGACTTTGGCTATTTCGCAAAGGGCTAAGAAACGATTGGAGTTGCGAGACTTTTTGCTAGAAAAGAGTGAGTCTGGCAAGTTGACGGATCTCCACAAGCTTTTTTCACGAGATGTGGTTAAGTTTTTCATTGAAGCGGATGCCTTGGTCATCACCGAAGTTGAGGTCAATCGTGCCGATAGCTACTTTGAAAAAGTAGAAAAGACAGAGTTTCTTGAGCTTAATGCCCAACAGGCGCATGCGGTTGAAGAAATGACGCGTCAGATTGGACAAGGTGGCAAACCTTTCTTATTGGAAGGGGTAACGGGATCAGGTAAGACAGAGGTTTACCTGCATCTTATCGAGAGGACCCTGGCTATGGAAAAAACCGCCATTGTCTTGGTGCCAGAGATTTCCCTAACACCCCAAATGACCAATCGCTTCATTTCACGTTTTGGTGACTTGGTGGCGATTATGCATTCAGGCTTGTCAGACGGTGAGAAATTTGACGAGTGGCGTAAGGTTAAATCTGGTCAGGCCAAGGTTGTGGTAGGAGCGCGTTCGGCTATCTTTGCTCCTTTGGATAATATCGGAGCTATCATTATCGATGAGGAACATGAGGCGACCTATAAGCAGGAATCCAATCCTCGCTATCATGCAAGAGATGTTGCCTTGCTTAGGGCTAAGAGTCATGGAGCTGTGCTTGTCCTTGGGTCAGCAACACCCTCTATTGAGACACGGGCGAGAGCTCAGAAAGGGGTTTACCATTTTCTTGAGTTGACACAAAGGGCTAATCCTAATGCTAAAATTCCGCAGGTGGAAGTGGTGGACTTCAAGGATTTTGTGGGCCGTCAAGAGGCGAGTGATTTTACACCACCTCTTTTGGAAAAAATCAGGGAACGTTTGGCACGTAAGGAACAAGTCGTATTGATGTTGAATCGTCGTGGGTATTCCTCTTTTGTCATGTGTCGTGACTGTGGCTATGTGGATGATTGTCCGAATTGTGATATTTCACTGACCTTGCACATGGATACCAAGACCATGAATTGCCACTATTGTGATTTTCAAAAAGCAATACCACATGTCTGTCCTAACTGTCAGAGTCGTCAAATTCGCTATTATGGGACTGGGACACAGAAGGCTTATGACCAGTTAACGGAACTTTTGCCAGAAGCCAGAGTGATTCGTATGGATGTTGATACGACACGTAAGAAAGGTGCTCACGAGAAGCTCTTAGAGACTTTTGGAAGTGGCAAGGCTGACATTTTGCTTGGGACTCAGATGATTGCCAAGGGCTTGGATTTTCCCAATGTCACCTTGGTAGGGGTCTTGAATGCAGATACATCGCTTAATTTACCAGATTTTCGTTCGGCTGAGCGTACCTTCCAGCTTTTGACTCAGGTGGCTGGTCGTGCTGGTCGTGCTGACAAGGAAGGGGAAGTTATTATTCAAACCTATAATCCTAGTCATTATGCCATTCGGTTTGCGCAACAACAGGATTATGAAGCTTTCTATGCCTATGAGATGGGGATTCGACGTCAGTTGGCCTATCCGCCATATTTTTATACGGTAGGAATCACGCTTTCTCACAAGGATGAAGAGTTTGTCGTCCGCAAGAGCTATGAGGTTATGGCTTATTTAAGAGAGCACTTGTCAGACAAGGTGACCTTCCTAGGGCCAACGCCTAAGCCTATTGCCCGAACACATAACCTTTATCATTATCAGATTATTATCAAATACCGTTTTGAGGATAACTTGGAAGAAACGCTTAATAGGGTCCTTGACATGACTCAGGAACCTGAAAACAAGGACCTGCGTTTGATTATCGATCACGAACCTCAGAATTTTACCTAATCTAGAAAAGGAAGAATATGACAAAATTAGTATTTATGGGAACGCCTGCCTTTTCAGCGACTGTGCTGGAAGGACTTTTGACAGATGAGCGTTACGATATTGTTGCTGTGGTGACGCAACCAGACCGTGCTGTCGGCCGTAAAAAAGAAATTCGCATGACACCGGTCAAGGAAGTAGCCTTGGCGCATGACTTGCCAATTTATCAACCGGAAAAATTGTCAGGGTCAGAAGAAATGGCGCAATTGATGGCGCTTGGTGCTGATGGGATTGTTACTGCAGCTTATGGACAATTTTTACCAAGTAAGTTGCTTAATAGCATGGATTTTGCGGTGAATGTCCACGCTTCTCTCTTGCCAAAATACCGTGGCGGGGCACCTATTCATTATGCCATTATCAATGGGGATGCAGAAGCAGGTGTGACAATTATGGAAATGGTCAAGGAGATGGACGCTGGTGACATGGTTAGCCAAAAGGCCTTGCCAATTCTTGACGAGGATAATGTTGGTACCATGTTTGAAAAATTGGCCGTCTTGGGTCGTGACCTTTTGCTCGAGACCTTGCCTGCCTACATTGCTGGAGAAATCAAACCTGTTCCTCAAGATGCCAGTCAGGTAACGTTTTCGCCAAATATTAGTCCAGAAGAGGAGCGACTTGATTGGAACAAGCCGGCTCGTGACATCTTCAATCAAATCCGTGGCATGTATCCATGGCCTGTGGCACATACCTTGCTTGACGGCAAACGTTTCAAGATTTATGAAGCGAACTTGGTAGAAGGCCAGGGACAGGCTGGTCATATCATTGAAAAGACCAAAAAGAGTTTGGTAGTTGCGACTGGTCAAGGAGCCATTTCACTTAAGACAGTTCAGCCTGCAGGAAAGCCCCGTATGGCTATTGCTGATTTCCTTAATGGGGTCGGACGCAATCTTGAAGTAGGTGATGCATTTGGCCAATGATTGGAAAAAAACAGCCCGTGGACAGGCACTTGAAGTCTTAGAAGAAGTCTTCCAGGAAGGAGCTTACTCAAATATTGCTCTCAATACCCATCTGAGCAAGTCGCATCTGACAGATAAGGACAAGGCCTTGGTGACGGAAATTGTCTATGGGACCGTGGCTCGTAAGATTACGTTGGAGTGGGTCCTAGCCCATGTCATCGAGGACCGTGACAAGCTTGAACCTTGGGTCTATGACTTATTACTTTTGAGCCTCTATCAGTTGGCCTATTTAGATAAGATTCCAGCCCATGCGGTGGTTAATGATGCCGTTTCTATTGCCAAAAATCGTGGCAATAAAAAGGGGGCTGAGAAGCTGGTCAATGCGGTTCTTCGTAAACTATCTAGCCAGCCTTTGCCAGATCCAAGCACAATCAAACGTGTCAATAAACGTTATTCTGTTCAGTATTCTCTACCTGTATGGTTGGTTAAAAAACTTATCGACCAGTATGGAGAGGATCGTGCCCTTGCTATTTTCCAAAGCCTTTTTGTGAGAAACAAGGCTAGTGTGCGTGTGACGGATGCGTCACATTTGGAAGAGATTGCGGAGGCCACTGGGGCTGAGTGTTCAGTATTATCCCCAGTCGGGCTTGTTAAGTCTTCAGGTTACTTTGCTGGGACAGATTATTTTAGAGAGGGCTTGTTGACCATTCAGGATGAGACCAGTCAATTGGTTGCGCCAACTTTATGTATTCAAGGTGAAGAAGAAATCTTGGATGCCTGTGCGGCACCTGGTGGTAAGACGGTTCATATGGCCTCTTATTTGACGAGTGGACATGTGACGGCGCTCGACCTCTATGATCATAAGCTTGCCCTTATCGAAGAAAATGCCCAACGTCTTGGCTTAGCTGATAAGGTTAAGACTCAGAAACTGGATGCTAGTCAGGTACATCAAGTCTTTCCAGCTGATAGTTTTGACAAGATTTTAGTGGATGCACCTTGTTCAGGAATTGGACTCATTCGTCGGAAACCCGATATCAAATATAACAAGGATCTCCAAGACTTTGAGTCCCTTAAGGCTGTGCAGTTGGATATCCTATCCAGCGTTTGTCAAACCCTACGAAAAGGTGGTATAATAACATATAGTACTTGCACCATCATAGCAGAAGAAAATCAAGAGGTGATTCAAGCCTTTCTTGAGAGCCATCCTGATTTTGAGCAAGTTGCCTTAGACCATCCATGTAAAGACATCGTGGTCAATGGCTGTTTGGCAATTACCCCCGAACAGTATCTAACTGATGGTTTTTTCATCGCACAGTTGCGTAAAAAAGCTTAGGGTTACAGAGGAGGAAATGCTGACGCAAGTCAGAAAGAAAACTATGGAAATATCATTATTAACGGACATTGGCCAAAGACGGTCAAATAACCAAGATTTTGTTAATAAATTTGTCAACCAAGCTGGTGTTACCCTTGTCGTTGTTGCAGACGGGATGGGTGGACACCGTGCTGGAAATATTGCCAGTGAGATGTCAGTGACTGATCTTGGTCGCGACTGGATTAACACTGATTTTCGTGAGTTGAGTCAGATTCGTGATTGGATGATTGCTGCCATTGATGCAGAAAATCGTAAAATTTATGAACTTGGCCAAAACGAAGAATATAAGGGAATGGGAACAACTATCGAGGTTCTTGCCTTTGTTGATAATGCTGTGATTTTTGCCCATGTTGGGGATTCACGTATTGCCCTTATCCGTAATGGTGAGTATAAGCAATTGACGAATGACCATTCTTTGGTCAATGCTCTTATCAAGGCTGGTCAGTTGACCGAAGAAGAAGCAGCAGTTCACCCACAACGTAATATCATTACGCAATCTATTGGGCAAGCTGCTCCGATTGAGGCTGACCTTGGTGTTCAACAATTGGAACCAGGGGACTATATTTTGGCCAATTCAGATGGTTTGACCAACATGGTTTCAGTCGAACAGATTGTTCATATTGTCAACAGCCCTGGTTTCGTCGAAGAAAAAACGAGTCGTTTGGTAGCTGCAGCCAATGAGGCAGGTGGACTTGATAATATTACCGTTGCTCTCATTAAGGTAGAAAGTGAGGAAGGATAATGATCCAAGTTGGCAAATTGTTTGCTGGACGTTATCGAATCCTTAAATCTATCGGACGTGGTGGTATGGCGGATGTTTATCTGGCTAATGACCTGATTCTGGATAATGAAAAAGTGGCTATTAAGGTACTTCGTACCAATTACCAAACTGATCAGGTGGCTGTGGCCCGTTTCCAACGTGAAGCGCGTGCCATGGCAGAACTCAGTCATCCTAATATCGTTGCTATCCGAGATATTGGCGAAGAAGACGGCCAGCAGTTCTTGGTGATGGAGTATGTGGACGGTTCGGACTTGAAGAAATACATTCAAGACCATGCGCCACTTTCTAACCAAGATGTTGTGCGTATCATGGGGGAGGTCCTTTCCGCCATGACTCTTGCCCATCAAAAGGGCATTATCCACCGTGACCTTAAGCCGCAAAACGTTCTTTTAACTAAGGACGGTACAGCCAAGGTCACAGACTTCGGAATTGCGGTTGCCTTTGCAGAGACTAGTCTAACTCAAACGAACTCTATGTTGGGTTCTGTCCACTACCTGTCACCAGAGCAGGCTCGTGGATCTAAAGCGACTATCCAAAGTGACATCTATGCTATGGGGATTATGCTTTTTGAAATGTTGACAGGTCATATTCCTTATGATGGCGATAGTGCAGTAACCATTGCACTCCAACATTTCCAAAAACCACTACCATCGATTTTGGCAGAGAACCGTAACGTTCCCCAAGCTTTGGAAAATGTGGTTATTCGAGCAACAGCCAAAAAACTAGAAAATCGTTACAATAGTACTTTGGAAATGAGCCGTGACTTGGTAACGAGTTTGCATCCTAGTCATCGACGTGATGCCAAGGTAGTCTTTGATGATATGACGGATACCAAGACCTTGCCGAAGGTTGATCCAGTTCCATCAGCAAGTCTTGAGAAAAAAGCCGTTGCTGCTGAACCATCAGAGCCTACACCTGCTCCAAGTAAACAACCAAGGAAAAAAACGACACCAGCTAAGAAGAAAAAGAAGAACTTCTTCTCAACCTTACTCAAGGTTTTCCTAGGACTTGTCTTTATTGGTATTATCATCTTTGCTTATTTAGTCTTTACCAATCCTGATAATGTCCAAGTACCTAATGTGGTCGGTCAGGAGTTGTCCACAGCTCAGACTAAAATTGAGGGTGCTGGATTTAAGGTAGGAGAAGTCAAAGAAGTGGAAGATGACTCTGTCGATACGGGTAAGGTCATCAAGACCGATCCTACAGCTGGAACCACACGAAAAGAAGGATCAAGCATTGATGTCTATGTCTCTTCTGGTAGTAAAGGTTTCGCTTTGAAAGACTACAAGGGTAAAAACTATAAGGATGCCATTGAGGACTTAACTTCGAATTATGGTGTTTCTGAGGACCAAATTGATATTCAGCATGTCGAAGACGACAGTGCTGAAGAGGGAGAAATCCTATCTCAAAGTCCAGGGAAAAACAAGTCTTTCAATCCTAAGGATAGTAAGGCTAAGATTAAGTTCCGTGTGGCAACTCCTAAGACAGTTACCATGCCTGATGTGACTGGTTTAACAGTTTCAACAGCGGTTCAAACCTTGAATCGTAAGAATATCTCAAGTAGTAGCATCGAGTACCGCGACTATAATACTGGTGCCAAATTAGATAAGGATAAGGTTCCTAGCAGTACGGAGGTCCTTTATCAAGATCCACAAGCTGGTACAAGTGTTGATGGTACAGTGATTCTCTATGTTTCGGTTGTAACAGCAAGTTCAAACCTTCAGTCAAGCTCAAGCAGTACGACACATTCGTCATCGACGAGCTCAAGTACTGATAGTACAACTTCAAGCACTGAAACCTCAACAGAGGCTACTCACACAGAACTACAATAGATTAAAAAACTTAGACATAATGAAGAGAGGTTATTTAATCTCTCTTTTTTGCTACCTAGAGATCTTGTCGATAGCCTAAAAAAGCCTGCTTGCCAGAGGTCAGAGATTCTTTTATAATGAAGACATCACATATAGGAGAGACGCTATGAGAAACCGTAGAAAACTGAGAAGGTATATCATTACCTACGATATTGTCATAACAGTCCTGGCCCTGATTTCCATTGGCTTGGTTATCTTTGATTTAGTTGGCTTAATTTCAATTGGAAGGCGACCTTTTAGAGTGATAGATCAGTCTATAACGCTCATATTTGCCATTGATTATGCGATTCGTTTCTCCTTAGCACCTCGTAAGCGAATCTTTGTTAAAACACATGTGTTGGACTTGTTGGCTATTATTCCCTATAATGAAGTCTTTACCTTCCTCCGTTTTTCAAGAGTGGGACGCTTTGCTAGGTTGGCCAAACTCTCACGTTTAATTGGTTTGAGTAGCAAGCTCAAGCATATTTCCAATCGTATCAATCGCAGAAATGGCTTTTATTTTCTACTTTCGGTTAATAGTATTATCATTCTTATCAGTAGTGCTGTTATTGCCCGAGTAGAACACCATAATTTTATAGATGCTATTTGGTGGTCTGTAGCAACGGTGACTACGGTTGGTTATGGAGATATCGTCCCTAAAACGCTTGTAGGTAAGGCAGTCGCTGTAATTCTCATGTTTAGTGGGATTGCCACTCTAGGGTTGTTAACTAGCTCTCTTAATAATATTTTTGTGCGGTCAGGTCGTCAGACTGAACGAAAATTAGCTGAGCTTAAGAAAGAATTAGCAGAGCAGCGTGTCATACTGGAGGAAATCAGAAGTACAGTACTAATGATAAAAAGCAAAATGGACGATACTGACGATTATGATTTTTGAATGAAAGACTGTGTTTCCTGTAATGGAGGCACTTTTTTGCTTTCTTCTGCCCCTTTTCTATCTTGGTTACTCAGTGCTCAAACTGGGTCTTTTTGTCAATTGCCTTAAAATTTGATAGAATGAAGCCTGTATACTTTTATTTGAGAGGTCCTTATGACCAAATTTAATTTTTTCTTAGTGGTGGAAGCCCTGCTTTTGACTCTGGGCCTGATTACCATTTTTAATAATGATATTACCAGTTTTATTTTCATACTGGTTTTAACCTTGTTGGCAGTTCGCTTTTTTAATAAGGAATCCAAAAGTGATTTTGTCTTGACCATCTGTTTGATATCACTTTTTCTGGTTTCCATGTGGAATATCTATGTGGTGCTTGCGATTTTAGTGGGTGTGGCCTATGTCATGATTAACCATTTTTCACAGGTCAAGAAAAAGAATCGCTACGCTCTTATTCAATTCAAGGAAGACGACTTGGATCCTCAGGCTGTGCGAAATCAGTGGATTGGAACTCGGATGGAACCTGTCAGTGATCGCTATGACTTTGATGATATCAATATCATTCGTTTCTTTGGAACAGATGTGATTGATTTGACCCAGGTTATCGTCTCGGGGCGAGATAATGTTGTGATTTTGCAGAAACTTTATGGTCCGACGACTATCTTGGTACCAATTGATGTTTCCGTCAAGCTCAATATATCAGCGATTTATAGCTCTGTCACCTTCTTCAATGAAGATGAGTACGACCTCCGTTACGAAAGATTGACCTTGCAGGGGGCGGAGTATGAACATGCTCATCGAACAGTGAAATTGATTCTCAATGTGGGAGCTGGACCAGTGGAGGTACGTCGCAAATGAAGAAACAGTACCTATTTTTGATTCTGATTTATTCAGTTGTCGTTCTGGTTGGCGTTACCCTAGTGGTTATGGATAGCTTTAACCTTAACTTTTCATTGGTTTTTGGTAATCTGTCTCAGGTCTTCCATTTCCTTTTTAACATGTTTTTTGTAGTTCTGAGTTTGCTCATTTTGCTTTATATTCTTTGGGCCATTGCCAATGATAACAGTATGCGATCAGTCAATCAGGATTTGCGCCGCATTATCAATAATCAACCAGTCAAACGTCAGGGAGATATTGAGTTAGACAAGAATATGATGCGTTTATCTCATAAGATGCGTAAATTGACTAAGGACTTGCAGAAAACTGAGAATGCCCAGGCTCTTCAAAGCCGTGATATTATTAAGAAGGAGCGAGGACGTATTGCTCGTGACCTTCACGATACCGTTAGTCAGGAACTTTTTGCGGCTAGTATGATTCTTTCTGGTGTCTCTCAGATGGCGGACCAGCTAAGTAAAGAAGATTTGCATAATCAAATTCAGGCGGTTGAGGCCATGCTGACGGATGCTCAAAATGATATGCGTGTCTTGCTTTTGCATCTTCGTCCGACAGAGCTTGAGAACAAGACCTTGCAAGAAGGCTTGCAGATGATTCTTAAGGAATTAACCGATAAATCCAATATCCATGTCGTCTACAAGGATATGGTTAAGAAAGTGCCTAAGCGTATTGAAAATAATCTCTTTAGGATTGCCCAAGAGTTTATCTCTAATACTCTTAAACACGCCAAGGCTAGCCAGATAGAGGTTTATCTCTATCAAAATAGTCAGGAAATTCAATTGAAAATGTTGGATAATGGTGTTGGTTATGATTTAAATGCGTCGACTGACGAGATGAGTTATGGACTGAAAAATATCCAGGAGCGTGTCGATGAAATGGCGGGAACTGTGCAGTTCCTATCTGCTACAGGTAAAGGAACATCTATTGATGTTCGTGTGCCGATATTAAGAGGAGAAGACAATGTCGAATAAGATAAATGTGATTTTGGTCGATGACCATGAGATGGTCCGTTTGGGCCTTAAGAGTTTCCTGAATCTCCAAGGAGATGTCGAAGTGGTTGGAGAAGCGAGCAATGGCCGAGAAGGTGTTGACCTTGCCCTGGAACTTCGTCCAGATGTCGTCGTAATGGACCTTGTCATGCCTGAATTAGATGGTGTTCAAGCGACTTTGGAATTGCTCAAAGAATGGCCAGAAGCCAAGATTTTGGTTTTGACTAGCTATTTGGACAATGAAAAAATTTATCCAGTCATTGAAGCTGGTGCTAAAGGTTATATGCTTAAAACTAGCAGTGCGGCAGAGATTCTCAATAGTATCCGTAAGGTTTACCGTGGTGAAGAAGCTATCGAAACTGAGGTGGACAATAAGATTAAATACCACGATAGCCACCCGGACCTACACGACGACTTGACGGCACGTGAACGTGATATCCTGGCGCTTTTGGCTAAGGGTTATGACAATCAGACCATTGCTAACGAGCTATTCATTTCATTGAAAACCGTTAAAACTCACGTGTCTAATATCCTAGGAAAACTCAATGTTGATGACCGTACTCAGGCTGTCGTTTATGCCTTTAGACATCATTTGGTTTCACAGGATGATGAATAAAGTTATCAACTAACCTTGTTATTTAGAGGCTAGGGAGAGTTATCATAATTCTTACCCCTTACTCGGATTTTGCAAGTCAAATCTTTTGACTTTATTTCTAGTAAAACATATAATGAAATCATCCTAAAACTTTTCTTTTTTCATATGAGGTTGAAGCGACCTCATATCATCTATCTAAGTTCGCTTAGATGATGAAATCTCCTAACTCCTAGCAATCGGTATTTCCGGTTGCTTTTTTTTGAAAAAAGTTAAAAAAAGTGTTGACAGCCAACTAGTTTTTCTGTAGAATAATAAGAGTCTTTTGGGGTATAGCCAAGCGGTAAGGCAAGGGACTTTGACTCCCTCATGCGTTGGTTCGAATCCAGCTACCCCAGTTCTACTTGAGGGTAGAGACACAGATTATGGTCCGTTGGTCAAGGGGTTAAGACACCGCCTTTTCACGGCGGTAACACGGGTTCGAATCCCGTACGGACTATAAGTGCCAGCTAGAGAAAGCTGGTTTTTTTGTGTCCTTTTTGATAAAATAGAGGGGTTGACTGGCCTAGGCCAGACATTTTATACCACTTTAAAATCATAAATGACAAGACCTCGACCCGAAGAAATAACTTTGTTTAGTGATGGTTATCAGATGATGCCAAGCAGTTGGTCGAGTCGTGGTTTTATTTGAATAAGTAAACAGATAATAAGGAAATGCAATGACATACTATAACGTTGGAAAGATTGTAAATACACAGGGCTTACAGGGGGAACTTCGTGTTTTGTCTGTAACAGATTTTGCGGATGAACGTTTTAAGAAGAAGAGTGTCCTAGCCCTTTTTGATGACAAAGATAATTACATTATGGATGTTGAGATTGCGAGTCATCGTAAACATAAAAACTTTGATATCGTTAAATTTAAGGGACTTTACCATATCAATGATGTAGAGAAGTATAAGGGTTGTAGCCTCAAGATTGCTGAGGAAAATCTAACAGATCTTGATGACGGTGAATTTTACTACCATGAGATCATTGGCCTTGATGTTTATGAAGGTGATACTTTGATTGGTCAGGTCAAAGAGATTCTCCAACCGGGCGCTAATGATGTTTGGGTAGTAAAACGTAAAGGCAAAAAAGATTTGCTCTTGCCATACATCCCGCCTGTAGTTCTCGATGTTGATGTTGCAGCTGGACGTGTTGAGGTTGAGCTCATGGAAGGATTAGACGATGAAGATTGATATCTTGACCCTATTTCCAGATATGTTTGCTCCCTTAGAGCATTCCATTGTTGGTAAGGCAAAGGATAAGGGCCTTCTAGAAATCAACTATCACAATTTTCGTGAAAATGCGGAGAAGGCTCGTCACGTAGATGATGAACCTTACGGTGGCGGTCAAGGTATGTTGCTACGTGCCCAGCCAATTTTTGATACCTTTGACAAGTTAGACGTCACAAAACCTCGCGTTATTCTCTTAGATCCTGCGGGTCGTACCTTTGATCAGGCCTATGCAGAAGAATTGGCGCAAGAAGAGGAATTGGTCTTTATCTGTGGTCACTATGAGGGCTATGATGAGCGCATCAAAACCTTAGTGACAGATGAGATTTCCTTGGGAGATTTTGTCTTAACTGGGGGAGAGTTGGCTGCAATGACTATTGTAGATGCGACTGTCCGCTTGATTCCTGAAGTTTTAGGTAAGGAAGCTAGTCATAAGGATGATAGTTTCTCATCAGGGCTTTTGGAATTTCCACAGTACACGCGCCCAGCTGAGTTTCGTGGCATGAAGGTGCCAGATGTTCTCTTGTCAGGGCACCACGTCAATATTCGACGTTGGCGTATGGAACAGAGTTTGCGTAAGACTTGGGAGCGTCGACCAGACCTCTTGGAAAACTATGACTTTACGGATGAAGAACGTCAGATTTTAGAAGAGATAAAAGCAGAAGGAAAATAAAATGTCAGAAGAAAAGATTTACGATATTACCATTATCGGTGGTGGGCCAGTAGGACTTTGGGCTGCCTTTTACGCCGGTCTACGTGGTATGACTGTTAATATTATTGAGAGTCTGTCAGAGCTTGGTGGACAACCTGCCGTTCTCTATCCAGAGAAGAAAATCTACGATATTCCAGCCTTTCCGCAAACGACAGGTGCGGAATTGACAGAAAATCTCTTGACTCAACTTAAGCGTTTTGAAGATCGTATCAGCATTCATTTGAAAGAAGAAGTGCAAACCTTTGAAAAGAAAGAAGGCATCTTCACAATTGCTACTAGTAAGGGCCAACACTTGTCTAAGGCTATCGTCATTGCTTGTGGGAATGGTGCCTTCGCTCCCCGTCCTTTGGGTGTGGACAATGAAGAAGATTATGCGGACAATAACTTGTTCTATAATGTGCATAGCCTTGACCAATTTGCCGGCAAGAAGGTTGTGATTGCTGGTGGTGGAGATTCAGCTGTTGACTGGGCTAATCACTTGGATGGGATTGCTGAGAGCGTGACTTTGATTCACCGTCGTGATGCCTTTCGTGCCCATGAGCATAGTGTAGAGCTTCTTCATCAATCGTCAGTTAATGTGATGACGCCTTATGTGCCACTTGAAATTAAGGGTGAAAATGGTCTTGCCCAAAGTTTGACCGTTCAAAAAGTTAAGTCAGATGAGGTTGTGGAATTGCCACTTGATGCCCTTATTGTTAGCTTTGGTTTCTCAACCAACAATAAAAACCTTCGTAACTGGAATGTTGATTACAAACGCTCTAGCGTTACTGTTAATGCGCAGTTTGAAACCTCACAAGAAGGTGTTTATGCTATCGGTGATGCGGCAGAATATGAGGGTAAGATTGATTTGATTGCTGTGGGAATGGGTGAAGCTCCTATCGCTATCAACCAAGCTATCCAATATATTGATCCAGACGGTAAGAATCGTCCGGTTCACTCAACATCATTAATTGAAGAATAATGTCAAAAGAAGGAAAGTCTCAAAAAAAAGACTTTGTCTTCAATCTAAGGAGAGACCTATCTCTCTTTTTTCATGTCTAAAAACGTGGTATAATACACCTATGGCTACAACGAAAAAAACGAAAAAAGGGACTGCTTCTAAGAACAGTAAGAAGCGGCTTACAAAAGCAGAATTAGACAGACAGAAGGCGATTAAGCGAATGCTATGGACCTTCTTTTTTGCCTTTGTTTTAATTTTCCCAGTCTTTCGATTGGGTTTCTTTGGGGTTACCCTCTATAATCTCTTTCGAGTATTTGTGGGGAGTATGGCTTATCCTTTAATTTTTGCTATCTATGTTTATCTCTTTGGCTTTAAATGGTTACGTAAACATAGTAACTACGTAACAGGATTTTGGATGATCTTCGCGGGTCTCTTGTTGGAGTTTCACGCCTATCTCTTTAGTCTAGAACGCATGAGTGGTCTGGATATTTTCCCTGGTACCAAGGACTTGCTTTTTGGGGAACTGGTCAGTGTGCAAGTAGCTCGTTTTGCGGGTGGTGGTATGTTAGGGGCTCTCCTATACCAACCGTTTTCCTTCCTCTTTTCAAATATCGGTAGCTTCATGATTGGCGTATTGATCATTCTCTTGGGTGCCTTCATTCTTAGCCCTTGGGATGTCTTGGATATCATGGAGTATACTAAGGAAGCTTGGCAGAAAGGGGCTGAGAAGCGTTTGGAACGGACTGCTCAACGTCAGGAAAAGAAGGCAGAACGTCAGGCTCAGAAAGAACGTGAGGCGGAAGAACGTGCCGAAGCCGAGCGTCTGGCTGATTTAACTGTTGACGAGGAGACGGGAGAAATCTTAGATGATGCCGCAGAGGAGTTACCACAAGAAACTGAGATTTTTGCACCTGAACCTGAAATCAATGATTATGCCTCTGAGGACTACTATGATAATCTCCCTCCAGAGGATTATGAGGATTTTCAAGAAGATTATGCACCTTATCCAGAGGATGTGCCAACCGAGGAGTTTCCGCCATCTATGGTTGTTGAGGGAGATGATGCACCTGTCGAGGTTGATTTCACACCGAAGGAGCTCTTACAGTATAAATTACCTCAGATAGATCTCTTTGCACCTGATAAGCCTAAGAGTCAATCTAAAGAGAAAAACATCGTTCGTAAGAATATTAGAATCTTAGAAGATACTTTCAAGAGTTTCAATATTGACGTCAAGGTTGAGCGAGCCGAAATTGGACCATCAGTGACCAAGTACGAGGTCAAGCCTGCTGTTGGGGTTCGTGTTAATCGCATTTCAAATCTAGCTGATGACTTGGCTCTGGCTCTAGCTGCGAAAGATGTCCGTATTGAGGCCCCTATTCCTGGAAAGTCTTTAGTTGGGATCGAAGTGCCTAACTCTGAGATTGCGACGGTTTCTTTCCGTGAACTTTGGGAACAGTCCAAGACGGATCCTAATAAGCTCTTGGAAGTTCCTCTCGGTAAGGCAGTTGATGGCTCGGCTCGTAGCTTTGATTTGGGACGGATGCCTCACTTGCTGGTGGCTGGGTCAACAGGTTCTGGTAAATCGGTTGCGGTTAACGGAATCATCTCTAGTATTCTTATGAAGGCTCGTCCTGACCAGGTTAAGTTCCTCATGGTTGATCCTAAGATGGTTGAGCTCTCTGTTTATAATGATATTCCTCATCTCCTTATCCCTGTGGTGACCAACCCACGTAAGGCCGCCAAGGCTCTTCAAAAAGTGGTAGATGAGATGGAAAACCGTTACGAACTCTTTAGTAAGTTTGGCGTACGTAACATTGCTGGCTACAATGCCAAGGTTGAAGATTGGAATGCCCAATCCCAAGAAAAACAGATTCCCCTACCTTTAATTGTGGTTATCGTTGATGAGCTGGCTGACTTGATGATGGTAGCCAGTAAGGAAGTGGAAGATGCTATCATTCGTTTGGGACAAAAAGCGCGTGCTGCGGGAATTCACATGATTCTCGCCACTCAACGTCCGTCGGTTGATGTTATCTCTGGTTTGATTAAGGCCAATGTGCCTTCTCGTGTGGCCTTTGCGGTGTCTTCGGGAACAGATAGTCGTACCATTTTAGATGAAAATGGGGCAGAAAAGCTACTCGGACGTGGTGATATGCTTTTCAAACCGATTGATGAGAACCACCCTGTTCGTCTACAAGGTTCCTTCATTTCTGATGATGACGTGGAACGTATTGTGACCTTTATAAAGGATCAGGCTTCTGCTGACTACGATGAGAGCTTTGACCCTGGTGAAGTTTCTGAGAATGATTTTGGTGGAGGTTCGTCTGCCAATGGTGGTAGCTCAGAAGGAGACCCTCTCTTTGAAGAAGCTAAGGCTTTGGTCCTTGAAACACAAAAAGCCAGTGCTTCCATGATTCAGCGACGTCTGTCAGTTGGTTTCAACCGTGCCACTCGTTTAATGGAAGAATTGGAAGAAGCCGGTGTTATCGGACCGGCTGAAGGCACCAAACCCCGTAAGGTTTTGATGACTCAAGAATAATGAACTGAAAAGAGTCATAAGACTGGTTTTGAAAGGAATTAGAACAGACAAAAGAAATGAGAAAAATGAGTATTTTGCCATTTGTTTTCTCATTCTTTTTTTATGTTCAAAATAGACCAAAAAATTGCAAAATATTCCATAAGAACGCTTACAAAACGAACTTTTTCTGCTATAATAGGAGAAAAAGTGAGTAATAAAAACTAAGGAGTTAAAAAATGGACAATTTATTAACCGTTCATTTTCATAGTATGCATGGCGACTATTCCCGATATAGTATGTGGAAGTGGCTAGATGGTTATTGGGGCGAAGAGGCCCATTTTTCACGTGAGGATGATTTTGGCCTTGTTGGTCAGGTTACTTCTCCCTCCAATCGTTTTATTGATTCTGTCAATCTTTTGGTCAAAACGGAAGACTGGTCGAGGCAAACACATGATTATCGTGTCCGACGCTTCCTAGGGGATGCTCCCAATGCTATTTGGATAGTTGAAGGTGATCCAACGGTTTATTATTCTAAACAGGCAGCCTTGACTAGCCATAGTTTTGAAGGTCGCGACCAGCATGCCTTTGATATGGCTCTTCGTAGACAGGAATTTGATCAAAAGTGGGGTTTTCAAGGTTGGTTAGGGCATAAGTATGAAAAAGGGGCTACAGAGTTTCGCCTTTGGTCACCACTAGCTCGTCGTGTGCAGCTCTTACTTTTTAAAAAGGGCAGTAAAAATCCTAAGGTCATTAAGATGAGCCGAGGAACCAGTGTCAATAAGGATCGTCATGAGATGAATACTCACGGTGTTTGGAGTACCACTGTCAAAAAGGATTTGGATGGGGTAGCCTACCAGTTTCGTGTTTATCATGAGGAAAGCTTCTATCAGGATACGAGAGACCCTTATAGCATCGCCCTTAGCTTAGATAATAAAAAAAGTTTAGTGGTCGATCCTAAGCGACTTGTACCAAGAGGGTATGAAAAGGTTACGAAGCAAAAAGCGAGCTGGCGTAATGAAAATGCTTGCTCATCCGTTATCTGTGAAATGCACCTCCGTGATTTCTCAATCTCAGAGACGTCTGGTGTTAAGAAGTCCTATAGAGGGACATACCTGGGTGCCTGTCAGAAAGGGACTAAAAATGCCCAAGGAGATGTGACTGGTTTTGATTACCTCAAACGCATGGGTTACAATTATGTCCAGTTGCAACCGGTCTTTGATCACCATAAAACCTACGATAAAGATGGGAAGCTTCTCTATAACTGGGGGTATGATCCTGAGAATTATAATGTCCCAGATCGTCAATTTGCTGCTGATCAAAAGAATCCCGTGGCACCAATTTTAGAGCTTAAGAAGATGATTCAGGCCTACCATGAGGCAGGCATTGGGGTCATCATGGATGTGGTTTATAACCATACTTACTCTTCTTACAGCTCTCCCTTCCAACTGTCTGTGCCGGCCTATTACTACCGTATGCATGATAATGGGTCTTTTCAAGACGGGTCAGGATGTGGAAATGAAACAGCCAGTGAAAAGGAAATGTACCGTAAGTATATGATTGATTCTTTGACCTATTGGGCAGAAGAATTTGGAGTGGATGGTTTCCGTTTTGACCTTATGGGTTTGCATGATGTTGCTACTATGAATGCCATTCGTTCGGCCATGGATGATATTGATCCTAGGATTCTTCTATATGGTGAAGGATGGGATATGGGAATTGGTCTTCCTGTGGATCAAAAGGGCAAGAAGGATAATGCAGCTCTGATGCCTAGAATCGGATTTTTCAATGACAATGCGCGTGATGCCGTTAAAGGGGCAGAAGTCTATGGACACATCAGTAACGGTTATGTGTCTGGAGCCCCATTGGAAGACCAGATTGCCAAGAGTTTGCTTGGTAGCCGTGGTTTTGTAAACTACCTCATGCCAGGTCAGGTCCTCAACTATATCGAGGCGCACGACAACTATAATTTGAATGACCTTATGCATCATTTGCATCCACATGATTCGCCAGAAGATATTGAAAAACGTATCTACTTGGCAAATGCTCTTAATCTAAGTATGCAAGGGATGTGTTTCATGCAGTTGGGACAAGAATTCCAGCGTAGTAAGATGGTTGCAACAGGTGAAGACGGAAACTACACGGAAGCGGATGTTAAGCGTGCTATGAATAGCTACAATGCTCCTGATGCCGTTAATCAGGTGGATTGGAATCAAGTGACCCTTAAGAAAGACTTGGCTGCTAAAGTTGCCAAATTAATTGAGCGTAAGCAAACCGTACCAGAATTGTCATATCGTTCATATGCAGATATTTACGATAATCTCTATGTCGCAAAAGCGGAGTACGATTCAGGTATTGTTGAATTGCACATTTCTGGAAAATTACGTAAGACTTTTGTGTTCAATAATATGAAAAAAGATTTGGAGATTTACTGACAAGGCAGTCAAAAAATGCTATAATATAGGAAACGCTTACACAAGCAGTTTTATTCGCTTGTGAGCCCTATCAATCTGAAGGGTTTTCTAGTGTATTTACATATATTTCAATGTTTTAATTTCTTGATAGTTAGATCTATCAAGGCTAGTTTTAGAAAGGAGTGATGGTATGAATCTCGATGAAGCCATGTACACGTTTGGGACAGGTGAGAACTTCCACCTTCAGAATTATCTGGGTGTGCATGAATTGGAGGGAGAAGAAGGATTTGTCTTCCGTGTGTGGGCCCCTCATGCTGAGCAGATTCAGGTAATTGGAGATTTCACAGGTTGGTTTGATGAACCTCTGGATATGACCAAAAACCATATCGGTGTTTGGGAGGTAAGTTCAGCCCTCCCTCAAGAAGGACAACTCTATAAGTTCTTGGTGAAACGTAAGGGAGGTCAAGTAGTCGAAAAGATGGATCCTTTCGCTACTTATTTGGAACCACGTCCAGGAACAGGAGCTGTGATTCGTAAGAAGAAAACTAAGAAGTGGAAGGATGGCCTTTGGATGGGTCGTCGTAAACGCTTTGGTTTCCAAAAACGTCCGGTTAATATCTATGAAGCTCATGCATCATCTTGGAAACTAAAAGAGGATGGTCAACCTTATACTTTCAAAGAATTGAAAGAAGAGTTGATTCCATATTTGGTTGAGATGAACTATACCCACGTGGAATTCATGCCACTCATGGCTCACCCTCTTGGGATGAGTTGGGGTTACCAGCTCATGGGTTACTTTGCTTTTGAACATACCTATGGTACACCAGAAGATTTTCAAGATTTTGTTGAAGCATGTCACCAGAATAATATCGGTGTCTTGGTAGACTGGGTCCCAGGTCACTATACACAGAATGACGATGCTTTAGCTTACTTTGATGGTACACCAACTTTCGAATATCAGGATCACGATCGAGCTCATAACTATCGTTGGGGAGCGTTGAACTTTGACTTAGGAAAAAATCAAGTACAGTCTTTCCTTATTTCAAGTGCTCTTTACTGGATTGAAAATTATCATATCGATGGTATCCGAGTGGATGCAGTTTCAAACATGCTCTATTTGGACTATGATGAGGGTCCATGGATGCCAAACAAGGACGGTGGTAACCGTAACTTGGAAGGCTATGGCTTCCTTCAAAAACTCAATCGTGAGATTAAAAAACGCTATCCAGATGTCATGATGGTTGCGGAAGAATCAACTGCAGCAACACCAATTACACAACCGATTGAAGAGGGTGGTCTAGGTTTCGACTTCAAATGGAATATGGGTTGGATGAACGATATCCTCAAATTCTACGAAGAAGATCCAGTTTACCGTCAGTATGATTTCAATCTGATGACTTTCAGTTTCATGTATTGCTTCAATGAAAACTATGTTCTACCTTTCTCACATGATGAAGTGGTACATGGTAAGAAGAGTATGATGCATAAGATGTGGGGGGATCGCTACAATCAGTTTGCTGGCCTACGTAACCTCTATACTTATCAACTCTGTCACCCAGGTAAGAAATTGCTCTTCATGGGATCTGAATTTGGTCAGTTCTTAGAGTGGAAATTTGATTACCAACTTGAATGGAATAATCTTGAAGATGAGATGAACCAGAAGATGCAGGCTTTCACTAGCCATATGAATGGTTTCTACAAGGACCATAAATCTCTCTGGCAGATTGATGATTCTTACGATGGTATTGAAATCATTGACGCGGATAACCGTGCTGAAAGTGTGCTTTCCTTCATTCGTAAGGATGACAAAGGCGATAAGGGTGACTTTCTCGTCTGTGTCTTCAACCTAGCTCCAGTGGAACGTCAAGACTTCACTATTGGATTGCCAGTCGCTGGTATTTATCAAGAAGTGCTTAACACTGAGATGGAAGAATTCGGTGGTGTCTGGAAAGAAGGAAATCCTGAGACCCGTACCCAAAAAGCGAAGTGGAAGGATTATGAAAATACCCTTAGCTTCACATTGCCAGCTCTTGGAGCAAGTATCTGGCGTGTTAAACGTCGCTTGAAATAAAGGGTAGACTTAAACGTGTACACGATTTGTTTTTCAGTGGTGATAGCAGGGAAGTCACGGTTGAAAGAAGCTGTTTGATGCCCAAACTATTGCCACACTGAGGAACTTACTTTAATTGTCATAATCAGTTTCGACTGATTGTCTCACATCCTTTTGAGGATGGAACTAAAAATCATGAGGGGGACTATTCATGAAAAATGAAATGTTGGCTTTGATCCTTGCTGGTGGGCAAGGAACTCGTCTTGGAAAATTGACCCAAAGTATTGCCAAACCAGCTGTTCAATTTGGTGGACGCTATCGTATTATTGATTTTGGTTTGTCAAATTGTGCCAATTCAGGAATTAACAATGTAGGTGTCATTACACAGTATCAGCCACTTGCTTTGAACAATCATATCGGTAATGGTTCAAGTTGGGGCTTGGATGGTGTTAACTCTGGTGTATCAATTCTTCAACCTTACTCAGCTAGTGAAGGTAATCGTTGGTTTGAAGGTACTAGCCACGCTATTTATCAAAACATTGACTATATCGATAGCATCAATCCTGAATATGTTTTGATTTTGTCTGGTGACCATATTTACAAGATGGACTATGATGATATGCTCCAATCTCACAAAGATAACAACGCAAGTCTTACTGTCGCCGTTCTTGATGTGCCACTTAAAGAAGCTAGCCGTTTCGGTATCATGAACACTGATGCTAATAACCGTATTGTTGAGTTCGAAGAAAAACCTGAAAACCCTAAATCTACGAAAGCATCAATGGGTATTTACATCTTTGATTGGAAACGTCTTCGCAATATGTTAGTATCAGCTGAAAAGAGTTCAGTTGATATGTCAGACTTTGGTAAGAACGTTATCCCAGCTTATCTTGAAACAGGTGAAAGCGTCTTTGCTTATGAATTTGAAGGCTATTGGAAAGACGTAGGTACTATCGAATCCCTTTGGGAAGCAAATATGGAGTACATTTCTCCTGAAAATGCCTTGGATAGTCGTAACCGTCAATGGAAAATTTACTCACGTAACGTGATTGCTCCACCAAACTTCTTTGGTGAGAATGCTCATGTTGAAGATTCACTCGTTGTTGATGGATGTTTGGTTGATGGAACTGTTAAACATTCTGTGCTTTCAACAAGTGCACAAATTCGTGAAGGGGCAGTCGTTGAAGATTCAGTGATTATGAGTGGTGCAATTATTGGTAAAGGTGCAAAAATTAAACGAGCTATTATCGGTGAAGGTGCACACATTTCCGATGGTGTGGAAATTGACGGTACAGAAGAAGTGCAAGTCGTAGGATACAATGAAGTAGTGGGGGTACCAAAAGATGAAGATTGATAAATATTCTGCAATTCTAGGAAATACCGTAGGATTCCATGACATGGGTGGTTTGACTGAGCACCGTCCTATTGCCAGCCTACCATTTGGCGGAAAATATCGCCTCATCGACTTCCCGTTGTCTAACTTGGCTAATGCTGGTATCCGTAGCGTCTTCGGAATCTTCCAAAACGAAAACATCAGTTCTGTCTTCGACCATATTCGTTCAGGTCGTGAGTGGGGCTTGTCTACTCTTCTCAGTCACTACTACCTTGGTATTTACAATACTCCTGTTGAAAGCTCAACTGTTGATGAGGAATACTATCGTCAAATTTTGACTTACCTTAAACGTTCAGGCTCAGATCAGACTGTAGCTCTTAACAGTGATGTTTTGGTCAACATTGATCTTAACCAAGTTTTCCACCTTCACAATACAACAAAACCAAAAGTTACTGTGGTCTACAAAAAACTTCCTAAAGAACTCATTTCAGATGTAAACAGCGTTTTAGAAATTGATGACTCTGACAAAGTGCTTGGTCATGAGCTCTTCCAGGGTGGCGATAAAGAAGTTTACAATATGTCTACAGACATCTTTGTTGTGGATACACCATTCTTGATTGAAAAATTGGAAGAAGAAGCAGCTAAAGAAGAACCTCGTAAGCTTCGTTATGTACTTCGTGATTTGGCAGTTGCTGAAAATGCTTTTGCTTACGAGTACACTGGTTACCTTTCAAATATCCACTCAGTAAAAGCGTACTTTGATGCTAACTTGGATATGCTGGAATCACAAAAATTCTATAAACTTTTTGCACCAAACCAAAAAGTTTATACAAAAGTTAAAAATGAAGAGCCAACATACTATGCAGACTCTTCTGAAGTTAAGCTTTCACAATTTGCATCTGGTTCGATTGTTCGAGGTAAAGTTGAGAACTCAATGATTTCACGTAATGTTGACTTTTCTGAAGGTTCTAGTGTTAGCCATTCAATTATCTTCCCACGTGTTAAAGTTGCTAAAGGCGCAACAGTTGAATATGCTATTGTGGATAAAGGTGTTGAAATCGCTGAAGGTGTTACGGTTCGCGGTACAGAAAACAACCCAGTTGTCATCAAAAAAGGTAGCGTTGTAACAGAGGATATTGTACGATGAAAATTTTATTTGTAGCAGCAGAGGGTGCACCTTTCGCTAAAACTGGCGGTTTGGGTGACGTTATCGGTGCTCTTCCTAAATCTCTAGTCAAAAATGGTCACGAAGTTGCCGTAATTCTCCCATATTATGATGTGGTTTCGGCTAAATTTGGCGATCAGGTTGAAGACATTGGCTTCTTCTATACAAATGTTGGTTGGCGTCGTCAATATGTCGGCATCAAGAAAATTGTCCGTGATGGTGTGACCTTCTTCTTCATTGATAATGAGCAGTATTTCAACCGCGGTACGGTATACGGTGAGTGGGATGATGGTGAGCGTTTTGGCTTCTTCCAAATGGCTGCCCTTGAGTTGATGGAAAAAGTGGACTTTATTCCAGATATTCTCCATGTTCATGACTACCACACAGCCATGATTCCATTCCTTCTTAAGGAAAAATACCATTGGATTCAAGCTTACCAAGGTATTAGAACAGTCTTCACTATCCATAATATTGAGTTCCAAGGTCAATTTGACAGTGGTATGCTTTGGGAAATCTTCGGTGTTGGTTACGAGCGTTATGCAGACGGTACGCTCCGTTGGAATGACTGCCTCAACTGGATGAAAGCAGCCGTTCTTTATGCAGATCGTGTAACAACAGTTTCTCCATCTTATGCTGGTGAAATTCAAACACCTGAATTTGGTAAAGGTCTTGATCAAATCATGCGCATGGAATCTGGTAAGTTGTCTGGTATTGTTAATGGTATCGATACGGACCTCCTTGATCCAGAAACAGATACTCACATTCCTTACCACTTCTCAGTGGATGATTTGTCAGGTAAGGCCAAAGACAAGGCAGCTCTTCAAGAACGTGTTGGTCTCCCAGTTCGCGAAGACGTTCCATTGATTGGTATTGTGTCACGTTTGACTGACCAAAAAGGTTTCGATTTGGTTGTCAACGAACTTCACAACATCTTGCAACATGATGTTCAGATTGTTCTTTTGGGTACTGGTTACAGCGACTATGAGAACTCTTTCTCTTGGTTCGGTCACGCTTACCCAGAAAAAATGTCTGCCAACATTACCTTCAACCTAGAGTTGGCTCAACAAATTTATGCTGGTTGTGACATTTTCCTTATGCCTTCAGCCTTTGAACCATGTGGCCTCTCTCAAATGATGTCTATGCGCTATGGTACCTTGCCAGTGGTTAGCGAGGTTGGTGGTCTTCGTGATACTGTTGAACCATACAACCCTGTGACAGGCTCAGGTACAGGATTCTCATTTGGTAACTTCTCAGGTTACTGGATGGTTCAAACCCTTGAAAAAGCTCTCGATGTTTACGAAAACAATGCTGATGCTTGGAAACAACTCCAGCACAATGCTATGACACGTGACTTCTCATGGGATACAGCAAGTTTGGCATATGTTGATTTGTACAAACAATTAGTATAATTGCAAAGATAACTTTTCTCGCAAGGGAAAAGTTATCTTCGTGTAAAGCGTTTGAAAACGCTTCTATATAATCTTGACAAAAGTCAGGATAGCATCTCTCAATCTTGCTGATAAAGCAATGAAAGAGAAGATATCTAAAAATCTGAATAGAAGACTAACTCTAATCATGTTATAATAAACCTGACTGTTTTGACAGTTTTGTAAATAAAGATTTTGAAATATCTGTTTCGAATCTTGTCTGGCAAGGTTTGGAAGTTTGAGTAAAATTTCCAATTCCCTCTTATCTGAATAGATACCTGTAAGAAGTGTATTGAAGATAAGGAAGTAGTAAGAAAGGATTTCTATGCAACTCGAAAATTTAACAAAAGAACAATTCATCCGTGACTTTAAGGATACTCTCCATCAAGAGCAGTTGATTAAAGTTGCTAAGGCCACACCAACGGAGATTTTTACTGCCTTGGCTGGTTTGATCCGTAAATATTACACAAATACATGGATTGAACGTAACCATGCACTTTCAGATAATCAAGAAAAGATTGCTTACTACTTCTCGATTGAATTTCTTCCAGGTCGTATGTTGGAAACTAACCTTCTCAACCTTGGTATTCTTGACCTTGTTAAAGAGGGATTCGCAGAACTTGATATTGACTTCCGTGAAGTTGTAGAAGCTGAGCATGATATGGCACTTGGTAATGGTGGTCTTGGTCGTTTGGCTGCTGCCTTCATGGATTCGCTTGCGACTACTGGTTATCCAGGTTTTGGTAATGGTCTTCGTTACCGTTACGGACTTTTCAAACAACGTATTGTGGATGGTTACCAAGTGGAATTACCAGATGGTTGGTTTGGTTCTACAGGTAATGTTTGGGAAACACGTAAAGACCACGATATTGTCTATGTGAAACTCTTTGGTGATGTGGTTCTTGAAAGCAATGAAGATGGTCGCTTTGTCCCAACTTATAAGAATGCTCAAGTCCTTCGTGCCGTACCTTATGATGTGCCGCAAATTGGTTATAAGAATGGTGTGATTAACAACCTTCGTCTTTGGGATGTAGAAATTCCTGAAGAATACGAATTGGATTATCCTACGCTTGATGCACGTCGTCGTGTGAAAGATATTACTGCTATTCTTTATCCAGATGATTCAACGATTAAAGGTAAAGAATTGCGTTTGGTTCAAGAGTACTTCATGACAAGTGCCGGTCTCCAAACAATCATTAAATCTTACCTCAAGATGGGCTTGCCATTGAAAGATATCCACGAAAAAGTATCTGTTCACATCAATGATACCCACCCTGCGGTTGCACCAGCTGAATTCATGCGTCTTCTCCTTGATGAATATGGTCTTTCATGGGAAGATGCTTGGAATGCGACTGTTAAAACTATGAGCTACACTAACCACACTATTCTTCAAGAAGCCCTTGAAAAATGGGATCAACAGCTCTTCAAACGTGTCCTTCCACGTGTTTACCAAATCATCTTGGAAATCGACAACCGTTACATCGCTGAAATGGCTGGACGTGGCGTTGCTGCAGATGTTATCGAACGTACTCGTATCGTGAAGGATAACCAAGTGCATATGGCTAACTTGGCGATTATTGGTGGTCATTCAGTCAACGGGGTTGCCAAACTCCACACAGAACTTCTCAAAGAAGATACCCTTCACGACTTCTATACTATTTATCCTGAAAAATTCAATAACAAGACAAATGGTATCGTTCAACGTCGTTGGACACAAATTGCAGCTCCTGAACTTTCAGCAGCAATTGATGACGTGATTGGTGACGGTTGGCGTAACGACATCCATGAGCTTGAAAATCTTACAACCTACTTGGATGACAAGGAAGTATTGAACCAGTTCTATCAAGTTAAGAAAACTGCTAAACAACGTTTGGCAGACTACATCAAGGAAACAACAGGCGTAGAAGTGTCTACAGATGCTATCTTTGATGTTCAAGTGAAACGTCTTCACGCGTACAAACGTCAATTGCTTAACCTCCTTCACATTATCAAACTTTATTGGGATCTTAAAGATAACCCAGATAAAGACATGGTACCACGTGTATTCATCTTTGGTGCCAAAGCTGCGCCTGGTTATCACTTCGCTAAATCTGTTATCAAACTCATCAACGAAGTTGCCAATCTTGTTAACAATGATGAAAGCCTTCAAGGAAAACTTAAAGTTGTCTTCCTAGAAAACTACCGTGTAAGCCTTGCAGAACTCATCATTCCAGCAGCAGATGTCTCTGAACAAATCTCATTGGCTTCTAAAGAAGCATCTGGTACTTCAAACATGAAATTCATGATGACTGGTGCTATCACCTTGGCAACACTTGACGGTGCCAACATTGAAATCAAGGATGAAGTAGGCGATGAGAATGTTGTCATCTTCGGTATGGACAAGGACGAAGTTTATGAACATTATGCACGTCACGATTACTACTCTCGTGCAGTTTATGAGAATAACCCAGTCGTTCGTCGTGTCGTTGATACCTTTGTTAACGGTACGATTCCAAATGCTCAAGCTGAAGGTACTGAAATCTATGAAGCCCTCATCACCCACAACGATGAGTACTTCCTCTTGGAAGACTTCGCCGCTTATGTAGAAGCTCAAGAGAAAATCGATGCGCTTTATCGTGATCATGACAAGTGGGCACGCATGAGCTTGGCAAATATTGCTAAATCTCATAAGTTCACTTCAGATGATACGATTACAGAGTATGCTAAAGAAATTTGGAAATTGAAAAAATAGGCGATAGCTTATGAATCACAAAAAGACAAAGGCTAGAAATGGTCGTTGTCTTTTTATTTTTTTAGAAGAGGGGTGTCATAGACAGCCCAAAAGCATTTATAAATGGCAAGAGAAGTTTATCTGCAGATCTATCTTAGCCCTTGAAACTTGCACTTGCTTATCAAGGTGTTATAATAACCCATAGGTATAAGCATCAAAAAGGGGGAAAATACATGGCTTTACGCAGCCAATTAATTACTAAGGAGTTTCCAGAATTAGATAGGGTAGAGCGCTTAAATAACGAGGCCTTCCCAGAAGAAGAACGTATTCCATTAAGTGAGTTTTTACAATTGGATGGTCGTGATGATTATCATTTCTTTGCCTTTTATGACGAGGATGATTTTGTTGGATTTGCCTCAGTTCTCTACAATGCCAAAGTTTTTTATGTGAGTTTCTTTGCCATCGTTCCTCAAATGAGGAGTCATGGCTACGGAAGTGAGATTATTGATAAACTGGTGGACTTTTATGGACCATCTCGGTCTATGGTCTTGGAAGTAGAGCGCTTGGATGAACCAAATGACAATCCTGAGCAACGTGAGGCACGTTGGGATTTCTATAAGCGTAATGGGTTCAAGACTTCCAATGCTTTCTTGGAATACGAAGGTTTGAGTTTTGAGATTCTCTATCGTGGAGATCACTTTGACGAAGAAGCCTACAGAGAGATATTCCGCAAACTTCAGGAAAATGCTTATTTTGACTTCAGTATTAAACATCGTCGCTTGAGTGATTTATAAACAATCAAACCAAACAGGTCTTAATCGACCTGTTTTTCATTTGTTTTCAGCTTTTGCCAATCGTTTTCAGAATATTTTGTCCTCCTATGCTATAATGGAAGTACTATGAAGAAAGTAATTTTACAGTATCTAGCAAGTGCTCTGACTGTAATCCTTATACTTGGTCTTGTGGTCTTCAACAGACAGCGAAATCACTCTCTGGTAAAGAAGGTCAAAGACCCTGAGATTTCCTATATCTATAAGGATTCTTTGGAAAATCTAGATAGACTGGCCCTTTGCCAGGCTGGGATTATCCAATCCTATCAACTCGATTCTTTGTCTGTTAGGAAGGAAGATGGAAAGATTCACCTCGTTCTCCATATCAATCATTCCTATGATATGCAGGTAAATCTTGTCCTAAAGTCTGATATCTACGGTGATTTGTCTGTGGTTCAAGCGACGCCATCAAAGGCTTTGAAGCTAGCCTTGGAGGACGAGTCTTATCAGAAACGGTTGACCTTAATTTCGCAAAAGGCAGATGCTATTATATCTCGTGATCACTGGGATCAAGGCATTAAACCGGCCTATGTGGCTCAGGTCAGAAGTAAGATGAAGAAGACTTCTTTGAACCAGTTGGAAAAGGTTCTGCAAGAAATTGACCAAGAAAGCAAGGAAGTGGGCTCGGATACCTATACAGCCTTTTTCCAAGCTTCTCAACTGCCTAATCACGACAAGCTCAATTTGGTTATGGAGCACATGCAGGTTTATGTGGATAAGTACCAGTTTCTCCAGTTAGGGAAGTCAGGTTATAAATTTTCCAAAAAGCTAGAGCCAACCAGCGCTTTTTACAGTTACTTCCGCGAGGCTATTATGGAGACTTATCAGACGGATTTAGGACTGGGCGAGGATGAGTTGGGTATCAAGCTCCACCTTTTTAGGTCTTGGATTGATAAGCAGTCCATGGACTATATTAGGACCAACTACAAGGGCAAGACGGATTTAGACAAGCTTCTGGCTTACAGCAAGGACAAGAAGATTAAGTTGGATTATACTACAGGTGCTTCCTATCATAATCGAAGCTTGGGAGACTTTACCTATCCAGAGAACATGAAAATTCAGCTACCTCAGACCAGTGTCATGGGACCTTACGGTGTCAGCAATTCCCGCTTTATTGAATTTATTGTCAATATGGATACAGGGAAATTTGTTTCTGAGTGGAATGTCTACAAGAAAAGGAAAGACGGTAGTATCGACTCTAATCCTAAGCATTACAAGATTGAAGATGGTGCTGACATTGCTGATACGGACTCTGCTAACTACGGCCTATCTAAGGGATTAAATGCTGACTTACCAGCCTATCTCAATAATAGCCATACCTATCTCGATGTTCGTCACCCTGCGGATAATGCGATTAGACGCAAGATGGTTAGAAAGTGGAAAAATGCCAAGAATGTCTTAAATGGTGGGCGCTATGCTGATATTGTTAAAAAAGGAGGCTTGAAAGACCTTGAAACATGGAGACAAGTTAAAGCTGAAGACCGGCTCCAGGTCTATAATGCTTACCTTGATTATATTCGCTCTCATCTTGTGCTTAATGGGTTTGACAGCTTTTACCAAGAAACCTACAAGCCCCAAGGTGGAGACAAAAAAGACTGAAACCCTTGATAGTGTTCTTGTCGCTAAGAATTTCTATCGTGTAAGGGATGCTTATGCCATCAAGCTCTACGGACAGGATGAGGGGATGTCCTTTGATGTGGCTGGCCAAAGGCTTTTTGGATCAAACATTGCTATTAAGGATGGCCTATTATATGGCGCTAGTCTTGGGGACTTAACCATTGAGGCTTATTTTCAAGGGGAGGTGTCCTACCTTTTAGAGGCTACCCAGAAGCTCCCAGTGGACAAAAATCGCATAAAAGCTAATCACTATAGTCAGGACATTGTTCTGAATAAGGTCTGGTCTAGTCTGGAAGGCCAAGAGACCTCCAACAGTATCATCACTCAGTTTCAGGATAAGACCCTACTCAAGCTGCGGATCAGCTACAACAAGGATTTCCTTCCGACTAAGATTCAAGGTTTTTACAATAGCCAAACCTATAATGGCTGGCGGGACCTCTTTTACATAGATTATCCATATAGTAATCAGGAAGCCTTCAATCAGGCTCAAGATGCCTATATACAACACATCCAGTACATGGAAACGCATCCTGAGGAAGAAGCAGGAGAGTTTGGTTAATAAAGCAAAATCACCTTTATCTCGAGATAAAGGTGATTTGTTTGTTCCTAAGAATTAGGTTTTAGGTTTGACTTGTGGTAACTTCTGGAAAAAGCTTGTCTAGGATTTTTGGAGTGATAGCTTGTCCAGGACCTTCAGCACAATAGGTGTGCATATACATAGAGGGATTGAAGTTGAGCTCGATACAAGTGCAATGAGGTTTTTCCTTGCTAGCAGGCTGAGTTTTATCTGGAATGATGAGGTCAACCCCGCAAGCCCAGGCCCCCATGCTAGTCGCCATAGCTGCAGCTAATTCTTGATAGGATGAATCCATGGTCTCAGTGACATCAATAGAGTCACCACCCGTAGAGATGTTGGAGTTACGGCGGAGATTGACCTTTTTCCCTTCTGGGAGAATATCATCAGGTGCATAACCTTGCTGAGTCAACATCAATTGTTCGATGTCTCCTAGCTCAATGATTTCCAGCGGTGAGCGGTGGTCACGGCCTCGCAATGGGTTGGCATTTTTCTGAGCGACTAATTCACGAATGGTGTGTTTGCCATCACCGACAACATTAGCAGCGACACGAAGGAGAACAGCCTCACAACGCCCGTCCAGAATGAAGAAACGGTATTCGGTTCCTGGGATAAATTCTTCAACAAGAACAGCTGTATCTTCTGCAAAGGCAATCTCGAGGGCTTTCTTATAGTTATCAAGGCTGGCAGGCTCTTGGAAAATGGAAATGCCCAGACCGAAGTTGGTTGATTTTGGTTTAACCACAATTTGCTTGCCCTTGATAAGAGGATAGTAGGCTAGACCTTGTTCTAGACTGGTAAATTCGTCGCCGGCAGGGACAGGGAAGCCAGCATCAGCCAGGATTTTTTTGGTCACGGTTTTATTAGCCATGGCAAGAGGAACTACATAGTTGTCTTTTGAGGTCATGTTACCATTTTTGACGTACTCAACATGATCTTTATGCCAGAGTTTAAGGAATTGATCCTGCTCATCTAGGATTTCAAAATGAAGCCCTTTTTGAATGGCATCAAAGAGCAGCATCTGGGTAGAAAGTTCCATCTCCTCATAACCCTTAAGGGCATAGTGGGCAGTCCAGTCGTAATCATGATAGGCAAGCGCCTTGTCAAGGGCAAAGTCAGCAAGGGACTTGTCTTTGATATGAGGAAGAAGTTGAGCAGCTAGTGTCTGACTAGGATCTGCAAAGGCATCTTTAACTTGTTTGACCAAACCTTGATGATAGTCACCAAGCCCAAAATGTTGCACCAGTTGGTCTAGAGCTGTCGTAATGTTCTGAGTTTCAGCTTCAGAAGGTAGAGGTTCTAAAGGATGAGAGAGGGCAATTTCTTCATTCAGCGCGTGACCTTGAGCTAGAGCCTGATCAACATTTTCAGGGGCATCCAGCCAGAGGAAGGTTAGAAGGAGTAGGTGTACGGTATCCATGGTATTTTGGCTAATACCGATACGCTCAAAGGGGTTGAGGTCGAAGTTACGGAATTCCATGTAGGTGATTCCCTTGTCAAGGAAGGAGCGATTAACCTTTTGTCCACGGAAACGAACAGCCGAGTAAAATTCTTTCTCCGCAATCAAATCACCTTGTTCGATATAGTTTTCGATGGCAGAGACATAGTCCTCTAGGCTTGAAAAGGATACTTGGATTTCTTCCTTATTGACATAACCATGGTCGCTGTTTCGGAAGGAACGCACGGGTTCTGGCACTTCTTGGTCGAAGAAGCCTTGCTCAGCAACAGGTGCAGCACCAAAGAGATAGGTAATCACCCAACGATAGCGCAAATAGTTCTGAGCCAGCTTAAGATAGAGGGCGTTTTTGAAAGCAATTATATCAATCTGGTCACTTTCTTGGAATAGGGCCTCAACCAAATCTTTCCCTAGTTCCATATTATAGTGGATACCTGAGATAGCTTGTAGTTTAGTTCCGTATTTTTCGGCCAGGTAGTTACGATAATGGCGTTCAAATTCATTTTCCAGTTGGGCAACTTGGATTTCTTGGGCGTTGATACGAGGAGGCATGGACAAGGGCCAGAGAAGTTCATCTTTACTGATGGAACGTCCAGCTACATCGGTAATGGCTCCAAGAAGTCGGCGAGCCTCAGTGGTAGATTTAGCAACTGGTGTGATGAGTTCCATCTGAAACTCACAAAAATCTGTTTGAATATAAGGGTGGAAACTTCGAGCTCCTAGGCGGGAAGGGTGAGGCGTATGTGCTAATTTTCCCTGTCTATCGACACGAAGACTTTCGCGTTCAATTCCAAAGTTAGCTTGAAGGATAGGGCTAGTAGGCTCCAGCTTTTGAAGCAGTTGATTTATAGTCATAGAGTCACCTTTTCATCTAATGTTAGTGATAGTCTATTATAAATAGGAGAAGAAAACAACTTTCCGCTACGGTTAAGGGCAATTTCCGAATGTTTTAGATAAGAATCCTTAAAACCAGTTGCTTTTTAGCTCTATTATATGCAAAAATTGTAAAATATTCACTGATTTTTATGTAAAATGTTATTTCTCTTGCAATTTAAATCAAATTAGCCTATACTAATGACGTATATATAAGAATGAAAGAATCCCTAGGGTCTGCCCTCAGGGGCTTTTGTGTGCTCTCAAAAGGGTGTAACCGTTCTTTTATAGATAAAGGATGAGCGTTAAGAGTAGCTTTCCGACAGTATGCTCTGCCCAAAAGCGATGCTTTCGCCGTGATGGATTACAGGACTAGCTTATATCTATCAATGCCTGAAACACGCTCTGCTCAGGGCAGGCGATATTTTTCGCCGTGGTAGGGGTCATCCTGAACCTATTTGCACTTGTTCGAAGTTGCTCACGATTCGACAGCTCGCTCTGCCCAAAAGCGATGCTTTCGCCGTGATGATATTCCTATAACTGCAGAAGCAGTTATAGGAAGCGGAGTTATCGAGACTTTGGCTCGATAACTAGTCATGGAACGACTGAGTCGGTCGCTGACGTCCGCCATCACTCAAGAAAGCATCAAAAAAGAAAAACAAATTAAACGGAGGTAATTATGTTTCAAACCCTTATCCCCCAGATAAAGGAATACAAGAAACCCTCAATCCTAGCGTCCGTCTTTATGACACTAGAAGTCATGTTTGAGATTTCCATTCCCTTTGTCATGGCTAATCTTTTGGACAAAGGTGTCCAGCAATCCAACATGTCTAACATTTGGCTCTACGGTGGCCTCATGCTGGTCTGCGCCTTTCTATCACTATTCTGCGGCATGCAGTCGGCTCGCTATGCAGCTTTTGCCTCTGCTGGATTTGCCAAGAATCTACGTCAGGCCATTTTCAAAAAGGTTCAAACTTTCTCTTTTGAAAATATCGATAAGTTCTCAGCTGGTGGTTTGGTGACACGTATGATGACAGATGTTACCAACGTGCAGAACTCTTATCAGATGATTATCCGTGTCTGTGTGCGTGCACCACTTAACCTGATTTTTGCTATTGCAGCAAGTTTCTTGATTAATGCTGAAATGGCTTGGATTTTTGTTGGTGTAACGATCTTCCTTGGTGTGGTTTTGGCCATTATTACCAAAATCGTATATCCTCTTTTTACTCAAGTATTTGAGGCTTATGACAACCTTAACAACAGTATCAAGGAAAATATCACCAACATGCGTGTGGTGAAATCCTATGTTAAAGAGCAGGAAGAGACTGACAAATTTAAGAAGGCCTCACGTCGTATTTACAAGATGTTCATGCGTGCCATTCGTGTAGTTATCATGTCTAACCCAGCTATGATGTTGTCTATGTATGCGTCCTTCCTTATGATTTCCTGGTTTGGTGCCCATCTCATCGTTGGTGGTAGCTTAACTACAGGGGAATTGACTTCGATGTTCAGTTACACCATGACCATCCTCATGTCACTCATGATGTTCATGATGATTTTTGTCATGTTGTCTATCTCTACAGCATCTGTTGAACGTATTGATGAAGTTCTTAGCACTGAAGCCACCATTGTTTCACCTGAAAATGGTTTAACAGAAGTTGCAGATGGTTCTATCAGCTTTGATCATGTGGATTTCTCATACGCGGATGAAAATGGTGACAAGACCCATGTCCTCAAAGATATCACTTTGGATATTAAGTCTGGTGAAGTTATTGGTATCCTTGGTGGAACGGGTTCAGGTAAATCAAGCTTGGTTCAGCTGATTCCTCGCCTTTATGATGTGGAAGAAGGTCAGGTTAGGGTTGCCGGGCATGATGTTAAGGACTATGATTTGGATAGCTTACGTAAGCAAGTTGCCATGGTCCTTCAAACCAATGTCCTTTTCTCAGGAACCATTAAAGAAAATATGCGTTGGGGAAATAAACAGGCAACAGATGAGGAAATCATTGAAGCTTGTAAGATTGCCCAAGCTGATGAATTTATCCAAGAGTTTAAGGATGGCTATGATACCAAGATTGAACGTGGTGGAGCCAATGTCTCAGGGGGACAACGTCAACGTCTTTGTATCGCACGTGCCCTTCTCATGAATCCGAAAATCTTGATTTTGGATGATTCGACATCGGCAGTCGATACCAAGACAGATAGTTTGATTCGTCAAGGCTTCGCTTCAAGTCTTAAGGACACGACCAAAATCATCATCGGTCAACGTATTTCATCTATCCAAGATGCCGACCGTATCATCGTCATGAATGATGGTCGTATCGATGCTATTGGTACTCATGACGACTTGGTGGCTAATAATGCTATCTATCGTGAGGTTTACAAGATGCAAACACAAGGGAAAGGAGTAGCAGATGCAGAATAAGAAAAAAGCTAATTGGGGCTCTCTAGCACGTCTTCTACGCTTTTTGTGGCAAGACTACAAACTTTCACTTAGTATTGCCTTTGTCCTCATTGTTGTTGCTTCTTTGGCAACGGTTAATTTGACGGCTTCGATTCAGTCCTTGGTGGACGTTTACGTTCAACCCATGCTCAAATCTGGTAGTCATGATTTTGGGCCACTGTTACGTTTCTTGACGTCAGTTGGGGTCTTTTGTCTTATCGGTGTGGTTGCCAACTATGTGGCCTCCCTCCTCATGGCGACGATTTCACAAGATTCCCTGCGTTCCCTTCGTAATCAGCTTTTTGCTCGTATGCAAAAGCTTCCGATTCGCTACTTTGATGCTCACCAACACGGTGACATCATGTCTATTTACACCAACGATATCGATGCCCTTCGTCAGGCTGTTGAGCAGTCTATTCCGCAGTTGTTACAAACGGCCATTACCCTTATCGGGGTGACTGTAACCATGCTTACGGTTAGCCCTCTCCTCTTTATCGTGGTCCTAGTCATGGTAGGCATCATGTTTATGGTCATCAAAAATGTATCAGCCAAATCAGGTCGTTACTTCGGTGAACAACAAAAGAACCTAGGGATTGAGAATGGTTTTATCGAAGAAATGATGTCAGGTCAAAAGGTAGTCAAGGCCTTCGTCCACGAAGAAGAAAGTATGGCTGACTTTGACAAGATTAATGAACAACTCTTTGAATCGTCATATTTAGCCAATCGCTATGCCAATGTTCTCATGCCAATTCTTGGGAACTTAGGAAATGTTTCCTTTGTTTTGACTGCCTTGGTTGGTGGCCTCTTTGCCCTTAATGGTGTCGGTGGCTTGACTATTGGTGGTCTCATGGCCTTCCTACAATTGAACCGTTCCTTCAACGGCCCAATTACTCAGGTTTCTCAACAACTTAACTTTGTCCTTATGGCCCTTGCTGGTGCTGACCGTATCTTTGACCTTTTGGATGAAGCAGAAGAAGTTGACCAAGGTAAGGTCACTTTGGTCAACTACGAATTGGTAGACGGTCAGATGGTTGTGACAGACAAGAAAACCAACCACTGGGCTTGGAAGCACCCACGTCCAAATGGTGACTACGAGTTGGCCGAGTTGGTCGGAAATGTGGTCTTCCAAGACGTTGATTTCTCTTACGATGGTAAGAAACAAATTCTTCATGGCGTTAACCTCTATGCAGACAAGGGGCAAAAGGTAGCCTTTGTCGGTGCGACAGGTGCTGGTAAGACGACTATTACCAACTTGATTAACCGTTTCTACGACATCCAATCTGGCGTGATTACCTATGATGGAATTGATGTCAAATTGATTGAAAAAGATTCTCTTCGCCGATCACTTGGTATCGTGCTTCAGGATACCCATCTCTTCACAGGGACTATTGCTGAAAATATTGCCTACGGCCGTGCGGATGCGACGCGCGAGGAAATTCTTGAAGCTGCTCGTATTGCTAACGTGGATTCCTTTGTTCAACATCTGGACAATGGTTACGACACTGTTCTTACAGACGATGGTGCAGGCTTGTCTAATGGTCAACGACAGCTGATTGCCATTGCGCGTGCTGCCCTTGCCAATGCACCGGTCCTCATCCTTGATGAAGCGACATCCTCTATTGACTCTCGTACCGAAAAAATGGTGCAAGAGGGGATGGACCGACTCATGGAAGGACGCACGGTCTTTGTTATCGCCCACCGTCTTTCAACCATCGTTAACTCTGACGTTATCATGGTTATGGACCACGGACGTATCATTGAACGTGGTGACCATGACAGCCTTATGGAGCAAGGTGGCACTTACTACCGACTCTATACTGGTGGTCTTGAAATTGATTAACATTAAAAGAACTCAGGCTTTGCCTGAGTTTTTTTGCATATGAAGAAGATGTTTCTTTTGAGACTTTTCTTGTAAAAACGATAGATTTGATATCTTAAATCTCAACTTCTTTTAAACCGTGTGAGTCCAGGCGATAAATCTTTTGGCAGACTTGTCTGAGGTAGTTGACATCATGTGAGACTGTCAGAATGGCACCTGGATAGTTCTCGAAGAGCTGTCGGACTTGGGGTTGTGAGGTGGGTGAAAAATTTCTGGTTGGTTCATCTAAGATAAGGAGCTGAGGGCTTTCTAAGACCAGGTGTAGCAGGAGTAGTTTTCCTTTCTGTCCTCCAGATAAATCAGAAATGGCATGGCTCATTTCATCATGACTAAAGTTGAGGTTGGCGAGATGGGAACTTATGATTTCTCTCTCAGTTTTGTCGCCTGTCTTACTTAAAAACGCTATCGGTGACAAATCATTTTGCAAGATAGTATCGTAATGTTGAGGCATGTAGCCAATAGTCAGGTCTGTCTTCTTGCTAAGTTCTTGGTAGAGAAAGTGTAAGAGAGTAGATTTACCACAGCCGTTATCTCCAACAATACCAATTTTTTCTTGCCCTTTCAAAGAAAGTTTGAGATGGTCAATGGTTAGGTGAGGAGCGATGTTTATCTGCTTTTCATCCAGATTTAAGAGATATTTTCCCTGAGGTAGAGGAGTGATATGAGAGAAGAATAGTTCAATACTGTCTTCTTTATCAGGCATTTGTGTCATATCTTGGGCAAGACGGTCGTAGCGTTTCTCTTGCGAGAGGACTGCTTTCATCTTTTTGGCAACCAATCGTCCTTGCGTGCTATCATGCGTATTACGTAGGGTAGTTTGGACATTTTGTTTGATACGGCGATGCTTGGCCATGGCTTTGTCATAGGCTTTTTTCTCGGTTTTCGCTTGCTGCATTTGTTGCTGGAAGGCATCAGTGCGTTGCTGGCTATAGTTATCATAGTCGAGGTGCTCCACACTAGTCCTTGCCTGACGGCGACGTTTAAGGAGTTCCAGATGGATAATGGTATCTGCTGTCTGGCTTAGTAGGTCTTCGTCATGTGAGATATAGATTATGGTTTGATCAGAATGTTTGATAAAATTTTTTAGCCAAGTCATAGTAGTCAAGTCCATATCGTTTGAGGGCTCATCAAGAAAAATGATGTCGTGGGGACGGGCTAATTCTCGGATGAGTTGAATTTTGAGTTTCTCGCCACCTGACAGAGAGGAGACAAGCTGACTGCTAGCAAAACGCTCACTATCAAAATGAAGTTCATCAGCCAGACGATAGAGGGTAGCATAGTCTAGGTCATAAGTATCCGCAAAGAAGTAGTCGTTAAGGGTTAGGGATTGTAAGTCATCCGAAATCTGTTGGGGAATATAGACCTGTGGGCTATCTGGTTTATTAATAGTTCCCTCGTAAGAAAGATGGTCGAAATGTGCTTTAGGATTGACAAGAAGGGCAAGGAGACTAGATTTTCCATTGCCTTCCTCCCCAATGATGGCGACTTTTTCACCAGTAGCTATCGTTAGATTTAAGTCATGAACGAGTTCACGCAAATCTTTGGTATGGGTAATAGTTAGATGTTGAATCTGTATCATAGGACCTCCTAGGTCTGAGTGCTTGTTGATAGTGTTTCATGGAAAATATGGTTCTTACTTCAAACAATATCAAAGGTCAAAAAACAGTCCTACCTTATAAGATAGAACCGTCTTGAATCTAGCTAAAAAGCCCTCTAGGAGATAGTGATGGTGTGGATGCAAAAAAACGCAGATACCACCAATAAATTTTCTACAGAAAAAGAGCGCAAAAAAGACATGAAAACAATCTATCGAATAAAGCAGGTTTATTGTGAATAGACTTAGTTGTTCATGTCTCCATTTACCTCCGAATGTTACTTGCCTTGATTGTACGCTGTCCGAGAGATTTTGTCAAATGAAAATAAAATATCCAACCTTATTAGACTACCAATCTACCTTATCAATAGTCTCCACCTATGCTATACTAAAAATGGAGATTGTTATGGAAAATAAGTTTGTAAAGAAACCAACACCTAAGGGGGATAAGTCCACAAGAATTGTTTTTATAGGTCTCTTAGTGGCATTGCTTTTTATAATCGCAGGGACGGCTATCTTCTTTGCTGTGAATAGTAGCAGTAAGGCTACCAAAGGTTCAGCTGCATCCAGTAAGTCGAGGACGACTGTCTATTCCGGCAGCAATGCAGAAGACCCCTTGTTCAAAATCACCCTGAAAACCTTCGGAGATAATAAAGAATTTTTACTCGTGACACCAAATCCTGGTCATGATAGAAACATGTTTAACATTGTGGGGGTAGCTGGTCAATACTTAGTCACTCAGGAGTACAAGGGGGGTGAATCTGGTAAGAAAAATGCCAAGGGTGAGACACTTTATAAGTATGACTACTTTAATATCTATATGTATGACACGGAAAAACCAAATCAAAAACCTAAACAAATTGACCTCTTGAAATTGGCTAAAAAAGCTGGGGATGAAGATTATTTAAATCAGGCAAGTCTAAGGCTTTTCATGCTTAATGAACAAGCTTACTTACAAATGCCTTTTGGTGCGTCATCAGCTGATTTTGCTTCTAATAAAAAATACCTCAATCTCAAAACACAAAAGATTGAGGAAATGAATATTCCAGCTAACTCGAATACTTTGGACTCGGAATTGGATTACGCCAATGTTGATATGCGTAAGACTTTAGAGTCTTTTGGTCTTGAAATGTGGCCAGGTGCAACTAATGGTAAGGATCTAGATCATCCAAGAGAAACACCAATTGCGAGTCTGCCTGCTCTTTATTACATTTCTGAAAAAGACAGAAGCCTCAATATGGATAGTACCAACTTTGCCAAAGAGCATAAGGATGCTTATGAAGCGATTAAGACCAAACATGCTAGGATCTACACCATTCCAAGCAAGATTAACATTGAAACCTGGTTCAATACCTTACTCCATTGGATGGCATCTGAAGGCCAGGATGCCTACGAGTTACCGGTTAGGGCATTTAGACCGACTCAGGAAGAAGGGAAAGTCAAGTCCTACCAAGAATTGCAGACTTGGAATGACAACCATATCAGAAAAAAATAGAGGAACTTACCTCTGAAACCCATAAGATTATGAACCCAAGTTTATGATACTTGGGTTTTTTAGTTTTTTGAAATGCTAATGGGAGACTTTAGTCGTGAAAGAGGATTATTAAATTGTATATCAATGGTTTATCGAGGGTGTTACAGAATCGGATGGTTTGTAATAAGAAGGTGAAAATTAGAATCAAAGTGAGAATATCGGCCAATAAAATGAGTTAAACTCTCTCATAACTCTGACATCTTACTTGAATAATATGAGAAAGTTAGGAATGAAAAGAAAATAAAATAGAAATTTGAAAACGGTATAAAGCAAATAAAATCAAGGTTTTTACACTTGTAAGAATAAAAAAGGAGCGAAAGTTGTTAATTGAATTGTCAGACAACTTGATTTTTTTTAAAAAATATCGATTAATCACTTGACCATGAATTGTCAGAATGTTAGAATGTAATAGAATCATGAGTTCAAGTATAGGATTCTTGTATACTCGTGACCTATAACTAACTATTTCATACAGAGGGAGACTTGAAATGAAAGACATTTTTAACAGACGTCAACGATTTTCATTGCGTAAATATTCGTTTGGTGTCGCTTCAGTCTTGCTAGGAACGGCACTCTTTGCTGCTCATTCTGCACAGGCTGATGAAGTAACAGCGCCTGACGCTTCTTCATCAAACCCTGGTTCATCAGTTGAGGGCGAGAGTTCTTCAGACCTGGTTGAGACGTCAACAGCATCAACAGCTCAAGCAGATCCTACTGCAGCTGTATCTTCAACTGAGGCAACTGCGTCAACATTTAACTTGACGCCAGAAGCTTCAACAACAGATAAGGTTGCCGCAGAGACAACTGACAAACAAGCTACAGAAACTGCAAAACCTGAAGCAGCTAAACCAGCTTCAGAGACTGCAAAACCAACTGAAAAAGCTACGTCAGAAGCAGCTAAACCAGCAACTGCAGCTTCAACTGCAGCAGCTAGCGGTAAAGTTGAAACAACAGCTTCAGCGACAACCGCTGCAGCAACTCCAGCTGCAACAGCGGCTAATCGTACTGCAGCAACAGCCGCTCCAGTAACTGAAGAAACAGCAGCAGCCGAAACTGCGGCAGCAACTACAAGTCTTAACACACGTGGTTCTGCACGTTTTTATTCTGTAGGATCAGCAGCAGTTCGTAGTGCAACGCTTGACCGTGCAGCAACTGATTTGACGAATGCTGGCGCTTTGGCAACAAGAAGTAGCCGTCGTAATCGTCGTGCCGCTACAGACCACAATAACGAGCCGGTTGCTGTAGCAACTTTCTTAAAAGACGGTGAAGTTGCTACACCTGAGATGACGGATCCAAATGGTGCAAGTGTTCGTTCACAAACAGTACCATCAGGATATGCTGCTAAAGAAGGCGATGTCTACACTTATAGTATTGTAGACCTTACTCGTTTCAATGAACGCTACAATACAAACTACTATACTCGAGCATACAAGAGATTTGATGCTTCAACAGATACAACTGTTGAATTGGTCGATAAAACGACTGGTAATGTCGTAGAAACTAGAACGATTACAGCGTCAAGCGGTATTCAAAAATTCACAACTACAAAAGCTGCATCTAAAGGTGAATTGACTTGGCAAGTTGATTACGATCCAGGTACAGGAGCTGGTCCTGGTAAAACTGACCAACCATTTATTCAATACGGATATGAAGTTGGGGCAAGTGTTCAAGCTTTAGTAGCTCCAGGACATAACCTTACTACTGAAGAACAAAAATTTTATGATGCAGTTTATGCTGCTCGTACATCAACAGATATTATCAACGTTGTAGAACCAGCATATAACGGTCGTACGATTACAGATACTAATGCCAAGATTCCAGTATCAGTTAATAAAACAACTTACTATAAAGTAGTTGATAAAAATAATCCAACATTTAATGCGAATAAAACTGATGTAACTGTTCAAGATTATAAAGCAAATGGTAATGAAGTAGACTTAGCTTCATACACTCTTAAAGCTATGGAAGGTCAAAACTTCACAGCATCTGGAGAGCGCCAATTTGATGGATACAAACTTTATCAAGCAGCTGATGCAAACGATCAATCAGGTTATGTAAGCCGTCCTTACACTGTTGGTACGAAATTCATGGACGCTGAGCGTGCAGGAATTAAACGTATTAAAGAAATCGTGGGTGAAGATGGAACTGTAGTTGTTCGTGTTTATCTTCTAGATCCAAAACAACAAAGCAAACGTTCTGATGGTACATTGAGCACTGATGGCTACATGTTGCTAGCAGAAACGAAACCAATTAAACCAGGTGATTACAACAAACAAGAATTAGCTGTTAAGAAATCACCTCTTAATACAATTGCTTTCACTGATAGTAAAGGTGTAACCTATGCAAATGGTAAAGAAGTTCCATTTGACTTCCAAAAAGCTGCTGGATACACACCGTATAAGACTGTCTTTGTTCCATTCTTGGGAGATAATATTGGACACCTTTCTCCGAACGAACAATTGATTCGTGGAGTAAATGGTATCGGTACCAACGTTGACTTGCTTAACTCTTTGACACCGTATAAACAACCTGTTTACTACTACGTGAAGCAAGAACCTGTAACAGTTACTCCAGAAGTTGAAAAACAACTTGAAGGACGTGTATTAAAAGATGGCGAGTTCACATTCAAGTTAACAGAAGAGAAAAGCAGTTCTGATAAACACGAAGAAACTGTTACTAACAAGGACGGCAAAGCGACATTTAGCAAGCTTACCTTTACTAAAGTTGGCACATATAAATACAAAATCACTGAACAAAAGGGTTCTGATACAAACGTTGACTACGATGCAATGACAGTTACGATGACTGTTAATGTAACGGAGAACGCTCAAGGTGATTTACAAGCTTCAGTTAAATACAGTGCTGAAGGTGGATTCAAATCAAGTGCTGATGATAAGATCTTTAACAACTACGTTGTAGCTCCTGTTAAAACTAAATTCGACTTCACCAAAGCTCTTGCAGGTCGTACTCTTAAAGATGGTGAATTCAGTTTCCAATTGAAAGATGCCAACGGAACTGTTCTTCAAACTAAGACTAACAATGCTAGTGGTGTGATTGCCTTTGACGATTTGACATTCACAAATGCACAAGTTGGTACTCACAAGTACACTGTTGAAGAAGTTCGTGGTTCTGAAGCTGGTATGCAATATGACCCAATGAAAGCTGAAGTAACAATCACTGTTACTAAGGAAGGTCACGTTCTTAAAGCAACAAACACTCTTCCATCAGATACAGAGTTCAACAATACATTCACACCTGCTGCAACACAAGCACAATTCCGCTTCACAAAACGTTTGGAAGGTAAGACTCTTGAAGCAAATGCCTTCACCTTCGAATTGCTTGAAAACGGCAATGTGATCCAAACTAAGAAGAATGCGGCTGATGGTTCAATCCAATTTGATTCAATCTCATATGCAACTGAAGGTACGCACACTTACACTGTACGTGAAGTAGCTGGAACAGATACAAACATCGATTACGATGATATGAATGCAGTAGTAACTGTTAACGTTACTAAAGATGCTGCATCTGGTATCTTGACTGCTAAGGTTACAATGCCAGAAGACACTGAGTTCAACAACTTTGCTGTTGCACCAGTTAAGACTCGTTTTGACTTCACTAAAGCTCTTGCAGGTCGTGCACTTAAAGATGGTGAATTTAGCTTCGTATTGAAAGATGCCAACGGAACTGTTCTTCAAACTAAGACTAACAATGCTAATGGTGTTATCGCCTTTGACGATTTGACATTCACAAACGCACAAGTTGGTACTCACAAGTACACTGTTGAAGAAGTTCAAGGTTCTGAAGCTGGTATGCAATATGACACAATGAAAGCTGAAGTAACAATTACTGTTACTAAAGATGGTCATGTTCTTAAAGCTGTGAATACACTTCCAGCCGACAAAGAATTCAACAATACATTCACTTCATCTCCAACACAAGCACAATTCCGCTTCACAAAACGTTTGGAAGGTAAGACTCTTGAAGCAAATGCCTTCACCTTCGAATTGCTTGAAAACGGCAATGTGATCCAAACTAAGAAGAATGCGGCTGATGGTTCAATCCAATTTGATTCAATCTCATATGCAACTGAAGGTACGCACATTTACACTGTACGTGAAGTAGCTGGAACAGATACCAACATTGATTATGATTCAATGAACGCAGTTGTGACTGTCAATGTCACAAAAGACGCTCAAACAGGTCTTCTGAACGCGGCAGTTACAATGCCTGAAGACACTGAGTTCAACAACTATGTGGTTGCTCCAGTTGTGACTAAGTTCGACTTTACTAAGAAATTGGCTGGTCGTGAACTTAAAGCAGGTGAATTCAGCTTCGTATTGAAAGATTCTACAGGTGCAGTAGTTGAAACAGTTAAGAATGATGCTGCTGGTAATGTTTCATTCTCTAACTTGTCATTCGACAACACTAAAGTAGGTACTCACACTTATACAGTAGAAGAAGTTATCCCAGCCAACAAAGAGTTTGGTATGACTTACGATAAGATGAAAGCTACTGTTACAGTTGAAGTTGCTAAGAACGGTCATTCATTGACTACGGTTACAAACGTATCTTCAACTGGTGGGGTTGATGCCAACGGTAATGCAACTGACGGTACTGCAGATAAAGAATTCAACAACAAAGTCACTCCTCCAGAAACTCCTGAATTCCAACCAGAAAAATTTGTCGTTTCTAAAGAGAAATATGACATTACTGGTGACAAGTTGATGGATGACGACGATGATGTACCTGGTAACGAGTACACAGCAACAAATGAGAATCCATATGTTGATGGTGTTAAAAACAACGAACCAGAAAACTTGAATACTAAGACTGTTGAACGCGGTTCTAAATTGGTATACCAAGTATGGCTTGATACTACTAAATTCACAGAAGCTAACAACATCCAATACGTTGGTGTATCTGATACATACGATGCAGAAAAATTGGACGTTAACGCTGCTGACATCAAAGCATACGATTCAGTAACTGGTGCAGACGTGACTGCTAAATTCGTCATCAAAGTTGAAAATGGCACAATCACTGCAACTTCTAAAGATGAATTTATCAAAGATAAAGTAAACAATCCTGTTATCGATACTACTAAATTCGCCTTTGGACGTTACTATAAATTTGATATCCCAGCAACTGTTAAAGAATCTGTTAAAGCTGGTGCTGATATTGAAAATAAAGCCAACCAAACAGTTCACGTTTACAACCCAGTAAGCAAGACAGTTGAAAAACCTGAAAAACCAACACAAAAACGTGTTAACAGCGTTCCAGTTCCAGTGGAAATGAACTTCACTAAACGTTTGGAAGGTCGTGAACTTCAAGCTAACGAATTCGAATTCGTATTGAAGAAAGACGGCGTTGAAGTTGAACGCGTGAAGAACGACGCTGCTGGTAAGATTGTCTTCAAGACTCTTAAATTTGGTCGCGATGATCTTGGTAAGACTTACAACTACACAGTAGAAGAAACTCCTGGTACAGATACAACTGTCAAATACGACACAATGGTTGCCACTGTTAAAGTTGTTGTTTCACACGACGGTACAGCTAAAGCAATCGTTGCCAACGTAACAGATGCTGCTGATAAAGAATTCAACAACCGTGTAACACCTCCAGAAGAACCTAAGTTCCAACCAGAGAAATACGTTGTTTCTAAAGCGAAATTCGATATCACTGGTACTAAACTCGTTGATGATGATTCTGAATTGACAGATAAATATGGTGAAACAAACACCAATCCATATGTCGATACAACTGCCAACAACGAATTGGAAAACTTGAATACCAAGACAGTTGAACGTGGTCAAAAACTTTACTACCAAGTATGGTTGGATACAACTAAATTTGATGAAAGCAACAAAGACAATATCCAAACAGTAGGAATCACAGATAACTACGACAAGGATAAATTGACTGTTAATGCTTCAGAAATCAAGGTTTATGATTCTGTAACTGGTGCAGATGTTACTAACAAGTTCGATATCGCTGATAACAATGGTGTTCTTACAGCTAACCTTAAAGCTGGCTTCACTAAGTCACTTGGCGACGCTGAAAATACACAAATCATCGATACGACTAAGTTTGAATTTGGACGCTACTATAAATTTGATATTCCAGCAACAGTGAAAGACGATGTTGTAGCTGGTGCAGATATCGAAAACAAAGCAGCCCAAGTTGTTAACTACTACAACCCAGTAAGCAAGACAGTTGAAAAACCAAACAAACCAACTGAAAAACGTGTAAATAGTGTTCCAATCTCAGTAGAATTCAACTTCACTAAGAAATTGGAAGGTCGTGACCTTAAAGCTGGCGAATTCACATTCGAGTTGAAAGATAGCGACAATGTTGTGATTGCAACTGCAACCAACGATGCAGCTGGTAAGATTAAATTCTCTCCAGTAGATTACACAAATAAAGCTGGTAAAACTGTTACAGCCCTTAAATACCAGAAGGGTCAAGAAGGTACTTACAAGTACACTGTAACAGAGGTTAAGGGTACAGATGCAACTGTCACTTACGATGAAATGGCTGCTGTTGTAACTGTTACTGTTTCTCATGATGGTACAGCGAAAGCCTTGATCACAAACGTGACAGACCCTGCGGACAAAGAATTTAACAACCGTGTAACACCTCCAGAAGAACCTAAGTTCCAACCAGAGAAATACGTTGTTTCTGAAGAGAAATTCGATATCACTGGTGACAAGCTCGTTGATGATGATAAAGAGTTGGCAGACAAGTACGCAGACACCAATGCGAACCCATATGCGGACGATGCATCAAACAACGAAAAACAAAACTTGAATACGAAGACTGTTAACCGTGGCGACAAGTTGGTTTACCAAGTATGGTTGGATACAACTAAATTTGACGCAAACAACAAAGATAACATCCAAACAGTTGGTATCTCAGATGACTTCGACGAAACTAAGTTGGAACTTGACGCTACTAAGATTAAAGCGTATGACTCTGTAACAGGAGACGATGTAACTTCTAAATTTGATATCACTGTTAACAATGGTGTGATCACAGCTAACCTTAAAGATGGCTTCACTAAGTCACTAGGCGATGCTGAAAACACTCAAATCATTGATACAACTAAGTTCGCCTTTGGACGTTACTACAAGTTCGACATCCCAACAACAGTTAAAGCTGATGTTAAAGGCGGAGTAGATATTGAAAATACAGCGGCTCAAGTAGTTAACTACTACAACCCAACAACTAAGAAGGTTGAAAAACCAAACAAACCAACTGAAAAACGTGTTAACAACGTACCAGTTGAAGTGGAATTCAACTTCACTAAACGTTTGGAAGGCCGTGAGCTTAAAGCTAACGAATTCAGCTTCGTCCTTAAAGATTCAGAAGGTAAGACTCTTGAAACTGTAAGCAACGATGCATCAGGTAACGTTAAGTTCTCTAAACTTGAGTTCAAGAAAGGCCAAGAAGGCGTACACAACTACACAGTAGAAGAAGTTAAAGGAAGCGACGCAACCGTTACATACGACACAATGAAAGCGAATGTAACAGTTACAGTTAAACACGATGGAACAGCTAAAGTTCTTATCGCGACTGTAGGCGACATTGCGGATAAAGAATTTAACAACCGTGTAACACCTCCAGAAGAACCTAAGTTCCAACCAGAGAAATACGTTGTTTCTGAAGAGAAATTCGATATCACTGGTGACAAACTCGTTGATGATGATAAAGAGTTGGCAGACAAGTACGCAGACACAAATGCGAACCCATACGCTGACGATGCATCAAACAACGAAAAACAAAACTTAAATACTAAGACTGTTAACCGTGGCGACAAGTTGGTTTACCAAGTATGGTTGGATACAACTAAATTTGACGCAAACAACAAAGATAACATCCAAACAGTTGGTATCTCAGATGACTTCGACGAAACTAAGTTGGAACTTGACGCTACTAAGATTAAAGCGTATGACTCTGTAACAGGAGACGATGTAACTTCTAAATTTGATATCACTGTTAACAATGGTGTGATCACAGCTAACCTTAAAGATGGCTTCACTAAGTCACTTGGCGATGCAGAAAACACTCAAGTTATCGACACAACTAAATTCGCCTTCGGACGTTACTACAAGTTCGACATCCCAACAACAGTTAAAGCTGATGTTAAAGGCGGAGTAGATATTGAAAATACAGCAGCTCAAGTAGTTAACTACTACAACCCAACAACTAAGAAAGTTGAAAAACCAAACAAACCAACTGAAAAACGTGTTAACAACGTACCAGTTGAAGTGGAATTCAACTTCACTAAACGTTTGGAAGGCCGTGAGCTTAAAGCTAACGAATTCAGCTTCGTCCTTAAAGATTCAGACGGTAAGACTCTTGAAACTGTAAGCAACGATGCATCAGGTAATGTTAAGTTCTCTAAACTTGAGTTCAAGAAAGGCCAAGAAGGCGTACACAACTACACAGTAGAAGAAGTTAAAGGCTCAGACGCAACCGTTACATACGATACAATGAAAGCGAATGTAACAGTTACAGTTAAACACGATGGAACAGCTAAAGTTCTTATCGCGACTGTAGGCGACATTGCGGACAAAGAATTTAACAACCGTGTAACTCCTCCAGAAGAACCTAAGTTCCAACCAGAGAAATATGTTGTTTCTGAAGAGAAATTCGATATCACAGGTGACAAGCTCGTTGATGATGATAAAGAGTTGGCAGACAAGTACGCAGATACAAATGCGAACCCATATGCGGACGATGCGTCTAACAACGAAGCTCAAAACTTGAATACTAAGACTGTTAAACGTGGCGATAAGTTGGTTTACCAAGTATGGTTGGATACAACTAAATTCGACGCAGCTAACAAGGACAACATCCAATCAGTAGGAATCTCAGATGACTACGATGAAACTAAGTTGGATCTTGACGCTACTAAGATCAAAGCTTACGATTCAGTAACAGGTGATGATGTTACAGCTAAATTCGATATCACTGTTAACAACGGTGTGATTACTGCAACTCTTAAAGATGGCTTCACTAAGTCACTTGGCGATGCAGAAAACACTCAAGTGATCGACACAACTAAATTCGCCTTTGGACGTTACTACAAGTTCGACATCCCAACAACAGTTAAAGCTGATGTACCTGGTGGTGTAGATATTGAAAATACAGCAGCTCAAGTAGTTAACTACTACAACCCAACAACTAAGAAAGTTGAAAAACCAAACAAACCAACTGAAAAACGTGTTAACAACGTACCAGTTGAAGTGGAATTCAACTTCACTAAACGTTTGGAAGGCCGTGAGCTTAAAGCTAACGAATTCAGCTTCGTCCTTAAAGATTCAGACGGTAAGACTCTTGAAACTGTAAGCAACGATGCATCAGGTAATGTTAAGTTCTCTAAACTTGAGTTCAAGAAAGGCCAAGAAGGCGTACACAACTACACAGTAGAAGAAGTTAAAGGCTCAGACGCAACCGTTACATACGATACAATGAAAGCGAATGTAACAGTTACAGTTAAACACGATGGAACAGCTAAAGTTCTTATCGCGACTGTAGGCGACATTGCGGACAAAGAATTTAACAACCGTGTAACTCCTCCAGAAGAACCTAAGTTCCAACCAGAGAAATATGTTGTTTCTGAAGAGAAATTCGATATCACAGGTGACAAGCTCGTTGATGATGATAAAGAGTTGGCAGACAAGTACGCAGATACAAATGCGAACCCATATGCGGACGATGCGTCTAACAACGAAGCTCAAAACTTGAATACTAAGACTGTTAAACGTGGCGATAAGTTGGTTTACCAAGTATGGTTGGATACAACTAAATTCGACGCAGCTAACAAGGACAACATCCAATCAGTAGGAATCTCAGATGACTACGATGAAACTAAGTTGGATCTTGACGCTACTAAGATCAAAGCTTACGATTCAGTAACAGGTGATGATGTTACAGCTAAATTCGATATCACTGTTAACAACGGTGTGATTACTGCAACTCTTAAAGATGGCTTCACTAAGTCACTAGGCGATGCTGAAAACACTCAAATGATCGATACAACTAAGTTCGCCTTTGGACGTTACTACAAGTTCGACATCCCAACAACAGTTAAAGCTGATGTACCTGGTGGTGTAGATATTGAAAATACTGCGGCTCAAGTAGTTAACTACTACAACCCAACAACTAAGAAAGTTGAAAAACCAAACAAACCAACTGAAAAACGTGTTAACAACGTACCAGTTGAAGTGGAATTCAACTTCACTAAACGTTTGGAAGGCCGTGAGCTTAAAGCTAACGAATTCAGCTTCGTCCTTAAAGATTCAGAAGGTAAGACTCTTGAAACTGTAAGCAACGATGCATCAGGTAACGTTAAGTTCTCTAAACTTGAGTTCAAGAAGGGTCAAGAAGGCGTACACAACTACACAGTAGAAGAAGTTAAAGGCTCAGACGCAACCGTTACATATGACACAATGAAAGCGAATGTAACAGTCACAGTTAAACACGATGGTACTGCTAAAGTTCTTATCGCGACTGTAGGCGACATTGCGGATAAAGAATTTAACAACCGTGTAACTCCTCCAGACGAACCTAAGTTCCAACCAGAGAAATACGTTCTTAGCGATGGTAACGGTAAGTTCGATATCACTGGTACTAAACTTCTTGATGACGATAAAGAGTTGGCAGACAAGTACGCAGAAACAAATGCGAACCCATATGCGGATAAAGCTGATAACAACGAAGCAGAAAACATCAATACTAAAGCTGTTAAACGTGGCGACACTATTAACTACCAAGTATGGCTTGATACAAATAAATTTGATGCAAATAACAAGGATAACATCCAAACTGTTGGAATCACCGATGATTATGATGAAGCTAAATTGGAAGTTAAGCAATCAGATATCAAGGCTTACGATGGTAAGACTGGTGCTGATGTTACTGACAAGTTCGACATCTCTATCGCTAACGGCGTGATTACTGCTAACCTTAAAGCTGGCTTCACTAAGTCACTTGGCGATGCAGAAAACACTCAAATTATCGATACTACTAAGTTCGAATTTGGACGTTACTACAAGTTTGTCATCCCAGCTAAGGTTACTGACGGTGCTTACGATGGTGCTGAAATTGAAAATACAGCAGCTCAAGTTGTAAACTATTACAACCCAACTACTAAGACTGTTGAAAAACCAAACAAACCAACTGAAAAACGTGTTAACAACGTTCCAACTGCTATCGAGTTGATCTTTGGTAAGACACTTAACGGACGTAAGTTGCAAGATAAAGAATTTACTTTTGAATTGAAAGATGAAAAAGGTAATGTTCTTGAAACAGTTAAGAATGATGCCGAAGGTAAAGTTAAATTCTCTACTATCAACTATGCTAAAGCAGATCTTGGTAAGACATTCAACTACACAGTAGAAGAAGTTAAAGGAACTGATACAACTGTTACTTACGATAACATGAAAGTCAATGTTACTGTTCAAGTTATCCAACCTTCAGTAGGAGATCAATTGTCAACAGTTATCTCTTACGCTACAGTAGGTGGAGATGCTTATGGTGGTGACGATCGTGTCTTCGATAACGAGGTTACTCCTAACTTCAAACCAGAGAAATATGTTGTTTCAGAACCAAGCTTCGACATCATTGGTAACAAACTTGCTGATGACGACGATTCAGCTGATAAAGTTGAAATCCAAAACTTGAATGGTAAGACCCTCAAACGTGGTCAAAAGATCTACTATCAAGTATGGCTTGATACTCGTGACTTCACTGCAGAAAGCAACCTTCAAACAGTTGGTATCACAGATAACTACGAAGAAGCTAAGCTCGATATCGACGCTTCTGAAATCAAGGTTTACGATGGTATCACTGGTAAGGATGTTACAGACAAGTTCGATATTAAAGTTGAAAATGGTGTTCTCTACGGTACATCTAAAGCAAGCTTGACTAAAGCTATTAGTGCAACAGATGCTACTCCAGTCATCGATACAACTAAATTCGAGTTTGGTCGTTACTATAAATTTGATATCCCAGCTGTTGTTAAAGACATTGATGCAAACGACGGTGTAGATATTGAAAATACAGCTAACCAAACAATTCACCAATACAACCCATTCAATAAGAAAGTTACAACTCCTGAAAAACCAACTCAAACACGTGAAAACAATGTTCCAGTTCCACTCGAGTTCAACTTCACTAAACGACTTGAAGGACGTGAGTTGACTGCAGGTGAGTTCAGCTTCGTATTGAAAGACAAAGACAACAAGGTTCTTCAAACAGTAACCAACGATAAAGATGGTCACATCAAGTTTGAAAAACTCTTGTTCAGCAAAGCAGATCTTGGTAAGACATTCACTTACACAGTTGAAGAAGTAGCTGGTAAAGATACTTCAATCACTTACGATGCTATGAAAGCGACTGTAACAGTGGAAGTTACTAAGGAAGGCAAAGTTCTCACAACTGTCGTTAACCACGCTTCAACAGGCGGATTCGCTTCAGGCGCTAACGATAAAGAGTTCAACAACAAGGTGGTTCCACCAGAAACACCTAAGTTCCAACCAGAGAAATATGTTGTGAACAAAGAGAAATTTGACATCAAGGGTAACTCACTCGTTGATGATGATAAAGAATTGGCAGACAAGTACGCAGATACAAATGCGAACCCATATGCTGATGATGCATCAAACAACGAAGCTGAAAACTTGAATACTAAGTCTGTTAAACGTGGTGATAAACTTGTTTACCAAGTATGGCTCGATACAACTCAATTCGATGCTAACAACAAGGATTACATCCAAACAGTTGGTATTTCTGATGACTACGATGAAACTAAATTGGATCTTGATGCTTCAGCTATTAAAGCTTACGATTCAGTAACAGGCGAAGATGTAACAGCTAAATTCGACATCAAAGTTGAAAATGGTATGATTACTGCTAACCTTAAAGATGGCTTCACTAAGTCACTTGGAGACGATGCAAATACTCAAATCATCGACACAACTAAGTTTGCCTTTGGCCGTTACTATAAATTCGATATCCCAACCACTGTTAAAGACTCTGTTCCTGGTGGTGTAGATATTGAAAATACAGCTGGACAAGTAGTTCACTTCTACAACCCACAAACGAAGAAGACAGAAATCCCTACTAAACCAACTGAAAAACGTGTAAACAGCGTTCCAATCTCAGTTGAATTCAACTTCACTAAGAAACTTGAAGGCCGTGAGCTTAAAGCAAACGAATTCAGCTTCCAATTGAAGGATGAAGCAGGAAATGTCATCGAAACTGTTAAGAACGATGCTTCAGGTAACGTTAAGTTCAAAGCTATTGAGTACAAGAAAGGCCAAGAAGGTACTTACAAGTACACAGTAGAAGAAGTTAAAGGTACTGATGGCACAGTTCAATACGACGGTATGAAAGCTGTTGTTACAGTTGAAGTTAAACATGATGGAACAGCTAAAGCACTTATCACTAACGTGACAGATGCAGCTGATAAAGAGTTCAACAACAAAGTAACTCCTCCAGATACTCCAGACTTCAACCCAGAGAAATACATCCTTAACGAATCTAAATTCGATCTTACAGGAGTTAAACTTCTCGACGATGATAGCGAATTGAAAGATAAGGTTGCAGATACTAACGCAAATCCTTACGCTGATAAGACTGATAACAACGAAGCTCAAAATATCAATACTAAGACACTCAAGAAAGGTGATAAAGTATACTACCAAGTATGGTTGGATACAACTAAATTCACTGAAGCTCACAATATCCAATCTGTAGGTGTTACAGATAAATATGACAGCGAAAACTTGACTGTTAACGTTAAAGATATTAAAGCATACGACTCTGTAACTGGAGAAGATGTGACAGCTAAGTTCGATATCACTCTCGTTGACGGTGTAATCACTGCAACATCTAAAGCTGACCTTACTAAGTCACTTGGTGATGCAGAAAATACACAAGTTATCGACACAACTAAGTTCGCCTTCGGACGTTACTACAAGTTTGAAATCCCAGCAGAAATTAAACAATCTGCTAAGGGCGGTGTTGACATCGAAAATACAGCCTCACAAATCGTTCACCAATACGATCCACAAAGTAAGACTGTTAAGAAACCTGAAAAACCAACAGAAAAACGTGTCGTAAACATCCCAGTTGAAGTTGAATTTAACTTCACTAAGAAACTTGAAGGCCGTGAACTTAAGGCGGATGAATTCAGCTTCGTTCTTAAAGATAAAGATGGAAACATCCTTCAAACAGTTAAGAACGACGCTGCAGGTAACGTTAAATTTGCTGCTCTTGAATTCAAGAAAGGTCAAGAAGGTACTCACAACTACACTGTAGAAGAAGTTAAGGGTACTGACGGAACTGTTTCTTACGATTCAATGAAAGCTCTTGTCACTGTTGAAGTCTCACATGATGGTAAAGCGAAAGCTCTTATCACTAAAGTGAACGACCCAGCAGACAAAGAATTTAACAACACTGTTCGTCCACCAGAAAAACCTAAGTTCCAACCAGAGAAATACGTTGTTTCTAAAGAAAAATTCGATATCACTGGTATGAAACTTGTTGACGATGATGCTGAGTTGAAAGATAAAGTAGGCGATACTAACAAAGATCCTTACGCTGACAGCACAGCTAATAACGAAGCTGAAAATATCAATACTAAGACACTTAAGAAAGGTGATAAGTTTGTCTACCAAGTATGGCTCGACACAACTAACTTCACTGACGCTCACAATATCCAATCTGTAGGTGTTACAGATAAATATGACAGCGAAAACTTGAACATCAATGTTGCTGATATTAAAGCATACGACTCTGTAACAGGAGAAGATGTGACAGCTAAGTTCGATATCCAAATCGTTGACGGTGTGATTACTGCAACATCTAAAGCTGACCTTACTAAGTCACTTGGCGATGCAGAAAACACACAAGTGATCGATACTGCCAAATTGGCATTCGGACGCTACTACAAGTTCGATATTCCTGCAACTATCAAAGGCACTGCTAAAGATGGTGTAGACATCGAAAATACTGCGTCACAAATCGTTCACCAATACGACCCAACTAAGAAATCTGTTGAAAAACCAGAAAAACCAACAGAAAAACGTGTAGTCAATATCCCAACTAAGGTTGAGTTTGAATTCACTAAGAAACTTGAAGGTCGTGAACTTAAAGCTGGTGAGTTTAGCTTCGTACTTAAAGACAGCAAGGGTAATGTGATCGAAACTGTAAGCAATGATGCTAACGGTAAGATCAAGTTCTCAGCTCTTGAGTACAAACGTGGTGAAGAAGGTACTCACGTCTACACAGTAGAAGAAGTACAAGGTAACGATGCAACTGTTACCTACGATAAGATGGTTGCTACAGTCGTTGTTTCAGTAACTAAAGACGGTAAAGTCTTGACAGTAACTTCTCAATTGCCAGAAGATACTGAGTTCAACAATATTGTGACACCACCGACTCCTCCAACACCACCGACTCCACCAACACCACCAACTCCTCCAACACCACCAACACCACCGACTCCTCCAACTCCAGTGGTTCCACCAGTGACACCACCAACTACACCAGAAGCTCCTAAAGGACCAGCACTCCCTGAAACAGGTGATGATGCGTCTATGGCAGCTATGGCTCTCGGAGGAATCCTTGCGGCAGCTGGACTTGGTTTGGCAGGAAAACGCAAAAAAGAAGACTAAGATAGTTCATAGGTTAAATCCCTCAACATAGTTAGTTAGACTATTTCAGTTTTCGAAAAAGAGACTCATCCCATAAGGGGTGAGTCTCTTTTGTGTCTATTACAAGACAGTTTTTGTTTATATTAAAAAATTAGATAAAAATTCAAAAGCTGAAGAGGTTTATTCAAAAAATATTAGTAACTTAGATTATAGAGGAAATTCCCATAAATAGTGATATGCATGAAAATGCTTATATGAAAAGGTTTGATTATTTTCATGAGGACCTAGTTACTAATCATAATTCGTTTTTTATATTGATTAAAAATTAGAGAAAATGCTTGCTTAAAGATTAAAAAAAGGATATGATAGACTTCGGAAGAAGGTTAATAAATGTATAGAGTGCGTGTTTTTTCAATAACGTCTTCGTTTTTTTGACGTGCCTTGGGGTACAAGGATTAATATATAGGAAGATTTTGAATGAAACAAGCAAATCATGTTTTTGAAAAAGTGACAAAATACGCCATTCGTAAATTGTCAGTAGGTGTAGGGCCAGTTGCTATCGGGACATTCTTGTTAGCAGGTGGTCTTTTCGTGTCTAAACCAGTTTCGGCAGACCAGGTTACTTCGGATGCATCGGTACACATGGCCTATGTCACAGAAAATGAATTAACAGCTGAAGAGCAGAAGCAAGTGGTACATGCTATTCCTAAGGAATATCAAAATGAGGACACTTTTTATCTGGTTTATAAACGTAAGGGAGACAGTCAAGCTACTCTTCCTCAGACAGGAAGTTCTGACTGGGCAGCGACAGGTTTGGGATTGGCAACAGCGACTATGGCTGTGTTGCTATTTTCAAAAAAACATCGTAAAAAAATTATTGGCTTAGTCTTGATTGGGGCCGCAGGGCAAAGTCTCCTTGTGCCGATAGAGGTTCTTGCCTTGCAAAACAAGGAGTTGCAGGCCTATAATCAAACTCTTGCGGTTTCAAATAAAGAAGATTTGGCTAAGGGTGTTATTGCCATTGATGGTTATGAGTATGTGGGTTATCTGCGTTACTCTGCTAAGCCGGAGCTTGAACAACCTTTGGAGAATACTTTGCAAGGGCTTGAGTCTTCAATAAAAGAAGATAATACAGTTAGTCAGGGGACAGCTGATAGGGATAGTAAGGGCATCAGTTGGAAAAAAGGAACACAGGAGCCAGGTCATGAAGGCGAGGCGGCTGTTCAACCCGCTAATCCAGAGTACACAGGACCAATTAGCGCTAAAGGTACGCAAGAATCAGGTCATGAAGGTGAAGCAGCTGTTCAACCTGCAAATCCAGAGTATACCGGCCCAATCAGTGCTAAAGGTACGCAAGAATCAGGTCACGAAGGTGAGGCTCTAGTTCAACCCGCCAATCCAGAGTACACCGGTGTTATCAGTGCCAATGGTACCCAGGAAGTTGGACACGAGGGTGAAGCATGGGTCCAACCAGCTACTCCAGAGTACACCGGTCCAATCAGTGCCAATGGTACCCAAGAAGTTGGACACGAAGGCGAAGCAGCTGTTCAACCTGTCGCTCCAGAGTACACAGGTTCAATCAGTAGCGATACTACAAGTGCTAATGGAACGCAGGAAGTTGGTCACGAGGGTGAAGCATGGGTCCAACCTGCTAATCCAGAGTACACTGGACCGATCAGTGCTAACGGTACCCAAGAAGTTGGCCATGAAGGCGAAGCAGCTGTTCAACCAGCTAACCCAGAGTACACGGGACCAATTAGCGCTAAAGGTACGCAAGAATCAGGTCATGAAGGCGAGGCTCTAGTTCAACCCGCCAATCCAGAGTATACCGGCCCAATCAGTGCTAACGGCACACAAGAAGTTGGCCATGAAGGCGAAGCAGCTGTTCAACCAGCTAATCCAGACTATACTGGTAAACTGGAAGCCAAGGGTACACAAGAATCCGGTCATGAAGGCGAAGCAGCTGTTCAACCAGCTAATCCAGACTATACTGGCAAACTGGAAGCCAAGGGTACACAAGAATCCGGTCACGAAGGTGAGGCGGCTGTCCAACCCGAGAATCCTGTCCACACTCCAGTTGTTGGAAGTGTCACAGAGACTGAAACGCAAGCCATCGATTATCCTATCGAAGTTATCACTGATGATAGCAAGTATGTGGATGAAGAGGTTGTCGAGCAAGAAGGTCAAAAAGGTAGCCAAGAAATCCAGAAAATTTACCAAACCATTGATGGTGTCAAGGTTGGTGAGCCAACTATTGTGTCAGGTAAGGTTATTGAGGTGCCACAACCTAGAAAACTTCGTCGTGGCAGTAAACCTCTAGATGGAACAACGACGGAAGAGTCTATCGTAGAGCTTCCATTTAAAGAGATTGTCCAAGAAGATGATAGTCTTGAAAAGGGCACTATAAAAGTTGTTCAAGAAGGTCAAAAAGGTCAAAACAAAATCACCAAAGTCTATAAGACCTATAAAGGGAATAAGACGTCTGAGGCACCAACTGTCACTGAAACCGTGCTAGTTCCTGTTCAAGATCGTATCGTTCACAAAGGGACCAAGGTGTCTGAAAAACCAGTGCTTACGCTGACACAGATTGACAAGGATGATTTGGGTCGTAGTGCTAAACTTAGCTACAACTTGACGAATCCAGGTTCAGCAGCTATCACGACTATTAAAGCAGTCCTCAAGCAAAACGGACAGATTGTTCAAACGCTTGATATTCCTAGCACGACCTTGACTGCTGACCTAACAAACTTAGACTATTACAAGCCATATACCCTCACAACAACCATGACCTATGATCGTGGCAATGGTGAGGAGAATCAGGTTTTGGCAGACCAAACTCTCCAACTGGATCTCAAGAAGGTTGAGCTTAAAGATTTTGCACGTACAGATTTGATTAAGTATGACAATCAAACAGAAGTGGATGAGACTCGTCTGGCAGCTGTACCTCAGGATCTCACGAATTACTACTTGAAGATGACTTCTGCGGATCAGAAGACCACTTACTTGGCTGTAAAAGCCATCGAAGAAACGACGGTTGATGGCAAGGCGGTTTATAAGGTAACTGCAGCAGCGGACAATTTGGTTCAACGTGATGCCCAAAACCATTTTGCTCAAACCTATAGCTATTACATTGAGAAACCTCAGGCTAGCCAAGCCAATGTTTACTACGATTTTGCTGAGTTGGTCAATGCCATTCAGGCTAATCCTTCAGGTGAATTTAGGCTCGGACAAAGTATGAGTGCTCGTCACGTCGTTCCAAACGGTAAATCATACATTACGACCGAATTTACTGGTAAGTTGCTAAGTGATGGTGACAAACGCTATGCCATCTATGATTTAGAGCATCCATTGTTTAATGTCATCAATGGCGGAACAATCAAGAATATCAACTTTGAAAATGTAGATATCAATCGCCCTGATCAAAATCAAATCGCGACGGTTGGATTTAACCTTAAAAACAAAGGTCTGATTGAAGATGTTAAGGTGGCTGGTTCAGTGACTGGTAACAATGACGTTGCAGGTATTGTCAATAAGATTGATGAAGATGGCAAGATTGAAAATGTTGCCTTTATCGGTAAGATCAACTCTGTTGGTAATAACTCAACAGTTGGTGGGATTGCTGGTTCAAACTACATGGGATTCGTCAACAGAGCCTATGTCGATGCGACCATTACAGCTCAAAATGCCAACGCAAGTATGCTGGTGCCATTTGTCACTTACATGCTCAACAGTTGGAAATCAGGAACGAAGGCTAAGGTAACCAATTCAGTAGCTAAAGGTGTTCTTGATGTTAAAAACACAAGAAATGTCGGTGGTATTGTCGCTAAGACATGGCCTTACGGCGCTGTTCAAAATAATGTGACCTATGCTAAGGTTATCAAGGGCCAAGAAATCTTTGCTTCTAACGATGTCAATGATGAAGACGGTGGCCCATACATCAAAGATCTCTTTGGTGTTGTCGGCTATAGCTCGGCCGAAGATGGTACTGGTAAAGATACTAAGAGTCCGAATAAGCTCAAACATTTGACCAAGGAAGAAGCTGACAAGCGTGTTGAAGGTTACAACATCACAGCTGATACATTTGTTAGCGAGCCTTACGCGTTGAATACTCTTAACAATGTTTCTAGTCAAGCTGATTTTGCCAATATTCAAGACTATAAGCCAGAATACAAGCAGGCTTACAAGAATATTGAGAAATTCCAGCCATTCTATAACAAGGATTATATTGTCTATCAAGCAAACAAACTGGCCAAGGACCACAACTTGAATACCAAAGAGGTGCTCTCAGTGACACCAATGAAAGACAGTAACTTTGTCACAGACTTAAGTGATGCTAACAAGATTATTGTTCACTATGCTGATGGAAGCAAGGACTACTTCAAGCTTTCAGAGAGTGCAGAAGGTTTGAGCAATGTTAAAGAGTACACTGTTGCTGATTTGGGTATCGCGTACACTCCAAATGTCGTTCAAAAAGACCACTCAAGTCTTATCAATGGTATTGTTGATATCCTGAAACCGATTGAGTTGCAGTCTGATCCGATTTACCAAAAACTTGGTCGTACCGGTCCAAACAAGGTCAATGCTATCAAGAACCTCTTCTTAGAAGAAAGTTTTGACGCTGTTAAGGCTAATTTAACTAACCTGGTGACTAAGCTGGTTCAAAATGAAGACCACCAGCTTAACCAATCACCAGCTGCCCAACAAATGATTCTTGATAAGGTTGAGAAAAATAAAGCGGCCCTCTTGTTAGGTTTGACTTACTTGAATCGCTACTATGGTGTGAAGTTTGATGATGTTAACATCAAGGAAATCATGCTCTTCAAACCAGATTTTTATGGTAAAAATGTGGATGTCCTTGACCGTTTGATTGAGATTGGCTCTAAGGAAAATAATATCAGTGGTTCAAGAACCTACGATGCTTTTGGTGAAGTTCTCGCCAAAAGTACCCTTTCTAGTGATCTGACCGACTTCCTTAATTACAACCGAAAACTCTTTACCACTATCGACAATATGAATGATTGGTTCATCGATGCTGCTAAGGATAAGGTCTACGTTGTTGAGAAGGCATCTCAAAATGAAGGTGTCGGTGAGCACAAGTATCGTGTTTATGATAACCTTAGTCGTGGTCTCCACCGCAAGATGATTTTGCCATTGTTGAACCTTGATAAGACAGAGATGTTCTTGATTTCTACCTATGACACCATGTCTTATGGTACGGCTAACAAGTACAATACAACCTTAGAGAAGTTGAAACCTGAGATTGATCTAGCCGCTCAACGTCAAATCAACTATCTTGATTTCTGGCAAAGATTGGCTACGGATAATGTCAAAAACAAATTGTTCAAAGACATTGTCAATCCAGTCTGGGAAGGTTTCTATGTCTGGGGCCATGGTTGGCCAGGTTGGCCAGAGCGCTATGGCCAATTCAAGAACAGTACAGAAGTCTATGCGCCAATCCGTGAAATCTATGGACCAGTCGGTGAGTACTATGGTGATAACGGAGCCATGGCCGGTGCCTATGCTGCCATCTACGACAATCCATACGATAATCGTGCCAAGGTTACCTTCGTCATGTCTAACATGATTAGCGAGTACGGTGCTTCGGCCTTCACTCATGAAACAACTCATATCAATGACCGTATTGCCTACTTTGGAGGCTTTGGTCGTCGTGAAGGAACAGACGTTGAAGCTTATGCCCAAGGGATGTTGCAATCACCAGCTACTCAGGGCCATCAAGGTGAATACGGGGCCTTGGGACTTAACATGGCCTTTGAAAGAGAAAACGACGGTAATCAGTGGTACAACACGAATCCAAACAAGTTGAAGTCACGTGAAGCCATCGACCGTTATATGAAGGGCTACAATGACACCCTCATGCTTCTTGACTCCCTTGAAGGGGAAGCGGTCCTCAGCCAAGGAAATCAAGAGCTCAATAACGCATGGTTCAAGAAGGTAGATAAACAGCTACGAGGTAATAGTAAAAACCAATACGACAAGGTTCGTGCTCTAAGTGATAGTGAAAAAGCTATTAACTTGACCTCTATTGATGACCTTGTAGATAATAACTTCATGACCAATCGTGGACCTGGAAATGGAGTTTATAAACCTGAGGACTTCTCTTCTGCCTATGTCAATGTACCTATGATGTCTGCCATTTATGGTGGTAATACCAGTGAGGGCTCTCCAGGTGCTATGTCCTTCAAGCATAATACTTTCAGACTCTGGGGTTACTACGGCTATGAAAAAGGCTTCCTAGGTTATGCGACCAACAAGTATAAACAAGAAGCCAAAGCAGCTGGCAAGAACACCCTTGGTGATGACTTTATCATTAACAAGATTTCTGATGGCCAGTTCAACACCCTGGAAGACTTCAAGAAGACCTACTTCAAAGAAGTGAAAGAAAAAGCGTCTCATGGTTTGACGACAGTTACTATTGATGGTACATCAGTAAGCTCTTACGATGATTTGTTGGCCATGTTTAAAGCGGCAGTAGCCAAAGATGCTGCAAGTCTTAAAACAGATAATAACGGTAATAAATCTGTATCAACAAGCCATACGACAAAACTCAAAGAAGCTGTCTATAAGAAACTCCTACAAGAGACAGATAGTTTCACAAGTTCTATTTTCAAATAATAGATGAAAGAATCCCTTTTGGTATATGCCAAAGGGATTTTTGAGTTTGTTCGAAAAAGGAGTAGTAAGGAGTCTCTATGTCAGTATTGGCAAGGGGTTAAGAGAACTGTGAGTTGAGTCGTTAAAAAATTTTTCTTTTGAAGGGAGAGTATTTTGTATTTTAATAAATATCACCAAAACTAAAAACTAAGGTTAGGGTGATGAACGTTTTTAATGAAAAATGGTTTGATATAAAAATATTTTGAAAATTATAGAACTAACAAAACAGAGGATTGTGGTAAATAAAAGCACGAACGTTTTGAAGTTTCAAAGGACTTAGATAAAAGTTTTAAATTAATATTTTCTAATAAAAGTTAAACTTTTACACAATTATTAGTATATATTTGACAATTTAATAATTATAGTATAAAATGGAAACTGTATATAAAGTAATTTGGATATTGAGGAAATTTATTATTATGAGAGATATGTTTAATAAACGCCAACGTTTTTCATTAAGAAAATACAGCTTTGGTGTAGCCTCTGTACTTTTGGGAGTTTCAATCTTCTCAAATGCACAGGGTGCCCAAGCTGATGAAACGGTAGCACCAACTACCGCAGGTATGGAAACAACTGCTGAGCCAGATGTCGTCGTGGAGCAATCAACGCCAACAACATCAGTAGCTCCAGCAACAACAGAAAACGCACCAAGTTCAGTCTCTACTGTGGCCTTGGCTAGTGAACAACCACAATCAGCAGCTCAAGACAGCCAAGCAGCTTCAACAACTAGTCAAACAGCAGCTAGTTCAGAAGTAGCTTCTCAGGCTGCATCACAAGCGAGCTCTGAGTCTGCAACAGCGACTGCTTCATCTGTAGCTACAAGTGCCCAAGCTCTTAGCTCAACAGCTGTAGCAGAAACTCCTGTTGCTGGTCAAGTATCAGCACAAACAAGTGCGGCTGCTTCAGTTGCGACTGCAGCAGAAACTGCAAGTGCAGAGTCTACAACTAACGCTGTAAATAGCGTCCTTAAAGTAGCGACTAGCGAGTTGGCCGTGACAAGCAGTGAATTGAATGCTGCTGAAGCAAGTCTTAACTCTGAAAATCTCATCAACGCTATGGGACTTGCGGTATCAAACCGTAGCCTTCGTACAGCAGATGCGGTTGCTGTTTTGACAAATGCTGGAGCAGGCTCAACAAACCCTGACTTGACAAACCTTGGCTACAAACTTGCCTTTTTGCCAGAGCGTCAACAATACTTTGTTAATATTGATTACATCAACCACCTCAAAGTTGGTCGTGATAACCGTGGAGTAATGAGACCTTATGACTATATTACAAACGGTAATTACATGGTTGTTGTTAACTATGCCAACCTTGGTATTATTGACTACGTTGATGAAGCAGGAAATAAGATTCCTGGATCTTCAACCTACCGTATCAATAACTCAACTGAAACAATCACAGCAAACGGTAAGACTTACAATAAAATTTATGATGCTGGTGTAACAGAACTTCCACCAGTACCAGCAGGATACCGCATCAAATATGCCTCTGCTGACAAATCTAAAGCTAATGCTTATGTAGATGTTTTGAAGTCAGAACGTCAATACGACTATAATAACGGTATTGCAACAATCCGCTCAGAACGTGCTTGGGACCGTAACCAAAGCCGTGTCGTTGACCTTGTGCAATTTGCTAACGGTTCACAAGGATTGGATGCTTCAATTGATGCCAATGGTGGTGGTCAATACCTAGCTCCAGGTTACCGTTACCACATTATCGTTGAAAAAGACACTAAAGATGTCACAAAAGCAACAAGTCAAACAGTAACTTACACTGGTGCTGATACGAAGACACCAGCTGCTAACACTCAAAATGACTTTAGCTTTAACGGTAAAGAAGATCCTACAACTAATACAACAACTTGGACTGAAACGACTCACACTTATGGAACAGTCAAAACTCCAGTTGTTACTGGTTACTATGCCGATAAAGCCGTAGCAGGTGGCAAGACAGTAACTCCAGATGCACCAAATGCGACAGACACAGTGACATACAAAGCCTTTGGTAAATTTATCGCTGTGGATGAAAATGGAAATCCAATTCCAGGTGTATCAACAACTGCCTACACTAACGATCTTAATGATGCGACTAAGATGATTGCCATCGACAAGACGCTTCCAAGTATTCCTGGTTACACTGTTAAGGTTATCCCTGCATCACCATCAAATCCAGGTGAAGACACTCGTGTCGTTTACGTAGCTATCGTTAACGATGTGACTAAGGCGACGAAACAAACAGTTACATTCCAAGGTGCTGGCGATAAAACTCCAGCTGCAGATGTGAAATCTGACTATACCTTTGTAGGTAAGGATAACCAAGCGACTGGTAAGGTGACTTGGAATGAAACTAGCCACACTTACGGTACAGTTAAGGTTCCTGTTGTTAATGGTTACTTTGCAGATAAAGCGGTAGCAGGTGGTAAGACAGTAACTCCAGATGCTCCAGAAGCAACTGACACCGTAACTTATAAGGCCTTTGGTAAATTTGTCATTGTTGATGAAAATGGTAACCCAATTGCAGGTGTGTCAGATACTGCCTACATCAATGATCCTAACGATCCAACTAAGATGATTGCAGTTGACAAGAACTTGCCAACTATCCCAGGTTACACTGCTAAGGTAGTACCTGCAACACCAGGTGATTTGTCTAGCGATACTAAGGTTGTTTACGTTAAGAACGATCAAAAAGCAAGTGTTGTTTACCGTGATGAAACAAGTGGTTCAACCCTTGAAACTGTTGCTTTGGCTGGTAAGTCTGGTGAAGCGGTTAACTATTCAACAGCTGAACGTATCAAACACTATCAAGACCTTGGCTATGTCCTTGTAACAGATGGTTACCCAGCTGGTGCAAGCTTTGACTTGGATAGCACAGTTGACCAAGCTTGGACAGTAAGCTTCAAACGTGTAGCACTTGACTTTAATCCAGACAATGCTCACGAACCAGGAACACCAATCTATCCTAACCAACCAAACGGTCCAAAATGGCCAGCTAAGGATGCTTACCTTAAAGATGTGACATACACTGTTCACTATGCAAGCAAAGATAGCAATGCTAAATTGCCAGCAGACAGTGTTCAGAAAGCACAATGGAAACGTTCATTGACGCTTGACTCTGTAACAGGTGATATTCTTACTGCAGGTGAATGGAAGGCAGATAAGACTAAGTTTGATCTCGTGATTACACCAATGGTTAACGGTTACTTCGCCGATAAAGGCCGTGTGGCTTCTCAAGATGTCACTATGGACAGCAAGGTTGAAACTGTTACTTACACTAAATTTGGTAAGATTATTGCCGTTGACGAAAAAGGGAATCCAATCCCAGGTGTTGAAGCAGTTACTTACACAAATGATCCTAACGATCCAACTAAGGCTGCCATGACCCTTGTTCCTGAAGTGAAAGGTTACAAGGCTGATAAGACTGGTGTGACACCAAGCAACCCTGGTGAAGATACAAAGGTTGTTTACAAGGTGGTTAATGCAGAACCTGCTAAACCAGCAGTTAACAAAGAAGTTGGTACTATTGTCGTTATCTACCGTGACGAGTATGGTAACCAAATCAAGATGCCACTTGTGATCACTAACTCTGTTGGTTCAGAAGTTAATGTTCATGGTGACCGTTACATCTACCGTAACGGTGTGAAATATGAATTGATCCGTCAAGAAGGTAAATCTACAGACAAGATGACAGAAGGTCAAACAGTCGTAACTTACATCTACCGTAAAGTCGAAGATGGCTCAACACCATCAAACGGTAACGGTGGTCAATCTGGAAGCTCAACTTCTAAAGCTGTCAAAGCAACTTCAAACGGATCTAAGGGTTCTAAAGGTTCTGGATCTGGTTCAGCTGCTGATGGAGCATCAGATGGTAAAGGTTCAGATAAGAAGAAATCTGGAAACAAAGATGGTAAGAAGGCAGATGGCTCTGATAAAGCTAAAGAAGGTGATGAACAATTGCCAGTAACAGGCGAGTCAGATAACAACCTTGCAGCAATGGGTGTTGTTGTTATGGGACTTATGTCAGGACTTGCGGCTATGAATCGTCGTAAAAACCAAGACTAAGATTTCCACACCTTATCTCTCATAAATTCCAAAAATAAAATCTCTCTCGAGTGAATTGCTCGGAGAGATTTTTTGGTCTGCGGATAAAATTTATGGAATCTCCCAAGGTTTGTGAATCTTTTAAGCAGTATTTAGCTTGATAAGGTACAATAGAGTAAGACAAAACGAATGAGGAGACTGTCATGAAGTTTTTACATACGTCAGATTGGCATGTGGGGCGAACCCTCAATGGCTGGTCTTTGTTGGAGGAGCAGGAGTGGGCCTTTCAACAGATTGTGGATTTGGCTATTAGCGAAAAAGTGGATGGGGTTATCATTGCGGGAGACCTCTATGACCGTGCGGTGCCGCCTGTGGATGCGATTAAGCTATTTAATAAGACCTTGGCCCGCTTGGTGTTGGAGGAGCAGATTCCTGTCTATGCTATCAGTGGCAACCACGATGGTGCTGAACGTTTGCATTTTGGACGAGACTTTTTTCAACATCAGGGTCTTCATTTAAGTACACGTTTGAAGGAAGCTTTTGAGCCTATTGAGTTGGAGGCTTGCCAGATTTTCCTCCTTCCCTTTATCGACCCTATTGATGCCCGTATTTACTATAAAGACGATGAGAATAAGGAAATTCAGGGGATTGGTGATGCCTTGGCCTATATTCTTGAGGATATGGAAAAAGCTTTTGATCCCGACAAGGCCCATATTTTGGTGACGCATTTTGCGGTTTCTAAGAAGGATGATAGCGATGGTCAAAGTCTACGGGAATTGATGTTGTCTGAAACCAGCAATACGGTAGGTGGTCTTACCAATGTGACCAGTGACCTTTTCAAGGCTTTCGATTATGTGGCCTTGGGGCATATCCATACGCGCTTTGCCAGTCCGACTCAGCGCGTGCAATATTCAGGCAGTCCGGTCGCCTTTAACGTCAAAGAAGCCAAGCGTAAGGAAGAAAAAGGCGTTTATATTCTTGAATTGGATGCAACTGGAGACTTGTCCCAGACCTTCCATCCTCTAGAAGTCAAACGACCGATTTTGGCCTTGCAGGCGTCTTTTGAAACCTTGATGTCACCTGAATTTTATAAGGAGGAGCCTTGTCAAAAGGCTTGGTTTGCCTTTGATATTCAATTGTCCAGTCGTAAGGAATTAGAGGGCATCAATGTGCGTGCCCGTCTGGAAGAGATTTATGGGACAGACATTGTAGAAATCACTTTTAGTCGTTTGGGTGATGTCAGGGAAGAAAGCTTGACTGTAGATCAGCACTTAAAAGATTTGGAAATGCAGTCGCCTCAGGAAATTGTCTCTGATTTTTACCAGACAGTGACTGGGGGCGATGTCTTGTCTGAGAGACAAACTGCCCTTGTGGAAAGTATTTTTGAGGAGATTGGAAGGAGTGGACAATGAGACCAGTTCAGTTAGAATTGACCAATTTTGGACCTTATCGTAAGGAAGTCATCAATTTCACCCAGTTTGACCACGCTCCCCTCTTTTTGATTGGTGGGGACACGGGGGCTGGTAAGAGTACCCTCTTTGATGCTATGACGGTTGCCTTGTTTGCCACAACCAGTGGCGACCGCAATGTTGAGGAGATGCGGTCAACCTTTGCTGGTCCAGAGGATGATTTGACCAAGGTAACCTTTTATTTCCAACAAGGCAAGCATCTTTATCGCATTGAGCGAGTGCTCCAGCAGGAGAGAGCCAAGCGAGGTGGGGGTACGACCATGCAAAAAGCGACGGCTTCTCTAGTCATTGTGGATAAAATTGGTGGTCAGGAGATTGAAAAGCTTGGGGATAAGATCAAGGAAGTGAGTGACCAGATTGAGCAGATTTTGGGGCTCAATGCTGAGCAGTTCAAACAGATTATTCTCCTTCCGCAAAATGATTTCAGCCGTTTCTTGAAAGAAGATTCCAAGACCAAGACTCAAATTTTAAAGAAAATCTTTGGAACGGGTATTTTTGACCGTTTTCAAAAGAGCTTGGAAGAGCGCCTTCGTCAGAGCAATAAGGATATGGATAAGCGCCAAGCTCAGCTAGATGGCCATTTTGCCAGTCAGGTGTGGTCTGAGGAGGAATTAGCAGTCTTGGGGCAAACACCGGCCTCTGAAAAATTGGCACGTCTTGAAGAACTTCTGTCTCAGCGTCAAGAAAGTCTTACGGAGCAAAAAAGCATCTTGAAGGATGCCCATGAGGATTTGGTTAAACTGCAGAAGAGCTTGCAAACTGCCCAAGATTTGGCAAAGATTTTCCAAGAATTGAAGCAAGCCAAGGAGCGTTACCGTCTGGAAATTGAGGAAGGTGCTCAGGAACAGGCAGAGGCAAAAGCGCATCTGGAGGAATTGCAGTTCGCTCAAGGTCTACAAGAAACTATTAGTAGCCTCAAACAATATCAGAAACAGTTGTTGCAATTAGAGCAGGATCTTGAAATCGCTCAGGAAGAATTGAGTGAAAAGCAGCAGGCTTTTGAGGGAGTTAAGGCTCAAAAAGAGGCACTCGCAGCTCAATCTAAGGACTCTCTTCAAAAAGAAGAGGAGCTTGAAACTTGGAAAGAGGATATTATCTATGCTCAGAGTCTTGTCCGAGAGCAGGAGAAAATCAAACGTTCACGTACTAACTACAAGCAGTTGGAAGAAACCTATCAACAGGCGTCGAAAAAGATTGAGACGCTTAACAAGTCCTTGTCAGATTTGGAGGCCAATCGCCTAAGTTTAGATAGCCTGCATGAGGCTGAAAAACTCCTTCAGTCTGTGGGGTACAGTGTGGATAATCAACTGGCTCAGGACCTGAAAGAAATAGAGGACTTGAAGCAGGAGTTGGCCAAGACGGAAAAACGTCAACAAGGGTTATCTTTGGATATTGACCAAGCTCAAGAAAGTCTCAAGGAATTGAAAGACCAGTTAGCAACCACTTTAGCTTCACGTCGTCAACTCATGATTGCCCAGTTGCAGGCAGAATTAGAGGATGGACAGCCATGTATGGTTTGTGGTTCCATTGACCATCCTAAGGTCTATGGGACAAAGGCGAATGAAGCAGCCTTGAAGGATCTCATGAATCAGGTGGAGGAACTTCAAGCTCAAAAAGAAAGGCAAGTGGCTACCTTGTCAAATCGTCAGGCTACCTTGAGCGAGGTTGAATCTAAACGTCAAGATTTGCTTGACCAAGTAGCTAAAGTCAAGTTAACTCTTGAAAAACACTATCTAGAACTCCAAGAGCAAGTTAAGGGACAATTTGATTTTGATTTTGCTGAGGACTATGAAGCAGACTGTGGACAAACCTTACTCCGAAAGGTTGAACAGTATTATCAAGAGATACAAAAACGCTTTGATAAGGAAGAGGTAGATCGTCTCCATTATCAAGATGAGTTAGCCAAGGCTCAGGAAAAATCGATAGATTTGGCTAAAGCCTATCAAGAAGCTAAGGCGGCGCTTGACCAAGCCAAGGAACGTCTTAAGGAGTTACAAGAAGCTCATCAAGAGCTTGAATCTGTTGAGGTTTATCAAGAACGTATTTCCCTAGCAAAGCAGGAGTTGGACCTCTACAATAAGCAAGTCAAGGAAAATAGTGAAGCCTACAACCAACTTCATGCCGACATTCAAGGAATCAGAGGTCAACTTGAGAGCTTAACCAAGTCTAAAGAAAATGCTAGCCAAGAAACTAAACGTTTATCGGCTGAACTAGACCAAAGTCTTATGGCTGAAGGCGCCCTCACCAATGACCTAGAGCAAATCCAGCTTTGGCTGCTTGAGGTGAACAAGCAAGCTATTCCTAAGCTTCAGGCTCAATTGACAAGCTACCAAACTCTTAAACAAGAGTTGAAGGCGCAGATTGTCAAGGGTCAAGAGCTTATCAAAAACCAAGAAAAGCCGGACCTTGGCAATCTAACACAAGCAGTAGAGGCTAGTCAGGAGAGCTATGATAAGCAACTGGCTCAGGTTTCTGTCATGGAGCAGGGGCTTAAGGATGCGACGGCTACCTACCAAGCGGCCAAAACCCTTCAAGACAGTAATCAAGAGGCCTTTAAAGCTCACCAAGAACTCAGCGATCTGGTTAAGGTGGTTAAGGGAGAAAATACAGCACTAACTGGACGACTCAATCTTGAAGTCTATGTTATCCGTCAGTATTTCCAACAAATCTTGGACTATGCCAATGCTAACTACATCGGTCTCTTAACAGATAACCGCTATTCCTTTGTTCTGAGTGAAGAAGGGCGTAGGGCGCGTGATCACTTTGGTTTGGACATCAACGTCTATGACCAGCTGACAGGTAGCGAGCGTTCCGTCAAATCCTTGTCTGGAGGAGAAACCTTTATCGCTGCACTGGCTATTGCCCTATCCCTCTCAGAGGTGGTGCAAAATACTAGCAAAGGTGCTGTTGTTGAAGCTCTCTTCATTGACGAAGGGTTTGGCTCACTGGATAAGGAAGCCCTGACCAAAGCCATCGCTGTTCTGGAACAAATCGGTGAAAACCGCATGGTCGGTGTCATCAGTCACGTGGACGACATGAAAGAAGGCATCGCCCAACAATTAGCTATCATCAAGTCGCATGATGGCAGTAGCCGTATTAAGATTGTGGATAAAGGGTAAGAGAAGTCAAGGGGTTAAGAACTCTCGTCAAAACGTTTTAATTATTCTAAGAGATAGTTTCTCATCGGAGCTATCTCTTTTTCTATCCGCTTATTTCCATCTTCCTAACTATCAGTTTTTTTTGAAAATAAAAGGAAATTTATTTGAAAAAAATCCCTCATAAAAAAGTTAATCTATTAGAAAATTAAGTGATACTATGTTATAATTTAATATGGTTAAGTCTCGATAAAATCAAGGAAAAAGTGTATAGAATGTGTTTACGATCTTTATATCTTGTGACCGTAAAATACTTGTCAGATTCTTAGACTGTTCCTTGCTATCTTATGAAAGTTTGAGACAGGAAAATAAAAAAATGTATTAGCTAGAAAAAATAAGAAATAAAAAATGACAGAAAAAATTTCCGTAATTATTCCCGTTTACAATGTAGAAAATCAACTCCAGACATGTTTAGACAGTGTTTTGGGTCAGACCTATCAAAATCTTGAAATTATTCTCATCAATTATGGCTCAATAGATAATAGTGATGCCATTTGCCGTAGTTATGCTGCTAGGGATTCTCGTATCCTCTATTTTAAAAAAGATAATGGAGGGCTTTCAGATGCTCGCCATATTGGTATTCGTCAGGCTAAGGGAGCTTACGTCACCTACGTGGATGCTGAGGATTGGGTAGAGTCTACTTATCTGGAGGAACTTTATAAGACTCTGCAGGCCCACAAGGCGGATATCGCAGTGGCCAATTACAGTGTCTATAAGGAATCGGAAGATCTCTTTTATTTTTATATCAAAGATGAAGATTATTATGAGCAGGTTTATTCACCGGCTCAGATTATTGATGGTCTCTTTGAAGAAACCAATAACATTAACATCGCTCTGATTTCTGCGACAGGCAAACTCTACAAACGTTCTTTGTTTAATGACTTGCTTTTTCCAAAAGAGCATGCAGGGGAGGATGGCTTTTTCAACCTTAAAGCCTATCTCATGAGTGAGCGTACGGTTTATCTCAACAAGGGACTTTATGTATATCGTGAGAGTCCAGAGATGCCATCAGCGACTTGGATGCAAGACTGGATGATGACCTTGGTTTATGCCATGGAAGAACGCTTGGCTATTGTTGCTAGTCATGGTTTCCCTCTGGAAAAATACATGGTCACCTACCGTCAGATGCTAGAGGCTTGCTTGAAAAATGTGGAGGAGCAAGGTCTCACGGATTCTGATGCCTACCGCTCCATTCAGGAGAAATTCCAGGTCTTGAGTTTAGCTCCTCAACGTTATGAGACTAAAAAGCGTGCTATTGTTCTTGCAGCTAACTATACTTATGTTGACCAAGTGCTTACGACCATCAAATCCATCGTTTTCCATCATCGCAACATTCGTTTTTACTTGATTAACGATGATTTCTCTCAAGAGTGGTTTAGAGGACTAAACCGTCATCTGGCTGCCTTTGGTAGTGAAGTGATTAACTGTCGTGTGGATAGTAGTCATATCAAGCAATACAAGACTAATAGCAACTATGCAAGCTATCTTCGCTATTTTGTGGCGGACTTTGTGTCTGAGGAACAGGCCCTTTATTTGGATAGTGACATGGTGGTTACAGGTTCTCTAGAGGACCTCTTTACCCTTGATTTGCAAGGTCGACCTTTGGCTGCCGTGCGTGATTATGCTATTCAGGTTCAGGATCGCCAAGCGATGTTTGATGCAGGATTCATGGTGATTGATACGGCTTATTGGAAGCAGTACAACATGAGACGTCACTTTATTGACATGACTAGCGAATGGCATGATAAGGTCCCATTTGCGGAGCAGTCCATTCTAAACATGGTCTTCCGTAACAACTGGTTGCCCTTGTCTTTTGACAACAACTATGCGGTTACCAAGTCTAGTTTAGCTGGTTTCCATCTGCCAAATGGTCAAGACTATCCTAAGGTTGTGCATTATGCCTCACACCGTAAGCCTTGGTTACCATTGGCTTGCCAAGCTTATCGCGAGGTCTGGTGGTTCTATGCTCAAATGGATTGGTCAGAGGTTGCTGAAAATGCCACTTTATTGCCACTTTCAGAGAACATGATTTATCCTAAGGGTCGTCCGTTTACTTGTTTGGTTTACACCAACATTTCAGAAATTCCACATTTGACGGACCTTATCTCGGCTCTTCCTAAGGTACAGTTTAAAATTGCCTCTCGACAGCATGTGGCAGATAAACTGGCCCAATTGATTACCTATCCAAATGTGACGGTTTACTCAGCCATTGCGGGCTTAAATGGGCTAGATTTGGAATTGTTGCGTACCAGTGACTTGCTTCTAGATATCAATCCAGGAAGAAAAGTAGTGGAAATTCTTGATGCCTTTAGGTTTGAAAACAAACCGATTTTAGGGTTCGAGGACCTTAAGTCAACCAAGCATAACCAACAAACCTACTCAAGAGATCGTTGGAAAGAGATGGCTGAGACCATTCGCCAAATGCGTAAGAAGAGCCTGTAATCCTTTGCTTGGATAAGTAGGCTGAACTGGCGTCTCTGTCTCGTTTCAATCGAAATAACATCATCCTGTCTATGGGCAGGAAATAGGAGTAATAGTGAAAAAAATTAGTCAATCGATAATCACCAAACGTGTCTTATGGACCCTCTTTTTCCTCTTTATTTATTGTTTGGGAAATCAATTGGTTCTACCGTTTGTGGATTTGAAAAATGCAAATATCTTTGGGGGAGCCATAGGTTCCTTGGCTTTCTCTAGTGCCATGATGGGGGGAAACCTCAGGTCCATGTCTCTATTTTCAGTGGGCTTGTCGCCCTGGATGTCGGCCATGATTCTCTGGCAGATGTTTTCTTTCTCTAAGAAAATGGGCTTGAAAAATCTCCCCATTGAGATTCAGGACCGTAGACGCATGTATTTGGCCCTGGGGATTGCCATTGTTCAATCTTTGGCAGTATCCTTGAATTTACCTATCGTTTCAGGGGTTAATGCTAGTCTCGCTATTTTCATGAATACCATTTTATTGATTGCAGGGACCTTTTTCTTGGTTTGGCTATCAGATCTCAACTCCCTCTTTGGGATTGGGGGCTCCATTGTCATCTTGATGGCAAGTATGATGGCCAATCTGCCTTATCAAATCATGGATAGTATTGAAAAATTAGGTATTGGTTGGAATGTCTTGCTTCCTCTGCTTCTGTTCAGTTTGATTTTCCTCTATGTTTCAGGGGTTGTGCAGAGGGCTAGATACCGTATCTCAATCAATAAAATCAATATTCATAACCGCTTCAAACAGTATTCTTACTTGGATATTATGTTGAATCCAGCCGGAGGGATGCCTTTCATGTATGCCATGTCCCTAGTCAGCATTCCACAGTACGTCTTTATGCTGATTCAATTTATCCATCCTGAAAACAAGTGGACCAGTGGTGCCATCAAGGCCTTGACGGTCGGTCAACCTCTTTGGTTGGTTGTTTATCTGGTTATGCTCTTCGTTCTAGGATTAGCCTTTGCCTTTGTTAATGTCTCTGGTGAGCAAATCTCTGAGCGTATGCGCAAGTCAGGTGAGTACATCTACGGCGTTTATCCAGGCCAAGAAACCAGTGCTTATATCAACCATTTGGTGCTTAGACTTGGTTTCATCGGTGCCCTTTACATGCTCTTTATGGCAGGTGCTCCGATGCTGATTATCTTGGTCAATCCAGATTACCTGCAATTGAGTATGATTCCTGGGACGTTCTTGATTTTTAGCGGTATGATTTACAACGTTAACGAGGAAATGAAAGCCTTGAAGCTTAACACTTCCTACACCCCACTTTTTGAAAATGTATAATATCTCACCCCTCGTGGGGTTGAGAGGCAGGCTGGTGATGCGTGATCGGTCTGCCCCTCAATCTCAAGTATTGTGATGAAAAGACAATGAAGGAGAACTCATGTATTATTTTATTCCAGCTTGGTATGGACAGACGGACGAATTTTGGAAGACGGCCATTGATCCTTGGTACCGTATCCGTCAAAAAATTGAATTTGATGACAGCTTGCACCAAGTTCGTATTTTTCAGGATGAGGATTTAGCGCCTCAGCTTTTGCTTTTGGCCTATCAACCGCATTTGCGTTATTTCCTGCATCGTCATGATGTCTTGGAAGTTGGCTATACGGCTATTTTTGACTTGATTCAGGGTATCACTAATGAAGATATGAAAAACCTTCAGGTGACAGACCTGGAATGGCCAGAAGGGTCTACCTTTGTTCACACACCGTTTGCTATCGTGGTGCAATGCCAACACAAGCGTTATGCCGAGATTGAGTTCGGTTCAGAAGGTTTTATTGGCATGATTCGCTACTATAAGGATGAGCAAATCATTCGTGAAGACATCTATGATGACCGCGGCTTTATTTCAAGTAGTCTTTATTATGAAGACGGACAACCAAGCTATCGAAACTACCTCAATGCCAAGGGAGTTTGGCAGCTTTGTCATTTCTTTGATGGTCGTGGGATTGTAGCCAACCCTCGAACAGAAGGTCGTTTTAATAAGAGTTACTACGGTGACCTTTCAGAAGTTATCTGGGAATTTTTGACTAAATTCTTGGAGGAAAAGGTAGAAGCAGAGGACCGTTTTGTTATCGCCTCAGATTTGCGTCATAACAAACACCTCTTCAACCACTTGCCAGCAGACAACACAAAGATTTTGACTTGGTTCGCAGAACGTAATCAGGACGATAGTATTGACAGCTATGCAGGCTTTTTGCCACAAGTAGACTTGTTGATTGCTGACCGTTACGATTACTTGGAGCAACTTCAAGTTGCCTATCCAGAAGAGGCTAAGAAACTCAAACACATGGCTTCCTTCGATACCCGTTTGGCTTTGGGAACCAGTCAACGTGTCAAAGAATCTAAGATCTTTTATCAGGTTGACTTTGACCAATTGGATTTAGAGGCGATTTATCAGGTCTTGGCTTTTGTGGCTAAGTATCCAAAGACACAGGTTGAGTTTGGGGCTTTTAATGCCAATCCAGAGCAACTTGGTAGCCTGCAAAATCAAGTGGAAAGAATGATTGAAGAACGATTGAGTCCAGAAGTCTTTGAAGAGGTTGTCGAAAGTAGTGGTGCAGAAAATAAATTGGAAGAAAATAATGAAATCGTCAGCCGATTTTCTTTCCAAGACCTGCGTGACGAGACTGCCCTTATCAAGGCCCTTCAGTTTACACGACTCATTGTCGACTTGAGCAAGGAGCCTAATCGTTATACACAAATTGCAGGGATTAGTGCTGGTATTCCACAGATTAACCGTGTGGCGTCTGAGTATGTGACCCACCAAGAAAATGGTTATATCTTGAAGCACTTGTCCGATTTTGAAAAAGGGGCTTACTACTATTTGGGACAGTTGAACAACTGGAACCGTTCCCTTATATACTCAATTGAGAAAATTAAGGAAAACACAGGAGACCGTTTGGTCCAAAAATGGGAAAATTGGTTGAAGGAGGAGCAGAATGACCAAGGATAATCGCCTGAAAATACTACAAGTTGGACCATCCAACTGGTCAGAAATTCAGGAAATTCCTGAAAATATGAAATGGTATTATTGCAATCTTGGTCAGCTTGAGACCTTGCAAGAAACCATCGAAGAAGACGAAATCAAGACTTTCACAGCTGTCATTGTGGACAGTCTTGCTGGTCTTGAGGAATTGATGGCTATTAGAGAGCATTTGATTCCTCACACTATTTTCTTTGATCAAACGATTGAAGTGACCGATGAGATTCTAGCTCAGTTCATCAAGGAAATGTGCGCTGTCCCAACTGATTTTTCAAATCAAGGACAGTTGCTCTTTACCCTTTCAAAAGCGCTCTTTTCAGGGCAGTACGGGGATAAGATGTTTCCTTTCACGACCCAGGTTAACCCCAATTTTACTGGCCAAGTGACCTACCATGGTCATGAAAATGTCATTTTAAAAGGTGATTATGGTCAAGATTTTAGTCCAGTCTTGGACTGGACCTATAATGTCAGAGCCAGCAAGGAAAATCCTATCGAGCTTTGGTTGGAATTTGAAAAAGAGGAGACTTGCGAGTGTCGTTTGATTCTCAATCTTTTGCCAGAAGGTTCGGTCGCAGGTATTTTTAAGACCTATATCGTTTCAGAAGAAGAAATGCGCAAGGGGGCCATTGTTCTTGATGAGGACATGACCTTCCTCTTGGCTGCTAGTCTTGAAATGAAGGGCAAAGGTCAGATTACAATTGGTGGTCTTCACCAACGTTTGACCCGTTTCCAATTCGGTAAATTTGTACTTGGTGGTGGTATTCTCCACGACAGCAAACGTCAGGAAATCAACTATTTCTTTTATCCTGGGGATTTCAAGCCACCTTTGTCTGTTTACTTCTCAGGTTTCCGTCCTGCCGAAGGTTTCGAAGGTTTCGGAATGATGAAAGGGATGGGAACCCCATTCTTGCTCTTTTCAGACCCTCGTCTCCAAGGGGGAGCCTTCTACATGGGAACTGAAGAGCTTGAAAATAGTATCAAGGACACCATCCAACATTACTTGGACTATCTAGGTTTTGACAATAGTCAACTCATTCTCTCTGGAATGTCCATGGGAACCTTCCCATCTATGTACTATGGTGCGGACTTTGAACCTCATGCCATCATCATGTCTAAACCCCTAGCCAATGTTGGAACTATCGGTAATCGTGCTAGACTTTTGGCACCAGAGGTTTTCCCGACAGGAATTGATGTCTTGCATTTGCAGACAGGACGCTTGGATAATGAGGGTGTTGAGGCCCTTAATCAGAAGTTCTGGAATAAGTTTGAAAAAGCAGATTTTTCAAACACGACCTTTGGTCTTTCTTACATGAAAGACGAGGATATGGATCCAACGGCCTATGAGGATATTACCAAGTCCCTCTATTATTCAGGGGCTAAGATTCTCAGTAAGGGAACGTCAGGTCGACACAACGATGATTCATATACGGCGACAACTTGGTTTGTCAATTTTTACCGTATGATTTTAGAAAATGATTTTGGAAGGAAGGAGTAAGAATGTTCAGAAACAAGAAATCAGAAATCTTGTGGGGCTTAAACCACAAAGCCTACATGTATGGCTCAAAAATTGTTAAACGCCAAGATGGTTCTGTGCAATTTTACAATCCTTTGGTGCCATCAGGAACGGAAATCCAGTCTTGGGTGGCTATCCAAAACTATCAAGCTGCTCGTACCCAGCCTGCCCTCCCACTTTTGAAAAAGGGGCATAGCTACGACTTGACGGCCAATCTCGAAGCCGTCCCAACTGGCTCAGTCTTTTTGAAAATCAGCTTTTTGGACCGTTATGGCAATGAAATTAAGCAACTGATTGAAAAAAGTACCCACATGACCTTTGTTTATCCTCATGATGCCTATACCTATCGTATTTCTCTCTTGAGTGCTGGGGTCAAAGAGCTGGATTTCTACAGCTTAAAACTGGAAGAAACAGGAGAAGAACATGTTTAAACAACTGAATCCTATTCTCCCTGTTAAGGAGATACTCAAGGAAATCAACGGCCTAGCCGATGAAATGGCTGGTCTGAGCAACCTTGAGTTGAAAAATAAAACGCAGGAATTTAAGGAGCGTTTAGCCCAAGGAGAAAGCTTGGACGACCTCCTGCCAGAAGCTTTTGCGGTTGTTCGTGAAGCAGATAAGCGCGTGCTAGGCATGTTTCCTTATGATGTTCAGGTCATGGGGGGCATTGTCATGCACCAGGGCCATATCGCTGAGATGAATACCGGTGAGGGTAAGACTTTGACGGCAACCATGCCAGTCTACCTTAATGCCTTGTCAGGTGAAGGGGCTATCCTCGTTACGACCAATGAATACTTGGCTATCCGTGACGCCGAAGAAATGGGTCAGGTCTATGAGTTCCTAGGTTTGACGATTGGTGTGCCTTGTGTGGAAGGCAGTAATGAGATGGAACCAGCTGAAAAGCGTGACATCTATCAATCAGATATCGTTTACACGACTAATTCCAGTCTAGGTTTTGACTATTTGATTGATAACCTTGCTTCTAACCAAGACGGGAAATACATGCGTCCTTTTAACTATGCTATCGTTGATGAGGTAGACTCTGTCCTTCTTGATAGTGCGCAGACACCCTTGATTATCTCTGGTGCGCCCCGTGTTCAGTCCAACTACTATGGAATGATGGATACACTCATGACCACCTTGGTCGAGGGTGAAGACTACATCTTCAAAGAGGAAAAAGGTGAAGTTTGGTTGACCACTAAAGGTGCCAAGGCTGCTGAAAACTACCTCGGTATCGGCAACCTCTACGATGAGGAAAATAGTACCTTTGCCCGTCATTTGCTCTTCTCACTTCGTGCCCACTTGCTCTATAAAAAGGACAAGGACTACATCATTCGCGATGGTAAGAAAGGGCCTGAAGTGGTCCTTCTTGATAAATCGACAGGGCGTCTCTTGGAATTGACCAAGCTCCAAGGTGGACTCCACCAAGCCATCGAAGCCAAGGAATTAGTGGCCTTGTCACAAGAAACCAGAGCCATGGCTTCTATCACCTACCAAAGTCTCTTTAAAAAATTCAAGAAAATTTCAGGGATGACTGGTACTGGTAAGGTTGCGGAAAAAGAATTTCTCGATACCTATGGTATGAAGGTCATTCAAATTCCAACCAACCGTAAGAAACAACGTATCGACTATCCAGATAAGATTTATGCGACTCTGCCAGAGAAGGTCTTTGCTTCTTTAGAGTATGTTAAGCATTATCATGAAAAAGACAATCCTATCTTGATTTTCGTTGGTTCAGTGGAAATGTCAGAGCTTTATTCTTCTTTACTTTTGCGTGAGGGGATTGCTCATAACCTCTTAAATGCCAACAATGCACCTCGAGAGGCTGAGATGATTGCTGAGTCAGGACAAATGGGTGCCGTGACAGTTGCGACTTCAATGGCTGGACGTGGAACAGATATCAAGCTCGGCAAGGGCGTAGCTGAACTGGGTGGATTGGTCGTAATCGGTACGGAACGTATGGAAAGTCAACGTATTGACTTGCAAATTCGTGGCCGTTCTGGACGTCAGGGAGACCCTGGTATGTCTAAATTCTTCGTCTCACTTGAAGACGATGTGATTAAGAAATACGGTCCATCATGGGTTCACCGTACCTACAAAGAATACGCCATTAATGATCACATTGAGCCTAAGGAACTGACCGGTCGCAAGTATCGTAAATTGGTTGAAAAAGCCCAAGAAGCTAGTGAGAGTTCTGGTCGTACCTCACGTCGTCAAACGCTTGAATTTGCAGAAAGTATGAACATCCAACGTGAGATGATTTACGCACAACGTGACCGTCTCATCTACCACAATCAAGGTTTGGACACTGTTATCGACGAGGTTCTTGACGATTTCATCGACCAAGCTATGGCTGAGGAAGATTTCTCAAAAGCGGAAAATCTTTACCATTTCATCTTGCGTAATATCAGCTTCCGCATCAATGAAATTCCTAAGGATTTAGACCTCAACAATCGTGAGCAAGTCTTGGAACTCATCTACCAGTTTGCCTATCGTGAACTTGATGCTAAGAAGCAGGAGTTGAAAACCAAGGAACTTAACGAGTATTTCCAACGCCTATCCATGCTTAAGGCTGTGGATGACAACTGGGTAGAGCAGGTAGACTATCTACAACAACTCCAAATGGCTATCGGTAGCCAGCAACTCAGTCAAAAGAACCCTATTGTCGAATATTACCAAGAGGCCTACAAGGGCTTTGAAGCCATGAAACGTCAAATCAGAAAGGATATGGTTCGTAATCTTCTCCTTAGTCAGGTGCAAGTCACTAAAAAAGGAGATATCATCAGCCATTTCCCATAAAATAAGGAAATTATGACAGTATATAACATTAATTTAGGCATAGGTTGGGCCAGCAGTGGTGTCGAATATGCTCAGGCCTATCGTGCTAAGATTTTCAGGGAAATGGGGCAAGAAGTAAAATTTGTCTTTATGGACCTCATCCTTGGGGATAATATTGAGCATATGACTAGCAAGATTGGTTTTTCAGACGATGAAATCATCTGGCTCCATAACTATTTTACAGATATCAAGATTGCGCCATCGACCATTAGCCTAGCAGAAATCGAGACCATCTTACCTGCCAATCCTGAGCGCAAGGAAGTTGCTGGTCGCCTCATTCGTTACCATTATCCACAGGATGATATGGTAGTGGCATGTAACCTTCGTGCGATGGACGAAGATGCAGTGGAAACAGTCAGCTATTTTGTCAACGATAAGCTCTTGCGCAAGGACTTTTACTCCTACACCCGTTACTGCAGTGAGTATTTTGCGCCTAAGGACAATCAAGCCAAGGTTTACCAACGTCGTTTTTATAACGAAGATGGGTCTACAGCCTATGACATGATTGTCGGAGACAATAATCAGGATATCTATCGTTTTCCTGATCAGGTTCTTTATGGTAAGCAAGAATTCCTTCGCTATTTCTTCAAACGTCTAGCCCTAACCAAGGATGATGTGGTCATCTTGGACCGTGAAACAGGTATTGGCCAGTTGGTCTTTGAAGAAGCGCAAGCTGCTCGCCTAGGTGTAGTGGTTCACGCTGAGCATTTTAGTGTCAATCAAACTGATGGCAACTATATTCTCTGGAATAACTATTACGAGTACCAGTTTACCAATGCGGACAAGGTTGATTTCTTTATCGTGGCAACTGATCGTCAGAAGGAAATTCTTCAAGAGCAGTTCCATCGCTACACCAACCACGATCCAAAGATTTACACTATTCCAGTTGGAAGTCTGCCTGAATTGGTTGGACAGGACAAACCACGTAAGCCATTCTCAATGATTACGGCCTCACGATTGGCTCAGGAAAAACACATTGACTGGTTGGTTCGTGCGGTTATCGAGGTTCATAAGACTCTGCCAGATATCACTTTTGATATCTACGGTAGTGGTAGTATGGATGCCAAGTTGCGTGAGATTATTGTCGAAGCACAAGCTGGCGACTATATCCGACTCATGGGGCACGCTGACTTGACTGACATTTATAGCCAGTACGAGGTCTACCTAACAGCTTCAACCAGTGAAGGTTTTGGCCTTACCCTCATGGAGGCGGTTGGTTCAGGTCTTCCGATGATTGGATTTGATGTGCCTTATGGGAATCAAACCTTTATCGAAGACGGGGTCAACGGTTATCTCCTCCCTGTCGCTGAAAATCATGTTGTGGATGTCATCACCAAGTCCTATAAGGATGCTATTGTCCGTCTCTATGAAAAAGGCACTATCGAAGCTATGCGTCAAAAATCTTATGACCTTGCCAAAGGATTCTTGACCAGTCAAGTCAAGGCAGCTTGGAAACAGTTACTTGAGGAGGTACGCTCATGATATTCTTATGTGATTACTACAATCAAGCCAGTAAGGACTTGGCCTACTCTCTTCAGGTAGCAGGCTATGATGCCACAACAGTTGTCATCAATCCAGATGGTTTTCTCCCTCAAGGCTCTCTCTCTCCTTTCACCTACTATGTAGAAGCAGAAGAGGAGACTGGCAAACCACGCTTTTTCAACCAAGTTCCTGTGCCAGCCTTTTGGGAAATTTCAGGGAACAATCAGATGGCGCGTGTGTCTAATCTTACCGAAGAACGTGCCCGCATCACCTACCCAGAAGGTAGTAAGGCTCGTATCGTTAAAAGTGTCGAATGGTTAGACAAGTCAGGAAAGATTCGCCAAGTGGACCACTATAACAAATACGGATTCTGCTTTGCCAAAACCACTCATGATGAGAACGGTCAGGCACTCTTTACCAGCTACCAAACTAAAGAAGGCGACGAACGTATATTGGAAAATCATCTCACCAGTGATATTCTCTTGACTCTACCAGGACAAGCCCTTCGTCGTTTCGCCAACCGTACCGAATTTGTTAAAGCCTTCCTAGCTCAGGTCTTTGGTGATATCGATCACATTATCTTTAATAGCTTGGCAACACCTTTCGTCGTCTCATGGACTATGCAAAATAAGGGTGCCACTGATGTTCTTGTCTGGCAAGAGCCACTGGGTGATATCCTACCAGGCAATATGAATGGTATCTTAGAGGATAATTCAGCCAGAGCCAATGCCATCATCATTCCTGATAAGGTGACTTATGAAAAAGCCTTGACGCTGGTGCCTGAGGATAAAAAACATAAGGTCTTGTCACTTGGCTATGCCTATGACTTCAAGGAAAATCATGGCAAAGCTCGTAATGCCTTTATTGCAACCAATTCAGACCAAATTGAGCGTTTAGAAGCCTTGGTTGAGTCACTCCCTGATGTGACCTTCCAGATTGCGGCAGTCACTGAGATGTCCCCAAGATTGCTCTCGATGATGCGTTATTCAAACGTTGTGCTCCATCCAAACGCTAGTCACAAGCAGTTGGACAAGCTCTATCAAGAGTCTGACCTCTACTTGGATATCAATCATCATAATGAATTGTACAAGGCGACGCGAACTGCCTTTGAACATCAATTATTGATTCTGGCCTTTTCAGAAACAGCTCATGGACCTGTCTATACAGCACCAGAGCATATCTATGCCAGTCAGAACTATCCAGCTATGGTTGCCAAGATTAAGAAGGTCCTAAGCGACAATCAAGCCATGCAAGAGGCCATGCAAGCTCAAGAAGCTCAAGCCAATACTCTGACTGCTTCTGAGTTGGCCGACCGCTTACAATCACTTTTAGGAGGAAATCATGTCTAAAAAAGATTTATTCTACGGTGACGTTGAAGGCCGTATGGAAGAACTCAAGCAAAAGCCTATCACAAAAGAAAAAGAAACCAGAGGAGAGAAAATCAACAAGAGCTTTTCAATCATGCTCGGACTTGTTATTATCATCGGTTTGATTTTCACCCTTATTGGTTTGTTGAGGTAGTCTTATGATGTTAGTATTTATGGTTCTAGCAGTGATTCTTTCGGTTGCCCTTATCGTCTTAGTGACCATCCAACCGCGTCAAACGCAGATTTTCTCAACGGATGCCACTAGTAATATCGGTAAACCAAGTTATTGGGCTAGCCAACCGATTCGAAAAATGTTGACCTTGGCTATCAGCATAGCCCTCTTTATCCTCTTACTTATTTTTATGATTGTTTCTTATAAGTAGAGGACTTCCTATCATATAATAGAAAGAAGTATGTCATGCGCGTACATTTTACAAATTTATTTGGCCAGTCCTCACGCAGTGTGGCCTTGATTGCCCAAAATGATACCATGAAGATTGCCAGAGAGCTCGGTGCTAATGAACTAGGAATTTATTTCTATGATAGTAGTCAAGAGCCAGATGGAGAGCTTAATTCCCGCTTTGATGGGATTGTAGCAGGACTAAGTGTTGGAGACATTGTTTTCTTCCAGTCTCCATCATGGAATGGTAGTGAGTGGGACAGCCGATTGCTCCGTAAATTCAAAGCCGTTAATGCTAAGACCGTTATGTTTATCCATGACGTCCCGCCTCTCATGTTTGATAGTAACTACTATCTCATGTCTTCTTATATTGATATGTACAATCTCTGTGATGTCGTCGTTGTTCCATCTGAAAAGATGCGTGATCGACTAATTGAGGAAGGGCTAACAGTTGAGAAGGTTATCATCCAAAAACTTTGGGACTTACCTCATAGTCTGGACTTGCACCAGCCTGCTTTCCAAAAGAAAATGATTTTTGCCGGAAACCCAACACGTTTCCCACATATCTTAGACTGGAAACAAACGACCCCTCTCCACGTCTACGCAGATAAACAAGAGGATAAGGATTATTCCAAAGTCCACCTCGAAGGCTGGCGAAATAAACATGAGCTTTTGCTAGAACTATCTAAGGGAGGATTTGGTCTGGTCTGGGGAAATTCGGAAAAACCAGAGGACGAGCTTGACTACTATAAGATGAACATCTCTTATAAACTCTCTACTTACTTAGCCGCAGGTCTCCCAGTTGTTGTACCTGACTACCTCTCAAATGCAGACTATATCAAAGAACATGGTCTAGGCTTCGTCGTTTCAAGTCTGGAAGAAGCAGACCGTTGCGTTCAAGAATGTACCGAGGAGCAGTATGCACAGATGGTGGCTAATGCTCGCCACACAGCCTATCTCATTAGTAACGGTTACTTCACAAAGAAACTTTTTATCGATGCTATCATGGCATTAAGCTAATAGAAAAAGGATTATCGAAAGGTAATCCTTTTTTGTGACAAATCTGAGCATATATCTTGACTATTTATAAATTAATCAAATCATTTTCACTTTAGACTTAAGGATTTAAGGAAGACCTGTCTCTAATTAGGATTAATGTTAAAAAATAGTCAACAATAGCCTAACAGATGTAAAGAATTCGCCTAAAATAATTGATTGTAATTGTGTGACAATTTATCAAAAATGGAATTGTTGGATAATTTTAAACCGAACGATAGTCAGCTTAAAAATGAGAATAATAGAAACAAATAGCATAAAATAGGGGTGTTCAACCGTTTGCACATAAAAATAAGAGTAATTGTTTATAGTAATCAGAAAATTCAGAATTGCGAAAACCTTACATTTTTTTGAAGAAAATGAGATAAAAAAGAACAATTTTTAGTCAACTTGTGTTATATTATAAAATGTAATTTCCAGATTAGGAAATAACTCATATTTTTTAGGAGGTAAATATGTTTTTTAGACGTAACGAAGGTGAATTCCGCGAAACAGATCGCGTGACTCGCTTCAAACTTATCAAATCGGGTAAAAACTGGCTTCGTGCTGCAACATCTAACTTTGGACTTTTCAAAGTTGTTAAAGGTGGTGCAGATGCTCCGTCAGTATCAGTTCAAAATGTAGAAGAAAAATCTTCTCTTCTTTCAGGTACAACTCTTCTTAAAGGGATTGCAGCAGCAGGTGCTGTGGCAGGTGGCGCAGTAGCAACTTACACTGCTCAAGCCGAAGAAACAACTGCACCAGCTTTGGAAAGCCAAGCAACTACAAACCATGACGTATTGGCAAACTCTGAGGCGGCTGTATTGAGCGCTGCTCCAGTATCTGAAACAGTAGCTTCAGAAGCTCCAGCAGTAGCATCAACAAGCCAAGAGTCTACAAGCTCTTCAGTTGACGCTCAAGCAAGCACAGATGCTTCAGTTTCAGTATCACAATCTGTATCAGCAGAATTGTCACAAGCTATCTCAGAATCTGTATCACTTAGCAAAGTGAACTCAACATCTGAAAGCCAATCACACACTGAAAGCAACAGTGGTTCAAACTCAGAATCATCTTCAGCTTCAGAATCAGCAACTTCAACAGCTGCAACTGCATCAGAAACAGCTACTCAAGAAGATGAAAAAACTATCTTGGATCAAAACGTTTCAGAAGCAGAATTGCTTGTAGGTATTGCTAAAGATTACCAAGCTAAGTTGACTGATACAGCTGCTAAAGCTGAAATCCAAACTGCTATCACAACAGTTCAAGAAGAAGTTGCTAAATCAACAACATTGCTTGCTGCATCAGCAACAAACGCTGCTTACGCAGAACAACGTGAGCGCCTTGGTAACGCTGTTGACAACATGATGACTAAGATCACTGACAACGGCTTCACAGGTAACTCAGTAGTTAACGGTGTTGCAGCAGTTACTGCACAGTTGTCACCAATCTCAACAAGTACTAATGGAACGACAATTCCAGTTATTACAGATGCGAACGGTGCAACAATCGAAGATACAGCCTTTAACAAGTCTGGCTATGCTTTGGATCCAAACGCTGATCGTTTCACTTTCGGTGTATGGCAATTCCTTAAGACAAACCACACTACTGGGGCTAAAACAAACTTTGATTACTATGCTACTCTTTCAGTAGACCGTTCTGCAATCACTGGTAGCCTTTCAGCTAACCCAGATGTTTACTTGCGTATTGTTAAGAAGTCTGATGGTTCAGAAGTTTACACACGTACAATCAAAGCGGGTGAAAGCAATATCTCACTTCCAAGCTACATCACCAACAACAACTCTGATGTAACCAACACTTTGACTTATACAGGTGCTAACGGCACTGATCCAGGAAACGTTACCTTCTCATTGGTAAATGCGAACCTTGAGTATGAAACACTTCAAATTCGTGATACAAACTACCCAGGTAATGAAAACGAAGACAAACAAAACGTTCAAACTTCTGTTCCTTATGCAACAGTTGATCAAACAACTCACTATAAGCTTATCCAAGGTAACTCTACTCCAGGTCAACTATACAAGCCTACTGGAAATGAAACAGATCTTGCAAGCTACACACAAACAGGTCTTGCAGGACAACAATTTACAGCTTCAAACAACCGTGATATCCCTGGTTACAAGCATGTAGCTGCTACAACAGATTCTACTCAAAAAACATCTGGTATCCTTGGTAAGGGTGTTGTCGGTCAAAAACTGGTCGAACTTCAAGGTGGAGCCAACCACTACTATGTGAAACGTATTTCTGAAATCGTGGATACAAATGGTTCGACTGTAACGAAATTCTATGCCCTTGATCCATCTCAAGTGAACAATTTTGCTACATCTGATATTGGTACTGAAGATGTATCTAAGTACACACTCATCTACACAAGTAAAGTTAATAAGGCTGGTGAAGAGTGGAAGGCTGACGAGACAAAAGTTACAAAAGTAAACAGTAAAAATGGTGATTACTATCTTGAAGTCAACGAAACTGCTGGAAGCAAATCACTCATTATTACTGGTTGGTCATCTCCTACTGAGACAGATACTTATAAACAAATGGACGGAACTCTACATACTTATCCACGTCCATTCAAAGGTGCTCCAAGCACATCATTGACACCTGCCGGAGCTGGTAATAACAGTTACAACGTCATTGCTGGTAAAGTTCCAGAAATCCAAGCAGAAGGATCTGTTGCGAATGACCCAACAGCACCAAATGGTAAAGTATACTCTAATTTGAAGGGTTATTCATCATTCTCTAACAACTTCTCAATTCCTACTGCGATTAAACCATCAACTGATGTGAACTATTACTTTGAGAAAATGGGTGATTCTGAGTCTGCATCTCAATCACAATCATTCTCAAACTCTGCTTCAAACTCGCAATCCGAGTCAGAAGTAGTGTCTAAATCACAATCTTCATCAGAATCAGAAGTTGCGTCTAAGTCACAATCTGTATCAGAATCAGAAGTAGTGTCTAAGTCACAATCTGTATCACAATCAGAGGCCGTTTCTAAGTCACAATCTGTGTCACAATCAGAATCAGAAGTAGCGTCTAAATCACAATCTGTATCACAATCAGAGGCCGTTTCTAAGTCACAATCTGTGTCACAATCAGAATCAGAAGTAGTGTCTAAATCGCAATCTGTATCACAATCAGAGGCTGTTTCTAAGTCACAATCTGTGTCACAATCTGAATCAGAAGTAGTATCTAAGTCAGAATCTCAATCAGAATCTGATACAACATCAGCGTCAGCGTCTGCATCAGAATCAGCATCTGCATCATTGAGTCAATCAGAAATTGAATCAGCAAGTGTATCTGAGTCACAATCAGCATCTGCTTCTACATCAGCTCAAGAGTCAGCTTCAGCGTCTGCATCAGAGTCAGTATCAACATCTGCTCAAGAATCTGCTTCAGCGTCTGCGTCTGAGTCAGCATCAACATCTGCGTCAGGATCAGCATCTGCATCAGAGTCAGCTTCAGCTTCAGCGTCTGAGTCAGCATCAACATCTGCGTCAGAATCAGCGTCTGCATCAGAGTCAGCTTCAGCTTCAGCGTCTGAGTCAGCATCTGCATCAGAATCAGTAAGTGCATCAGAGTCAGCATCTGCATCAGAGTCAGCAAGCACATCAGCTTCAGTATCTGCATCAGAATCAGCAAGCGCATCTGAATCAGCATCTGCATCAGAATCAGTAAGTGCATCAGAGTCAGCATCTGCATCAGAATCAGCAAGCACATCAGCTTCAGTATCTGCATCAGAATCAGCAAGTGCATCAGAGTCAGCTTCAGCATCTGCGTCAGAATCAGCAAGCACATCAGCTTCAGTATCTGCATCAGAATCAGCAAGCGCATCTGAGTCAGCATCTGCGTCAGAATCAGCAAGCACATCAGCTTCAGCATCTGCATCAGAATCAGCAAGTGCATCTGAGTCAGTTTCAACTTCAGAATCTATCTCAGTTTCACTTTCACTCTCTGAGTCAACTTCAATTGTTACAAATAACTCAGAATCTGAATCAACATCTTCTTCTGAGTCAGCGTCTGCATCAGAATCAGCAAGCGCATCTGAGTCAGCATCTGCATCAGAATCAGCAAGTGCATCAGCTTCAGTATCTGCATCAGAATCAGCAAGCGCATCAGAGTCAGCAAGTGCATCAGAATCAGCAAGTGCATCAGAATCAGCAAGTGCATCAGCTTCAGTATCTGCATCAGAATCAGCAAGCTCTTCAGAATCAACTTCTGTATCTGAATCAGTATCAGCTTCTGAATCTTACTCAGCATCTGCTAGCCTTTCAGAATCTACATCAACTTCAACTTCAGTTTCAGAATCACTTTCAAGCTCTGAATCAACTTCAGCTTCAATTTCTGAATCAATGTCAGAAAGTGAAACTCCTAAAGTTGGTGAAGTAATCATCACTTACATCCGTGAGAATGATGGTAAAGAAATCCAAAAACCACGTCAAGATACACCAAACTCACCATATGACACTCCATATAACACAACTGAGGAAGGTGAAAAACCTAACACAATCAAGACTCCAGATGGTAAGACATACAAGATCGTACCAAAAGGTGACTACCCAGTAGGTAAAGTTGACGGTGACGGACACCTTGAATCATCTGATCCAATTAAAGGTAAAGTTGATAAACCTAAATCAACAATCACTTACGTTTATAAAGAAGTGAAAGGTAATGTCTACGTACACTATGTTGATGTCAATGGTAATAAGATTAAAGACGATGTCACTGATGAAAAAGATCAACCAGTTGATAAAGACTATGACACAGTTATTGACAACCGTCCAAAAGAAATCGAATTCCAAGGTAAGACATACGAATTGGTACCAGCTGGTAACTACCCAGTAGGTAAAGTTGACGAACAAGGTCACTGGAATGGTGATGATGCTACAACAGGTAAAGTTGTTGAAGGCGACAAGAACGTAACTTACGTCTACAAACTTAAAGAAGATCCAACGAAACCTAAAGAAGGTGACGTAATCATCACTTACGTAGACGAAAAAGGTAAAGAAATCAAGAAACCTCGTCAAGACACACCAAACTCACCATATGATACTCCATATAACACAACTGAGGAAGGTGAAAAACCTAAGACAATCAAGACTCCAGACGGTAAGACATACAAGATCGTACCGAAAGGTGACTATCCAGTAGGTAAAGTTGATGGCGATGGACACCTTGAATCATCTGACCCAACTAAAGGTAAAGTTGAAAAACCACGTTCAATCATCACTTACGTCTACAAAGAAGTGAAGGGTAATGTTTACGTTCACTATGTTGATGTCAATGGTAACAAGATTAAAGACGATGTCACTGATGAAAAAGATCAACCAGTTGATAAAGACTATGACACAGTTATTGACAACCGTCCAAAAGAAATCGAATTCCAAGGTAAGACATACGAATTGGTACCAGCTGGTAACTACCCAGTAGGTAAAGTTGACGAACAAGGTCACTGGAATGGTGATGATGCTACAACAGGTAAAGTTGTTGAAGGCGACAAGAACGTAACTTACGTCTACAAACTTAAAGAAGATCCAACGAAACCTAAAGAAGGTGACGTAATCATCACTTACGTAGACGAAAAAGGTAAAGAAATCAAGAAACCTCGTCAAGACACACCAAACTCACCATATGATACTCCATATAACACAACTGAGGAAGGTGAAAAACCTAAGACAATCAAGACTCCAGACGGTAAGACATACAAGATCGTACCGAAAGGTGACTATCCAGTAGGTAAAGTTGATGGCGATGGACACCTTGAATCATCTGACCCAACTAAAGGTAAAGTTGAAAAACCACGTTCAATCATCACTTACGTCTACAAAGAAGTGAAAGGTGACGTTCACGTTCACTATAAAGACACTGAAGGTAACACAATCAAGACTTCAGTTGTTGATGAAAAAGATCAACCAGTCGATAAAGACTACGATACAGTAGTAGACAATCGTCCTAAGACTATCACAACAACTGATGGTAAAGTTTACGAATTGGTACCAGCAGGTAACTACACTGTAGGTAAAGTTGATGGACAAGGTCACCTTGAGTCATCAGACGCTACAACAGGTAAAGTTATCGAAGGACGTAAAGATGTTACTTACATCTACAAACTTAAAGAACAACCAGCACAACCTAAGGGTAATGTTTACGTTCACTATGTAGATGAAAATGGTAACACTATCAAACAATCTGTAACAGATGAATTTGGTCAACCTGTAGGTAAAGATTACGATACAGTAATCGATAACCGTCCTAAGACAATTGTTACTGCTGATGGTAAAGTTTACGAATTGGTACCACAAGGTAACTACCCAGTAGGTTCTGTAGATGGTGATGGTCACTTGACAACAACTGACCCAGTAACTGGTAAAGTTATCGAAGGTGATAAGAACGTAACTTACGTTTACAAACTTGTCGATACAACTCCAGAAAAACCAGTAACACCAACTCCAGGTAAACCTGAACAACCAACTCCAGGTAAACCAGTTGATCCAGCTCCTAAAGCTCCAGCTAAAGCTACTCCAGTTAAACCTGCACAAGAAATGGCACAATTGCCAAACACTGGTGAAGAGTCTAACGTAGCAGCTACAGCAGCTCTTGGATTGCTTGCAACTGCATCTGGATTGGCTCTTGCGGCAAAACGCAAAAAAACTGAGGAATAATATTCCTTCGACTTACCCCTAAAACTTATGAGTGACTAGTCCTAATAAAAACTAACTACTCTTAAGTAAGAATAAGCCGATTAGCTTCGTTCTAAAAAAGACACATTCCGATAAGGGATGTGTCTTTTTGTCGTGTTTGAAAATGAGAGAGGGTGTCTTAAATGTTAGTCTAAGTCTCATTTAGGCTTAGTATTAGAGAGTAAAGGCTTAGTTTAGTAAGCTAAAATCTTAGATGTGGAAGAAGTAGACTTTGAATTTTAAGACAACTTTAAGTTTTGTTTTGCAAAATGTAAGGTGGGTAAAAATGCTATGAAATGAGCATTTTTAGTATTTATACAGCATAAAGCGTTTGCAATCTTTTTTGAGGGAAATAATAGTTTATATTAGAGCTTACAAGAATTTTATGATAAAATTTATCGGTGAGTTTTAATTCATAAAACAAGAATGGAGTAGATATGTTTTTTAGAAGGAACGAAGGGAATATCGCGAAACTGATCGCGTGACTCGTTTTAAATTGATTAAATCAGGTAAGCAATGGCTTCGTGCTGCGACATCTAACTTTGGACTTTTCAAGGTTGTTAAGGGGGGTGCGGATGCACCGTCAGTTTCAGCACAGAGTGTCGAGGAGAAAACACCAGTTCTCTCAGGACAAGCTCTACTTAAAGGGATTGCGGCGGCAGGTGCAGTGGCTGGAGGAGCAGTAGCTACTTACACTGCTCAAGCGGAAGAAACGACGACTCCGGCTTTGGAAAGTCAAGTAACTGCTAATCAAGATGTGGCAGTAAACTCTGAGTCAGTGGTATTGAGTGCAGCACCAGCTTCTGAAACTTCAGCAGTAGCATCAACAAGCCAAGAGTCTACAAGCTCATCAGTAGATGCTCAAGCAAGCACAGAAGCATCAGTTTCAGTATCACAATCTGTGTCTCAATCAATTTCTGCTGAATTGTCACAAGCTATCTCTGAATCTGCATCACTCAGCAAGGAGTACTCAACTTCTGATAGCCAGTCACAAACTGAAAGCACAAGTGGTTCAAATTCTGAATCAGCTTCTGATTCAGCAACTTCAACAAGCTCAGTTGCTTCAGAAACTGCAAGCCAAGATGATGAAAAATCTGTTTTGGACCAAAACGTTTCAGAAGCAGAATTACTTGTTAATATTGCTAAAAACTACCAAGCAAAATTGACAGACACAGCTGCTAAGGCTGAAATTCAAACGGCTATTACAACCGTTCAAGAAGAAGTCACTAAGTCAACGACATTGATCGCGGCATCAGCAACAAACGCAGCTTACGCAGAACAGCGTGAGCGTCTTGGTAATGCCGTCGATAACATGATGACCAAGCTGACAAATGCTGGTTTCAATGGGAACTCTACAGTGAATGGCACACCAGCTATCACTTCAAACCTTAACCTAGCGACTGGTGAAACTAAGGTGTATACAGGAACTGGAACAGACTCAAACTATAATGTTCCAATTTACTATACATTGAAAGTGACAAATGACGGGACAAATCTGAATTTTGTCTACACTGTTTCCTATGTTAATCCTGCAACATCAACCCTTGGGAATATTTCGAAGATGAGTCCTGGATATTCTATCTATAATACAGCATCATCAGATAAAACGATGTTTACATTAGGTAAAGGACTTAGTGCTCCGACAAGTGTAACAACTTATATTACAGATGTAAATGGTAATCAAGTTGCAAATCCTAGCGCGAATACTACACCAGTGGTGTCTCTAGGTAATAATGCTTACAATTGGGGAAATGGGTTCCAAATGAATGGTACTCAGGCCAAGAAAAGTTATGGTTTAACATCGACTTGGACTGCTAAAATCACTGGTGATGACACATCCTTCACATTCTCACCTTATGCAGGTAAGACTGATAATATTAGCGTTAATTTCTTTAATGGTAGTCAGGTTATCGAGTCAGAGTCTGAAGCTGATACAACGAGTGCATCTTTAAGTACATCTCAAAGCATCGTAGAAAGTGCTTCAACAGTAGAGTCTCAATCTGTATCAACAAGTAAGGTAGAATCTGCATCAGTTTCAGCATCTGAGTCAGAGGTTGTCTCATCTTCTCTTTCTCAATCAGAGGAAGCATCAGCATCCCTTTCAGAGAGTATTTCAGAAAGTCTTCTTGAAAGTGCCTCAACAAGTGCTTCAGTGAGCGCATCACAGTTGGAGTCAAATTCAGTCTCTGCTTCAGAGAGTGCATCAACGTCAACATCTCAGTCTGAGTCAAACTCAATTTCAGCATCTGAAAGTGCATCAACATCAACATCACAGTTGGAGTCAAATTCAGTCTCAGCTTCAGAAAGTGCGTCAACATCAACATCACAGTCTGAATCGAACTCAACATCAGCATCTGAAAGTGCCTCAACATCGATCTCTCAATCAATCTCAAATTACGAGTCAGCTTCAGAGAGTGAGTCAGTATCTGAATCGCAGTCAGTCTCAAACTCAGAGTCAGCCTCAGAGAGTGAATCAACATCAGCTTCACAATCCGAATCAAACTCAGTTTCTACTTTAGTGAGTGAATCAACGTCAGCGTCACAATCAGAATCAAATTCAGTTTCAACCTCAGAGAGTGAGTCAACGTCAGCGTCACAATCCGAATCAAACTCAGTTTCTACTTCAGAAAGTGAATCAACGTCAGCATCGCAATCCGAGTCAAACTCAGTTTCAACTTCAGAGAGTGAATCAACGTCGACATCACAATCCGAGTCAAATTCAGTTTCTACCTCAGAGAGTGAGTCAACGTCAGCTTCACAATCCGAATCGAATTCAGTTTCAGCTTCAGAAAGTGAATCAACATCAGCATCACAATCCGAGTCAAACTCAGTTTCAACTTCAGAAAGTGAATCGACGTCAGCTTCACAATCCGAATCAAACTCAGTTTCAGCTTCAGAAAGTGCATCAGTTTCAGAATCACAATCAGTGTCTAATTCCGAGTCAGCATCAGAGAGTGCATCAGTTTCAGAATCACAGTCTGTCTCAAATTCAGAATCAGCGTCAGTAAGTGAATCTATTTCAGAATCACAGTCTGTCTCAAACTCAGAATCAGCATCAGTAAGTGCATCAGTAAGCGAATCACAATCAGTGTCTAATTCTGAATCAGCATCAGAAAGTGCTTCTGTATCAGAATCGCAATCTGTATCTAATTCAGAGTCAGCATCAGAAAGTGCGTCAGTTTCAGAATCACAGTCTGCTTCAAACTTCGAGTCAGCATCAGAGAGTGCGTCAGTTTCTGAATCACAGTCTGTATCAAATTCAGAATCAGCGTCAGTAAGTGAATCAATTTCAGAATCACAATCAGTATCTAACTCAGAGTCAGCCTCAGAAAGTGCATCAGTTTCTGAATCACAGTCTGTTTCAAACTCAGAATCAGCCTCAGAAAGTGCATCAGTTTCTGAATCACAGTCTGTTTCAAACTCAGAGTCAGCGTCAGTAAGTGCGTCAGTTTCAGAATCACAATCAGTGTCTAATTCCGAGTCAGCATCAGTAAGTGAATCAGTTTCAGAATCACAATCAGTGTCTAACTCAGAATCAACATCAGAGAGTGCGTCAGTTTCAGAATCACAATCAGTGTCTAATTCAGAATCAGCGTCAGTAAGTGAATCAATTTCAGAATCACAGTCTGTCTCAAACTCAGAATCAGCGTCAGAAAGTGCGTCAGTTTCTGAATCACAATCAGTGTCTAATTCAGAATCAGCCTCAGTAAGTGAATCAATTTCAGAATCACAGTCTGTCTCAAACTCAGAATCAGCGTCAGAAAGTGCGTCAGTTTCAGAATCACAGTCTGTTTCAAACTCAGAATCAGCGTCAGAGAGTGCATCAGTAAGCGAATCACAATCAGTGTCTAACTCAGAATCAGCGTCAGAAAGTGCTTCTGTCTCAGAATCACAATCCGCTTCAACGTCAGAGTCAGCATCAGTAAGTGCTTCAATTTCAGCTAGTGAGTCTGCATCATTAAGTGAATCGCAAAGTGCAAGTACATCAGTGTCTGCTTCAGAGTCAGCATCATTGAGTACGTCAAGCTCATTGAGTGCTTCTGTATTTGAAAGCCAGTCTCAAGCCTTCAGTGCTTCAATTTCTACAATCATTTCAACTGTTGAGTCTATTTCGAACTCGGCTTCAAGCTTCATTTCAGCTAGTGAATCAATTTCAACATCTAACTCAGCATCATTGAGTGAGTCGGCGTCATTGAGTGCATCTGTTTCAGGTTCACAATCAGTATCTAATTCTGAAAGTACATCAGTAAGTGCTTCAGTTTCAGAATCACAATCAGTTTCAAATTCTGAGTCTGCATCAACAAGTGCCTCTATCTCAGAATCACAGTCTGTTTCCAACTCACTTTCAGAGTCAGCCTCAGCGAGTGTCTCTGCATCAGAATCAGCGAGCACATCAGTTTCTGTATCAGAGTCAGCGTCAGTGAGCACATCAGTTTCTGTATCAGAGTCAGCGTCAGCAAGCACATCAGTTTCTGTATCAGAGTCAGAATCATCAAGCGTATCTGCATCAGTCTCTGCGTCAGCCTCAGCAAGCACATCTGCATCTGAGTCAGCTTCAGCATCTGCATCAGAATCAGCAAGTGCATCTGAGTCAGCATCTGCATCAGAATCAGCAAGCACATCAGCTTCAGTCTCTGCATCAGAATCAGCAAGCACATCCGCTTCAGTATCTGCATCAGAATCAGTAAGCACATCCGTTTCAGTATCTGAGTCAGCTTCAGCATCAGCATCAGAATCAGCAAGCACATCAGCTTCAGTCTCTGCCTCTGAATCAGCTTCAGTGTCTGCCTCTGAATCAGCGAGCGCATCCGCTTCAGTCTCTGTCTCAGAATCAGTAAGCGCATCTGAATCTTCATCAGCCTCTGCGTCAGCGTCAGCGAGCGCATCCGCTTCAGTATCAGAGTCGGCGTCAGCAAGCACATCAGTTTCTGTCTCTGCGTCAGTCTCAGTAAGCACATCTGCATCAGCCTCTGCGTCAGTCTCAACAAGCGCATCCGCTTCAGTCTCTGCATCAGAATCAGCAAGCACATCCGTTTCAGTATCTGAGTCAGTCTCAGCGAGCGCATCAGACTCAGCAAGTGCATCCGCTTCAGAGTCAGTAAGCACATCTGCATCAGTCTCTGCGTCAGACTCAGCAAGTGCATCCGCTTCAGAGTCAGTAAGCACATCTGCATCAGTCTCTGCGTCAGACTCAGCGAGTGCATCAGTTTCAGTATCTGAGTCATCAAGCGCATCCGCTTCAGTCTCTGTCTCAGAATCAGTAAGCGCATCTGAATCTGCATCAGCCTCTGCGTCAGCGTCAGCGAGCGCATCCGCTTCAGTGTCTGCCTCAGAATCAGCGAGCGCATCTGAGTCAGCATCTGCATCAGAATCAGCGTCAGCAAGCACATCAGTTTCTGTATCTGCATCAGAATCAGTAAGCGCATCTGAATCTGCTTCAGCGTCAGCGAGCGCATCCGCTTCTGTATCAGAGTCAGCGTCAGCAAGTACATCCGCTTCAGTCTCAGAGTCGGCGTCAGCAAGCACATCAGTTTCTGTCTCTGCGTCAGTCTCAGTAAGCACATCTGCATCAGAGTCAGCGTCAGCAAGTACATCCGCTTCAGTCTCTGTATCAGAATCAGTAAGCGTATCTGAATCAGCTTCAGTGTCTGCCTCAGCGAGTGCCTCTGAATCAGCAAGTACATCAGTTTCTGTATCAGAGTCAGCTTCTACATCAGCATTCTTGAGTGCCTCTGAAAGCACAAGTGCTTCAACATCATTGAGTACTTCAGCAAGTCTTTCAACCTCTGCCTCAACAAGCGCTTCAGTGTCTGCCTCATTGAGTGCCTCAGAATCAACTTCTGAAGTGAAAGATCCTAAGCACAAACGTGGTAGCCAAGCGCTTCCTAAGACTGGTGAGGAAAACTCATCATTGTCAATGGCATTTGGTGCTTTGGCAACTGCAACAGGTCTCGCCTTTCTTGCTAAACGTAAGAAAGATGAAGAAGAAAGTGAAGACTTCTAAGTCTTAGTAAGTTTAATCATTATCTTTTAGCAAGATAATCAAATATCCCCTATCGATTAGAGTGATTTCCTAATTGGTAGGGGATTTTTTTAGTCTGATATTCTAAAAATACAAATAGTTTTAATAAGTCTTAGGGTTACCATTATTATCGTATTTTTAGAGATATGAAAGAAAGGATTAATCGCTAGAAAGCAATCTCGAAATGAGATTTTTTGCTTAATTTTATGATAAAATTTAAAGGAGTGTTTTAATCAAAAATAAATGGAGTATATATGTTTTTTAGAAGGAATGAAGGTCAATATCGTGAAACCGATCGTGTGACACGCTTTAAATTGGTTAAGTCAGGGAAGCACTGGCTTCGTGCGGCGACGTCGAATTTTGGTCTTTTCAAGGTGCTTAGAGGGGGTGTGGATACACCGTCTGTTGCTGCCCATCAGGTAGAGGTGGATGCACCTGCTTTTTCAGGTCAGACAGTGCTTAAGGGAGTGCTTGCAACGGGGGCCTTGTTAGGTGGTTCTGTTGTGACTCAAGTAGCTCATGCGGATGAAATGACTGATCAGTCGATTTTGGAAAGTGAAGCAGGAGCTAAGATTGATCTCTTGGCTGCATCTGATTCCGTTGTTCTTGGAAATATGGAGTCTGTGTCCAGTGTTCAAGAGAGTCAAGTAAATAGTCAAGTGTCATCTGAAACTGCGTCAAGTCAGACTTCGGAGGCTTCTTTGAGTGAGTCTTTATCACGCAGCCAATCGGTGTCTGCTTCTGAATTAGCTTCAAAATCGACATCCTTGTCATTGAGTGCCTCGCTTTCTGCTTCCTTGTCAGCTTCATTAGCTTCTAAGTCGGAATCAGTAAGTCAGATGGATTCCTCTTCACATAGTCTGTCAGAGAGCGCAGCTGAAAAATCATCAGAGCATAGTACAAGTACATCTGTTCAGTCAGTTAGCAAGAGTGATAGTAGTAGCGACACTAAAGTAGGGATGTCCCTCGTCAGCTCAGAGTCAACCTTGTTAAACGCTTCCTTGACATCTGAAGTGCAAACGAATCTCAAATTATCTGATACGGCGACTGGGCTGCTAGCTGCCTCGGTTGTGGCTGATGCTGAGCGTTTAGGACAAGAAAAGCGTCTCAAAGATTTAGCCTTAGACATTTATACCTATAAAGCTCAAGCTGTTGATTTGCCAAATACGGATATTGCTATTCTCAAGGGAGATAAAGCTTTGGATGCCATTCGTGTCAGTCTGGCTGATCGTGATAGTGATGTGTCTCCTACGATAACTCAGGCTCGTCAGGCTAGAAATAGTCTTGCCAATGCGGTGCTTCGTGCGACATCTGGTCAGCGTGATCCTCGTAATGGTTCTCGCATTGATGCTAATAGCAACCTCCGTACACCCCAGTATAATTTAGGTCTGGCTAACAATGCCTTGATTTCTGTTTATAACTCTGACTACATCAATCAGGCTTATAATGTTGTTGAAACCATTCCTACACGAAATAGTATTAAAAGTATTGGCTACGCTTCTGGTAGTGATCGTGTGAATGGCATCAACGTGCCTCAGACCTCTGCATTGAAAAATAGTGCAGTCGCCTTTAATATTGTGGGGACTGTTGGGCAGACAGAGGTCGTAACGCCTGGGAAAATTTATAATGTTTCTTTTGTAGTGACTAATACGGCTAGGCAGTCAGTGACACGTACGCTTCGTATTCAGGTTTTGCCACAAAATGATGGCATTCGTAATCCGATTACGGCGGTGACAACGGGGACTTATGTTAATGACACAAGTAATCTCGCTCAAGCCGAAAAAGATAAGGTTTGGGAGGCCTTTAAGACTGCTAACCCAAATATTGCCACTTCAAAGGACTTTAAATCTTATTCGGTTTCAGCATCTGGTGTGGTGACCATTACTTATAAAGATAACACCACAAATGATGTGACGGCTCCAGTGAAGCGACTTGCAGCACCAACGGTTGAAACGAGATTATTGGACAAGGCTTACACGCAGACACCTGTAACGGTGACAGGAGCTGAGCCAGGTTCTACAGTCGTTCTATATAATAATGACGACGAAGTGGGAACAGCAGTGGCAGATGCTTCGGGTCAAGCGATTGTGACGCCGACAGTTAAGTTACAAACAGGTGGTGTAACAGCCAAAGCTCGCATCATGTATGATAATTATGCGGTATACTCAGATGCCAGCAATTCCGTGGCTGTAACGGACGGAACGCGTCCTGAAGTGACGGCCAAGTTGACTGTCGATGGTGTGGAACCTAAGTCTACGCCTCTCGAAGGTGGTGGGAAAAACTATACCATCTATGCAGGCGATGATGCTGTTTTGACTTTCACGGCTACAGATGACAGTGGCAAGCTTAAAGAAATGAAAGTCGTTGCAAGAGCCGACTTGAATGACAATGCCTTGAACGGAAATTTCTTTGGTAGTAGCCAGTATGGAACAGGTAATATTGCACCGATTACGGGAGATATCACAGCAACGAGTGACAATCCTGCAACTATCACAGCGACCATTCATTTGAAAGATGATCTTTACCATTCCTTCCGAAACACATGGCAACGTAATGTTGCTGCTATCGACAATGCATCAAATATGAACCGTCCAAATGGCTTGGGTGAGATTCGTATTGCTCAGGGGCGATTAGCAGATCGTACGCCGGGTGTGGCACCGACAAGCACTATTCAGGTGACCAGCCTGACTGCCTTAACAGATGCAGATAAAAGCAAGATTATTGCGGCAGTGTCGGTCTTGAATCCAGAGGTTGCCAACCGTATTAAGTCTTATACGGTTAATAGCGATGGAACGGTAACGATTACTTATAAAGACAGTACGACGAATGTTGTGACGGTGAAATTGTCGGATAGTGATCACAGCCAGTCAGTGTCGCAAAGTGCCAGTCAGTCTAAGCAGGAATCGATTTCTCAAAGTCGAAGTGAGTCCGCTAAGCAGTCTGCGTCGACCAGCCTTTCATTGAGCAAGGTTGCTTCAAAAAGTGTTTCAAGTTCCTTGAGTTTATCAGCTCAACAGAGTGTTTCAAGATCACAAAGCCAATCTGCTTCAACGAGTGCGTCTTTGAGTGTCGTGAAATCGGCGAGCGTTTCAAGTTCTTTGAGTGAATCCTTGAAGACCAGCGTCTCACAAAGTGAGTCAGCTTCAACGAGTGCATCTTTGAGTGCCGTGAAATCGGCGAGCATTTCAAGTTCCTTGAGTGAGTCTTTGAAGACTAGCGTTTCGCAAAGTCAATCAGCCTCAACAAGTACATCTTTGAGTGCCGTGAAATCGGAGAGTGTTTCAAGTTCCTTGAGTGAGTCCTTGAAGACTAGCGTTTCGCAAAGTCAATCAGCCTCAACAAGTGCTTTTTTGAGTGCCGTGAAATCGGCGAGCGTTTCAAGTTCTTTGAGTGAATCCTTGAAGACCAGCGTCTCACAAAGTGAGTCAGCTTCAACGAGTGCATCTTTGAGTGCCGTGAAATCGGCGAGCATTTCAAGTTCCTTGAGTGAGTCTTTGAAGACTAGCGTTTCGCAAAGTCAATCAGCCTCAACAAGTACATCTTTGAGTGCCGTGAAATCGGAGAGCGTTTCAAGTTCTTTGAGTGAATCCTTGAAGACCAGCGTTTCGCAAAGTCAATCAGCCTCAACAAGTACATCTTTGAGTGCCGTGAAATCGGAGAGCGTTTCAAGTTCCTTGAGTGAGTCCTTGAAGACCAGCGTTTCGCAAAGTCAATCCGCTTCAACGAGTGCTTCTTTGAGTGCTGTTAAGTCAGAGAGTATCTCAAGCTCCTTGAGTGAGTCTTTGAAGACTAGTGTCTCACAAAGTGAGTCAGCCTCAGAGAGTGCGTCTGTTTCAGAATCACAATCTGTATCAAATTCTGAATCCGCTTCAGAGAGTGCTTCAGTATCTGAGTCACAATCCGTTTCAAACTCAGAGTCCGCTTCAGAAAGTGCATCAGTAAGCGAATCACAATCATTGTCTAATTCCGAGTCTGCATCTGCAAGTGAGTCGATTTCAGAATCACAATCATTGTCTACTTCAGAATCCGCGTCTGTAAGCGAATCAATCTCTGAGTCGCAATCAGTGTCAAACTCAACTTCAGCCTCAGTAAGTGCTTCAATTTCAGAGTCACAGTCTGTTTCAACTTCCGAGTCATCGTCAGTAAGTGAATCAGTTTCAGCTTCACAGTCTGAATCGAACTCAGTTTCATCGTCAGTAAGTGAATCAATTTCAGAATCACAGTCTGTTTCAACTTCCGAGTCAGCTTCAACAAGTGAGTCAGTATCTGAATCGCAGTCAGTCTCAAACTCAGAGTCAGCCTCAGAGAGTGAATCAACATCAGCTTCACAATCAGAATCAAACTCAGTTTCTACTTTAGTGAGTGAATCAATTTCAGAATCACAATCGGTTTCAAACTCAGAGTCATCGTCAGAAAGTGCTTCAGTAAGCGAATCACAATCAGTTTCTAATTCTGGGTCAGCATCATTGAGTGCGTCAGTGTCTGAATCACAATCAGTGTCTAATTCAGAATCATCGTCAGTAAGTGAATCAATTTCAGCCTCACAATCTGCCTCAAATTCCGAGTCAGCCTCAGCAAGTGCATCAGTGTCTGAATCACAATCTGTCTCAAACTCAGAGTCCGCTTCAGAGAGTGCTTCAGTTTCAGAGTCACAGTCTGTCTCAAACTCAGAATCATCTTCAGAAAGTGCTTCAATCTCTGAATCACAATCTGTTTCTAATTCCGAGTCGGCCTCAGAGAGCGAGTCGACATCAGCGTCACAATCAGAGTCAAACTCAGAGTCAGCTTCAGAAAGTGCATCAACTTCGACATCACAATCAGTATCCAATTCTGAGTCAGCTTCAGAAAGTGCATCAACTTCGACATCACAATCAGTATCCAATTCTGAGTCATCCTCAGTAAGTGCTTCAATTTCAGAGTCACAGTCTGTTTCAAATTCTGGGTCAGCATCATTGAGTGCGTCAGTGTCTGAATCACAATCAGAGTCTAATTCAGAATCATCGTCAGTAAGTGAATCAATTTCAGTCTCACAGTCTGTTTCCAACTCAGAGTCAGCATCAGAGAGCGAATCGATATCAGCGTCACAATCAGAGTCTAATTCAGAATCATCGTCAGTAAGTGAATCAATTTCAGTCTCACAGTCTGTTTCCAACTCAGAATCAGCCTCAGTAAGTGAATCAATTTCAGAATCACAATCTGTCTCAACTTCCGAGTCAGCCTCAGAGAGCGAGTCGACATCAGCGTCACAATCAGAGTCTAACTCAGTTTCAGCGTCATTAAGTGAATCTATCTCAGAATCACAGTCTGTCTCAAACTCAGAATCAGTCTCAATAAGTGAATCAATTTCAGAGTCACAATCTGTATCAAATTCCGAATCCACTTCGGAAAGTGCGTCAGTTTCTGAATCACAGTCTGTCTCAACTTCCGAATCCGCTTCAGAGAGTGCATCAGTGTTTGAGTCGCAATCAGTATCAAACTCAGAGTCAGTATCAGAGAGTGAATCAGTAAGCGAATCGCAATCAATTTCAAACTCAGCATCAGCGTCAGTAAGTGCGTCAATTTCAGAATCACAGTCTGCTTCAACTTCAGAGTCAGCGTCTGTAAGTGCTTCAATCTCAGAATCACAATCTGTCTCAACTTCCGAATCCGCATCAGCAAGTGCGTCAATTTCAGAGTCGCAGTCTGTCTCTAATTCAGAATCCGCATCAGCAAGTGCATCAGTAAGCGAATCACAATCAGTGTCTAATTCCGAGTCAGCGTCATTAAGTGAATCTATCTCAGAATCACAATCAGTGTCTAATTCTGAATCAGCATCAGAGAGTGCGTCAGTTTCTGAATCACAGTCTGTTTCAAACTCAGCTTCAGCATCAGAGAGCGAGTCGACATCGACATCACAATCCGAATCGAATTCAGTCTCAGCGTCAATCAGTGCGTCTGTTTCGGAATCGCAATCTGCCTCAACTTCAGAATCAGCGTCAGTAAGTGAATCTATCTCAGAATCACAATCTGCCTCAAATTCAGAATCAGCTTCAACAAGTGCTTCAGTTTCAGAATCACAATCCGTTTCAAACTCAGAGTCAGCTTCAGAAAGTGCATCAGTAAGCGAATCGCAATCATTGTCTAATTCCGAGTCTGCATCTGCAAGTGAGTCGATTTCAGAATCACAATCATTGTCTACTTCCGAATCCGCGTCTGTAAGCGAATCAATCTCTGAGTCACAATCAGAGTCGAATTCAACTTCAGCCTCAGTAAGTGCTTCAATTTCAGAGTCACAATCTGTTTCAACTTCCGAGTCAGCTTCAGCAAGTGAGTCAGTTTCGGAATCACAGTTTGTTTCAACTTCCGAGTCATCGTCAGTAAGTGAATCCATTTCAGAATCACAGTCTGTTTCAACTTCAGAATCCGCTTCAGAGAGTGAATCCATTTCAGAATCACAATCAGCCTCAACTTCCGAGTCAGAGTCAGAAAGTGCGTCAGTTTCAGAATCACAGTCTGCTTCAAACTCAGAGTCAGTGTCTGTAAGTGAATCCATTTCAGAATCACAATCTGTTTCAACTTCAGAATCAGCATCAGTAAGTGCATCAGTAAGCGAATCACAATCAGTCTCAAACTCAGAATCAGCCTCAGAAAGTGCTTCAATTTCAGCTAGTGAGTCAGCATCATTGAGTGAATCTCGAAGTACAAGTGCGTCAGTTTCAGCTTCTGAATCAGAATCATTGAGTACATCAAGCTCTTTGAGTGCTTCTGTATTTGAAAGTCAGTCTCAAGCCTTCAGTTCTTCAATTTCTGCAATCATTTCAACTGTTGAGTCTATTTCGAACTCCGCTTCAAGCTTTATTTCAGCTAGTGAATCGATTTCAACATCTAACTCAGCATCATTGAGTGAGTCGGCGTCATTGAGTGCATCTGTTTCAGGCTCACAATCAGTTTCTAATTCTGGGTCAGTGTCAGAGAGTGCATCAGTGTCTGAATTACAGTCAGTCTCAAACTCAGAGTCAACATCAGTAAGTGCTTCAATCTCAGAATCACAATTAGTCTCTAATTCCGAGTCTGTATCAGAATCACAGTCTGTTTCAAACTCAGTCTCTGTCTCAGAATCCGTTTCAAACTCAGAATCAACTTCTGTAAGTGAATCAGTCTCAGAATCACAGTCTGTGTCAACCTCAGTAAGTGCTTCGATTTCTACAAGTGAGTCTGTATCGTTGAGCGAATCGCAAAGTGCAAGTGCATCTGCATCAGAATCCGCTTCATCAAGCGTTTCAGTATCCGAGTCAGCATCTACATCAGTATTCTTGAGTGCCTCTGAAAGCACAAGCACTTCAGCAAGTATCTCAACTTCATTGAGTACATCAGCAAGTCTTTCAGCCTCAACAAGTGCATCAGAGTCAGCTTCAGCAAGTACATCCGCTTTAGTCTCAGCGTCAGAATCATCAAGCGTTTCAGCATTATTGAGTGAATCACAAAGTGCAAGTGAGTCTGTGTCAGAATCAGCAAGTACATCCGCTTCAGAATCCGAGTCGGCTTCTACATCAGCAAGTCTTTCAGCATCATCAAGTGTATCTGAGTCGTTGTCTGCATCAGCTTCAACTTCAGTAAGTGTGTCTGCCTCAGAATCTGCTTCAGCAAGTGAGTCAGTATCCTTGAGCGAATCACAAAGTGTAAGTGCATCAGAGTCTGTATCAGCAAGCACATCTGCTTCAGTCTCAGCGTTAGAATCAGCGAGCGTATCCGCTTCAGTATCTACGTCAGCCTCAGTAGGTGCGTCAGAATCAGCCAGCACGTCTGAGTCAGCATCAACAAGTACCTCTATCTCAGAATCACAGTCTGTTTCAAACTCAGTCTCTGCATCAGAATCAGCGAGCACATCAGTTTCTGTATCTGAGTCAGCGTCAGCGAGCGCATCCGCTTCAGAAAGTTCTTCGATTTCAGCTAGTGAGTCTGTATCGTTGAGTGAGTCGCAAAGTGAAAGTGCATCAGCCTCAAAATCAACATCATCGAGCGTTTCATCATCATTGAGTGACTCACAATCAGTCTCAGTAAGTGCTTCGATTTCTACAAGTGAGTCTGTATCCTTGAGCGAATCACAAAGTGTAAGTGCATCAGAGTCTGTATCAGCAAGTACATCTGCTTCAGTCTCAGCGTCAGCATCAACAAGCGTATCCGCTTCAGTATCTACGTCAGTCTCAGTAAGTGCTTCGATTTCAGCTAGTGAGTCAGTATCGTTGAGCGAATCACAAAGTGTAAGTACATCAGAGTCTGTATCAGCCAGCACGTCAGAGTCAGCATCAACAAGTGAGTCTTTATCGTTGAGCGAATTACAAAGTGCAAGTGTATCTGTCTCAGAATCAGCCAGCACGTCTGAGTCAGTCTCAACAAGTGCCACAGTCTCAGAATCCGCTTCATCAAGCGTTTCAGTATCAGAGTCAGCTTCTACATCAGCATTCTTGAGTGCCTCTGAAAGCACAAGTGCTTCAACAAGTATTTCAACATCATTGAGTACTTCAGCAAGTCTTTCAACCTCTGCCTCAACAAGTGCCTCAGAATCAACTTCTGAAGTGAAAGATCCTAAGCACAAACGTGGTAGCCAAGCGCTTCCTAAGACTGGTGAGGAAAACTCATCATTGTCAATGGCATTTGGTGCTTTGGCAACTGCAACAGGTCTCGCCTTTCTTGCTAAACGTAAGAAAGATGAAGAATAGGTCGAAGATTATTCGTATTTCAGAATTGTAATAGTCTTTGCAATGTTCAGATAAGCGCAAAAAAACACCTTCATGTTAGCTAACCATTCTAGCTAGAAGGTGTTTTTTGATTTGGAGATGTTGTGATAGTTTCAAAATGGAACAAACCTTTTGAAATACTAACGACTACATAAAAATAGGAGACCACTTAAACATGGACTCCTATTTGTTGGTTTTCTCATTATCTTGTTTATACATCACTGTTCCCACAGTTACGAGAATAGTTAACAGAATCGGTATAAATCGAAAAACTCCCCAGTCAGGGTCATAAGCCAAAAGGACAGAAGCTATATAAAAAATGATGCTTGTGTATAAGAAGTTTTTATTACCTTTTTTACGACCAATACCTGTTAAAATAGTTGCAATGATAAAACTAATCAAACTAGGTGCTAGGAAAATTATTATAAGCATTCCCCAAGGATTTGACAGACCTAAGAGCAAGAATAAGACAAGATAGACTATGGCTAAATAAAAGGCGACTGCAAGGAAAATAGAAGCAGCCCTGTTGTCTGGAGCATTCTTCTTAATGAGCTCTTGATTATTGAACTCTTGACCAGTCTTACCCTTATCTTGGCTTGTGTTGAAGTTTGTATGTTGTACTGACATCTTTCTCACCTACCCCTCTATTTGTGTCTAAATAGGTTAATTCTTTCACCTTTATTATACTCCTTTTTTCCTTAGTTTCAGCAAGATTGATAGGCTTTTGAGACATTTTTATGTGATGGCTTGTTGCTCGTGTTCTGCTTTCTTACTGGCACTATAGGTCCCAATTTAAAGCCCTTACACCTCAGTAAGTAATGAATGGCTTAGATAGTTAGAATTTAGTTTTTATATGAGAAGCTAGACTAAAAAAGACACCATCTTAACAGACCTAATGGTTTGGTAAGGATGGTATTTTTTGTCGCTTTGAGAGAAGTGCCTTAAGGATTTTGTGAATTTTCATTAGATTTCCTTGTAATCCCATTAAAAGAAACACCTTATCAATAATCATTCTAAATAGCTAGAGATTATCAATTATCTTTCTCTCAACAACACAAAAATGAGTATTTTTATATTCCAAAACACTCATTTAAAACTAATGTCATTAAGGTAATAAAAGGACTTTTCTAAAAATTATGAAAATTTATCGAATCTTATTGAAAAAAAGCTTTCAATGATTTAGAATGAAGCTATAAATGGGAAAAAGGAGTCTTTTTATTATGGACAAAAAAGTACATTATAAAATGCACAAAGTTAAGAAACAATGGGTAACCATCGCAGTGACAGGTTTGTCTCTCGGTGCGGTCTCAGCGGTTTCTTTAGGGACTAACGACGGTGTCGTTCAGGCCGATGAACACACAGATGCTACTGTAGCCATCCCCGATATTACTGTTGATACGGGTACTGTATCTAACGATACAACGGCTGCTCAGGATCCAACTACAGCAGTTGCAACGACAAACAATGCCGCAACTGACCAAGTAGCTCCAACAGCAACTTTCGATTTGACAACTGATACAACAACTACAGTTGCAGCGAATGCTGTTGATACGGCAGCGACAGTCGTCTCTGATCGTGCGGCAACTACAACAGATACAACAGCAGCCAACGATACAGCTGTTGACACAACAAATAACAATACTACAACTGATACAACAACAGTTACAGACCGTGCAGCGACACGTGAACGTCGTGCGACTGGTCCCCGCCGTGGTCCTACAGGAGGCCGTCGTGCCACACCAGTTGCTGGTAATAATAACAATGCTAACAATACGGTCACAGTAGTAAATAACGACCTTCCAGCAACTAACAATGTTGTAACTGATGGTCCAAGCCACATCAAAACAATTGATGGAAAACAATACTATGTTGAAGATGACGGTACTATTCGTAAGAACTATGTCCTTGAACGTAACGGCGGAAGCCAATACTTCAACGCTGAGACCGGTGAATTGTCTAACCAAAAAGATTACCGTTTCGACAAGAACGGCGGAACAGGTTCATCAGCTGACAGCACAAACACAAACGTTACTGTAAATGGTGATAAAAATGCCTTTTATGGTACAACTAATAAAGATATCGAACTTGTTGACGGTTACTTCACTGCCAACACATGGTACCGTCCAAAAGAAATCTTGAAAGACGGTAAAGAGTGGACTGCCTCAAGTGAAAATGACAAACGTCCATTGCTTACGGTTTGGTGGCCAAGCAAGGCTGTCCAAGCAAGCTACCTTAACTACATGAAGGAGCAAGGTCTTGGTACGAATCAAACCTACACATCATACAGTTCACAAACTCAAATGGACCAAGCAGCGCTTGAAGTTCAAAAGCGTATTGAGGAACGTATTGCGCGTGAAGGCAACACTGACTGGTTGCGTACAACTATCAAAAATTTCGTGAAGACCCAACCAGGTTGGAATTCAACTTCTGAAAATCTTGATAACAGCGATCACTTGCAAGGTGGTGCCCTTCTCTATAACAACGATAGTCGTACAAGTCATGCTAACTCTGACTATCGTCTCTTGAACCGCACACCAACTAGCCAAACAGGTAAACGCAATCCTAAGTATACTAAGGATACAAGCAACGGTGGTTTCGAGTTCTTGTTGGCTAATGATATCGATAACTCAAACCCTGCGGTTCAAGCTGAGCAGTTGAACTGGCTCCACTACATCATGAACATCGGTACTATCACTGGTGGTTCTGAAGATGAAAACTTCGATGGTGTTCGTGTCGATGCCGTGGATAATGTCAATGCCGACCTTCTCCAAATTGCTTCAGATTACTTCAAAGCTAAATATGGTGCTGATCAAAGTCAAGATCAAGCCATTAAACACATGTCTATCTTGGAAGCATGGTCTCACAATGACCCATACTACAATGAAGACACTAAAGGTGCTCAATTGCCAATGGATGACCCTATGCACTTGGCATTGGTATATTCACTCTTGCGTCCAATCGGTAACCGTTCAGGAGTTGAACCACTCATTTCAAATAGTATGAATGACCGTTCTGAAAGTGGTAAAAACTCTAAACGTATGGCTAACTACGCCTTTGTGCGTGCTCACGACTCTGAGGTACAATCAATCATTGGTCAAATCATCAAAAATGAAATCAACCCTCAATCAACAGGGAATACCTTCACTCTTGATGAAATGAAGAAAGCCTTTGAAATCTACAACAGAGACATGCGTAGTGCTAACAAGCAGTACACACAATATAATATCCCATCAGCATATGCCTTGATGCTTACGCATAAGGACACTGTGCCACGTGTTTACTATGGAGACATGTACACAGATGATGGTCAATATATGGCTCAAAAATCACCATATTACGATGCTATTGAAACCCTCTTGAAAGGCCGTATCCGCTATGCAGCTGGTGGTCAAGATATGAAGGTTAACTACATCGGTTATGGTAATACTAATGGTTGGGATGCTGCAGGTGTCTTGACTTCTGTACGTTATGGTACAGGGGCTAACAGTGCTTCTGATGCTGGTACAGCAGAAACACGTAACCAAGGTATGGCAGTTATCGTTTCAAACCAACCTGCCCTTCGTTTGACAAGTAACTTGACTATTAACATGGGTGTGGCTCACCGTAACCAAGCTTATCGCCCATTGCTTTTGACAACAAAGGATGGTGTGGCTACTTACTTGAATGACAGCGATGCTAACGGTATTGTCAAATACACTGATGGTAACGGTAATTTGACATTTAATGCAAGCGAAATCCGTGGTATTCGTAACCCTCAAGTTGATGGTTACCTTGCGGTTTGGGTACCAGTAGGTGCTTCTGAAACTCAAGACGTGCGTGTGGCACCAAGTAAAGAAAAGAACAGCAGTGGTTTGGTTTACGAATCAAATGCTGCCCTTGATTCACAAGTTATCTACGAAGGTTTCTCTAACTTCCAAGACTTCGTCCAAGACTCATCACAATACACTAACAAGAAGATTGCTGAAAATGCAAACCTCTTCAAATCATGGGGGATCACATCATTCGAATTTGCCCCACAATACGTTTCAAGTGATGACGGTAGCTTCCTTGACTCAGTCATCCAAAATGGTTATGCTTTTACAGACCGTTATGATATTGGTATGAGTAAGGACAACAAGTACGGTTCATTGGCTGACTTGAAAGCAGCTCTTAAATCGCTCCACGCTGTAGGTATCTCAGCGATTGCTGACTGGGTTCCAGACCAAATCTACAACCTTCCGGGTGATGAAGTGGTCACTGCAACTCGTGTTAATAACTATGGTGAAACTAAAGACGGCGCAATCATCAATCATAGCCTCTATGCTGCTAAGACACGTACTTTTGGTAACGACTACCAAGGTAAATATGGTGGTGCCTTCCTTGATGAATTGAAACGTCTTTACCCACAAATCTTTGACCGTGTTCAAATCTCTACTGGTAAACGTATGACTACTGACGAGAAAATTACACAGTGGTCTGCGAAGTACATGAATGGTACTAACATTCTTGACCGTGGTTCAGAGTACGTGCTTAAGAATGGTCTAAGTGGTTACTATGGTACAAATGGTGGTAAAGTTAGCCTTCCAAAAGTAGTCGGAAGCAACCAATCAACTAACAACGACAACCAAAACGGTGATGGTAGTGGTAAGTTCGAGAAGAGCTGGGGCAGTGTTTACTATCGTTATAACGATGGCAAACGTGCTAAGAATGCCTTCATCAAAGATAACGACGGAAATGTTTACTACTTTGATAACTCAGGTCGCATGGCAATCGGTGAAAAGACTATCGATGGTAAACAATACTTCTTCCTCGCTAATGGTGTGCAGTTGCGTGATGGTTACCGTCAAAACCGCAGAGGTCAAGTCTTCTACTATGACCAAAACGGTGTCTTGAATGCAAACGGCAAACAAGATCCAAAACCAGATAACAATAATAATGCATCAGGACGTAACCAATTCGTTCAAATTGGTAATAACGTTTGGGCTTACTATGATGGTAACGGTAAACGTGTAACAGGTCACCAAAACATTAATGGCCAAGAACTCTTCTTCGACAACAATGGTGTCCAAGTTAAAGGTCGTACCGTTAATGAGAACGGCACTATCCGTTACTATGATGCTAACTCAGGCGAAATGGCTCGCAACCGTTTTGCTGAAATTGAACCGGGTGTTTGGGCTTATTTCAATAATGATGGAGCAGCCGTAAAAGGTTCACAAAACATCAATGGTCAAAACCTCTACTTTGATCAAAATGGCCGTCAGGTCAAGGGTGCTTTGGCAAACGTAAATGGTAACCTTCGTTACTATGATGTAAACTCAGGTGAGCTCTACCGCAATCAATTCCACGAAATTGATGGTAGCTGGTATTACTTCGATGGTAATGGTAATGCTGTCAAAGGCATGGTTAATATCAATGGTCAAAATCTCCTCTTTGATAAAAATGGTAAACAAATCAAAGGTCATTTGGTTCGCGTAAACGGTGTTGTTCGTTACTTTGATCCAAATTCAGGTGAAATGGCAGTTAACCGTTGGGTTGAAGTAAGTCCAGAATGGTGGGTTTACTTTGACGGTGAAGGCCGAGGTCAAATCTAATCGTTTCCAAACTGTATGAACCGAGACAACAGTCTCGGTTTTTATGGCGTAACTGGGTTTCCGTAAAGACTTAGATGTGGACTGTGAATAGTCAATTTAACCCGTTTCTTGAGTTAGTTGTGAAAATACCTCTGACTATTTGGTGCCAAGGATGATATCAAAATAGCCTAATCCAAATAACTATTATTAATACATAATTTAATACGAGAAAACTTTGAATTTAGGGATTTTCATTAAATGGTTCCAATCTATTGACGAAGCGTCAAAGTCAATCTATACTAGGAGTAATGCCAGTTATTTATTGGCATTCCATAGTCGAGGACTAGGCACGGACCTTGTCTGTGTCATTCTCTTAGGTTGTTCCCTTACAACTAAGGTAAGGCTCTAGACTTTCAAAGATGAGAAGTAGTTGTGATCGTTTTAAGTGTATTTCTTGTAAGAGTGTCTCTAGGGAGAGAAAATATCATTAAAGACTCATCATTTAAGTTATAGGTGTAATCTCATTTTGATATCACTTTCGTAAACTACTTGATAGATATCGCACATTAAAACACTATTTTTTCACTTAGGGGTTAAAATGATTAAAGTTCTTACACCTTACTTGTAAAAATTCGATTCTCGTATTATAGTATATATAAGAGATATCAAAAATTTTAATCTTTAATAAGAACTTGTTAGCTTCTCTGAGGGAAAATGAAATCTTAATAGAAAAGATTTCCATGAGAACTTAGCAAGTAAAGGATTTTATTTCTCATAAAAAGAAGAAAGGGGGAGTATTTTTGAGAGCCTATAGGGAAGATGCGACTGAAGCAGCAGCAAGAACTGCCGAAGAGCATATTGCACATAAATCAGCGCACTCTGATTTAGTTGATACTATAGATCTTTCTAAATTATTGACTAACCCAAAAAGTCGCTCTGACCATGGTGCCCCCTCTCCATTAGATTTTGCCAGAGCTGACGAAGTTCTCTTTGATAATCATGCTCAATCGGAAACCGTGAGGATTCCATCCAAGCAGGAGATTATCTTTCAAGGAGCGGATTCGCAAACTCCAGATCCTGAAGTCATGGAAAACCATGTCTTCACAGGGACTAGGGATAGGAAGACTGGTTTAATCGAATGGGACAAGGACAGTTATACCTATCCTAAGATATCGGTACCAGTTGTCCAGGGCTATTTCGCTGACCAAAAGGAAGCGGGTTTTAACGTTGTCACGCCCTATGTGCCAACGGTAACGGAACATGTGACCTATAGGAAATTGGGACGCATTATCCCTGTGACAGAAGATGGGGAATATATTCCAGGTGCTTTGACTAAGCAGTATAACAATAACAAAAAAGATCCACGAAAGGCGGGTGAGACAGCAACACCAGCTGTTCAAGATTATATGACAGATATTAAAAGTGTAGTACCGAACAAACCAGGAGCGGACACTCCGGTTGTGTATCGTAAAATTTTCAAGAAAGCCAGCATCACTTATATTGATGAAACTACCGGTGCTTACTTGGTTAGTGACCAGTTGACCGGTGAATTGGGTGAAGCGATTGAATACGGGACAGCAACACGTATCAAGACTTTCAAGGACATGGGATATGACTTGATTCAGGACGAATTCCCTAAAGATGCCATTTTTGATGATAAAGATATTGATGATCAAGAGTGGTTCGTCCTCTTGCAACACGATGTTGCCAAGGTGGGACCTGAAAATGAGCAAGTCCCAGATACTCCAATCAATCCTAATAATCCAGATGGACCTAAATGGCCATCTAAGTATGCTTACGAAAAAGAAGTAAGCTTCACAGTCTTTTACAGAAGTACAGATGGCAATGCGGATTTGCCAAATGCTGATGTGCAAAAGGCTTATTGGGTGCGTACTCTTACCTTCGACAAGGTTACAGGTGAGCTTGTTGATGAGACAGAGTGGTCTCCAAACAAAACCAAGTATTATGATATCTATGCACCAGTTGTTTTAGGTTATTTTGCGGATAGAGTAGAGGTTAAGGGTAGAGATGTTACTGAGGATAATATAGAAGAAACCGTTACCTACGTTCCGCTTGGTAAAATCATTCCTATTGATGCGAATGGACGCTTGATTCCAAACGTGCCTACGCCAACCTTCAACAACGATGCTAATAACCCAACCAAGGTTAGTGAGACTCTTGTTCCTCACATTCCGGGTTACCGTCCAATGCAACAAAGTGTCATGCCTGAGAGCTTGACAGACGATATTCTTGTTGAGTACGCTCCAATCCTTGAAGATGTAACGCAACCAACCTTGCAAACTGTCTTCTTCAAAGGTGCTGGCGAAGCAACACCGTCTGTTAATATTCAGTCTGACTTCAGCTTCACTGGTAAGTACAACCAAGCAGAAGATACTTACACTTGGGATCAAGACAGCTATACTTTCGCTAAGGTCAATGTTCCAGTTATCGAAGGTTACTTTGCGGACAAGGCAGTTGCTGGTATGCAGGTTGTTACACCTGATAAACCAGAAGCAACAGATAGTGTTGCCTATAAAGAGCTTGGTAAGATTATCCCTGTTGATACCTTTGGTAATCCAATCGCGGATGCAGAGCCAGTTCATTATGCTAATGATCCTCAAGATGCTACGCAAGTTATTGAGACACCAGCACCACAAGTTGCTGGCTACCAAGCTGAAAGTGAATTGGTATTGCCAATTGACCTCAGCATGGACCAAACCTTGGTTTACGAGCCAATCTTGGATGATATCACGCAAGATACGAAACAAACGGTTACCTTCCAAGGTGCAGGCTACAAAGATCCAGTTATCAACATTCAAGATAGCTTCAGCTTCCACGGTAAATTTAACCAAGTGGAACAAACAAGCACTTGGGATCAAGACAGCTTCACTTATGATGTCGTAGAAGTTCCAGTTGTAGATGGCTTCTATGCGGATAAACGTCAAGCTGGTGGTCTTGAAGTTCGCCCAGACCTTCCAGAAGTGGAAGATACAGTAACTTATACAGAGCTTGGTAAGATTATTCCAGTAGATGAGTATGGTACACCTATTGAAAATGCACCTACTCCAAGCTACAACAACGATCCTGAAGATCCAACCATGGCTATGGAAACAGTCGTTCCAGATGTTCTTGGTTACATTTCTGAAAAGGCCTTTATTACTCCAGAACACCCAGGTCAAGATACCAACGTGGTTTATGCTAAGGATGAGCAAAAAGCTATTATCCTTTACATGAATGAGCTTGATAAGTCCGAATTGACTCGTGATGTCGTCGTCGGAAGCTCAGGTGAGAAGATTGACTACTCTACTGATGAACAAATTGCAAACTTGCTCAAACAAGGTTATGAACTTGTCAACGATGGTTATGCGGCAGCCTTTGACCACACTTACAATGGTGATTCTGACTTTGATCAAGTCTTCGAAGTTGTTCTTCGTGAACGTTTGGTTCTTATTGACCCAGATATGCCAGCACCAGTTGCAGGTGAAGTCGTAGATCCAAACGATGTTAATAGTCCAGTTTGGCCAAATAGCGTAGAGATGCTTGAAAACCGTGCCGATGTGACACGTACAATCCAGTATGTCTTCGAAGAAGGCGGCTTGGCTAGCGACGACTACGTTGAAGTTCTTGATTTCAAACGTTTGACTAACGTTAACCTTGTTACAGGTGCTATCAATTATGAAGCATGGTCAAGTACTCAAGCTGGCTTCTCAGCTGTTCCTTCTCCAGAGGTTGTTGGATTTACACCAGACCGTATGGAAGTAGCTGAAATGACAGATGTTTCTGTAGAAACACCTGAAATCATGGAAGTAGTAACTTACCTTAAGGATGCTCAGAAAGCTACAGTTACTTATGTTGATGGCACAACTCGTAAGAAACTTGAAGTGGTTGACTTGCTTGGTAAATCAGGCGAAGTTATCGATTACTCAACAATCGAGCGTATCAAGTACTATAGTGACCGTGGTTATACCCTCCTTGCAGATGGCTTCACAAACGGTGTTATCTTTGATGGTGATTCACATGTTGACCAAAACTTCATGGTTACCCTTCGTCATGGTACCGTTCAAGTAGGTCCAGATAACATCCAAGAAGCCGGTACACCAATCAACCCAGCAAATCCTGATGGAGCTAAATGGCCAGAACGTGAAAGCTATATTAAAGATGTAACCTTCACAGTTCTCTACACATCTAGCGATGGACAAGCAGAACTTCCTGCTAATAACATCCAAACCGCTCAATGGACACGTAGTTTGACCATTGATAAGGTTACAGGTGAAGAGCTTGGTTCAAGCTACTGGACTTCAAATAAAGGTCAGTTTGAAACAGTTATCACACCAGAAGTAGAAGGCTATAGCGCTGATAAGGACAAGGTTGAAGGTAAGACAGTAGGTCAACGTAACCTTGAAGAAACCGTTGTTTATATCCCGCTTACAGGCGATATCAATGGTAAACCTAAAGAAAACAAGGCAGACGATATCGTTGTTGAAGAGGTTCAAGATCTAGAAGTTCTCGACCAAGTCGAAGAGCAAGTGGAATCTCATGAGGGACCAGTCACTTATGGACCAGGCGATGACTTTGAAGCACCTGTTTCAAGTCAAGCTGAGGGTAAAGGCTCTAAACACAAGATGCCAATTAATCTCTCAAATGAGGAAGAAGCAAGCAAAGGTAAGATTGAAGAAACCATCAATATCGCAGGCTTCACCGTATCGGTAACAGGTCTAGGACTTGGCCGCAACGGACGTAAGAAGAAAAATAAGAAAGATCACAAAGATCAAAAAGACAAATAATATAAAGACCTGAATGACTCAGGCATGCCCAGACAGAAAGAAAATCTCAAGTTGCATTGTGCACTTGGGATTTTTTTGTGGATTGTTTCTTATCTAAAATAAGATGTTTAAAGACTATCTCAGAACATTTTTTTATTAAAAATATGTAAAACTATTAACTCTGATTTTTTTCCGAAAAGATATTGATAAACTACAATTATAGTGAAAGGTACCTTCACTATAACAAGATATTCTCCAGATTGGGTTTCAGATTTTAAAACTTCCCCTTATAATGCATATGCATGGGTGGAGTTTGATAATAAGCCTATTGGTGAAAGCATTAATTTATGAAATTTCAAAAGGTTCTATTCGTCAAAGGAAAACAAAATGATTAATATTACTAATTTAAATAAAACATACGATGACAAAGTTGTATTATCAAATATAACTTTTCAAGCTAATAAAGGTGAAATTACTGGTTTGATCGGACCTAATGGTTCTGGGAAATCAACCCTAATAAAAATACTATTAGGGTTGGAGTCAGCTGATAGTGGAAAGGCAACTATTTTAGGAACAACATATAGTGAGTTAGGAGCTGAGCCAATCTCAATAGTAGGAACTTTTTTAGATAGTTATCAACCTTATCCAAGTAGAACTGGTTATGAGCAATTAAGATGGATTGCACTTTCTTGTGGACTAAGTAAGCAACGTTGTACTGAATGTTTAGAAATTGTTGGATTAAAAGATGTTGGTAAGAAGAAAATCAAAGATTATTCTTTAGGAATGAAGCAAAGATTAGGCTTGGCAACAGCAATACTTGCAGACCCAGATATTTTGATTTTAGACGAACCTATTAATGGGTTGGACCCAGAGGGAATCCGTTGGTTAAGAGAGTTTCTCAAAGACTTTGTGAAACAAGGAAAAACAGTACTATTAACTAGCCATTATATGAGCGAACTTGAATTAACCGTAGATAGAGTTGTAGGTATTTCAAATGGTCATGTTGTTCTAAATGACAAACGTGAGCAAGTATTGAAGCAATATGATAGTTTTGAAAACGCCTATTTTAGCTCTGTACATGAGAGGAGTAGTATAAAATGTTAAGTCAAGTTATAAAGGGGTATTTATATAAATATAGCCATCTAACTTTATTTAAAATGGGATTTTTTATCTTAGTTGTAGTTAGTTTGTTTTTTACCTATCAAAATATTCAAGTCATTAATGCACTACACACTGGTGCTGCCAACTCAGTAAATATTGATCAAAATGTAATTGAGACTCCTTATAGAACGGTGAGAGATGCTATTTTATCATCTCCTTATCAAGCAACCGTGTTATTTTTGCCTATATTGTCAGCATTAATTCTAGCAACTGATTATCAATTTGGTGAGGATGAGTTTTCATCACTAATTTGTGCTAACTGGAAAATAAGGTTGTTTTCACAGATATTTAGTATAATTGTTATTTCAATAATGACGACCTTTACGTTGTTTTTATTAAATGCATTACTTCTAAAATTCATGTTAGTTAGTAAGTTACAAAGTATTCTGTCTATAGGTTTAATGCTTGATGTTATCACTAGACTAGGAGCTTTTACAATTACACTTAATTTACTCTCTCTATTACTTGTAAAAATAACAAAAAGATCAATTCCTTCTTTGATTGTGATAGTTTTATTGTTAGTTTTTTCTTTATCAGGCATACTTAAGGCAATTTCTCCTATTTTAGATAATTTATTACCTTTAATTGGAGCTAAGTCTTTTGCTTTTGGTAGGGTCGAAGCCGGTCAGACAACTCAATTATATGGAGCGATTCTTCTATTATTTGAAACTTTCCTTACTACGATTTGTTTATTTTATTTAGAAAAAATAAAATGGGGGAAGAAGAATGAAAAGCCAATTGCATAGCTTATTATATAAAAAATATAGTTTATTACCTATACAGGTTTATTTATTATTTCAGTTAGTATTTGTTATTATAATAAGTTTATTAAGATATCTAAAATTCGAAGTTAATGAAGATTCTATCACTTTTAACAGTTCTGTTTTATTAACTATAATATCTTTCTCTTTTTTAGGGAATGGAGTTTTAAATGCAAGTGTAGAATTGAGGACACAAAGTTATAAGCAAGTTTACCTGAACAACGGAAGTAGGGTGAAGGCAGCATTATACATATTATTAATAGATCTACTAGAATGTTTAACACAGTCAGTATTAGCAGGTTTAATAGTAATGATGTTTAGTCAGGGTATTCATAGTGAAGTAAATTTTTATTATTACTTGTTTGGTTCAGTTGTATACTTTTTAGCGGGTTACTCTTTTTCCTTTTTATGCGGTAATTCAATGATTGCACTTGCAATTTTGCTATTATTTCCTATACTCGTGTTGCCTTTTATAGATAGGGTTTTACCAATAGCTTCAAGTGTAATAATATATGATTTAGTTTTTCAGCTAATACATACAAACTATTCTATAATGCGTTTTATTGTATTTATAATTTGGCTTTTTGGATTATTCTTTACGAGTTATTGCCTTATTAGAAAGGAATTTTTAAAGTAACCCAAATAAAGATTGTTTTTTTAGATGAGACAACATCGAATTTAGATAGATTGACTGAAAAATAGATACAAGACTTTGGAGCACATATTCTGTTACTTAAAAATGAGCATTATTGAGATTTGGTAGAAACTCAATTTATTGAATTATCAATTATATGCTAATTTTGAAATGTATTTTCGATTTTTAATTATGTTACAATATATTCAAAACGTACGAGGGAAAAAATGGTAAAGTCAAAAATTCTAGTTATTGACGATGATTTAAAAATTTTAAGATTGATTAAGAATATTCTGGAGAAAAACTCCTATGTAGTTGAAACTAGAAATTCTGTCGAAGATATTAACCTATGTGACTTCATAGGATTTGATTTGATTTTACTGGATATAATGATGCCAGTGAGTGGTATTGATATTTGTAGTAGTATCAGAAGTCAGATTCAAACACCCATAATTTTTATAACTGCTAAAAACCTTGAAGAAGATATTGTTGAAGCTATTGGAATAGGTGCAGATGATTTTATTACCAAACCATTCGGTATGAAGGAGTTGGTTGCAAGAGTCAAAATGCATATTAGAAGAGATAAAAGGCTACTTTCTGTCGGAGATACTGAGACTAGTGGTTTACTTCAATTTGATAGGGTAGGAAAGGAATTAATAGTAGACGGTAATAGTATTTCTCTTTCGAGAAGGGAATTCGATTTATTATATTTGTTGTTTACCTATCAAACTAAAATCTTTAGTGTAGAGGAGCTTTATGAATATTTGTACCCTCAAAGTTCAGAAGTTCAGTACCGAAGTATTACAGAGTATATCTATCAGATTCGACAAAAATTGAAACCTTATGGTATTGATCCAATTAAAACTCTTTGGGGTGGGGGATATAAATGGCAAAATCAATAACATTAAAGCAGTTGATAAGAGCAACTTATTTGAAAATTATTTTTCAATTTTTGTTATGTATTTGTTTTTTTTACATTATTCCTACCCTATTTACAGCGGTTGAAGGAATTAATGCTAACAATGTGAATAGCTTTACTATGTTTTTTAGTGTTAGCTCGTGGATTTATCTTTGTGTCATTTTAGTTGTTATAATTGTAAGAAATGTACAAAAACTTCTATATGAAATTCAGAGAGAGATGAAGACAGTATATGAACAAAGCTTATATTCAGACAATAACAAATACTCTAAGCCACTAAGGTTATTTGAATTTATTGAGACAAAAGAACATATTATGAAGATGCAGGATAAAATTCAAAAGATGCTTGAAAAAGAGAAGAAACAAAAGCAAGAGCTAATGTTCAGAGTGTCTTCCGCAGCACATGATTTAAAGACACCTCTAACAATAATTTCAGGTAATGCTGAGTATCTTCAGACATTTGATTTGTCTCCTGAGTTAACTCAATGCTTATTAGATATCGAATCTTCAAGTCAACAGCTAGATAATTATTTTAATCAATTTATTCAATATTCAAAAACATTTTATAAAGATAATATCAATAAAGAGCATATTACTTCGGAGCAGCTTGCGTCATGTTTGATTAGAGAATTAACTCCTCTGACAACTGGGACCTGTGTCTTAAAAGTATTGAATGAAACCCCATCTGATACTACTATTCATATTGACTTAGTATTATTCTTAAGAGCACTTACTAATCTTGTGAATAATGCAATGTCCTATAGTCAATCAATGATGCCAAGGATAGTTATAAAATTATCATCTGAGCAAAATAAGATTGTTTTATCGGTTTGGAATGATGGCTCAAGGTTCTCGGCTAATATGATTGATAATGTAGGATCGCTCTTTTACCAAGATAATCAATCAGGAAACGACTCTCAAAATCACCATTTTGGAATAGGGTTATCTTTTGTAAAAAGAGTCGTAGAACTTCATGATTGGGAACTGAAACTTTCTAATGAAAATAATGGAGCTATGGTTACAATCTATATTGAGTAATATTTTTTAAGTTGAGATATTTATCTAGTTTATATCTGTTCTCTTGTGGTAACATCACTTCTATACTACAATATAGGAGTACAATCACAAAAGGAGACTGCCATGCCGACAGAATATGAAAAAATGATTGCGGGTGAGTTTTATAAGCCTAGCGACCCTGAGTTACGTGCCCTAGCAGCAAAATCGAGAGAAAACCAAATGGCCTTTAATGGGGAACCTGACCGTCTCAAGAGAGCTGAAGTTGTCAAATCTTGGTTTGGTTCGACTGGTGAAAATGTTGCCATGAATCCTCAGTTCGTTACGGATTACGGTGTTAATATCCATATCGGTGAAAATTTTTATTCTAACTGGAACTTGACTATGCTAGACGTCTGTCCTATCAGGATTGGTGACAATGCCATGATTGGCCCTAATTGTCAGTTTTTGACGCCCTTACATCCGCTTGATCCAACCGAGCGTAATTCAGGACTTGAATATGGGGCTCCAATTACTATCGGTGATAATTTCTGGGCTGGTGGAGGCGTGACCATCCTTCCTGGCGTTACCCTAGGGGATAATGTAGTAGCTGGGGCAGGAGCCGTCGTGACCAAGTCCTTTGGAGACAACGTGGTTCTAGGCGGGAATCCAGCGCGTGTTATTAAGGAAATTCCTGTAAAGAAAGACTAAATGAAGCAACTCAAGGATTTAAGTCCTTGAGTTTTTTGAAATCTATTGAAAGTTGAGTGGAAATCTCTTGAAAAGTTATTGACATTACCTCCTAAAACTCTTATACTAAATAACGTTAGTTAGCTAACAATGTAGTTAAGGAGTCATGTTTTGGACCATTTTGGACGCTTGTTGAAGCAAGCCAATAACAATATGATGCGCCACTTTGATCAGTTTGCTAGGCAGTATGATTTGACTGGAAATCAGATGGCCATTATCGATTTTATAACCCATCATGCTAATCATGAGGTATTTCAACGTGACATTGAGCATGAATTTGAGATTCAGCGTTCGACAACGACAGTTCTCTTACAGCGGATGGAGAAAAAAGGCCTTATCGAACGACATACCTCATCGAAAGACGCTAGGCAAAAAGCGGTTGTTTTAACGGATAAGGCGGTAAAAATCGCGTCTGCCTGTCAATCCTATCTTCGTAAAGAAGAGGAAGAGTTTGCCCAGCAATTTTCAGCTAAAGAGAGAGAAATCTTTCTCAAAATCTTACAACACTATCGTAATCTTTAAGTTTATCAAGGAGGAATAAATACTCATGTCAGAAGAAAAAATCTCCACCAAGATCCTGTGTGCCATCTTTGCGACAGGAATCCTTTCTTTTTGTGGAGTAGCTGGTGAAACAGCTATGAACATCACCTTTCCTGTATTGATGAAGGCATTTTCGGTTAATACGTCAACAGTACAGTGGGTTACAACCATTTACCTATTAGTCGTTGCTTGCGTGGTGCCCTTATCTGCCTATCTCAAGCGCTCGTTTAAGATGAAAACCATCTTTCTGGTCGCAAACCTTTTGTCTATTTTAGGTGTTTTCATTGACTTTATAGCGCCTAGTTTTAGCTTTGTTGTTTTGGGACGATTGGTTCAAGGGATGGGTGTTGGTTTTGCTCTACCTCTCATGTTTAACATCATTTTGGAGCAGGTGCCAAGTCGTAAGATTGGTCTCATGATGGGAGTTGGGACACTGATTACAGCAGTTGCACCGGCGATTGGACCAACTGTTGGTGGACTTTTGACAGCGCATTTTGGTTGGCGTTCTATCTTCCTCATTCAGTTTCCTATTCTCTTGGCTTCACTGATTGCAGGGCTTCGATCGATTGAGCAAAAGAGTGAGGTTAGACGTGAATTTTTAGATATCCTCAGTCTACTGGCTACCATCCTTCTTTTCTTGGGCCTGATTTTAGGTCTTCATGGGGTTGCTGAACATGCCTTCTTCAGCTTCTCAGTCTTAGGTTGGCTTTTGATTGGGATCTTAGGTCTTGTCATTTTGATTTGGCGTTCTACAACATTAGAAAATCCCATCATCAACCTCTCTATTTTGAAAAATCGTAAACTGACAGGTCATATCATCGCTTTCTTTTCTTTTCAATTGGGTTCCCTTGCGATGAGTTTCCTCTTGCCAAACTATGTGCAGTTGGTTAACCACTCTAATACCACTCTTGCAGCCTTGATGCTTCTCCCAGGAGCTATCATTGGTGCAGGATTTGCTCCGTTTTCGGGTATCATTTTAGATAAGATGGGAGCTCGTAAACCAATTCTGATTGGAGCAAGCCTTATTGTTCTTGCTCAGTTGCTATTTAGCTTGTTTGGCCTCTCCCTTTCAAATACTTTGATTCTCGCCTTTTACATGATTTTCATGACGGGACTTGGGGTTGCCTTTGGTAATGTCATGACCAATGGACAGAAACAACTGTCGCTTGATCAACGAGCCGATGCTAATGCCATCTTTAACACGCTTCAGCAATTTGCAGGAGCAGTGGGAACAACACTAGCATCTCTAATTGTTGCTATGAGTCAAGCTAACCACAAGATTGACTTTGCACGAGCAACGGCTCAAGGTAGTCGAAATGGCTTTGTGGTCCTATTTGTTTTGGCTATTTTCCAACTCCTTGTCTTAGTTAGTGTTGTTAAAAAGAATGATTAATAACAAGTTTGAAGCAAAGGAAACATGCTTTCCCTTGCTTTTTCTTTCCTTAAATGAAATACTAATCTTACTGCAAATTTTAGTATTATGTTAAGGTTTATGACTTATAATAAACCTTAAAGAATAAACCAGTCTTCGATCAAGAGGATAGAAGAAAGGAAAGACCAATGTCTTTACTCAAGAAAATTCGTCCCGAACAACCACTAAAGAATCTGAGGTGGTTTGATATCGGTATTGTTACGCTCATTATGTTTGGACAGTTTATTGTCCGTTCGACTGAAATATATTTGGCAAGTTTGGCTCCGACCGTAGCGACAACAGTTACTGAGACGTCAACAAATACAGCCAGTGAGGGAGCAGGCTATTCAAGTAATTTCACCTTGCAGATTGTTCTCCTAACCTTAGCGATTATATATCTCTGGATACGTCATTTTGACTTTAAACAATTACCTATACGCCTAAAGTGGTCTGTTCTCTTTTGGGTACCCTTTATTTTCGCTATCTCAGGCCTATTTGCCGATATGGTTAGCACCTTGTCAGGACAGTATAATTATTTTAGTCCTCAAGTTTTAGCCTATATTAATCCTATGGCTGTTATTGATAAGTTTATGGCTTTGTCACCTATGGCCATTGCTTACGGACTGCTTAACGGTTTCTACGAGGAATTTTTCTTCTTAGGGCTCTTGACCTCAGTAAAGGACAAGTATAAATGGTGGGTCTTGGTCTTTTCAACCATTGTCCGTGTGTCCTTCCATACCTATCAGGGGATGCTATGGGCTCTGGTTATCGGTGTGGTCTTTGGTCTACTTTATTATTTCCTTTATAAATACAAGGTCAAAAACTTGCTTCCATTCTTCCTCATGCATGCCTTGGCGGATATGTTTGGCTCGAGTCTCATTTATCTCTTGGTAAACTGGAATTATTAGTAAAACAACTCCCTTCGTTTAAGTACGAGGGGAGTTTCCTTTTATTGTTAGATGTATCTTAATTAGCTTAGTATTATCGCTTTTAATTTAATAGTTCTTGGAAGAAGTTTTCTACCTCAGGATGAAGATTAGTTTCCTTAAGTGTAAGTAGTGAAACATAAAGCGACATGCGTTCCTCTTTAACCATTGGGATAGAAATTAAATCTTTGTCTTCCTTTGTTATAGCGATTTCAGAAAGAAGACTGATACCAATTTTTTTACGAAGGAGTTGCTTAAGCAAATTAATATCATCTGTTTGAAAGAATGGTGTTGCGGCATGATGATAGTGATTATTCAAATGTTGAAAAGCTTTTAGATGAACAAAATGTTCGTCTAAAATAATAAAATTTTCATTTAGAACATCAGAGAAAGCGATAGCTTCCTTATCTGCCAATGAGTGGCCTGAAGGTAGAATATAATAAAGATCACTTGTCATAAGAGTTTTAACTGAAAATCGTTTATCGATAATCGGTTCTAAGCTTCCAATAAAACTGGCATCTAGTTCTCCCTTAGACAAGAGGTTTAGAAGTTCAATAGAACCTTCTTGTATAGGGTGAATATTTCGAAGTGCTGAGGCATTTTCAATAAAAGCAGGCTCTTTACGAACAAGATAGTCAATAATAAGAGGCGGAAACCCAATTGTATCATAGGGAGAAATGCTTCGAAGTATTTCTTTTTGGGCACCTTGTATTTCTGGAAGAGCTTTCTTTACATGTCGTAACAATATATCACCTTGTGGAGTTAGCTTAAATGTCCTATGTGAAGGATCATGCACAAGTAATTGGCAATGAAACTCCTTTTCTAAACGTTTAATGGCATAAGAAATAGATGGTTGACTCACCCCGTTTTTTCGAGCTACTTCAGTGAAAGATTGCAGGTTGCTTAGGTCATAAAAATAGTATAAGTCTTTAAGATTCATAAAATCACACTTTCAAAAAATTGTTAAAAAGAGTTACATAGACAAGGCTAGGTGAGACGATAAGTAAATATTATCCGTAGTGGTGTGTTTGACTATAACTTTTTTATTGAGTTAGAATATGATGATGAGTCAGGAGATGATTATAGGTTATCAAGAATATCTTCAAAAATAGCTAGGATTTTCTCCCTTTTATCAACAGGAACTTGTTTCAGCTTCATGTTAACTCTTTTCAATGAGAGATTATCGGTTTGGTCAGTGGTGGGCTCGAGGCTATTGAAATTGAAAAAGTCCTCTGGTGTCAAGTTTAAGGCGACAATCACTTTTTCTAGACTGTGAATGGTCAGATTCACATTTTGGTTTTCTAATTGATTGATATACTTGAGTCCGAGTCCTGCCTGTTCCGAAAGTTCCTCCTGGCTCATTTTGTTTTGTTTACGAAAATATTTCACTTTTTGTGAAATATATTTTTGTAGATAATTATTAGTTGTCATATAAACAGAATACAAGTTTTAAATGACAAAAATAACTTTTTAAACAATACAAAGTATACTATAAAATCCATATTATTGTTTATTAGTTCAATATGCTAGTCTCTATTAGTACCATCATAATTGTTGCTACTATACAGCCTGTAAAACAAATGTGTTATACGGTTAGGCACAGATAAAGTGGTTGTCCATTTGTATCTGGAGGAAAGATGATAACTGGTTGTATAGTTGATTCTGTCATAATTCTTTTTGCCCATTATAACATAAAAGAAATGAGTGGACACTATAAAGTACATTGTTCTTTAAAACAACTATTTAAGTAGTATAATATAAGTAAAAAGGAGGTTGCACTATGACTGCACATGATATTTTAAACAACCCTTTCCTAAATAAAGGTACTGCCTTTACCTTAGAGGAGCGAAAGGAACTAGGCCTTATTGGTTTACTGCCACCGTATGTTCAAACGATTGAAGAGCAAGCGGCACAAACTTATGCACAAATGCAAACAAAAGCCAATGATTTGGGAAAACGTCTTTTCCTAATGGAAATTTTTAATACCAACCGGACTCTTTTCTATTACCTCTTTTCTCAACATTTGGAGGAATTCAATCCAATTGTATACGATCCAACCATTGCAGATACCATTGAAGGCTATAGTGACCTCTTTGTAGATCCACAATATGCGGGATATCTTGATATCAATCATCCTGAAAATATTGAAGCCACTTTGAAAAATGCTGCTGGGGATCGCGAGATTCGACTCATCGTTGTAACAGATGCAGAAGGAATCCTTGGAATCGGTGACTGGGGAACAAATGGTGTCGATATTTCTGTCGGGAAATTGATGGTCTACACGGGTGCTGCTGGAATCGATCCTTCTATGGTCCTTCCTTTAGTTATTGATGCAGGGACTAACCGTGAAGAACTTCGTAACAATCCTAATTACTTAGGAAATCGTCACGAACGGGTTCGCGGAGATCGTTACTACGACTTCATTGACCAATTTGTTCAAACAGCAGAACGTCTTTTTCCTAAACTCTACCTTCACTGGGAAGACTTCGGCCGCTTGAATGCAGCCAATATTCTTGAAAAATACCGGAAACAAATTCCAACTTTTAATGATGATATTCAAGGTACAGGAATCGTTACCTTAGGTGGTATCTTTGGTTCACTGGATATTAGTGGTGAAAAATTAACAGATCAAGTTTATCTCTGCTATGGTGGTGGTACTGCGGGTGCAGGAATTGCCTCTCGTGTTCTTCGTGAAATGGTAAGTGAAGGTCTTTCTGAAGAAGAAGCCTATAAACGTTTCTTTATGGTTGATAAACAAGGTCTTCTCTTTGATGACATGGATGACCTAACTCCTGAACAAAAACCGTTTGCTAAGAAACGTGCTGACTTTAGTAACGCAGACAAATTGACTGACCTGCTTGAAGTAGTGAAGACTGTGAAGCCAACCATTCTTGTAGGAACTTCAACTCAACCTAATACCTTCACCAAAGAAATAGTAGAAGCTATGTGTGAAAACACAGAACGTCCGATGATCTTCCCTTTGTCAAATCCAACCAAACTAGCAGAAGCTAGTGCCAAAGATTTGATTGAATGGTCAGATGGCAAAGCTTTTGTCGCAACAGGAATTCCTGCTGATACAGTTTTTTATAAAGGTGTCGACTATGTGATTGGTCAAGCCAATAATGCCTTGATTTACCCAGGTCTTGGTCTAGGTATGCTGGCTTCTGAAGCAAGTCTTTTGACTGATGAAATGATTGGAGCAGCAGCTCATTCATTGAGTGGTATTGTCAATCCAGGCCAACCAGGAGCTCCTGTCTTGCCACCATTCAAGTATGTAGCAGATGTTTCTATTAAAGTAGCAGAAGCAGTCGCTAAAAAAGCACAAGAGCAAGGTCTTGCGCGTGCTAAGGAAACAGATATGGCCAAAGCAGTTCGTGATTTGAAATGGTATCCAGAGTATAAATAATTCACTGCTGCTGTCTATCCTTCGCTAGCGACAGATTTGTATGGGCTGTGGACTTAAGTAATTTAGAAAGGATACCTATGTCACTCTTTTTAACCTCGATTACGAGTATTATTCCGATTATCGCTATCATTGTTTTGGGGTATATTCTTCAGGTGAAGGGATGGTTTGGAGATGCCTTTGGATCTAACCTATCCCGTTTGATCATGAATGTAGCCTTGCCAGCGTCAATCTTTGTGTCGGTGATGAAATACCTGACACTAGATAAGCTAATCAGTCTTTCTGGAGGTCTCCTTTATACATTTGTGGCCTTTATCTTGGGATATAGCGTAGCTTATATTGCAGTTGTGCTTTTCAAGGTTCGTCCAGGACGGCGAGGAACCATGATTAATACCTTTGTGAATGCCAACACTATTTTTATTGGTTTACCTTTAAACGTTGCTCTTTTTGGGGATCAGGCTCTTCCTTATTTCTTAATTTACTATATCACCAACACGATTTCCACCTGGACATTGGGCGTGTATTTGATGACGAGCGACAGTAAATCGGGTCAAAGCAAGAATACAAGTAAATTTGACTGGAAGAAATTGCTACCAGCTCCGCTTGTAGGTTTTCTTGTGGCTCTGCTATGTTTGATTCTTCGAATCTCTATTCCAGATTTCGCAACGAATACCTTAACCTATGTTGGAAATATTGTTACTCCCCTATCTCTGATTTATATTGGTATCGTTCTTGCAAAGGCAGGCTTGAAAACTATTACTTTTGATAAAGATACAATTATCACTTTAGTTGGACGCTTTATCCTAGCTCCTCTAATCATGCTTCTTGTATTGAAGTTCTTTGCACCAAATATGGCGACAGTAGAATTTAAGACCTTTATGATTCAGTCCGCGACACCAGCTCTAGCTGTTCTTCCGATCCTTGCTAATCAGGGCAAAGGAGATGTAGAATTCTCTACGAATGTGGTGACTCTAAGTACGGTTCTATTTATCGTTGTTATTCCAATATTACAAACTTTGTTAGGATAAGAAGGAAGAGGATTGTGAGAACAATTTTGAATGGCGTGAAAAAATGGCAGAGACTTATCAAACTTGTGCTATTTTTATCTATTGCTAGTCTGGTTATTGTAGAGATAATCAGACTTTTTAAGACCATTTCGTTTGATAAGATTGGAGCAATCTTTGGAGAACTCTCTCCAATAAAAGTCATTATTTTAGCTTTGCTTGGTTTTATGGCTGTTGCACCTATGGTATTCTATGATAAAATCCTAAATAAAGAGCTTAATCAGAAACAAAAATTATCTTACTTACTAGAGACAAGTTGGACTATTAATAGCTTGAATAATATGATTGGCTTCGCCGGTTTGGTGGATGTTGGTTTACGATATTCTTTCTATGGAGATGAGGAACGACCTGAAAAAAGTATGCAGGGAATTTCTCGTGTCATACCTTATTTTATGAGTGGTTTCTCACTGTTTGCACTGTTAAGTTTAGTTTTTATAATTATATTTCCTATTTCAATAGGGGTTAAAAAGTATTGGCCAGCTCTTTTAGGAGCTAGTCTATATCTTCCAATTGTTTTATTGGTTTCAAACAGAAAAAAATGGGCCTATTTTAGTCAACTGAGTGGAAGGACAATTAAATCTTTAGTATTTGCTTCTGGCCTTGATTGGGCTAGCGTATTAAGTTTTTTTCTTTTGGTTGGGTATGCTTTAGGCTATAATTTACCAATTTATGATACAATCCCCCTCAAGGGATTTAGTTCTGTATAAAACGGAGCTAAATCCTTTTTATATAGTAAAATCAATACCATTAGGGATTGATTTGATTTTTATTAAAAATATGAGATAATAGACTCGGACTAAGTTTAAACAGCAATTTTAGAGGGAGACAATTATGTCAAAACGACTATTATCGGATGAGCCGAATACCCCCAAATCCCTTAAGGAACTTTTCTGGGAAAATGCGGAAAAAGCTCGTATGGGGGAATTTTGGAAAGACAAGAAGAGTTACAAAGAGCTTTCAGAAGCTACGGGGATTCCGTCAGGAAGCCTTCGGATGCTTTTCATGAACAAGCCTAAGGGAAATATTCCAAAGATTGTAACTATTACTAACGGTCTGGCCAAGGTGACTGGGAAAAACATTACACTTGGGAAGCTCTTAGCTCGAGATAATCAGCATGAGGGTTTTGAGTTTCCAAGAGATCCTGATCAGGTCACCCAGAACTTGTGGCACAACATTCGCAAGAAGCTGGAAATCACGGAAGATATGACTGAGGGGGAAGTCAGAGAACGCATGACAGCCTTTGTAGTCTCATCTGGTATGGCTCAAACCAACTATAACCTGATCAATCAAACAGGAACGGTATCGCTTGATACTTTGGAAAAATTCTCCAAAAGACTTAGAGTCGAGCCTTATGAATTGTTGGCAACTATAAGACGAAGGGAGATTGTTGATAGGAATGACTTCCCTGTTCCTAAGGAAAATGTTAGCGACTCCCAAATTGATATTGGCAAACTTAATACTTTCATTAAATCACAACCTTACTCGCCCAATGGTCAAGAGGTGGCCTCTGCAGACTTAAGCCCACAGAATATCTATCATTATTATGCCAAGGGAAATGTCGGAGATATGCCCATAAAAACAGCCTATAAGTTTAAAAGACTAGTGGATATTTATGAAGCAGAATATGGTATTCTTGAACCTTCAAGCAGAGTTTTAGATGTCAAGGAATTGGAAAAATTCCTTTATAGTGGCATGATTACCGGCTATGCCATTTCTAAGACAGGGTTGATGAATGCAACCAATGGAAATCTCTATATCAAGGGCAAACGTTCTATCGAATCTATGCAACTGGATCGGGCCTTCGGTCTCTATAAACACCTAAAAAGACTGAAAAAGGACTAATAAATTCTTTACCTAACAAAAAGCCCAAATCAATAGTTTGATTTGGACTTTTTGTTTGTCGTTTATCTGTATGACGAATGAGAATAATTTTAGTCGATTTCCTGACTTATCTTACAATTGATTTGTACGTCCATTTTCATCAAAGTGATAAGTCACACCATTGATGGTACGTGTTTGGTTGGTGACGAGCTCACCAGAGTTTTCATCATAGTAACGAGTTCCCTTGTAGTCTGTAACGAAATTACCCTTCACTTGTTTACCTTCATAATTAAAGTAAAGGTGTTGACCATTGATGACTTGATCAAAGAGAAGGGCCTTACCATCGTTACCAAAGTAGTACCAGTTGCCCTTCCAATTAACGAATTGATTAGTTACAGCAGCACCTGTTTCAGCATCGAAGTAGTAGGCTGGATTGTCATAGGGTGAACGGTTATAGTGTAAGAATTCATAAGGTCTCACCAGCTTTCCTTTAACTTGTTCGCCCATTCGGTATTTTGTTGCGACGGGATTACTGAAATAATAGAGATTGCCGTCTATCTTGGCTAGTCCTAATGCTTTATTTCCTTCGTCATCTAGGTAGTACCAGTCACGTCCAGATTTAACAAAACCTCTTTGTCGTACAGCAGCTCCAGTCTCACTATCATAGTATGGTTCGTAACCGTAAGGTCCGAATTCTCCTCTTAAAACTTCCCCATATCCTGTAATAAAATAATCCTTACCGTCAATTTTTTTATAACCAGAATTTATTTTATTATCATCGTCAAGATAGTATAATTTACCACCAGCCTTTATAAATTGCTTACGAGGGGCTGCGTGACGAGCACCAGAGTCTTTGTCGTAGTAGTAACCTTCTGCGATTGCATCTTTAGCTTGTACTCCATATGAGTCAAAGTAAACGTGTACCCCATCAATGGTTTGTGGGCCTGTTAGGATGTTCCCTTGTGCATCTGCATAGTACCATTTACCATTATTATTGAAGTATTGATTTTTTACAAGAGCGCCAGAGTTATTATCATAGAACTTACTAGGTCTTTCATATGTATTGTGTTTTTTTTCAGAAATCAATTGCCCTCTAGAATCAACAAAGCCTCCCTTGGTCTGCATACCGCTATAAGGATCAAAGTTGACTTGAACCCCGTCGATGGTTTGTTCGCCTTTGAGAATTTTACCTTCAGCATTGACATAGTACCAATTATCGTTAACTTGGACATAACGACTTGTTCCCAAATCTACTTTAGCTCCAGAATCTTTGTCATAATAGTAACCATTATCGCTAAATTCTCCTTTTGCTTGTTTACCACTATAAGAATCAAAGTATACAGAAACATTGTTAATGGTTTGAGAACCTTTAAGTCGTTTACCGTCATTACCTACGTAGTACCAGTCTTTGTCGACTTGGACATAACTATTGGTTACGAGAGCACCAGTGCTTCCATCATAATATTTATCGTTAGTAGCGAAATTTCCTTTGACTTGGGCTCCAGTTTTCTCATCAAAGAAGTATTCAGTGTTATCAATGACTGTTGCTCCTTTAATGGCTTTGCTATCAGCTCCAATAAAGTAGGTCTTGTCCTTAACTGTTACGAAACGATTAGTAACTAAATTTCCAGAGTCTTTATCGTGAAATTGATTTTTATAGTCAAAATCTCCTTTAACCTGTTCACCGCTATATTCAAAATAAACGTGAGTGCCATCAATAGTTTGCTCACCTGTCAAGATCTTTCCCTCGTTACCGACGTAGTACCAATTGTCTCTGACTTGAACATAATGATTGGCACCAAGATCAACACGATTACCGTCCTGATCGTAGAAGTAACCATCATCACCAAAATTGTCGAAAACTTGGCATCCCTCGTATTTATCAAAGTAGACTTGTTTACCATCAATTGTTTGAGGACCAGTTAACCGAATTCCTTGGTCGTTAACATAATAACGTTCATTTCTATGTCTGTAGGGGTTGTAGGCGATGATATATTGGTTAGTAGCTAGAGCACCAGAATCTTTGTCATAATAGCGTTCATTTTTGTCAGTACTATCTTTTACAAAATAGCCCTTAACTTGAACACCTCCTTGGTCGAAGTAAACCTTAACGCCATCGATGGTTTGTGGTCCCTTTAAAATAGCACCATCATTTCCAGCATAGTACCATTCTCCGTTTAATTCGAAATAGCGATTTGTCCCGAAATCCACTTGTTTTCCGTTTTCATCGTAATAACGGCCATCGGAAGCAAATCTACCTTTAACTTGTTCTCCATACTGATTAAAATAATTCCATACCCCATTAATTTCCTTGGGTCCGATTACTTTATTGCCATTTTCATCTAGGTAATATCTGCTACTGTAACTATCAATGAATTTATTAGTAACAAGAGCACCAGAGTCTTTGTCATAATAGTGACCGTCCCAGGCAAATTCCCCTTTAACCTGAACACCGCCTGGATTGAAGTAGACCTTAACGCCATCAATAGTTTGTGGTCCAGTCAGATCTTTACCACTAGCATCTTTGTAATGCCAGTAGCCATACTTATCACTGTAGTATTGACCACCGGTAACATTGGTTTCACTATTGGTATCTGCGGTTGCTGTTACAGTCTCACTGGCAGCTCGGTCTGTAGTTACAGCATCACGTGTTTGGCCTGTGGCTGATTCCGCAGGTGCTTGACTTTCGCTTGCAGTTGTTGAAGCTGTTTCACTGGCAGTTTCAGAACTTGCTGTAGAAGTTGAGGCTTGTTCTGAGACATTTGTGGTGTTTTCTGTGCTAGCCACATTTTCAGTAGTAGCAGGAGCTTCGACAACCTTTGTTTCTACGAGGTCTGCTGTGGTTTCCACATTGGCAGTGGTAGTAGCGTTCACATCAAGGTTTGATGAGTTATCAGCTTTAGCTTCCTCAGCGAAGGCAGGCTTTGCGATGAGGGCAAAACCTGCAAGAGCAGTTGCACATGAGAATGCAATCAGACGTTTTTTGGACTTTTGTCCAGTAAAATTAGAATGTACTTTCATAATTTTTCCTCCATTTCCTAAGTCCTATTATAGCGCTATTTTAGAGACTTTCAAGAAAATATAAGAAATTTAGACAAAAATAAGAAAACGATTACATTGTAAAGTGACTAACAAGGTAAATGTCACAATTTTAGCAGTCATAAGAGTTTAAAAAAAATCCAGAACCTGAGCCCTGGATTAGGAGATTATGAAAAAGAAAAGTTTTAGGATGATTATAGTATATAGAGGAGATCCTAAAGTTTTCTTAAAGTAAGGGCTACCTTAAACTTTAGTCGCATTACCATTTTCATCAAAATGATAAGTTACACCTTTGATAGTACGTGTTTGGTTGGTGACTAGTTCACCAGAGTTTTCATCGTAGTAGTGACCATCTGGTGCAAAAGCGCCTTTGACTTGTCTACCATGATTTGTATCGAAGTAAAGCTTTTGCCCATTAATTTGAACGGCACCGGTAGCTGCTGTTCCATCACCGTAGAAATAGTGCCAAGCTCCTTCCGTAAAGACAAAGCGATTTTTGGCAGCCTTACCAAATTGATCGAAGTAGTAGATTTTACCATCGATGTAATTAATACTGTCTTGCCACATGTCACCTAGTTGGGTGTATTTATAGGCACCTCCTTGACGGAAGTAATATAAGTCACCATTAATTTCATGAAGTCCAAGGACTTTGTTACCCTTGTCATTTAGATAATAGGTCAAGCCTTTAATATCTTTAACAAACCCAGCTTTGGTTACTTTGCGACCATTATCTTTATCGTAATAGTACTCAGGCATATATACGCCATCTCGACCAAAATCACCTTTGGCTTGTACCCCTCGAAAGTTGAAGAAGACATCTTGTCCATCGATATTTTGAGAACCCTTAACTGGTTTACCATCTTTACCTACATAGAACCAATTGCCCATGTATTCAACATAACGATTGGTTAAGAGATCGCCTGAATCAACGTCATAGAATCCGTACAAATCACCGAATGAATCACCATAAGCACCTTTAACTTGTTGGCCGTTCTCACGGAAAAAGACTTTTTGACCGTTGATGGTATGCGCACCAGTGAGTGGACGTCCATTTTCTCCGAGATAATACCAATTTCCCTTGTATTCCAGATAACGGTTAGTTTGAAGTTGACCAGAATGATCGTCAAAATAACGATGCAGGTTACTGTCCCCATTGAGGTCTGGACCTTTAATTTGTTTTCCATCTTCACGGAAAGATACTTTTACACCATCAATGGTTTGGTCGCCAGTAAGGTTTTTACCACTGGCATCTTTATAATACCAGTTACCAAGGCTATCACTATAATATTGACCACCGGTGACATTGGTTTCACTATTGGTATCTGCGGTTGGTGTTGCAGTCTCACCGGCAGCTCGGTCTGTAGTTACGGCTTCACGTGTTTGGCCTGTAGCTGATTCTGCAGGAGTCTGGCTTTCACTTGCAGTTGTTGAAGCTGTTTCACTGGCAGTTTCAGAGCTTGCAGCAGCAGTTGTGGCTTGATCTGAGACATTTGTAGTGCTTTCAGTGCTTGCTACATTTTCAGTAGTAGCAGGAGCTTCAACAACCTTAGTTTCGACGAGGTCTGCTGTAGTTTCCACATTGGTTGTGGTAGCTGCAGTCACATCAAGGTTTGATGCGTTGTCGGCTTTAGCTTCCTCAGCGAAGGCAGGTCTTGCGATAAAGGCAAAACTTGCAAGAGCAGTTGCACATGAGAATGCAAGTAGACGTTTTGTGGACTTTTGTCCAGTAAAATTAGAATGTACTTTCATACTTTTTCCTCCATTTCCTAAGTCCTATTATAGCGCTATTTTAGAGACTTTCAAGGAAATATAAGAAATTTAGACAAAAATAAGAAAACGATTACATTGTAAAGTGACTAACAAGGCAAATATCACAATTTTAGCAGTCTCAAGAGTTAAAAATACAAAAAAATCCAGGACCTATGCCCTGGATTTAGGAGATTATGAAAAAGAAAAGTTTTAGGATGGTTATAGTATATAAAGCAAAGCCTAAAGTTTTCTTAAAGTAGAAGAAATATCTTGTTTTCCATTTTAATTCACTTTTTCAGTTGCTACACCATTTTCATCGATGATATAAGTTTTGCCATCTTTTTCAAGTGTTGCATTGGTTGTGATTGGAGAGCCATACAAGCTTTTCCCTAATGAGGTTGATTTTTCAAAGTGATAGAGTTTACCGTCAATTTCCTTCCAAATTGCTTGGTAAAACTCGATTACCCTAGGATCAAGATAGCAGAGGTAACCTTTATCAGTACGGTAGAATCCTGTTCGAACGATTCCATTTTCGTCTGAAGCGTAACCGTACTGAGTTCCATTACGCAATAATTCTGCGTAAGAACCGAAAAGATAGGTTTTACCGTCTATAGTTGCTGTTCTATTATAGTAGTGTTGCTTTTCGCTTGGATCTAGGTAATAGGTTTTACCGTCAATTTCTTTCCACCCGGATAATAGTTTTCCTTCTGAATCTGCAAGATATAAGATATTAGATAATTTAGCAGAACCATTGATAAGGACTTGACCATCTTGATTGAAGTAATAATAGGCATCATCAATCAAATAGCTTCCATTTTTCAGTTGAAAACCATTTTTGTCGAAGTAAACACGATGTCCATCAAGTGTGTACCAACCAAAAATCTGTGCACCATCTTCGCCAAAATAGAAGGGATCGGTGTTTGAGAAAGTGAGAGAATGGAAAGCATTACGGAGAAGTTCTCCGCTGTCTTTATCGAAATAGTAGTATTTCCCATCTATAAGGATACGCTTACCTTTGATTTGTTTCCCAGTGCCGTCAAAGTAGAGTTGGATACCATCAATGGTCTGCCATCCGGTAGCCACTTGTCCTTTATCCTTAAGGTAGGTCCAGTCACCATCTTTATCTTGAACAAATGTATTTCGAAGTGACGATGTCACACGGCCTTGTTCATCAATAGTATAGGTTACGCCACCAAAATCAATGGTACGGTTAGTCCACAAAGCTCCGCTATCCTTATCGAAGTAGTAAGTATCCCCATCGATGTCAACCAAAGTCCCCTTTGCTTGCTTACCATTTTTATCAAAGTAGAGTTGAACACCATCAATGGTTTGACGACCAGTTAGGAGTTTGCCAGCAGCATCGTAGTAGTACCAATTCCAAAAGTCGTCACGAACAAATTGTTTTTTGGCCGTAAACTCAGTAGCAACTCCCTCATTATCAATCGTATAGGTCTTGTCATCGACTTTTAGAGTAGTATTAGAGAGGATAATAGTAACGAGACCAAGGTTTGGGAAAGGAGTAAGTTCCTTCCCAAACCGATAGAGGTGTCCATCAATTTCTTTCCAAGTTGGATGTTCAACACTATACACCTCAGGTTGGAAGTAGTGAAGTTGGCCGTCTGCACCACGCTTAATCCCTTCTAAAACAACGCCGTTTTCATCTGTTCCAAAGATACCTTTAGGGATACCTCCACCGGAAAATGTCTTTTGCATCCATAAGAACAGTACATTTTTTTGGAGCTCACTTGAAATATAGAGATATTTTTTTCCATCCCGATCAATTATACCAGTAATGATATAGCCATCCTTACCAAAGAGATACTCTTTTCCATCAATGATTTGATTACCCGTTAGGACTTCGCCGTTAGCATTGGTACGGTAGGTAGAAGTATTTGCGAAGTACATTGAAGGAGTCTCAACGATACCATAGTTATCTTTGACTAACTGACCTGAATAATCAAAAAGATATAATTTTCCATTAATTGTGACAGTATCATTTTTAGCCTTAAGTCCATCAGGTTTAAAATAATAACGTTTATTGTCAATTGTATGCCATCCGATAAATGCAGAGCCATCTTCACCTAAGTATTCAGAATAGCCTGTATATTGAGGGTACATTCTATAGCCATTGAAAACTGAAGTGTGAAACCACTGATTCGTTAATAGAGAACCATTATTCTCATCAAATCGATAGTATTTTCCACCAATCTCTCGTTCTTCTCCTTTGACTTGTTTGCCGTCTTTATCAAAATAAAGGATGACACCATCAACATTTTGCCAACCAGTCAATTTTTCACCATTAGCAGTGTAGTAATACCAGTCTTGTTGGTTATCAGATTGGAAATGACCACCAGTCACGACCTGGGTTGGTAGTTGTGTTTTTTCGGTTAGGATGCCATCAGCATCTGCTAGATAAGTTTTACCGTCTACTTCAATGCTTGTATCAGTTACCTTACGACCGTTATCTTTATCGTAGTAGTAATCTTTGCCATCAATGGTTACCTTTTCACCTTTTGCTTGGATACCATTGTCATGGAAGTAGAGGTTGAAGCTGTCGATGGTTTGTGGGCCAGTTAGTTTGTGACCGTCACTGTCTAGATAATACCAGTTACCTTGATCATCTGAGGTGAACCTGCCACCTTGGGAAGGTGTTTCCTGTGAAGTAGTTGCGTTGTCGCTTGTCCCAGATGAGATTTCAACACTCCTATCGGTAGTAGTCGTTTCTGTAGGCTGACTAGCCGCATTAGTAGATACAGTGTCAGTAGAGACTGCTTCACTAGAAGTATTCTCGACAACAGTACTCGTTGGAGCTACTTCGGTTCTTGTAATGAGGATAGCACTTGTCTCAAGATTGCTGTCAGAGACGACATTTTCAGGACTGTTAACAGCAGTCGTTTCTGGTTTGACTTCATCAGCTCCGACCTGTCCTAGTCCAATTAGTGAAGCCCCGATAGCCAAACTTGAGGTAGCGATTGTGATCCAATGTTTCTTAACTTTATGAAGTTTGAAACGAACTTTGTTTTCCATAATTTTCCCCCTTATATGGTGACTTGGTAAATTCATGCTGTGACATATAAAACATCATGAACACCAAAAATTAATTTACGATTATATTTTAATCTTATTTTCTAATAACTTCAATAGAAAACGGATACAAAAATGCCATACTCTTATAAAAAGATGCTTATAGTTGTGATAGTTATAGCCTATAAAAGAGTTTTCCTAATTTATTTATTTTTTCGTCTATAGATATGATTGAAAGGGCAATTGTCCCCATACAGTTTGGGAAATAGAGTCTTTTTTTCAAAAATCATCCTGTGTAAAATAGAGGGCATAAAAACATGAGAGGTGATTGCAATGACAAATCGTTACGACTTAAATAAAAATTTGGCACAGATGCTTAAGGGGGGCGTCATCATGGACGTTCAAAATCCTGAGCAAGCACGTATCGCTGAGGCGGCAGGAGCCGCTGCGGTTATGGCCTTGGAACGCATTCCGGCCGATATCCGTGCAGTGGGTGGTGTGTCACGTATGAGTGATCCTAAGATGATTAAGGAAATTCAGGACGCTGTTAGTATTCCAGTGATGGCTAAGGTGCGTATTGGTCATTTCGTGGAAGCACAGATTTTGCAGGCGATTGAGATTGATTATATCGACGAGAGTGAGGTTTTGACACCGGCCGATGACCTTATTCATGTGGACAAAACCAAATTTGATGTGCCTTTCGTCTGTGGAGCTAAGGACCTTGGTGAGGCTCTTCGCCGTATTTCAGAAGGGGCATCTATGATTCGTACCAAGGGTGAACCTGGTACTGGTGATATTGTTCAGGCTGTTCACCACTTGCGACTCATGAATCAAGAAATTCGCCGCATTCAAAATCTTAGAGAAGATGAACTCTATATTACTGCTAAAGACCTACAGGTGCCAATTGATTTGGTCCGCTATGTCCATGAACATGGCAAGTTGCCGGTTGTCAATTTTGCGGCAGGTGGTGTAGCGACGCCAGCAGATGCTGCCCTTATGATGCAGTTGGGTGCTGAAGGTGTCTTTGTTGGTTCAGGGATTTTCAAGTCAGGTGATCCGAAAAAACGTGCGGAAGCTATCGTCAAAGCAGTGACTAACTATAATCGTCCAGATATTTTGGCGCAAGTGTCAGAAGATTTAGGGGAAGCCATGGTTGGTATTAACAAGGATGAAATTGAAATCTTAATGGCAGAGCGAGGAAAATAGATGACAAAAATCGGAATACTGGCTTTGCAAGGTGCTTTTGCAGAACATGAGCAGGTCTTGAAAGTACTTGGGGTTGAAACGGTTCAAATCAGAAATCGACAGGATTGGGAAGCTCACGCTGATTTAGACGGGCTCATTCTACCAGGGGGAGAGTCGACAGTCATGGGGAAACTCTTGCATGATTTAGACTTGTTTGACTTGATAAAGGCGAAAATTGATGCAGGACTACCTGTATTTGGGACTTGTGCAGGTCTGATTTTGTTGGCCAAAACCATAGTGGGGGACCAAACAAAACATTTGGCAAGTATGGACATCAATGTAGCCAGAAATGCCTATGGACGCCAATTGGGCAGTTTTGTCACAGATGCTGAATTAAAAGGAATAGGCGAGATTCCAATGGTCTTTATTCGTGGGCCAATTATTGAAGCTGTTGGACCAGAAGTGGAGATTCTAGCACAAGTCAATGGGGCTATCGTGGCAGCTAGAGAAAAGCAGATGATAGTGACATCTTTTCATCCAGAATTAACGGGTGACGAAAGGGTACATGCTTATTTCCTAGATATGATTAATCAGGCAAAAGAAGAAAAGCTTTGATTCAAATTTCATAAATTCATTTACTTCTCGTTCACGCAAAAAAATCCAGGACCCGAGCCCTGGATTTAGGAGATTATGAAAAAGAAAAGTTTTAGGATGGTTATAGTATATAAAGCAAAGCCTAAAGTTTTCTTAAAGTGGGTGAAAATAATTATCTGTGGAGATAAAAAAGGAAGTTGACAGTTGGTCGACTTCCTTTTTAACGATTACTAAATCAAAGTAATTATGCGATATCAATAGTTGTTATTTGAATTATATTCTTATACTTCACCAGGTCCCATCAAATGTCCATTACCATCAGCATCGAACTTGAAGGCACCAGTGTTTGTTCTAACAATGGTATTTTCAGCGCATGCTCCATTCTTAGCGTCGTAATAGTGGACAGTGCCGTCATCGTCAAATTTGAATTCACCTCTAAGTTGTCTACCATTTTGGTCGAAGTAAACATGGATGCCGTTTAAGGTTTGAGGTCCTGTCAGTTTATCCCCTTTAGCATCAACATAGTAGTAGAAATCTTCACGATCTAAATCTTTACTTTCTCTTGGGTACTGTCCATCCTGACCTACGATATCATTTCCAGGAATGGTAATAGTGAAGTGGAAGATGCGGTCACCATCGAGATTTCGGTAATTCCAATTGTAGACGTGGACAAAGCTATTAGTGACGAGAGCACCAGAGTCCTTATCATAGTAGTGTCCGTCAGGTGCAAAACGTCCTTTAACTTGTGCCCCATTAGGGAAGAAGTACATGTTTGTACCACCAAGATTTTGAGGACCTTTAAGTGGCCGTCCGTCGGCATCAAGGTAGTACCAATCAGTAGTATAAATGTTTTGACCGTTGATATCATCACGACCAATATAAGTTAAGAGTTCTTTAAAGGCCTTGGTTACAAGAGCACCAGAATCTTTGTCATAGTATCGGCCATCCTCTGCAAAACCACCTTTGATTTGAATACCGTCTTGGCTAAAGTAAACAGGAACATTATCCACATAGTTCAGCCCGACAAGATTTTTGCCATTTGCATCCTTGTAATACCAGTTACCATTATCATCACTATAATAATGTCCACCAGAAATATGAGGTGCATTTTCAAGTGTTACAGAAGGTGTGACTGACTTTTCATTTTCATCGATTGGGGCAGGTTGTTCACTGTTTTTTGTAGGTGTTTTTGTTTCTTCGACAGGAATAGGTTCATTGACTTTTTCTACCGAAGTTTTTGTAGTAGAGGCTTCTGAAGTTGCCGTTTTAATAGATATAGCTTTATTGGCCTCATTATCTTGATTGCTAATTTCTTGTTCAGAAGTGATTTCTACTGGTGATTCGCTTGCCAATTCAGATGATGCGACTTCACTGCTAGGAGCTTCACTAAGAACCGTACTTGTACTAGTAGGTAGCTCAGTATTAGTTGAGATAGGATTTGTAGTAGGTGCTTTGATCTCAACATTAGTTACTACAGTTTCTTGTTCGGGTGCAATAATTTCAGTTGATTGACCTGTAGCTTCGGGTATTTTTACTTCATCCGCAAATGTAGGGCGTGCGACTAAAGTAAAAGTAGCTAGAGCAGTTGCACAGGAAAGTGCTACGACCTGTTTCTTTGACATTTGCCAATGATAATTCATTTCAGTATTCATAATAGACTCCCTTCAAAAATGAACACCGATGTTTAGGTGTGTAACATAAAGGAGCTAGGCCGTCAGAAGAATGTTAAAAGTGAGAAAATCTGTTAAAACGACTGAGCCCCATATCTAAATCTCCCATGTTAAAGCCATAAGAAGATTTTATAGGCGAGCACGTCAAATGTGTGGCAAGTAGAATATGCTTATGCTGTGTAATTTATATCTAGAAACAAGTGATTTTACTTATTTATCCTAATACTTTTATTTCTCTCCTTTCGTTTAATTATTGAATCCAACCTATGGCATGTGTCTTCAAATACAAAAAACTAGAGCTCTTAGTTTGAAGCATTCTCTCTAAAGCTCTAGTTTTATATTATAGACTGATGTGTGTATGAAAAGAGCCTTAGATTATCATGCCAAAGTGCCTAAGGACCAGTTTTCATGCATAAAAAATTATTTTGACGTTAGAAGTCTAAAGCCAAGTTCCTAATCCTAATCCCCTGTAGTACACTTTCAACGTTTTTAGTAAAACGCTTACATGTTCACCTATCTTTATTATAATACTTTTTTTATGACAAACAAGTTTTTTTACAAGATAATCGTAATTGTTTTAGAATTGTTCATAATTGGGTTCTATTTGTATGACATTTATTGATGATATGAAAAAGGAAGTTGACAGTTGGTCGACTTCCTTTTGTGTTGGGTAATTGTTCATAGTCACTTGTAAATGACTATCGAAGGATATGGCCAACCCCGTCATTATCGAAGTAATAAGTAACGTGATTGATTGTCAAGGTTACATTATCAGCACGATTACCAGAGCCAGGAAGATAATAGTAAGTCTTACCACCTAAAATGATGAGTTTATCTTTAGCTTGTATACCCTTATATTGTCCGTAATCATCATCGTAGAAGTAGACATGCTTTCCATCGATAACTCTTCTACCAGTCAGAATATTTCCCTTACTATTTGCATAATACCAGTTATTCTTATGTTCAAAGTATTTTCCAGTTACAAGGGCACCAGTCTCTTTGTCATAATAACGATTACCACGGATAGGATAATCAAACTCACCTTTCACTTTTTCACCGTAGCTAAAGTAGTACTGAATTCCGTCCAAATATTTAGTACCGTCAAACTTCTTTCCTTCTTCATCAACATAAAACTCTTTGCCACCATCCTCAACCAATCTATCTGTTACTAAAGCACCGTTATCTTTATCGTAATAGTGGTTATCAGGAGCAAAATGCCCTTTGTATTGAACACCATTGGTACCGAAATAAACGTTGACGTTATCAATGGTATGAGCACCAAGGAGGAGGTAACCCTTGTCATTGACATAGTACCAGTTTCCTTCGGAATCATTAATATAGCGGTTTCGTTGAGTTGAATGACTCTTAATGCTGATGACACCAGATTGGTCTGCCACATAGGTCTTACCATCGAAATCAAAAGTTGTATCTTTGACTTTTCGGCCGTTATCTTTATCAAAATAGTAAACCTTGCCCTTGATATCAACGAACTCTCCCTTAGCTTGTCTACGAGTTCCTAAATGGAAATACATATCGTAGCCATCAATAGTTGCAGAGCCAACGACAGGAAATCCATGTTCATCATAGTAACGCCAGTACCCATCTTTACCTTGGACAAAATAAGCGCTCTTAGGTCGAAGGTCCTTAAAATCATCAGAGATGTATTTTCCGACACCATCATTGTCAAATTCATAGATATTTGGAAATTCTCTCATAATATAGTGTGTAGGAATATTCAATCGTATATTTCTAGCAATGGTACCATCACTGTAGAAGTAATAGTTATTGAAAAATCTGTGCACGACCATGTTTCCATCATCTTGGAAAAAGTACTTATTACCATTGATGGTTTGCCATCCTGTGACTGGTAGGCCATCGGCACCAAAATAATACCGTTCGAGTTCAGGATGTTCATTATTGAAAAAATTTGAATATACAGCTTCGTCAAATCTTACTTCTTTAGCATAGTTTTCCTCAGGAATAAATCGTCCAGCTTTGAAGGTGACGAGGCGGTTCGTCACAAGGGCGCCGTTATCTGGGTCGTAAAAATAGGATTTACCATTGACCTTACGGCGTTCACCCTTGACCTGTCTACCATTTGAATCAAAGTAATAGGTCAAACCATCAATAGTTTGTGGTCCAGTCATAAGTTTTCCATCTTTATCCATATAGTACCAGTGACCACCATTATCTTGTAGAAAAGCGGGATGGTTATTTGCCACTGTAACGATACCATTAGGATCAATATTGAGTTTGAAATCACCGTTGTTGAGATGTGTGTCTTTAACTAATTGTCCTGCATTTTCTTTGCCAGCATCTCCAAACAGATAGAGCTTGTCACCAACCACGTTCAAGCCGTAGCTAAGTTGGCCGTTTCTATCAGGATTAAAGTAATAGGTTTGTCCTTTGATATCTTGTAAGCCAGAAACTCGCACGCCATCGCTACCTAGATAGTAAGTTTGACCATTTTCTTCAACAAATTCATCATGGAGCATACGTGCACTATCTGTAAAGTAATAGAGTTTTCCATCAATGGTTTCGAAACCAGGATGTTCTCGCTCTTTTTTGAAATAATAGCGTTCTCCATTAATATCTTGCCATCCCATAAGCTTATTACCGTTGTTATCGTAGTAATAAGTTACGTAATAAGGATGTCTTGTGGTAATAAGACTACCTAAATAGTTTTCTGTTTCAATGCGTTCTTCTTTTTCGGTAACAAATCCATTCCTTTTTTCAGTAAAGGCAGAACGGTCAGTTCCTCTTGTGGTATTTTCGATTGGGATATCACCGACAGGTGACGCATTCTCAGCTGTAACACTCTCACTAGTCGTTGCAATTACCTCAGAATGTGCAGTTTCAGAATGCGCTACTTCCGAACTAGCTGTACTTGTCACTTCAGAGCTTGGTTTTTCAGAGACTGTTTCTGTTGAAGGAACTTCTAAGGTAGCTACTGGTGCTTCTGATACTGTAGCAGTCTCGCTAGAAGGGGTAGCAGGTGTATTTTCTGTAGGTTTAGCTGTGGCTTCACTAGTCGCTGGAGCCTCAACGTCAATAGCGCCTTCTTTGATGATGGTTTCAACAGTCGCTTCATTAACAGGGGTAGACTGTTCTTCAGCTGAAGCATAGTTAAGGCCAGCAAAACTCAATCCCAAAGCCAGTCCTGTCACTGCAATAGTTACCCAATGTTTTTTAACTTTGTGAAGTTTAAAATGTACTTTCTTTTCCATGATAATTCTCCTTTCATTGAAAGACAAATTGGAATTATATGTGTGAAATAAATATTATTCGTAAATATATTTAATAACCCTTCCATCACCGTTTTCATCGAAATGAACAAGCTCAGCTTTCACCTTGTAACGAATTGAGTGGTTAAAAGTAATGTCAACATTTTTAGCACGTTTTCCAGTTTTTGGGTAATAATAATGGTAGTAGTAGTCATTTCCCGCCCAAATTGTTCGCAATTCGTCGTAGCCTAGTCTACCATCATCGTGGAAATAGTAGTAATCATCTCCAATCTTTTGTTCTCCCTTGTAACATTTACCATCACTACCAACATAGTAACGATTACCGTCAACGTCAACGAATTTGTCACGTCCTAAGTCAACAAGTTCACCAGTATTCTTGTCATAGTAATAACCATCATCAGCAACAATACCTTTAGCTTGTTTACCATCTTTATCAAAGTAAACCTTCACATTATCGATAGTTTTGTGTCCAGTTACCTTTTGACTATTTTCATCGACGTAGTACCAACTATTAGAATATTTTTTACCAAAATATCTAGTAATTGCACCAGTTGAGGTGTCTGCTAGACTAGGGTATCTATCGAATTGAAATACTTGAACATAATTATGGTCGATAGGCTCATTACCTAGGTCGGTGATAAAATGCCAAGGTTTTATTTGAACATAACGTTTTGTGACTAAAGCTCCGGTGTCCTTATCGTGATATCTACCATCTGGTGCGAAATCCCCTTTTAACTGTGGTCCATCAGGGTAGAAGTAGTAGTCCTCACCGTTAATAGTCTGATAACCTGACACCTTGTAGCCACTATTATCTAGGTAGTAGCGGAATGTAGTTGAGATACCATTAGCACGCCATTCACGAGCGATTCTTACAGTACGTTCTCTGAAAGTATTTCTTGCTAAGTTACCTGTATGTTTATCGTAATATTTACCGTTTTTTGCGAAACCTCCTTTTACTTGCTCTCCATTTTCATCGAAGAATACTGTTTCACCATTAATAGTATGCTCCCCTTTTAAAGCGATTCCTTCGGAACCAAAATAGTAAAATGGTTTTGTATCATCGCTAAATCCATTGTGGTTAGAAGGAACGTATAAGTTCCTAGCTAGATGACCATTATCATTCATATAATGGATATTGTGGTAGTCATCATAGAACAGTCCATTTTTTTTGATATCATCTTTCTTTTCAGTAATGACACCTTCTTGATCTGAAATATAAAGTTTATCGTTCACTTCAAAAAGTGTTCCAATGACACGCTCACCATTATTTTTATCGTAGTAGTATTTGTTTCCTCCTTGTTTAATAAACTCTCCTTTAGATTGCTTTCCGTTTTGGTCAACATAATACCATTTACCATTTATCATAACTGATCGGTTGACACCTAAATTAACACGAGCACCGGTATCTTTATCATAATAGTAACCATCGTCTGCGAACTGGTCTTTGATTTGTTCACCATAGGCATTGAAATAAGTAGCAACACCATTTATTGTTTGGGGACCGTGAAGGAATTTTCCGTCATATCCTGCATAATAGGTGACTTTTCTAATTTTAGGGTTAAGATAGTCATTCTCTAGGTGATAGATAGTAACGTATTGATTTTTAACCATCATTCCTTGGTAGTCATAATAATAGCTGTTTTCAAATTCGTCGGTAACAATTTGGTTGCGATAGTTTAAAGCATATGGTACTTCAGAGAGTTTACCTTCATTATCAGCTTTATAGGTCTTACCATCGATTTGAATAAGAGAGTTGATAACCATTTGTCCATTATGCAAATCATAGTAATGTTTTGGTAGACCTGAATTTGAGTAGCTAGCCTCACCTTTTAGTTGACGACCATCACTGTCAAAACAAACATGATAACTATCAACAATTTGGTTTCCAATGAGTTTTTGACCATTTTCATCGACATAGTACCAGTTCCCATTGTCTTCTACATAAGCATTGGTAACAAGTTCACCACTATCCTTGTCATAGAAGTGTCCATTCGGAGCGAAGTGTCCTTTAACTTGGACTCCACTGTCCTTAAAGTAAACTTTGACGTTATCAATGTTTTGTTCGCCAATGAGTTTATTGCCATCGGAGTTGTAGTAATACCAGTTGCCTTTATCATCGCTGACATATTGGTTATGGAATCTAGAATCACCTTGGATAGTGATGTTCCCTTCTTTATCTGCGATATAATGGATACCGTTTAACTCAAAAGATGTATCCTTGACTTTACGACCATTGTCTTTGTCAAAGTAGTAAATTTTATTATCAATATTAATGAATTCGCCTTTAGCTTGATGTCCTTCTGGACGAGATGATTCATGGAAGTAGAGTTCAAAGCCATCAATAGTTTTAGGTCCAGTGATAGGAAATCCGTCTTTGTTGAAGTAATACCAACGACCTTCGTAGTCCATCATAAATTGATTTTTTGGATAGTCTCTATTATTTTCTGAAGGAAGAGTATAGTAAGTTGGGAACGGATAAGTCACAATGTTTAGTTGTTTATTGAGATAATGTGCCACCCCATCGTTGTCTGAATAAAATACATATGGCATAGACTTCCATAGACCCTTTTCGATGATAGGATATTGTTTATTTTTGACTAAGGCCCCTTTGTCGTCAAAGTAGTAGCGTTTGTGATCTAATTCCATTAGTCTATGAACAGCAACTTGACCATTGTCATAGATGTAATAGTCGTTACCTAAAATTGTCTGACGACCTTTCTCAAGTGTGTTACCATTTTTATCAAAATAGCAACGTTCTAATCCAGGCATTACATAATAGTTTGGTTCGATATAAGCAGGTTCATTGAAGTAAACAACTTTACTATAGTTTTCTTCTGGAATATAGTGGTTGTCTTTGAATGTAATAAAACGGTCTGTTACTAGCTTGCCATCGTTTTCATCGTAAAAGTGCAGTTTGTCGTCAACTTTCCTAAGCTGCCCTTTTACCATAGTGCCGTCATCGTTAAAGTAATAATGGAAACCGTTGATGTCTCTTGGTCCAGTAACCAGCTGCCCTTTTGCATCTACATAATAGGTAACACCATTTGCATCTGAAACGAAACTTTCTCTTTTATCTGTCTTTTTTGTGATACCTTCCGCTTCAACAGTGATGGTGAAATCACCATCTTTTTGTGAGGTATCTAAAGTTGTTTTATCAGGAGAAGTGCTTATGATGAGGTTTTCGTTGTTTGTAGGTGTATTTGTTGCACTTACCTCAGAATGAATAATTTCAGAATTAGCTGCTTCCGAACTAGCTGCGCTTGTCACTTCAGAGCTTGGTTTTTCAGAAACTGTTTCTGTTGAGGCTACTTCAGAGCTGGCCACTGGTGCTTCTGACACTGTGGTTGCTTCGCTCGAAGCGGTAGTAGGTGTGTTTTCTGCAAGTTTAGTTGTGGCTTCACTAGTTGCAGGAGCTTCAACGTCAACAGCACCTTCTTTGATGATGGCTTCAACAGTTGCTTCATTAACAGGGGTAGGCTGTTCTTCAGCTGAAGCGTAGCTAAGGCCTGCAAAGCTCAATCCCAAAGCAAGTCCTGTCACTGCAATAGTTACCCAATGTTTTTTAACTTTGTGAAGTTTAAAATGTACTTTCTTTTCCATGATAATTCTCCTTTCATTTTAAATCTGTCATTATTGAGAAGGAGTCTCTATAACTTCATTAACTAATGAGTGTTCCGTTTCCGTCCGCATCAAAATGATAGGTTTCCCCTTTTATAGTAATGTCAATATTTGACAAACGGGCACCTGAGTTGGCATCGTAGTAGTGGATTTTACCATCAACGGTGACTAGTTCACCTTTGGCTTGTTTACCGTTACTGTGGAAGTAGACTGGGACATTGTCAATGGTTTGTTCACCGGTCAAGGCGTACCAGTTTGGACCAAAGTAATACCAACTACCTTCCCATTCATGGTACTGATTTTTAAGAGCAGCGCCTGTTGCTTCATCCAGATAGTAGATGTGGCTGCTGTTAGGGATAGTATCACTGTAATACGCATAGATGAGCTCACCTCTACTTTGCATTCCGTAGTAGTATTTACGAGTAGGAAGTCCAAAGTAGTAGAGTTCGCCATCGATAACTTGAACGGAGACTAATTTGTTTCCCTTACCGTCTAAATAATACCAGTGATTATCTTTGGTTTTAACGAAACCAGCTTTTGTAACCTTTTTACCATCAAATCCGATATAGTCTCCACTATCTGCGTAGTATGTGAATTCTCCGAAGCCTTGATGACCATCTCCAACGATAAGATTCACTTCTTCACCATGAACAATATGTGTTCCTGAGTAAACTTTTCTACCATCTTGACCAACATAATAGCGTTTGCCATCGACTTCGACGATTTGGTCTCGGACAGCAGCACCTGTGTCTTTGTCATAAAAATGATCAGCATTGGCAAAAATACCTTTGGCTTGGACACCGTCTTTATCAAAATAGACTTCTACACCATCTATAGTTTGAGCACCAATTAATTTATCGCCCTTATCATTGACATAGTACCACTTGCCATCTTTTTCGACATAACGGTTGGTAACGAGGGCTCCACTATCTTTATCATAATAATGGCCGTTTGGCGCAAAGTCACCTTTAACTTGAGAATAGTCATCACGGAAGTAGACATTGACATAATCTATCACTTGTTCGCCCTTTAAAGGATAACTAGATTTATCAACATAGTACCATTTACCTCCAGCAGTAACATAACTATTTTTGGCTGTAACTGGAGTCAATTTACCATTTTCATCTGCAATTGATGTTGGGTATCTATCATCTACAGCAATAAAAGTGAAAGCATTGGTGAGGATAGCACCTCTTACGCCGTTAATGTATTTAGAAAACTGAGCATAGTACCAGTTTCCATCAACTTGGAACAGTGGGTTTGGGCTGCCAGGGACATCATCTCTTAGTGAACCAGATTCATCAAAATAGTAGAGTTGTCCATTAATTCGCTTGAATCCATGGACAACATGTCCATTTTCATCAGCATAAACAGAAGGTGTCCAGAGGTATCCTCTCAGGTACATGTATCTGATTTTACCCCAGCCATTATAGACTTTTTGTCCCTGTTCATTGTAATAACTTTCAGTACCATCAGGATTCTTGAATTTAGAATAATAGACCATGTCTGGTTGGAAGTAGTACTCTTTACCGTCGATGGTTTTAGGGCCAGTGTAAATATTACCGTCATTGTCATAGTAGTAATAAATGTCGTCGCTGGTTCCGTTAATGTAGCGAGTACTATGGTAGAGGGCAATCTTATTATTCCAAAGTTCGCCATTTTCAGGATGGAAATAATATCCTTTTCCATCAACAACCACTCTTTGCCCTTTTGTTTGAAGCCCCTTGTCATTAAAGTGGTAAGTTTTGTCTCCAATTTCTTGAAGGCCAGTCACTTTTTCACCTGTCTTATCTACATAATACCAGTGGTTATCGCCAGTAGTAACAAAAGATTCAGTTGTTAGATGTCCAAGTTCACCATCATAATAATGTCCATCTTGGGCAAAGTTTCCTTTGACCTGTTTACCATCCTTGTCAAAATAGACATGCTGTCCATCAATTAGGTTTGGACCTGTCAGATCCCTGTCATCTTTTTTGTAATGCCAATTGCCTTGTTCATCACTATACCATTGACCACCCGTGATATTCTTTTCAGCAGAGGGAACTTGAGAATTAGGGGTATCAGTATCACTAGTTGTTGGTGACGAATTCTCAGCTGTAACACTTTCACTAGTCGTTGCACTTACCTCAGAATGTGTAGTTTCAGAATTAGATGCTTCCGAACTAGCTGTACTTGTGACTTCAGAGCTTGGTTTTTCAGAAATAGTTTCTGTTGAAGCCCCTTCAGAGGTGACCACTGGTGTTTCTGACACTGTGGCAGCTTCGCTTGAAGCGGTAGCTGCTGTATTTTCTGTAGGTTTAGCTGTGGCTTCATTACTTGCTGGAGCATCGACGTTAATAGCACCTTCTTTGATGATGGTTTCAACAGTTGCTTCATTAACGGGGGTAGGTTGTTCTTCAGCTGAAGCATAGCTGAGTCCTGCAAAACTCAAACCCAAAGCAAGTCCTGTCACTGCAATAGTTACCCAATGTTTTTTAACTTTGTGAAGTTTAAAATGTACTTTCTTTTCCATGATAATTCTCCTTTCATTTTAAACTGTCATTTTAAGAAGGAGTATTTATAACTTCATTAACTAATTGGTGTTCCGTTTCCATCCGCATCAAAGTGATAGGTTTGCCCTTTAATAGTAATGTCAATATTTGACAAACGGGCACCTGAGTTGGCATCGTAGTAGTGGATTTTACCATCAACGGTGACTAGTTCACCTTTGGCTTGTTTACCGTTACTGTGGAAGTAGACTGGGACATTGTCAATGGTTTGTTCACCGGTAACTTTATCACCATTGACATCAACGTAGTAGAAATAGTCCTCACAATCGAAGTCTTTGCTTGAAAGTGGGTAGTGACTAATGTCTACTGGTATTGTGTTATCATTGAGACCAAAAATAAAATTATGTGGGTACTTGATAAAAAAGTTATCGACAGGATTACCGTATTTATCTTGAAATTTCCAGTTATAGATATGGACGTAACGGTTTGTTACAAGTGCACCAGTATCCTTATCATAGTAGTGTCCATCAGGAGCAAAACGTCCCTTAACCTGTGCTCCATTAGGGAAGAAGTACATTTTGACATAATCAAGTGTTTGAGGTCCTTTTAGTGGTCGGCCTTCCCTATCAAGGTAATACCAGTCCTTTGCATATAAAATTTCGCCATTTATGGTACTACCAACGGAAGTCAATACTTCTTTAAAAGTATTGGTCACTAGTTCACCAGAATCTTTGTCATAGAATTTACCGTTTTGAGCAACCCTTCCTTTGGTCTGAAAACCCCAAGGATTATCAAAGTATAGTTTTTGACCATTAATTTCAACTTCTCCTGTTGCAGCTGTACCATCTTTTGTAAAATAATACCAAGTTCCAGTTCCATTACGTTCGAAAAAGCGATTTTTCAAGATTTTACCACTATGATCAACATAATAGACCTTATTATTTTCATAGATAAAACGATCTCGTAACATTTCTCCAATGTCATAGTGTTTATACGTATTTTCTGGACGGAAGTAATAGAAATCGCCATTAATTTCCTGAAGCCCAAGAACTATTTGTCCTTTATCATCAAGGTAGTAGGTTGAATCATTTTCATTAACAAAGCCTGCATGGGTTACTTTGCAACCATTGTCTTTATCATAGTAGTACTTAGGCATGTAATAATATTTGGAGATAAACTTCGGATCTCTTACAAATCCTCCTTTAATCTGTTTACCATCATGGGGATCGAACATAACATCTTGTCCATCAATAATGTAGGCCCCTTTTAGTGGGCTACCGTATTTATTAACATAGTACCAATTACCATTAACTTCAACGTAACGATTGGTTACGAGATTTCCTGTATTGATATCGTAGTAACCTTTAAGGTCATTATATATATCTAAATAGGCCCCTTTGACTTGTTGTCCATTATCCCGGAAGAATACTCTTTGTCCCTTAATGATTTGGAAACCGATAAGGTTTTCTCCGCTTGCATTCTTATAATACCAGTTACCCTGTTCATCGCTATAGTAGCCGTTAGGGTTTGGAGCATCTTTACCAATTCCATTTTCATCAAAGTTATAAGTCATCCCATTGATCGTTAGGCTTGTATTTACAACACGAGCTCCAGAATCAGGATCATAGTAACGGAGGACCCCATTATCAAGAACAAGTTCTCCTTTAGCTTGACGGCCGTTTGAGTAGAGATAGACGATTTGTCCATTAATAAGGGTTTCCCCATCTTTAGGACGAATAGCATTTCCATCATCACCGTAGTAGTACCATTTATCATGTTCTTTAATTGTTTGTTTTTTGACTAACTGACCGGTTTCTGAGTCAAAATAGTAACGACGGGTAATGTTTGTGGGCGTTCCATATTTATTAGAAGTTGGAAGAGTCTTTCCATCTTCTAGCTCTATGCTGATTCCTTTTTGCATGACACCAGAGTTGATTTCGAAATAATAAAGATTACCATCAATCATACGAGTTCCTGTATATTTAGAACCGTCATTATTGATAAAAAAGGTTCTTCCTTCTTTATCTTGAACGAGACCTTCTTTTCTAACTCTAGCTCCGGTGTTAGGGTCATAATAGTGCATCTTATCAAGATTACCAGAATACTTTTCACTAAAGTCTCCTTTGACTTGAGTTCCGTCATAATCAAAATAAACTTCTTGCCTATCAATGGTTTGTTCCCCCTTGAGAGGAATACCATCCTTGTCAACATAGTACCAGTTTCCCTTATATTCTAGATAACGTTTGGTTTGTAGTTGACCAGTATTATCATCAAAATAACGGTATAGTTTGTAATTTACGATTTGTGGTCCTTTAATTTGTTTTCCGTCCTCCCAGAAGGAGACTCTTACGTTATCAATCGTTTGGTCTCCAGTAAGTTTTTTCCCATTAGCATCTTCATAGTACCAATTCCCCTGTTTATCACTGTAGTAGTGACCGCCAGTGATATTATTTTCAGCAGAGGGAACTTGAGAATTAGGGGTATCAGTATCACTAGTTGTTGGTGACGAATTCTCAGTTGTAACACTCTCACTAGTCGTTGCACTTACCTCAGAATGTGTAGTTTCAGAATTAGCTGCTTCCGAACTAGCTGTGCTTGTGACTTCAGAGCTTGGTTTTTCAGAGACTGTTTCTGTTGAAGCCCCTTCAGAGGTGACCACTGGTGTTTCTGACACAGTGGCAACCTCGCTCGAAGCGGTAGCAGCTGTGTTTTCTACAGGTTTAGTTGTGGCTTCATTACTTGCTGGAGCCTCAACGTCAATAGCGCCTTCTTTGATGATGGCTTCAACAGTTGCTTCATTAACAGGTGTAGGTTGTTCTTCAGCTGAAGCGTAGCTGAGTCCTGCAAAACTCAATCCCAAAGCAAGTCCTGTCACTGCAATAGTTACCCAATGTTTTTTAACTTTGTGAAGTTTAAAATGTACTTTCTTTTCCATGGTAATTCTCCTTTCATTTTAAACTTTTTACATACTGCAAAATAAGGGCTGTCATGAGAGTTTATGAAAAGTGAGCATTGGGGAGGAGTCCCTAACGATGTAAGTTAATCTTTTTGTGACAATCCTTATTTCTCCAAGCCTCCTCAATTTCTATATTACGAGACTGTTCGAGGCAAACATGAGTCCTGACGAAATGATTCTAGAAAAACGAGAGCCGTTCGGAATTTTCCTCCTTTCTAAGCATGGAAGATCTCGTTTATTTTGGGCTTCTAAGACACAAAAAACTAGAGCTTACTAGTATGAGGCGTCCCCTCTAGAGCTCTAGTTTGAAATGATGCTGTATTCTTTTTATGAGCCCTAGTTTGATGGTTCAAAGTGACTCAGGAATGGTTATCCTACTATAATCCTTATTTAGGCATTAGGTAACTAATGTCAATCTTTTAGATAATCCCCCAAGTGTCCTTTAAAGCAAAATTAAAACGCTTACATATTCACCTAGCTTCATTATAATCCTTTTTTAAGAATAAACAACAGAAACTAACGGAATTATCAAAAATGTTAAAGAACTGACATAAAAGATTCTATATTTAGTTTCGTTAGTCAAATAAGAATTCACCTGTGTAAATCATTTATATTTTTAATTTTTGTTCCTCATAGACAGACCACGATCTTAGTCAGATGAAAAAATAGAGTCTTTCTATCTAAAATTTTCTTTTCAGAATTGTCTTTTTAGGGGCTACTTCTCTCATAGTTTTGCTATCTCTTAAGGTTAATTGAAGCTTTCTTTAATCTTCAAAAGCCTTTGAAGATAAGCACTTGAAGGAGTTTGAGAAGCAAAAAAACTCTATTTAGGACCTTACATATGGTGTAAGGTCTCATTTTTACAAATCAAAGTTAATAATAGGAAGCGTCCGGCAGAGATTCATGAAAATAAGATGACTTTTTCCTATTTGTAATTTGTCTGAATATATCATAGAGTAGAGAAAACAATAGAAAAAAAGGATGATTGTTATAGATGGAAAATAAGGTACGTTTTAAACTACATAAGGTTAAGAAAAACTGGGTAACTATCGGGGTGACTACCCTCTCAATGGTTGCCTTGGCGGGTGGAAGCCTCCTAGCTCAAGGAAAAGTAGAAGCCGATGAGACGAGCGCACCTAATGGTGACGGCTTGCAGCAACTGAGTGAGGATGGTACTGCCAGTCTAGTGACGACAACAACTGTTACTGAGCAAGCTAGTGCTCAAGCAAGTGTGGCAGCAGTAGCAACAGCCAGCGTAAGTCACGAAACAAGCTCTCAGGCGACGACAAGTGCGGTCGCTCAAGAGGCAACTGCTCAAGCACAAAGCAGTCAAGTTATCGATCAAGAAGTGGCAGTTTCTTCGCAAACTCAAGCTAGTGCCCAAGAGACACTGACTACGGAACAGGCCTCACAAGGTCAGGCTACGACTCAAGTAGCTGGGCAAACAAGTGCTCAGTCTACTCCAAGTGTGACAGAACAAGCAAGACCTAGAGTCTTGACCAATGCTGCACCAGCAATCGCCACACGCGCTGCTGATAGCACTATTTGTATCAATGCCAACCGTAACACCAACATCACGATTACGGCCAGCGGTACGACACCAAATGTCACCATTATCACAGGGCCAAACACTCCTAAGCCAAACGTGACGGTGACAAGTCCAAATGGCACAAGACCAAATGTGACTATTGTAACGCAGCCAAATCAACCAAACAAACCTGTTCAACCAAGTCAACCGTCTCAACCTAACAAGCCAGTCCAACCAAGTCAGTCAAGTCTTGACTATAAACCAGTAGCTTCCAACTTGAAGACGATTGATGGCAAGCAGTATTATGTTGAAAATGGCGTTGTGAAAAAGAACACAGCGATTGAACTTGATGGTCGTCTTTATTATTTCGATGAGACTGGGGCGATGGTAGATCAAAGTAAACCTTTGTATCGTGCCGATGCCATTCCAAATAACTCTATCTATGCGGTTTATAACCAGGCCTATGATACGTCAAGCAAGAGTTTTGAACACTTGGACAATTTTTTGACGGCTGATAGCTGGTACCGTCCAAAACAGATTTTGAAGGATGGGAAAAATTGGACAGCTTCAACTGAGAAAGATTATCGTCCCCTTTTGATGACTTGGTGGCCAGACAAGGTGACACAGGTCAACTACCTCAACTATATGAGCCAACAAGGGTTTGGTAATAAGACCTATACGACAGATATGATGAGCTATGACTTGGCAGCTGCTGCCGAAACGGTTCAACGAGGAATCGAGGAACGTATTGGTCGTGAGGGCAATACCACTTGGCTTCGCCAGTTGATGTCAGACTTCATCAAAACACAGCCTGGCTGGAACTCTGAGAGTGAGGACAATCTCTTAGTTGGTAAAGACCACTTGCAAGGAGGCGCTCTGACCTTCCTAAATAATAGTGCGACAAGTCATGCCAATTCAGATTTCCGCCTCATGAACCGCACACCGACTAACCAAACGGGGACACGCAAATATCATATTGACCGTTCAAATGGTGGTTACGAGTTGCTCTTGGCTAACGATATCGACAACTCTAACCCAGCTGTTCAGGCAGAGCAACTAAACTGGCTCCACTACATCATGAACATTGGTTCTATCCTTGGCAATGATCCAAGTGCCAACTTTGACGGTGTTCGTATCGATGCGGTAGACAATGTGGATGCGGACCTCTTGCAGATTGCTTCTGACTACTTCAAGGAAAAATACCGTGTCGCAGACAATGAAGCCAACGCTATTGCCCACTTGTCAATCCTTGAAGCTTGGTCTTACAACGATCATCAATACAACAAGGATACCAAGGGTGCTCAGTTGTCCATTGACAATCCACTACGTGAAACGCTTTTGACAACTTTCTTGCGTAAGAGCAATTACCGTGGTAGCTTGGAGCGTGTCATTACTAACTCTCTTAACAACCGTTCAAGCGAGCAGAAACACACGCCACGTGATGCCAATTATATTTTCGTGCGTGCCCATGATAGTGAAGTGCAAGCTGTTTTGGCCAATATCATCAGCAAGCAGATTAATCCAAAAACAGATGGTTTCACCTTCACTATGGATGAGCTCAAACAGGCCTTCGAAATCTATAATGCGGACATGCGCAAGGCTGATAAAAAGTACACCCAGTACAATATCCCAGCTGCCTATGCCACAATGTTGACCAACAAGGATAGTATCACTCGTGTTTACTACGGGGACCTCTTTACCGACGATGGCCAATATATGGCTCAAAAATCACCGTACTATAATGCCATCGATGCCCTGCTTCGTGCTCGCATTAAATATGTAGCAGGTGGTCAAGATATGAGGGTCACTAAGCTTAATGGCTATGAAATCATGTCATCTGTGCGTTATGGTAAAGGAGCAGAAGAAGCCAACCAGCTTGGTACTGCTGAAACACGCAACCAAGGAATGCTCGTCCTTACAGCTAACCGTCCAGATATGAAGTTGGGAGCAAATGACCGTCTAGTGGTCAATATGGGAGCTGCCCACAAAAATCAGGCCTACCGTCCATTGCTTCTCAGTAAATCGACAGGACTTGCGACCTACCTCAAGGATTCTGATGTGCCAGCAGGATTGGTTCGCTATACGGACAATCAAGGGAACTTGACTTTCACGGCAGACGATATTGCTGGTCATTCAACCGTTGAAGTTTCAGGTTATTTGGCAGTTTGGGTGCCAGTAGGTGCTTCAGAAAGCCAAGATGCCCGCACCAAGGCTTCGGCGACCAAGAAGGGTGAGCAGGTCTTTGAATCATCAGCAGCTCTTGACTCACAAGTCATTTACGAAGGCTTCTCAAACTTCCAAGATTTCGTTAAGACACCAAGTCAGTACACCAACCGTGTCATTGCTCAAAATACCAAACGATTCAAAGAGTGGGGAATCACTTCCTTTGAATTTGCGCCACAATATGTGTCTAGCCAAGACGGCACTTTCTTGGATTCTATCATTGAAAATGGCTACGCCTTCGAGGACCGCTACGATATTGCCATGAGCAAGAACAACAAATACGGTTCGCTCAAAGACCTTATGGATGCCCTTCGTGCCCTTCACACTGAAGGTATCTCAGCCATTGCTGACTGGGTTCCAGATCAAATTTATAATCTCCCTGGAAAAGAAGTGGTAACAGCTTCTCGTACTAATAGCTACGGCACACCACGTCCAAATGCTGAAATCTACAATAGTCTCTACGCAGCTAAAACACGTACCTTTGGCAATGACTTCCAAGGCAAGTACGGTGGTGCCTTCCTCGATGAGTTGAAGTCGAAATACCCAGCTATCTTTGAGCGCGTGCAGATTTCAAACGGCCGTAAATTGACTACCAATGAGAAAATCACGCAATGGTCAGCCAAGTATTTCAATGGAAGCAATATCCAAGGCACAGGAGCTCGCTATGTCTTACAAGATAACGCTACTAACCAATACTTCAGCCTTAAGGCAGGTCAAACCTTCCTTCCTAAACAAATGACTGAAATCACAGCAACTGGTTTCCGTAGGGTGGGAGATAAGGTCCAATACCTCTCAATTGGTGGCTACCTTGCTAAGAATACCTTCATTCAAATCGGTGCCAACCATTGGTATTACTTTGATAAGAACGGCAACATGGTCAAAGGTGAGCAGGTCATTGATGGTAAGAAATATTTCTTCCTAGACAATGGTCTCCAGCTACGTCATGTCCTTCGCCAAGGCAGTGATGGTCACGTCTATTACTACGATCCTAAAGGGGTTCAGGCCTTTAATGGATTCTATGACTTTGCGGGTCCTCGCCAAGACGTTCGCTATTTCGATGGCAACGGTCAAATGTATCGTGGCCTCCACGACATGTATGGCACAACCTTCTATTTTGATGAGAAGACTGGTATTCAAGCCAAAGACAAGTTCATCCGTTTTGCGGACGGACGCACGCGTTACTTCATCCCAGATACAGGAAATCTCGCAGTCAACCGATTTGCGCAAAATCCTGAGAACAAGGCTTGGTATTACCTCGATAGTAACGGTTATGCCATGACAGGACTCCAAACCATTAACGGTAAGCAGTATTACTTTGACAATGAAGGCCGTCAGGTTAAGGGACACTTTGTCACAATCAATAACCAACGTTACTTCCTTGATGGCGATAGCGGTGAAATTGCTCGCTCACGCTTTGTGACGGAAAACAACAAGTGGTACTATGTCGATGGCAATGGTAAACTGGTTAAAGGTGCTCAGGTCATCAATGGTAATCACTACTATTTCAACAATGATTATAGCCAAGTCAAGGGTGCCTGGGCCAACGGCCGTTACTATGATGGTGACTCAGGTCAGGCCGTAAGCAACCGCTTTGTCCAAGTTGGTGCCAACAAATGGGCTTATCTCAACCAAAATGGTCAAAAGGTAGTTGGTCTTCAACATATCAATGGTAAACTCTACTACTTTGAAGGTAACGGTGTCCAAGCTAAAGGGAAACTTCTGACATACAGAGGCAAGAAATACTACTTTGATGCCAATAGTGGTGAAGCCGTAACCAATCGCTTTATCCAAGTTTCTCGTGGTGTTTGGTATTACTTTAACGCCTCAGGTCAAGCCGTAACGGGTGAGCAAGTCATCAACGGTCAACACCTCTACTTTGACGCTTCTGGCCGTCAGGTCAAAGGCCGTTACGTCTGGGTTAAAGGCCAACGTCGTTACTATGACGCCAATACTGGAGCTTGGGTCAGAAAACGCTAAAGGGCAGAAGAAAATGTGATTTTGGGACTATCCTAGATGCTTTTAGATTAAAATTCAGTAGGTACCTTCCCAGTCTCACCGCTTTTAAGCACTTGAAACATTTTGTTTCAAGTGCTTTTCTTGTCTTACGAAAACCACTAGCTGTGCTAGTGGTTCCGAAAAGCTTTTAGCGATGTATCAAAAAAAGTCCCCCTAAAGTGTTATATTAGATAAGGTTTCCCGACCACTAACTAATATACTAAAGGAGGACCCCTGATGAGACAGGATAATAATAGTTTAGCACATACTACATGGAATTGTAAGTATCATATTGTTTTCGCCCCAAAATATAGACGTCAGATAATCTATGGGAAATACAAAGCAAGTATTGGTCAAATCTTACGATTATTATGTGAAAGAAAAGGTGTTGAAATTCATGAAGCAGAAGCTTGCCCAGATCATATTCACATGTTAGTGAGTATACCACCGAAACTAAGTATTTCTTCATTTATGGGATATTTAAAGGGCAAAAGTAGCTTAATGATATTTGATCGACACGCAAATTTAAAGTATAAATATGGGAATCGCAAATTTTGGTGTCGAGGCTTTTATGTTGATACGGTTGGGCGAAATCAGAAGCGAATTGAAGAATATATTCGTAATCAATTACAAGAAGACGTGGTAGCAGATCAGCTTAGTCTGTTTGAGGAGTATGATCCGTTTACAGGTGAGAAGAATAAAAGAAAGTAATCTTAAAGAGACCCGCTAGACGGGTCAGCTAGCAAAGGTGGTGCTGAAGGGAAACCATTCGGTAGGCCTTTAGGCCTCGGCCGGTAGCAGAGGCTTTCAGCCGAAGAGCAAGCCACCCGTTCTCACGGGTGGTTTTGACTTTATTACTATCTCTTGATATGCCAAGCAGATTGTAAGCAAAAAATGAGTTTGATTAAGAGAATCGTCAATAGACTGCTTACTTTAGCTTTAAATTATGCTCAGTCATTCTAATGAAGAAGGTGGTGAAAGTGCTAAAAGTCGGAGTTTCTGTGTGAATTTAAGAAAATCTGAACGTTTTTTGGAAACGGTTTCTAACATATAAAAGCTATAGCTATATATCTTAGGCTTGTTTTTTCAAATGGATTATGGGTAGAAGGTTAGTCTTATGAGACTAGAGTTATGCATCTGTAATTGTATTCGTTTCCAAAATCCCTTAACATAGAATAGAGAAATAAAGTTATATTGAAAGGTGTATGTTATGGAAAAGAAAGTTGGATTTAAGTTGCACAAGGTCAAGAAAAACTGGGTGACTATTGGAGTTAGTACGCTGTCGATGGTTGCACTTGCGGGTGGAGCCCTTTTGGCAGACCAATCGGCACAAGCAGATGAAGTGTCACTTCCTAATGGTGATGGTTTTGAACAAACAGATTCAGGCATTGAATCAAGTGCATCATTGATTAATGAAAGCTATTCACCAACCTTGACAGAAGATGCTGGCCGTTTGTCAGCGGTGTCATCTAACTATGGAAGTCAAACAAGCTCAGGCTACGAGTCTTCATCATCTGCCTCAACAGGAGGCTCATCACAGACTGTGGTAGGTGGTGGATCTAGTCAAGTCAGTTCGTCACAATCTTCTCAAGTCGTAGGAACACAAAACTCTAATTCATCACAAACGGGTTCTGCTTACCAATCAAGTAGCAGCTCGGCATCAGTAAGTGCTAGTGCGTCAAGTTCTTCAAGCTCATCAAGCTCAGCTTGGTATTCTTATTCGTCGTCATCATCATGGTCATCATCATCGTCAGCTAGCGGTTTTGCGACAATTACGACGAGTTCGTCTGACTCAAACGGCATTCATTGGAATGGTGGTCGAAACACGACAATCACCATCACAGCCTCAGGAACTACGCCGAATGTTACTATCGTTTCGAATTCTAATAAACTGTTTCCAAACATATCAGTAGGGCATTCGAATGGTTCAAATGCTAATGTCACTATCATTTCACAAGGTAACCAGCAAAATAACTCAGGTTACCAAATCATCACAGATGAGACTAAACCAAGTGTTGATTCGAACAATAACAAGTCTTCATTTGTCCGTGTAGGCGAAAATCAATGGTATTATTACGATCAATATGGTCAAAAGGTCAAAGGCGAAAAGGTTATTGATGGTAAGGCTTATTACTTCCTTGAAAATGGCCTTCAAGCTCGTGACTCACTTGTTAAAGGTAGCGATGGTTACACCTATTACTATGATAAAAATGGCGTGAAGGCTATCAACGGCTTCTACGATTTTGCAGGTTACCGTAAGGATGTACGCTATTTCGATTGTTATGGTCACATGGCTACTGGTCTCCTTGAAATGGGTAGCACAACCTTCTACTTTGATACACAAACAGGTATCCAAGCTAAAGACAAGTTTATTCGCTTCTCAGATGGCCGTATCCGTTACTTCATCCCTGATACTGGTAATATGGCTGTAAATACCTTTGTTCAAAATAAAGAAAACCAAGCTTGGTACTACCTTGATGAACATGGTTACGCTGTGACAGGAAAACGTATCATCAATGGTAAAGAATACTGCTTTGACTCAGAAGGCCGTCAAATCAAAGGTCAGATGATGCAACAAGGCAACAAGCAATACTACATTTCTGCCCAAACAGGTGAAATGGCTGTGTCACGCTTTATCTTTGAAAACAACAACTGGTATTATGCGGATGCTTTTGGTTGCCTCGTTCAAGGTGCCAAAGTGATTGATGGTAAACTCTATTACTTCAACAAAGACCATAGCCAGCTAAAAGGTGGCTGGGCTGAAGGACGTTACTATGATGCCGTCACTGGTCAAGCAGTCATCAACCAATTCATTCAAATGGCGGCTAACCAATGGGCGTACCTTAACCAAGATGGTCACAAAGTGACAGGTCTTCAAAATATTAACAATAAAGTTTACTACTTTGGTAGCAATGGTGCTCAAGTCAAAGGTAAATTGCTCACTGTCCAAGGTAAGAAATGTTACTTTGATGCCCACACTGGTGAGCAAGTGGTAAACCGCTTTGTCGAAGCTGGACGTGGCTGCTGGTATTACTTCAACGCAGCAGGCCAAGCAGTGACTGGAAAACAGGTTATCAATGGCAAACAGCTTTACTTTGACGGTTCAGGTCGTCAAGTTAAAGGACGTTATGTTTATGTTGGTGGTAAACGCCTCTTCTGCGATGCCAAAACTGGTGAATTGAGACAGCGTCGTTAATTAATATGTACTTTAAAATCTAGAGCGAATTTTTCCTTTTCCTATCTAAATTATTATTATTTTCCTATCATAACTCTAGATGATTAAATAAACGAAAAAGCCAGCATTAGCTGGTTTTTGAGTTGTTTTGGCTCTTTGTCAACTGTAGTGGGTGACGAAAAGCTAACATCTAGAGAGGACCAGATAGGTCTTCTCTTTTTGTATATTCAGAGTGATGAAAACACGCTTTCTAAAGTTGATAAAATTTTTAAAACCGAAGCCCAGACGTTTAATATCTTTGATAAGCTTATTGGTCCCTTCCAATTTTGCATTTGAGTAATGTGTTTCTAGTGCATTTTTGATGTATTGTTTATGTTTACGAAAAGTCCTAAAGACTGTTTTGAAGTAATGATTGACCTTGCTTATATTCTCCTCTATGAGTTCAAAAAACTCATCCCCCCTCTTCTCCTGAAAGTGAAAAAGCAAAAGCTGATAGAGATTATAATAATTGGTGAGTTCTTCTGAGAAATTCAGTGTCTTCTCAACGACTTCATGTGGGCATAATGTTTGATGGAAGGTCTTTGAGTAAAAAGGGTTGAGAGATAACTTACGGCTGTCCTTTTGGAAGAGTCTCCAGTGATTTTTTAAAGCTCGATAAGGTAGTGACTTCTTATCAAACTGGTTCATAATCGCAATTCTTGTCTTTAAAAAGGCTCGACCAAGGTGCTGGATGATGTGGAAACGATCAATAATGATTTCGGCATTTGGAAAAAGTCTTCGAGCTAGTGGCATATAGGCTCCTGACATATCCATCGTGATAAACCGTACCTTTTGTCGTACTTTCAATGGATACTTCAAAAAGTAGTTTCGAATAGTGGTTTGACGGCGATTATCAAGGATGGTTATGAGTTTGTTGGTCTCATAGTTTTGAGCCACAAAAGCGAGTTCACCTTTCTTGAACCCAAACTCATCCCAGGACATAACAGCTGGGAGTTTGTCATAATGTTCCTTGAAAGTAAACTGGTCAAGTTTACGATAAACGGTGGACGTTGATACACGAAGTCTTCTGGCAATATCCGTTAGTGATACCTTCTCAGTTAGAAGTTGTGCAACCTTTTGTCGGACAAGGTTGGAGATTTGGTGGTTTTTCTCAACGATTGAGGTTTCAGCCACTGTTACTCTCTTACACACTTTACACTGGAAGCGACGTTTCTTCAGACGTAGTAGTGTTGAAGTTCCCGCTTGCTCGAGAAGAGGGATTTTAGAAGGCTTTTGAAAGTCGTACTTGATCATCTTTCCATGGCAATGAGGACATGATGGTGCAGGGTAATCAAGTTTTGCATGAATCTCGATATGAGTATTAGTTTCCAAAACAAGAGAAATAATGATGTTAGGGTCTTTAATTCCGATTAATTCTGTGGTATTCTTAATAAGTCTCATGAGTTCTTCCTAATGATGGTTTGGTCGCTTTTCATTATAGTTCTTATGGGACTTTTTGTGTACATTGAAAAAGCTCCATAATCCTCTACAGTGGTTTTACCCACTACAGAAATTATAGAGCCGTTGTTTTAGAGAAACTGTCAGTGTACGCTCAGATGCTTTTTCACACTTAAATCCTAATAATTTTGTCCCTCTCATATTCACAAGAAGGAGCTATAGCCGTGTTATAATGGGTATTATATTTGCATGTAGAAAATAGAGTTAGAGGTAGTTATGGGGAAGTTTATTCTTAGGCGAAAAGATTTGAGAAAGTTGGTTGCAATCAGTACGATTTTATTAACTGTGCCTTGCTTCCTGACTTATTATATTAATTCTCATCAAACAAAAGCAAATCACTCAGAGGGGCATTCTTCAAGAGTTGAGTACGATATAACTGAAGATTCGTTAAAAGATAGTAAACCTGTAGTTTTTGGAGATAGAAATCAATTTGTCCTTGCCCCTTCAAAGGCACATGTTACTCAAAATTATATCGCTGATCTCAGATTTGTATCCTATAAGGGAAAAGATGTTACGGTTCAAAAGACTGATGGCTCTGAATATATTTTAGTCACCCTTGACCTCAATGATAACTTTAAGCGTAAGGAATATGACCTTTATAAGGCAACAGAGGCTTATAAAAAAGATGCTAAAATCTGGAAAGTTTTTGATTATTTAACCTATGAAGGGAAGGACTTAGCCATTATTGCCTTGGTTAAGGATGATGTTCATTACACAATTGATGAGTATGTTGGAGTTGATTTATCAAATGGGAAAGTTGAAGCTTTACCAGAAGAATTGAAAACTTTCTATAATCAATCTGATAGCAAGCTTAGTGCATATAATGATGGGTATTATTCTAATGTTATTAGATCTGCTTCTTTAAACAATATCGCAGAATCTTATAATTTGTTTGTTTCAGATAGTATAACTCATCTTGAGTCTGATGGGGAAAAAGGAAATGATGATAATGCAAAATCATTAAATCTTTTTACGGATTATCCTGATTTCTGGAATAAAATATATGGAGATGTGTCTTACAGTATCTATCCTCGTCCGGAGTCTGTCAGTGCGGAGGAGTGGCTTAATGCAACACTTCATTGGTTAGCTCCAGCAGGTGGTGAAGATTTAACAGTTTATGCAGTTAAAGATGGGAAAAAGACAGATTATCCCATTAAAAGTTACGCTGACTTAGAGGCATGGAAAGCATCGCAACCTACTGAGTAATCGTTGGTGAAAATATCTAATCATAGAAATTTTGATAAGACAATTTGACTTGATGGACACGGGCGTTTTTGAGATACTCCAAAAGGAAGAGTTTATTAGGTATCAGATTGAAGAAGCAGTAAAGGAGAAAAATCATGCTTATCTTAGCTTTGAGTATTACTGTCATATTATTTATCTTCATTTCGAATTATTACTTTTATAAAACAGATTTCAGGAAACGACAATACCCATTACTCTATGCCATTATTGAAACCATAGCTGATTTGTTCACTAGGTAATATCTCTAACCAAGCCTTTATTTCATCTTAGAAATGAAGGTTTTTTTATTTAAAAATAAATTAATATTGTAGGATGATTCTATCGTCTAAAAAAGTCTAAATCCTAACGATTTTAGTTGGTTTTATGTTATCCTTAGTGCATTTGTTCACAAGGGGCATTTATTAGGCAGATTATTAAAGGACGTTTTCTGAGAAAACGAAGGTAGATACATTAAGCTGACATTATAGTTGTGTAATTGTATTCCCTTGTCAAATAGCTTATGATAGAAGTAATATAAGGGAAAAAGGTAAATATTATGGAACAAAAAGTACGCTTTAAAATGCATAAAGTGAAGAAGAATTGGGTGACTATTGGGGTGACAGCACTCTCAATGGTTACTGTTGCTGGTGGAACTTTGTTGGCGGATCAACAGGTTCAGGCCGATGAGCAAAATCCTGCGAATCAGTCGGGTGATAGCAGTCAGAATCTGCTTCAAGAAACGCCAGCTACAACTAATGATGCAGCAACTACAGTAGCACCAACTATCTCAGCAGATGCTAATACTGCGAGCGTGGCTATTCCTGTCGCAGATGCGACTAGCACGACAACCGATGTTACAGATAGGGCAGCGGCACCTGCTGCAAACACAGCGACAGTTGATACTAACTCAGGTCAAGCAGCACCAAGTACAAATGTGCAAGCAGCTGCAGTTGATACGAGTGCTACAACGACAGATACAAATAATGCGACTGCAACAGCTACTACAGACCGTGCAGCAACAACTGATACGGCAAATACAGAAGCTCGTACACGTAGTCGTCGTGCCTTGGCAGAAACTCGTGAAGCCAATACCAATACAGCGACTGGTATCCAATGGATTAACGGCAAACAATACTATGTCAATAGTGACGGTAGTGTGCGTAAGAACTTCGTCTTTGAGCAAGATGGTAAGTCATATTACTTTGATGCCGAAACAGGGGCTCTTACGACCAAGTCACAGGATGAATTTTCAACTAAACCTATCAAGGCGACCGTAGATTTTTCATCTGGAAATCAGCTCTACAAAAACGATAACAAATCTTTGGACCAACTCGACACCTTCATCACTGCGGATGCTTGGTACCGTCCAAAGAGTATTCTCAAGGATGGTAAGACTTGGACAGCTTCAACTGAAGCGGACAAACGTCCACTCTTGATGGTTTGGTGGCCTGACAAATCGACTCAGGTTAACTACCTAAACTACATGCAAAATCAAGGTCTTGGTGCGGGATCATTTTCAACCAACTCTAGCCAGGAAAGTCTAAATCTAGCTGCTAAAGCGGTTCAGACTAAGATTGAAGAGCGTATTGCGCGTGAAGGCAATACCAAGTGGTTGAGTACAAGTATTAATCAATTTATCAAGACTCAGCCAGGTTGGAATAGTAGCACTGAAAATAGTTCATACGACCACTTGCAAGGTGGACAGTTGCTCTTTAACAACAGTAAGGGTGATACTGGTAACCGTACTAGCTACGCCAACTCTGATTATCGTCTACTTAACCGCACACCTACTAACCAGACGGGTACACGTAAGTACTTCAAGGACAATTCTATCGGTGGTCTTGAGTTCTTGCTTGCCAACGATATTGATAACTCAAACCCAGCTGTTCAGGCGGAGCAACTTAACTGGCTCCACTTTATGATGAATATCGGAAGCATCATGGCCAATGACCCAACAGCCAACTTTGACGGTTTGCGTGTCGATGCCTTGGACAATGTGGATGCTGACCTTCTCCAAATCGCTTCAGATTACTTCAAAGCAGCCTATGGTGTTGACAAGTCCGAAGCTAATGCGATCAAACACTTGTCATACTTGGAAGCGTGGTCTGCCAACGACCCATACTACAACAAGGATACTAAAGGGGCACAACTGCCGATTGATAATGCCCTTCGTAATGCTCTTACCAACCTTTTGATGCGTGATAAAAATACACGTATGCAGCTTGGGGACATGACTGCTTTTATGAATAGTAGTTTGAATCCACGAGGTGCTAACGATAAGAACGGTGAACGTATGGCCAACTATATTTTCACCCGTGCCCACGATACGGAAGCGCAAACCATTATCCAACGTATCATCCGTGATCGTATCAACCCAAATCTGTTTGGTTACAATTTCACCCGTGATGAAATCAAGAAGGCCTTCGAGATTTACAATGCGGATATCAATACAGCTCACAAGACTTATGCGTCTTACAACTTGCCATCTGTCTATGCCCTCATGTTGACCAACAAGGACTCTGTAACACGTGTTTATTATGGAGACCTCTACCGTGAGGATGGTCACTACATGGCCAAGAAGACGCCTTACTTTGATGCCATCGATACCCTTTTGCGTGCCCGTATCAAGTATGTAGCTGGTGGTCAAGACATGGAAGTGAAGAAAGTCGGAAATGACGGCCTCTTGACATCAGTTCGTTATGGTAAAGGTGCCAATAACAGAACTGATTGGGGAACTGCTGAAACCCGTACGCAAGGGATGGGTGTCATCATGACCAACAACTATGATTTCCGATTGGGTAGCAATGAAACCGTAACGATGAACATGGGTAGAGCTCACCGTAATCAGCTTTATCGCCCATTACTTTTGACAACAAAAGATGGTATAGCAACCTACCTCAACGATTCTGATGTGCATAAAAACCTTCTTAAACGTACGGACTGGAATGGGAACTTGACCTTCAATGCCAACGATATTTTTGGTGTGGAAAATGTGCAAGTATCAGGTTACCTCGGTGTCTGGGTACCAGTCGGGGCTAAGGCTAACCAAGACGCACGTACACAGCCAAGTAACCGTGCCAATAGAGATGGTCAAGTTTACAAGTCTTCAGCAGCCCTTGATTCGCAAGTCATGTATGAAGCCTTCTCAAACTTCCAAGCTTTTGCGGACGATCAGCCAGAACTCTATATGAACCGTGTCTTGGCTAAGAACACTAATTTGCTCAAAGCTTGGGGTGTTACGTCTGTTGGACTTCCACCACAGTACGTTTCAAGTAAGGATGGTACCTTCCTTGATTCAACAATTGACAATGGTTATGCCTTTGATGACCGTTATGACATGGCCTTGAGTCAAAATAACAAGTATGGCTCACTTGAGGACCTCCTTAATGTCCTTCGTGCTCTCCACAAAGATGGTATTCAAGCCATTGCTGACTGGGTGCCAGACCAAATTTATAACCTTCCAGGAAAAGAAGTAGTTAATGCCACACGTGTTAACGGCTACGGTTATCACCAACAAGGTTATCAAATTGTGGACCAAGCCTATGTGGCAAATACCCGCACAGATGGCACAGACTATCAAGGCAAGTACGGTGGTGCCTTCCTTGATGAGCTGAAAGCTAAGTACCCATCTATTTTCAACCGTGTGCAAATCTCAAATGGTAAGCAATTGCCTACGAATGAAAAGATTACCAAATGGTCTGCTAAGTACTTCAACGGAACTAACATCCTTGGACGAGGCATCAACTTTGTCCTTCGTGATGACAAGACCAACCAGTACTTTAATACTTCAGCCAACGGCCAACTCTTGCCAACACCACTTCGTGACACAGGTGCCATCACAAGCACTCAAGTCTTCCAACGTCGTGGACAAGATGTTTACTTCCTTCGTGATAACCAAGTCATCAAGAATGAATTTGTTCAAGACGGTAACGGTAACTGGTATTACTTCGGTGGTGACGGTAAGATGACCAAGGGTGCTCAAACTATCAACAGCAAAGATTACTATTTCTTTGATAATGGTATCCAATTGCGTAACGCCCTTCGTCGTGCCAACAACGGTTATACTTACTATTACGGTCTAGACGGTGCTATGGTTAAGAATGCCTTCGTTGATTTTGATGATAAACGTAAGCAAGTCCGTGCCTTTACAACACAAGGAACCATGGTAGTGGGTAACCTTCATTGGAGTGGTCACCATTTCTACTTTGACCGTGAAACTGGTCTTCAGGCTAAGGATCGCATTGTCCGTACCGATGATGGCAAATTGCATTACTATGCTGCCCAAACAGGTGATATGGAACGAAATGTCTTTGCGACTGATAGCAGCACAGGCAAGCGTTATTACTTCGATGCTGATGGTAACACTGTGACAGGTTCACGTGTCATTGACGGTAAGACTTATTACTTTAACCAAGATGGTAGTGTCGGTACGGCCTACAGCAATCGTGCAGATTCTATTATCTTTGAAAATGGTAAGGCTCGCTACATCACCCCAGCAGGCGAAATCGGACGTAGCATCTTTGTCTATAACCCAGCAACTAAGGCCTGGAACTACTTTGATAAAGAAGGTAACCGTGTGACAGGTCGTCAATACATTGATGGTCACCTCTATTACTTCAAGGAAGATGGTAGCCAAGCTAAGGGTGAAATTATTGAAGAAAATGGCATCAAGTATTACTATGAGCCAGAATCAGGTATTCTTGCTAGCGGACGCTACCTCCAAGTAGGTGATGACCAGTGGATGTACTTCAAACAAGACGGTTCACTGGCAATCGGCCAAGTTCGTGCTGATCATGGATACCTTAAGTACTTTGATAAAAATGGTATCCAAGTCAAGGGTAAAACCATTGTTGAAGATGGTAAGACTTATTACTATGATGCCCACAGCGGAGCTCTTGTCACAAGCAGCTTTGCTGAGATTGCACCAAACCAATGGTCTTACTTCAATACTGATGGCCAAGCCCTTAAAGGCAAGTGGACTATCAATGGCAAGGAATACTACTTTGACCAAAATGGGATCCAATACAAGGGCAAAGCCGTTAAGGTCGGCAGTCGTTACAAGTACTATGACGAAAACGACGGTCAACCTGTAACCAACCGCTTTGCTCAAATTGAGCCAAACGTCTGGTCTTACTTCGGAGCAGATGGCTATGCCGTGACAGGGGAACAAGTCATCAATGGCCAACACCTTTACTTTGACCAATCAGGTCGCCAAGTTAAAGGTGCCTACGTCACAGTCAATGGCCAACGTCGTTACTACGATGCCAACACTGGTGAATATGTCCCAGGAAGATAAGCAGTAGTAGCCCATATAACTGACTAGAGAACACACAGCCGAGAATGAGGGAAAATTCTCAAGAAGAAAGATCGTGAAAACGGTCTTTTTTTGTATCTCTATTTCGATTTTCTTCGAAATATCCTTGACAGTGGTTTAGGAAAAGCGTAGAATCTATTTCGAAAAGTATAGAAATAGGTATTCTGACTTAAGTCGTACTGATGCTCCGTATCAAGGAAAGGATAAATCAAATGGAAACATTCCTTTTTATGACAATTCTTGCCATGTTAGTTATCGCCATCATAAGTTTTATCGTTCTGAAGAAAAAATGGCAATTTTCAATCAAGCTCTTTTTAGTAGGTCTGATTGGTTTTGCCTTACCTGTCATGATGATTGAAGGACCTATCAATGCTGTGGCTCTTTCTGGTCTTGCTCACTCTTCTAAATGGTTGACCATTATTTATGGAGGACTTATGGCTGGCCTTGTCGAAGAAACAACACGCTATGTGGTGTTTAAGGTCCTTGCAAAGAAAAGAAGGTTGATGACGTCTGATATTGTAGCCTACGGTTTTGGACATGGTCTTAGTGAATTTATCTTGCTTGGAGTGATGGGGTTACTCACTTACATCATTGTTTTACAGGCCATCCATTCAGGTCAGGGCAGTCAGTTACCTTCACTTCTTGTGAGTCAGGTCAACCAATTAACTGGCTTTGTTGTGATCATGTCTCTCTTTGAAAGACTAGTTGCTTTGGTATTACAAGTCTTGCTTACAGCTTGGGATTTTCTAGCAGTCACTAAGCATAAGCTTTCATTCTATTTTGGGGCGATATTACTTCATGCTACCATCGATTTTTTGGCAGGTGCTTATCAACAAGGGATAGTCAGAAATATCTTATTAATCGAAGTCATGTTAGCTATTTATATGCTAGGTGTCGGACTTGTGACACGCCAAATTTGGAAAAAGGAGGAAACTCATGGGCTTATCTGAAACCTTAAAAGCCATCTCTGCCCCTGTGAGGAGAGAAATTTTAGACTATCTAAAGTCTGGGCCCAAGTCTGCAGGTGAAATCAGCCAGCAGTTTGACTTAGCTCCCGCAACAGTTTCTCATCATTTGTCTACCTTGAAAAAAGCGGGACTTATTGAAGAAGAAAAGCAGAAGAATTTTATCTACTATAGTTTGAACTTGACCGTTTTTGAAGAAATTTTAACTTGGATTCAATCACTTGGAGGAAAAGAAGATGAAAAATAATATGCAAAGAGTCATTGGTAATATAGTGATACTTACACCGGTTATTGTCGGACTAGTCTTTTACAAACAACTACCAAATCAGATTGCAATCCACTTTAATGTCGAAGAGCAAGCCAATGGCTTTATGAACCGCAATCTAGCAATAGTAGCCCTACCTTTTCTTGCGTCAATCATATATAATCTCTGTTTTTCATTCTTTAAACAAATAACCATTCCATTCTTAAAAGAGTTTATGTTATGGCTTATCCCAATTTTTTCGGTCGTCATTCAAGGTCTCATATTGACTATTGCCTTAGGAGGTCATGTTCAAGTTCGATTGACTGTGATTTGGTTAGTAGCACTCATTTTTCTAGTAATAGGAAATTATCTTCCTAAAAGTCTTGGACTAGCTACAAAAAATCATAGTGAGAGCAGTAAGTCAGTAGCGAGAAAGTTAGGTTATCTAATGGTTGCGATGAGTCTTGTCCTACTAATCAGCCTATGCTTTAACCCCTATACTACAATTATGGTTTTAGGCATTTTTATAGTTCTTATCTTGAGTATCTTGTTACCCAATTTTCGCAGTTTAAGAAAGTAATCGTCTGATTACTTTTTTGTCCGTTTGTGTCATATATTGGACAGTATATGGCAGAAAGATATTTTTGCTCTTGAATTTGATATGCTAGATGTGTATAATGATGTCACAGCGAACTATTGAAGGAGGTCGGTGCTCATGACAATACAAAAATTAACCAATTTAATTCACTTGCTCGACCTTATCTTGCTACAGATTATTGGAGGTAATTTAGTTGACAAAAAGCAATAACACGCAAATTACGGATATCTTAAACACTATCTATAATCTTATTGTAAATCCAGAAACAACTGAAAATGAGAGAGAATTGCTCGTAACGTTTAAAAATGAAATAGAAGTTGGAAAGAAGGATAATGATGAACTTCTTGCAGAATTATGCAGAGCTATTCAAGTTCTAGCAGTCCGCAATCTTTCTAAAGGGATTTCACTGAGTTCAGGAGTGAGTGACTTGAGTAAGACTCTCACAGAATTCCAAGAAAAATCAGAGCGTAACATTAATCTAGCAATAGGATTAACATCACTCGGCAGTTTGTCTTTTAAATGATTTATCTGCTTGTGATGATTAGTAAAATGACCAAAAAGATCAACTAAATTCAACCTGCTAAGTTGGATTTAGTTGATTTTTTATTGTTCTTATCTTGAGTGTCATGATATTTAATTTTAGCAGTGTAAGAAAATACAGAGAAGTAATCGGCTGATTACTTCTTTTTGTCTCCCAAAAACATCTTGCTAAAATCGGTGTTCTAATGATATAATACAAGTATATTAATCTAATTTTCTAAGGAGTATCTATGAAAAAGCGTAAGAAAATTATTCTTGGTTCCATAACGGGAGTCTTGGCCTTGGCTCTTGCAGGAGGTGGTTTTTGGGCCTATAAAACCTTTGTCCCACAAGAGACACCGATTGACAAGAATGCTACGGTAGCCTCAAATTTTTATCAGGCTGTCAACAAGGAATGGCTCCTAAAAGCAAAAATTCCTGTTGATTCTCCAAGCATTGATAGTTTTTATACATTAGATGAAGATGTCAAAGGGAAGCTAAAGAAGGATATCAAAAATTTAGGGGAAGGAAAGGAATCTTCAGACATTACGGGGATGTCTGAGTTTATCACTTTCTACAAGGCTGCTAGTGATTACAAGCAGCGTGAGAAAGATGGACTAGAACCTCTCAAACCTTATCTAAAAGAAATTGAGGATATCAAGGATCTAAATGATTTGGCCAATAAATCTGCTAGCTTAACTGATAAAGGGATTCCTATTCCATTTGGTTATGACGTAGGAACTAACGCAGAGAATACCAGTCAGAAACAAATCCAATTGAGCCCTCCAAGCATCTTATTGCCAGATGTGTCTATTTATAAAGATGAGTCGAGCAAGAAACAATATTTAACTCCAATCGAAACAGCCACGAAAAAAGCCTTGGAAATGCTTGGATATAGTGAAAAAAATAGTAAACGCATTGTCAAAGAAGCACTGGAGTTCGACGAAATCATTGCTAAGTATAGTCTCAGTAACGAAGAGATGTCTGAGAGTAAGAATTTGGTTCATCCTAAAACGGCAGAAGAGATTAATGCCTACTCAGGTTCCTTCAAATTATATGATGTCATCAAAGGCATTATGGGACGTGATTTAGAAACCATCAATGTCCCTAATACCAAGTATTTTGAGAATTATAGTAAGGTCGTTAATCAGGACAATTTTTCTAAAATAAAATCATGGATGTTGGTGCAAGAAGCTATGGCAGCGTCAAATTCTCTAACAGAAGATTACCGCTTAAATTTTCAATCGATTAGCATAGCTATTATGGGCACACAGAAGCCAATTTCTAAGGAAGATACGGTTTACGAGATGAGTGTCAATCTGTTTAGTGATGTCATGAGTGTCTATTATGGACGTAAATACTTTGGTGAGGAAGCCAAGACTGATGTGACAGGCATGTTTGATAAAATCAAAAATGTCTATCGTGGCCGTCTCCAACAGAATGATTGGTTGACGGAAGAAACACGTAACAAGGCCATCGAAAAGTTGGATAAAATGAAGGTTTTTGTAGGTTATCAGGAAGATGTGGATCCTGGAACCAAAGAATTACATCTTGACCCTAACAAGTCCTTCTTTGAGTTGTCAGAAGACATTGCCCAGTTCGGAAAACGTTATACCATTGACCATTTTGATGAGCCTATTGATAAGAATAAATGGTCTGGTTCTGCTTTTGATATCAATGCCTATTACAACCCAGAAAGCAATAGCATCAACTTCCCAGCTGGCATTTTGCAAGCGCCGTTTTATGACAAAAACCAAAGTACTGAAAAGAACTATGGTGGTATCGGTGTCGTGATTGGACATGAAATTACCCATGCCTTTGACTCCAATGGTGCCGACTATGATGAGAACGGTGACATGCATAACTGGTGGACAAAAGCAGATACTAAAGCTTTCGACAAGAGAATCAAAGCCTTTGAAGACCAGTGGAATGGTTTGGAAATTTACGGGACTAAGGTAAATGGAAAACTCACAGTCACTGAGAATGTCGCAGATGCTGGTGGTCTTTCATCCACACTCCAAGTGCTCAAAACAGAAATGACAAAACCTAATCTCAAGGATTACTTTGAGAACTACGCAGATATCTGGAAACAAAAGGCCAGCCTACAGTACAATAAATATACCATGGTACAAGACGTCCACGCACCAAATGAGTTGCGTGTTAACCAACAACTTAAAAACCTTCCTGAGTTTTATGAGGCCTACCCTCAAATCAAGGAAGGCGATGCTATGTACTTGGCACCAAGCAAACGTATTAGTTTGTGGTAAAGAGGCTTACCACTTTGTAAATCAACAAGAAGAGAATTTGGAATGGAAACATCCCAGGTTCTCTTTTTATGTTGTCGCTTTTGGGAATCATTTTCTAGTGTTATAATGTTGCTATTAAGGAAAGGATTCAAGAATGAAGCATAAAAGGAATCTGATAGAAGATAATAAAAGAGGTGAGAATCAGAGCTTTCTCTACTTCCTACACGAGGAGAAAAAATTTGACGTAAAGGCGCTTGATGATTTGTGTCACTACATCATAGAACTGGATACAATCAGTCTCGAGGAGCTGAGAGATATCCATTATATTGAAAATCAAATACTACGCCATCTCGTGTATCATTTTGATGATAATGATCTAAGTAAGATTTCAAATCTCCCTTTTGAGTATTGGGAGTATATAGAGCCCTTTGAACGCTTGGTGGCATGTTTGTATGAGGGTGATGATGAGGAAGAATAGTTGATGTTGTACTGGTTTCAACCTAGTAGACCATCAGTAAAGGAGTATAGATGAAACATCGTATTGCAATTTTGTCAGATATTCATGGGAATACAACAGCTCTTGAGACAGTTATTAAGGATGCACAAGAGTTGGGTGCAACAGAATATTGGTTAATGGGAGATATTTTGTTACCTGGCCCAGGTAGAAATGAACTCTTTGAACTTCTGTCTTCAATTCCCATAACAGCCACTGTTAGAGGAAATTGGGATGATTGCGTTTTGGAAGCTTTGGATGGGGAGTATGGTCTGGAGAATCCTCAAGAAGTTCAGCTCTTGCGACTTACCCAGTAGTTGATGGAAGAGATGGATCCTAAATATGTTGATTGGATACGTTCTCTGCCTCTGGTTGTGAAAAAGGAAGTCAATGGGATTCGTTTTTCTCTGACGCATCACTTACCGGAGAAAAACTACGGAGGTGAGTTACGTCCAGCTAATGATACCAGTCATTTTGATCAGTTGTTAGATGATCAAACAGATATGGCAATTTACGGTCATGTGCATAAGCAATTGCTTCGTTATGGTAGTAAGGGACAACAAATCCTTAATCCTGGTACGATTGGTATGCCTTATTTTGACTGGTCACCCCTGCAAAATCATAGAGCTCAGTATGCCATAGTCGATGTCGAAGAAGATGGTGTTACTAATCTCCAATTTCGAAAGATTGCCTATAATTATGAGGCAGAGTTGCAGTTAGCCAAAGACAAACAGTTGTCCTATATCGAGCTTTATCAAGAGTTACGAAGAAATGACACTTATCCAGGTCATAACAAAGACTTGCTCGAGCGTTTAAATCAACATTATGGCTATGCTAAAGATGTTAAGAAATATTTTGACTTGAAGTAGATTGATGATAGAGATTTTGCCGGTAGCCTTACTAGGTTTTAGAAAACAAAAAGAAAACACCAGAAAAAATGATTTCTGGTGTTTTTGGATACATTTTGGCAAAAATGAGGTATTTTTCAAATTCTTACAGTTGTTAGTTTGATATTAATCCTTTTTCTCTGTAGCTACGCCATTTTCGTCAATAATATAGGTTTTTCCATCTTTTTCAAGCGTAGTGTTAGTGGTAATTGGAGAACCTTTTGACTCTGGACTAACTGATATCGGCTTTTCAAAATGATAGAGTTTACCATCAAACTCTTTCCATTCGCCACTAAAAGGAGTAGTCATATAAATTTCAGGGTTGAAATAATAAAGTCTATTATCTTCTAACCGAATGACACCTGTTTTTACAACTCCATTCTCATCAGAGATACAGAAACCATTCCAAGAGGTCGAGGTGTCTGTAGCTGTATTCCTTAGAAGTCGTCCTTTAGGGCCCAAAAGATAGGTCTTTTCATTGATATTTTGTAGATATGTTCGGTTTTCAGCTCCCCATGGTGGACTAATATAGTAGGTTTCATTATTATGAGTAACCCATCCGAACTGTAGATGACCGTCCTTATCAGCATAATAGTATTTGTAGTCGCCGTCAAAATCATCAGAAAGCATACTACCGTCTTTTTTGAAGAAATAATCGAAATCACCTATCTTGTGTCTATCATTTCGAACTTGGTAGCCATCTTCTTTAAAATAAACACGTTTACCGTCAATAGTTGCCCAACCAAATATCTGGCTTCCATCCTCGCCAAAATAAGTATATTTTTTAGAAAAGTAATCGCCTGTTTCATGGAATTTATTTACGAACATAGCACCAGTATCGTTATCGAAGAAATAGTACTTTCCATCAAGCAGAAGTCGTTTTCCTTTGGCTTGTTTTCCAGTTGAATCAAAGTAGTATTTTTGATGATTAATAATTTGAAGTCCAGTGGCTAACTGTCCATTTTCTTTAATATAAGCCCAATCACCATCTTTATCTTGAATAAATTGTCCAGGTTTGTTCATAGTTACATAACCATTTTGGTCAATGACATAACGAATACCATTAAGTTCAAGTGTTCGGTTAGTCCACATAGCTCCGCTGTCTCTATCGAAATAATGTGTTTGACCGTCAATTTCAACAAGTCGTCCCTTAGCTTGTTTGCCCTCTTTATCAAAGTATAGAGTGACATTATCTATTGAATGGAGTCCGGTGACAGCTTTCCCCTCGTTATCAAAGTAGTACCAATTCCATGCATCATCGTGTTCGAAACGATTTGTTAGTTTAGTTTCGGTCGCTACTCCTTTATCATCAATGAGGTAGGCTTTTTTATTGTAAACTAAGGTCTTGGAAACTGTAAGAGGGGAAGTTTCGGAAAGCGAACTTGTTCTATTGAAAGCATAGAATTTATTGTCACTTTGAATTACAGTTTCTTCAATTTTAGTTAAATCTGTATTTTCTGGAAGTAGATGTCCGATGTAAAAATCATTGTTTTCATCAAGATAGTATAGATTACCAAAATCATCACCAATAATACGTTTAATCTTATCGGTCTTTGTTCGTACTCCGTGGTTAATAATGTCTACTTCTTCCCTGACGGTATTAGTATAACTTCTTCCACCATGCTTGTAAGTTCTGTTTATGCTAGGCTCTAAGTGGTATAGCTTACCATCAATCGTTTTCCAAGTAGGTGTTGTAACTGCAAACATTTTTGGAATATCACTTTTATTTTCAAAATAATAGAGTTTACCATTATTTGCAGTGCTAACACCAGTAAGTAAAACCCCATCTTTATCTGTACCTACGATGCCAGAGTAGTATGCATCATAATCCAGATTCTGACGTACGAGTAAAGGTCCGAGATAGTTTTTCAGAAGTTTGCCTTCAAAATAGTAATAGTCCTTGCCTCCTTTTGTGACTATACCAGTGATTGCTGAACCAGAATTTGAAAAATAGTAGTCATCACCATTAATGTGATGCTCTCCGGTTAATACTTGGCCAAATTTGTTGGAGCGATAGCTAGTATTTGAAGTTCCAACAAAGACACGTAATGAATGAATATAAAAGGCATCTTTTACCAATTTTCCATGATTATCAAAGAGGTAGTCTTGTCCTTTGAAGGTAGTAAGAGCATTTTCAACTCGACCAGTATGATCAAAATAATAAAGTTGATCGCCAACTCGATGCCATCCATAGTAACGTCGACCATCAGAACCATAATAGATGTTATACGTTTTTGCAAATGGTTCCCATCTTCTGATTTCAATAGACCAAGTATGCCAATAGTTGGTTTTTACAGCACCTGAATAGTGACTAAAATAGTAATGGAAGCCGTCTATGATTCTTTCGCCATCTTTCGCTTGACGACCTTCTTCATCAAAGTAAAGAGTTACTCCATCTACATTTTGCCATCCTCTTAGTTTCTCTCCTGTTGCGGTGTAATAATACCAGTTCCCTGAGGAATCCTCTTGGAAATGGCCACCAGAAACAAGTGGAAGTCGTGGAAGTTTCTGCTCAGTTTCAATCAAAAGTCCATTAGCTTCTGCGTGGTAAGTTTTTCCATTAATAGTGATGTCGGTATTTATAACCTTATGACCACTATCCTTATCAAAGTAATAGGGTTCGATACCTATTGTAACGATTTCACCCTTGGCCTGAACACCGTCTGGGTAGAAATACATGTCGAAGCCATCTATAGTCTGTTCGCCTGTTAGAAGTTTCCCTTCTTTATCACTATAGTACCAGTTGCCGTCGTCATCCGACCAAAAACGGTCACGAACCAATTGGCCAGTATTTTTTTGAAAATAATAGGAATTTCCATCTAGGATGACAAAGGCATCTTTAGCTTGAACACCATTAGGGTAAAAGTAGAGTGTAATATTGTCAATAACTTGTTTACCGATAAGTGCTTTCCCATCTTGGCCTAAGTAGTACCAATTTCCATTCTTATCAGATGCAAAAGCATTGCGAGTAAGTTGTCCGCTATCTTTCTCAAAGTGATATGTTGCTCCATTAACGTGACGGGTGTCTCCTTTGACTTGCTTACCATCGGCATCGAAGTAGACATTCACATTATCAATATTTTGCATACCAGTAAGTGCTTTCCCATCCTTAATATAGTACCAGTTGCCCTGATCATCGCTAGTGTAATGACCGCCGGATATTACGGGACTTTCTTCTACTTCATGGGCTGCATTTGTTTCAGAATGTGATGTTTCAGAGCTTACGACTTCACTGCTAGTAACAGTAGAGACTTCCGAACGAAGAGCTTGTTGAGAGTTAATTTCAGAAGTACCTATGTCTGAAGTAGCTGCATCAGTGACACTTTGTTTAGATTCAGTAGAAGTAGTTTCAGTGATGATTTCACTTGAATTTGTTGTGACTAAAGATTTGTTTTCCTCTGGTTTAGTAGTGACTTCATTAGTTGACGGGCTTATGACATCGGTTGCATTTTCTTCTATGCTGTTTTCAACCGTTGGTTCTGAGGTGGAGTGAGTCTGTTCAGCTGCGGACACATAGCCCAAGCTTGCAAAACTAAGTCCTAGAGCTAGACCAGTTACTGCAATGGTTACCCATTGCTTTTTTACTTTGTGAAGTTTAAAGTATACTTTCTTTTCCATGATAATGCTCCTTTCATAAAACTAAATAATAGTAGCAAGGATATGGTTAACTCATGAGTAAAATTAAGTTAGTATTATGGTTCTATTACTTACATATCAAGTTTATCATCACATTTTAATAAAATCAAAGAATTGTGTAAGCGTTTTTATTTTTGTATAAACTCTTTCCAACTCTACTCTAAACAAAACTGATAGTATATGAATGATGAACTTTCATTAAAGAGTGTTAATGATGTATTTGCTTTAAGTTAGCAGCGGATAGATCCTTGAGTAGGGTATTTTTGATATTCATAATATGCTATTCACTGATTTTAGAACGCCACCAAAAAAAGCCACTGGCATACAATACCAATGGCTTTTAACAATTTATTTCTTCTTCCCTACTACAAAATAACGGCTAGGGATTTGTTGTGTCAAACTGACGGCGATGGCGATGGTAAATGAAGCCAGGAAACAAGCCCGTAGGAAGCTTAGGCCTAGGTGAGAATTTCCAATCAAGAGGAAGTAGACCGCACGGTAGAAGCTCATCCCTGGAATGAGTGGGAACATGCTTGAGGCTAGGAAGACTGTAGCTGGGCATCTACGGTAGTGGGCCAAGAAGCGTGAGGTGAAAGTGACCAGAAGGGCAGGAAAGAGGATGGCAAGGACCTCGTGATGGGTATTGTTCCAAATCAAGAGGTAGAGGAGCCATGAGCCTGCACCTAGGGTTCCGAGGTCTAAGAAGTATTTCTTGGGCACTCGGTAAAGCACGGAGAAGGCTGCTGTCCCCAGTCCTGCCATGAAGGTTTGAATCAAGACCTCCTGCCATGAGGTAGATGGTGTTGAGAACATGCCTGATAATTGTTCCGCAAAGGGAAGAAGTGAAATCATGGCAAGAACACCGACAGAGATAGACAGACAAGTGGAGACCCCAGACAGCATCAGGGCCAGACCACTATAGTAGTTGTTCTGGGTGAATTCTCGTATGGCATTAACAAAGTAGGCCCCAGGAATCAAAATCATCAAGGTTCCCAGAATAATCACACTACGATGTTGGCCGATTCCTAGATAGTAGAGAACATTGGCTGATAAAGCAGCAATGGCACTAGAGAGGATAATCTGCAAGAAACTGGTATGAATAAAACGAGAAAAGAGCTGCATACCAATCCCCACAAAAAGTCCCGATATAGCCGCAGCAGTTCCATCAATCCAGCTACTTCCAAGGGCTAGCGAGAAGCTCCCTGCACCAATGACACAGGCTATAATATCCTCTAAAGGACGATAGAAAGTCTTCTGCTCAATGGTTTTCAGCTTTTGGAAAATGCTAGAAACAGGCTGATTTGGCTGTTCTGCCAGTTCACGAGACAGGCGGTTTACTTCCTCTAGTTTACCTAGATGGATAGACGGGACTGAGGTAGCTAGGACACGAGACTCTTTAAGACCTGAGCGGTTGAGTCCAGAAATCATGACTCCTCGATTGACCACATAAGTGGAGAAGTCTCTGATACCAAGAGACTTGGCCATGTGTCCCATGGTGTCCTCGATACGGTAAATCTCAGCACCGCTCTCCATCAGGACACGGCCTGCCTGAAGGACGGCATCCATTTCATTTTTGGTTTCTATTTCTGTCTCTCTTGGAAAATCGATGGTCATTTGAACCTCCTTATCGCTTAATTCGTCATTCCATTATAAGGCTTGAATGGTGGTTTTTCAATAGCTTTGACGACTAAAATAGAACTTTCTATGAGATTTTTCTTCTACTTAATGATAGGGGGCAGGAAAATGGGGGGCTTGCCTTTTGCCTTGCTATTGGTAGAGGCAAATGCTACAATTAAATTATAAAATGTATGCGTTTACATGTTTTTACGCTACCTTTCCTAAAAAGCCTTGCAGTCCTTTATTTATAGAGGTCTTAGCAATTAAAGAAGGGAACAAATGTAAGTGCAAATAGATGATACCTTTGAAAAGGAGGCAATTCCATGAAAAAAATTATCAATAAACCTGAAAATGTTGTGACAGAGATGCTAGATGGTTTGGTTTATGTTCACAGTGATTTGGTGCATCGTGTTGACGGCTTTGACATCATTGTAAGAAATGAGCAGGCTGCTGGTCAAGTTGGTCTCATTTCTGGTGGTGGAAGTGGTCATGAGCCAGCCCATGCTGGCTTTGTAGGTGATGGTATGCTTTCAGCAGCCATCGCAGGTGCAGTGTTCACATCACCAACACCTGATCAAATTTTGGAAGCCATCAAGGAAGCAGATCAAGGGGCTGGTGTCTTCATGATTGTTAAAAATTATTCTGGGGACATCATGAATTTTGAGATGGCTCAAGAATTGGCTGAGATGGAAGGTATCGAAGTTGCCAGTGTTGTTGTGGACGACGATATTGCTGTGGAAAATAGCCTCTATACTCAAGGTCGTCGTGGGGTTGCAGGTACTATTTTCGTGCATAAGATTCTAGGTCATGCGGCTCGCGAAGGTAAGTCTCTGGCTGAAATCAAAGACTTGGCTGACAAGATTGTTCCTAATATCCACACCATTGGTTTGGCCCTTAGTGGTGCGACGGTTCCTGAGGTTGGTAAACCTGGTTTTGTCCTAGCAGAGGATGAAATAGAGTACGGTATTGGTATCCATGGTGAACCAGGCTATCGCAAGGAGTCTATGCAACCTTCTCGACAGTTAGCTGAAGAATTGACAGGGAAGCTCCTTGAAGCCTTTGAGGCTAAGTTAGGTGAACGCTATGCCCTTCTCATCAATGGTATGGGTGCGACACCTCTCATGGAGCAGTATGTCTTTGCTAATGATGTAGCAAGCATTCTTGGAGATGCCGGACTAGATGTGGCATATAAAAAATTAGGTAATTACATGACATCTATTGATATGGCAGGCCTCTCATTGACTCTGATGAAGATTGAAGATGAGACTTGGCTTGAGGCTTTGGAGAGTCCAGTTAAGACTATTGCTTGGTAGTCTGACGTGAGAACTAGAAATTAGGTATATTATGGATAAAACAGTTGCAGTAAAATGGATGCAAGGCTTTGACCAAAAAGTTGAAGCAGAAAAAGACCACTTGTCTGAATTAGACGGTCCTATTGGAGATGGTGATCATGGTGCTAACTTGGCGCGTGGTATGGCAGCAGCCGTTGAAGCTATTAAGAGCACGGAACCACAAAGTGCAGCAGAAGTGTTTAAGGCAGTCTCAATGGCCTTGATTAGCAAGGTTGGTGGTGCCTCAGGTCCGCTTTATGGGTCTGCCTTTATGGGCATGATGAAGGCTGAACAAGCTGGACAGGATTTGGCAGGAGTACTTGAGGCAGGTCTCGAGATGATTAAAAAACGAGGCCATGCACAAGCTGGTGAAAAGACCATGGTGGATGTTTGGCATCCGGTTGTTGAAGCTGTCAAACAAGGTCAACTAACCAATGATGTCATTGACCAAGCTGTTCTTTCAACCAAGGAAGTTGCGGCTACAAAGGGGCGTGCCTCTTATGTCGGTGAGCGTTCAATTGGTCACATTGACCCAGGTTCCTATTCGTCTGGCTTACTCTTCAAAGCCCTACTAGAAGCGGAGGAATAGGACATGCCAGAACTTGGAATTGTGATTGTATCCCACTCTGCTGATATCGCTAAAGGTTTGGTGAGTCTGATTCGTGAAGTTGCGCCAGATATTCCTCTGACGGCTACAGGTGGTCTTGAAGATGGTGGCTTGGGTTCTAGTTTTGACCATGTTCAAGTAGCAGTGGATAGTCAGCCTGCTAACCGTCTCTTGGCCTTTTATGATCTGGGCAGTGCTCGCATGAATTTGGAGATGGTTGAAGAATTTTCAGACAAGGAAATCCTTATTCAGCAGGTACCTCTCATTGAGGGGGCCTATGCGGCATCAGCCTTGCTTCAGGCAGGAGCGAGTGAAGTTGAAATCTTATCACAGATAAATGAATTAACCATTCAAAAATAGAATAAAGGAAAACTATGACAAATCAAATTAAGTATAAATGGGCTACTCTTGGGACGGGTGTTATTGCCAATGAGTTGGCACAGGCTTTAGAGGCTCTAGGTGGTAAACTCTATTCCGTTGCAAATCGTACCTATGATAAGGGAGTGGCCTTTGCTGAGACATATGGTATTGAAAAGGTTTATAAAGAGATTGATGAAGTGTTTAAAGATCCTGAAGTGGATATTATCTACATTTCAACGCCTCACAATACGCATATCAATTTTCTTCGCAAGGCACTCGCAGCAGGTAAACACGTCCTCTGTGAAAAATCTATCACCTTAAATAGTGAGGAATTGGCAGAAGCTATCCAGCTCGCCGAAGAAAATCATGTCAAACTGGCAGAAGCCATGACTATTTTCCATATGCCTATCTATCGAAAACTATCTGAAATCGTGGAAAGTGGTAAGCTAGGGCCTCTCAAGTTCATCCAGATGAACTTCGGTTCTTACAAAGAATATGACATGACCAACCGCTTTTTCAATCGTAATCTAGCTGGTGGTGCCCTACTTGATATCGGTGTCTATGCCCTATCTTTCGTGCGTTGGTTTATGACCTCACAACCGACAGAGATGGTTTCACAGGTCAAATTAGCTCCAACTGGTGTTGATGAACAAGCGGGTATTCTCCTTGCCAATGCAGAAGGGGAAATGGCGACTGTAACCCTGAGTCTTCATGCTAAACAACCTAAACGTGGTACTATCGCCTATGACAAGGGCTATATCGAACTTTATGAATACCCACGTGGGCAAAAGGCGGTCATCACCTATACGGAAGATGGCTCACAAGAAGTCATCGAAGCAGGAGAAACCGCTAAAGCCCTTCAGTATGAAGTTCTCGATATGGAAGCAGCCGTTGCAGGCGAGGATGATCATACCTACCTCAATTACAGCCGAGATGTCATGGACCTCATGACACAACTCCGCAAAGACTGGGGTTTGACCTACCCAGAAGAAGAGTAGGAGTTATAGAAACAAACGATAAAAGGCTCAGCAAGGCTGAGTCTTTTTAATCTTATCTTATTTAAAACTGAAGCCCTCATAAACGAGTTCAGCCCTTGGATTGTTTGCTGTAAAGGTTTTAGCAAATGCTTCCATCATTTTTACTGGACCACACATAAAGACAGTTGTGTCATCAGTGAGAGGATAGTCAGTGAAGTCCAGATAACCATCCACTTGACTATTAATAGTGTGAAGTTTGAAATTTCTATTTTTTGTAGCATATGCAGTCAACATCTCCAGATAGACAGCGTTCTGCTCACCTGTATAGGCGTAGTAGAAGTCGACATCCCTATCAAGGACAGGATTTTCACGGATATAGGAAATGAAAGGGGTGATGCCGATACCACCTGCAATCCAAACTTGCTTGTCACGACCTTGATCTAGCAACATGTGACCATAGGCACGGTCGATAGCTACAGGGCTTCCGACTCTAAGCTTCTTGTAGATTTGTTTGGTATGATCACCTGAGGCCTTAACGGTAAAGTAGATAATATTACCATGTCCACCTGAGATAGAGAAAGGGTGGGGTGCCTTTTCAAAACCAGCTTGAAGGGTCTTAATAAAGGCAAATTGACCAAACTGATAATCCATTGGATGTGTTAACCTAATGGCTATTTCGGTTGTGTCATGGTTTATACGTTCTAAGCCCACAATCTTCCCACGATTCTTAAAGCCGAAAATTTGGTAGAGGAAGATGATATAAAATCCTGAGCTTAAACCAAGAATAGCGAAGACCCCCACTACCAAGGATAAGAGACTTGGCTTAGTCAATACTTGTCCTAAAATTAAGTAGACGTGGGAGAGACCAAAAATATATGCCAAGTAAACCAAACGATGAAGCCAACGCCAAGTTTCATATTTGAGACGTTTACCAAGAAAGGCCAGAACCACAATAGTCAAGAAAGTATAAATGCCAAGGTTTCCTAGCTGACCAGCTAGACGAGACCCCCATAGACTCCCCATACCGATGTTGTGGAAGACAAGGAGAATAACGGATAAGATGGCAAGAAACTTGTGGACAGCGTACATGCTCTCAATCCCGTTAAAGAGTTTTTCCAATAGTCGTGATCGTGTTGCCAACATAAAAGTTCATGATAGGGTGGTTAAAGCTAGACCAGGAGCGACGAAGTTTGTCATGCCTGTTGCTAGCCAAGCATAGACCGTCAGACCCAGACTTGCAATTAGTAGAAGAATTCCTTTATATGATTTCATGTAACCTTCTTTCCATACCGAAATATTACTAATTAGTTGTAAACGATATTGTTACATTATGCCTTATAAAAAACTGTTCGTCAAAAATAGCCTATAAAAATTTTATTTTTAGTAATAAAAAGCTAAGATTATTATAGTAATCAAGGCACCTAAGAACTTTTGAAAACATAAAACATTTTCAAGAAATCTTGATTTAACAGTCATTTCCCTTGTGTAAGCGTTTCAAAAGGTGTATACTATAAATGAAAAGATAGGAAAAGGAGATGACTAGTGGCTAGTATTACAATAGAAGCGAGCAAGGTAGCTAGAAAGAGTCCTATTCGCGTAGACAGTAGTCTTGTGGGGACAGTTTCTGGAGTGGAAGACGTGAGCGTTTCCCTACCATCGTCAAAAGCTCGTTTGAGTGTCGGAAAATTGGGTTACAAGTCTAACACCATTACGGTGGAGGACGGGCAAACTGTCCGTGTTACTAGCAATTTTCTAAATCGCTTTATAGCGATAGCGCCATTGTTACTCTATCTTGTTGGAGGCCGTTACCTCCCACTTGTTGCAGTCCTATCTACTATAATTTTGCTTTTTAGCTTACCTTTTCTCAAGTTAGAAATCGTAGGCTGATTAGAATCGGGAGTGGCTTAGCCCTCTGTTTGATACCTTTAACTCACTTTTTCATAATAATGCTAGGCCACTCCCTTTTCATTGGGAACGGGTCGAGACGAAAGAGTGGGTTATCAAAAAGGGAACTCGATAGAGTTTCCCTTTTTTCTTTCTCAAATTAGATTCAATTCTAAAAGACCCCAGTTAGTAAAACTGAGGTCTTTGATGTTTCTAGTGATTTATTATTTACGATACAATTTGTCGTATTGATAGTAAGGGTCGAAGGTCACATTGATACCAAGCTTACGGAGAACATTTTTATCTTCATCAGTAAGGATGATAGTTGAGTGGGCTTCAGAACCCTTGAGGTTACCAAGTTCCTCCATGGCACGCGCTGCATCCGCATTGTTAGCAGCTGTGATGGCCAAGGCAATGAGGATTTCGTTTGAGTGGAGGCGAGGGTTACGGCTACCTAAATGGTCAATTTTCAGACCTTGGATAGGTTTAACCACCTCAGGCTCGATAAGTTTAGTATCCTTATCAATACCTGCAGAAGTCTTGATAGCGTTGATTAAAGCAGCCGCAGTTGGACCAAAGAGTTCTGAATTTTTACCAGTGACGATTTGACCATTTGGCAATTCGAGGGCAAGAGCAGAACCACCTGTTTCTTCAGCCTTAGCGCGTGCTGCAACGACCACTTGGCGATCTTCAGGAGTAATACCAAGATCATTCATGAGCAACTCAATTTTCTTGACAGCAGTCTCAGGAACACGTTCATTTTTGAAATCAAGTACAGTTTGATAGTAGCGACGGATGATTTCTTGTTTAGAAGCTTCTTTGGCAGCCTCATCATCCGTAATGGCAAAACCAACCATGTTAACACCCATATCCGTAGGTGAAGCATAAGGAGACTCACCAAGGATACGCTCAAGCATACGTTTGAGGACTGGGAAAATCTCGATGTCACGGTTGTAGTTTACCGTAGTCTTGCCATAAGTTTCCAAGTGGAATGGGTCAATCATATTGACATCATCAAGGTCTGCAGTGGCAGCTTCATAGGCCAAGTTAACTGGGTGATGAAGCGGCAAATTCCAAACTGGGAAGGTTTCAAATTTAGCATAACCTGACTTGATACCATTGATTTGGTCGTGGTACATGTTAGACATACATGTCGCCAATTTACCAGAACCAGGACCAGGAGCAGTAACGACGATAAGGTTACGGCTAGTCTTGATATAATCGTTTTTCCCCATACCCTCAGGTGAAATGATATGGTTCATATCCGTTGGGTAGCCCTTGATAGGGTAGTGGATGTAAGACGTGATGCCATTTTTTTCCAATTGGTTACGGAAAGCATCGGCTGCAGGTTGACCAGAATACTGTGTAATAACAACAGAACCCACATAGATATTGAGCTCGTTGAATTTATCAATCAGACGAAGCACCTCTTGGTCGTAGGAAATGCCAAGGTCACCACGAGCCTTAGAATGCTCGATATTGCTGGCATTAATAGCAATAACCACTTCGACCTGATCTTTGAGCTCTTGAAGGAGCTTGATTTTATTGTCAGGTTCATAACCAGGAAGGACGCGGGCAGCGTGGAAATCTTCCAACATCTTACCACCAAACTCCAAGTAGAGCTTGCCGTCAAACTGGTTAATGCGATCCAAAATATGGTCGCGTTGCAGATTCAAATACTGTTCAGAACTAAAAGCTTGTTTCTTCATAAATAAAAATACCTCTGAGAAAAATTATATCAAATGCCGAGGGTAAATGCTATTGACGAGAGACGATTTATGGGAGAAAAAGAGGTGAAGTCAATCATGAAACGTATTTTTTTACGATAGTCCTTTAGAGTTATTATTTAATTGGAGTTCTCATCTCAACAGTTAGATTTTTAGATAACAATCACTTTAGAATATTGAATTTCATAAAGGTTTCACATTTGTCGTCTATAATTTGGATAAGAAAAATGAAGAGTCCTCATTTATCTTTGGTGTAGCTGAGGGCCAATGTCTTAAATGGAGGTGGAAGATGGTTCTCTTACAACAGGCAGTTGCTTATATTTTCCGCAAAAAAACGCGGAATTTTATCCTTTTTCTTATTTTATTTTTGATATTATCTTGCTTGTATTTTTGTTTTTCTCTTATGCAAGTTGGTGGAGGAATGGAGGCACAAATCAGGAAGTCAAGTGGGGCAAGTTTTGATCTGGTAAGTAAAGAAAGAGGGAGTGCCTTTTCCTGGAAAGAGGGGGCAAAGATTAGTCATCTATCTGATGTGATTTCAACGATACCTCAATATGTAAGTCCGGTGCGACTTATCGATAAGAAGGTAGTTACAGGAAAACAAACGGTGGAACGTGATGATCTTGATAATGAGGCTAATCAAGCCTTGGGAGCCACTTTTACTAAGGAAACAGGACAAAGTGTTGATTTTAGGAGTGGTGCTTTTCAACTCATTAAGGGGAAGCACATATCTGCTAAAAGGCAAATTATGATTCATGAATCGCTTGCTAGGAAAAATAAGCTAAGCGTCGGAGATAAGCTGACCTTGTCCAATTTCCAGATGACTGAAAGTGGAGCTAGGGAAATGACCTTTGATATAGTTGGTATTTTTTCTGGCAAGAAGGAGGAGACATTTACTGGAATGTCCTCAGATTTAAGTGAAAATCAAATCTTCCTCCATTATGACGATAATAGCCAACTGCTTAATTTGACTGATAAGTTAGTGACAAAATTATCCTTTGGTATTAAGAATCCAGATAGAATCAATCAAGTCATTAAACAAGTGGAACAATTGAATATCGATTGGAATCGTCTACGTTTAGACGAGGACCGTAAGGCTTTTGACTCCTTGAAGGAATCGTCTAAAGCGCTACAAGGAATCGTCAGAACGATGATGATTAGTTTAATTGTTACAGGAGCAGGGATCCTCTCATTTTTAATGGCACTATGGACGCGTGAGCGAAATCATGAGATAGGTATTCTTTTAGCAATTGGGAAGAGTAAGGGACGCATTTTTGCCCAATTTCTTATGGAGATATTGTTGGTGTCCCTTATGTCTTTGCTACCTGCCCTTGCTATTGGACGGCTACTAAGTCGACTGTTTTTGCAAGAATTTATAGGACAGCAAGGACAGCAGCAGGCTCTTCAGTTATTAGATCAAATACCTCAGGGACTACCTTTAGGCCAATCTTATCTAAGTCTTCTAGTCTTGGTAATATTATCGCTCGGTGTGACAACAGGTCTCATTTGGCGTAAAACTCCAAAAGAAATCTTATCTAATATGAGTTAAGGAGAAAGGAACACTATGTTAGAACTCAAAGATGTTACGTATAGTTATCAAAATAAAAGTGAAGCTATCCTCTCGAAAGTGAATTATCGTTTCGAGAAAGGTAAATTTTATAGTATTATTGGGCAATCTGGAGCGGGAAAATCGACCTTACTTTCCCTTTTGGCAGGTCTTGATTATCCCAAGAAGGGGCAGGTCTTGTTTAATGGAGAAAATATCAAGAAAAAAGGCTCTAGTTATCATCGTAGACACCATGTTGCGCTTGTTTTTCAAAATTACAATCTCATTGATTATCTTACACCTTTAGAAAATGTACGACTTGTTAATAAAAATGCCGATAGGAAGATACTTTCTGAATTGGGATTAGATGAAAAACAAATTAATCGAAATGTCCTGCAACTTTCAGGTGGGCAACAACAACGTGTAGCGATTGCGCGGGCTTTGGTTTCAGAGGCTCCAATTATCTTAGCAGATGAACCGACAGGAAATCTAGACGAGGAAACTGCCAAGGATATTATTGCTATCCTTAAAAGAATGGCCTTAGATCGCCAAAAATGTGTCATAGTTGTTACGCACAGTAAGGAAGTTGCTCAGGCATCTGATGTGGTTTTAGAGTTGAAGAAGACACAACTCATAGAAAAGAAAAAATAAAGAAAGGACTCTTATGTTTCGAAACGCTTTTGCATATATTACACGAAAATGGTCAAAGTCACTATTACTGTTAATTATTATTCTTTTGATGAGTACTCTTAGTTTGTTAGGACTTGCTATGCGAAGTGCAACCCAAGAAGCTGCATCCAAGAGTCTAGGGTCAATTACCAATAGTTTTTCAATGCAGATTAATCGTAACACGAATCCTGGAACTCCTCGTGGGGCTGGAAATCTTAAGGGAGAAGATATTAAAAAGATTAGTGAGACTAAAGGGATTGTTTCGACTATAAAACGGATAAATGGTATTGGTGATTTACTAGATTATGAGATTATCGAAACAGAGCAAACGCTACAAAATCAGTCTCCAGAACGTGCTAAAAATTTTAAGTCTACCTTGATGTTGACAGGAGTCAATGACTCATCAAAAGAAGACAAATTTGTTTCAGGTGCTTATAAACTAGTTGAAGGAGAACATCTAACCGATAAGGATCATAATCAAATCTTGATGCACGAAGATTTAGCTAAAAAGAATGGTCTTAATGTAGGAGATAAAGTAAAGCTTAAATCTAATCTCTATGACGCTGATAACGAAAAAAGGGCTGATGAAACAGTAGAAGTGACTATCAAAGGTTTATTTTCTGGTCAAAATAAAGCAGCCGTTACCTATGCTCAGGAGTTGTATGAAAACACCCTCATCACTGATCTAGATACAGTAGCAAAACTCTATGGTAATACTGTAGAAACTGCCACTTATGAGGATGCCACTTTCTTTGCTAAAGGCGATCAAAATCTTGATTCCTTGATAGCAAAGATTAAAAAGTTGAATATTAACTGGTCCCTCTACGATCTTGTTAAGAGCTCGTCAAATTACCCTGCTTTACAGAAATCTATTCTTGGGATGTATCGTGTGGCAAACCGTATGTTTATTGGAAGTCTCATTTTGACAAGTTTATTGCTAACCCTTCTGTTAATTTTATGGTTAAATGCTCGTCGTAGAGAAGTTGGTATCTTTTTGGCCTTGGGACTTAAAAAGACACAGGTTGCGGGTCAATTTTTAATAGAATTGCTGATGATTGCCTTACCAGCCTTTCTTTTGTCATATGGTTTAGCTAGTTTCTTTGCCGAAAAAGTTGGTAATACAGTCCTTTCCAATGTAACAGAAGGTATCAATAAGCAAATGGCCAAAGAATCACTAGCTGCAAATCTTGGTGGAGGGGCTGAGGCAGAAAGCTTCAGTAAGACTCTAACTCAGATTCACATGACAGTCCAACCTAAGCAACTTTTGGTAGTCATTCTAGTCGGTGGATTTATTTTAAGCTTGGTATCCTTGATTTCTTCTCGCTGGCTTCTTCACAAGAAACCCAAGGACCTCTTAGTTGATGTTGAATGATAAGTTTGCTGCACCTATAAAAAACGGTATAATGGAAGAAAGAGACCATATATAGATTAAAAGGATAATGTATGAAGATACTAATCGTAGAAGATGAAGTCCTGATTCGCGAAGGGATGAGCGACTATCTCATGGAATGTGGCTATGAGGTCTTTGAAGCAGGCGATGGGCAGGAGGCCCTGGACCTCTTTCACAGAGAGGCGCCAGATCTGGTCTTGCTGGATATCCAGCTCCCTATCCTCAATGGCTTGGAAGTACTCAAGACCATCCGGAAGACCAGCTCAGTCCCTGTCCTCATGCTAACGGCCTTCCATGACGAGGACTATAAGTTGACAGCCTTTGGAGAGTTGGCAGATGGCTATCTGGAAAAACCCTTCTCCTTGTCCCTCTTGAAGGTCCGTATCGAAGCTATTTTTAAAAAGCTTCAGCCTTCACGGGTCTTCACCTATGGAGAGGCACAGGTGGATTTTGAGAGCTACACAGCCAGCCTAGCTGGGCAGGCCATCTCCATGAATGCCAAGGAGTTGGAAATCTTGGAATACCTGCTCCAGCATGAAGGCAAGGCCCGGACTCGCTCTCAGATCCTCGATGCCGTCTGGAAGGAGACGGAGGAGATTCCTTTTGATCGGGTGATCGATGTCTATATCAAGGAACTACGAAAAAAACTAGAGCTGGACTGTATCGTTACGGTACGCAATGTCGGCTATAAATTGGAGAGACCATGACCAAACGGAGTATCTTTGCAAAAATCTTTCTGATTACCTTTGCCCTTTTTAGTAGCTTAGTCATTCTTCTACATGCTTCGGTTTACTTTATTTTTCCATCGACCTATATCGAGTCCCAGCGCCAGACGATTTTGAAGAAATCGCAAGCTCTGGCTAAGAGTTTCCAGGGCCAGGAAGAAGGGACCATTGAGTCGGTCATCGACCTTTATTCCAAGACCAATGATATCAAGGTGTCTATCAAAGGAAAGCAAAAACAAAATGCCCTAGAGGTCAAGGATGACCTGCTCGTGAACCCTGACAGCCAGAATAATTCCTTGGTCATTGAAGAGCGAAAGATTCAGACCAAGGAAGGGAAGGACTTGACCTTGCAATTCTTAGCGACCGTCGATTCCCAAAAGGAAGCGCGGGACATCAGTCTGGGCTTTCTTCCCTATAGTCTCCTTGCTTCCTTTGTTCTGTCATTGCTTGCCTCCTATCTCTATGCCCGCATGATTTCTGCTCCGATCCTTGAGATCAAGCAGATGACCAAGCGGATGAAACGGCTGGATCGGACAGCCAGTCTTCCTATTCACTCGCAGGATGAGATTGGCGTTCTCAAGCAACAGATCAACGACCTCTATCACCATCTTTTAGAGGTGATCGACAATCTAGAGCAGCAGAAACAGGAAAATCTGAAGTTGGAGCAGATGAAGGTCGAGTTCCTACGGGGGGCTTCGCATGAGCTCAAGACCCCTCTGGCCAGCTTGAAGATTATCCTAGAAAATATGCGAGATAAAATTGGTCGCTACAAGGATCGGGACCGCTACCTATTAGTTTCTCTTGACATCGTCGATGAGATGAACCAGATTGTCCTAGAGATCCTGTCTTTATCTTCTGTTCAAGAATTAGGTGGTGATAAGGAGTGGATTCAGTTAGATGATGTGGTAAATCGCATACTCACTCAAAATCAAGTGTTGGTTGAGAATCGCTCCCTATCAATTGACAATTATCTTCCGGCAACTAGTATTTTCATGAATTTACCTATTTTGAAATTGGTTCTCTCAAATATCATCAGTAATGCAGTCAAGCATTCTGATAAGGGTGGAGTGATTCGAATAGGTTTAGAAAATGAAGGAACTGATTTTGTCATTGAAAATACGATTGTATCTAAAGAAAATACTCCAACTAAAGTTCAGTCTAAGAAAGAAGGAGGATTAGGCCTTTTTGTGGTTAAATACCTTCTAGAGCATGAGGAACTTAGCTATAGATTTGAAGAAAGTTCCATGGGGAGACGCTTTGTTATGGTCTTGCCCAAAAAGTAAAAAGTGACGGTTGAGGTATTAACCGTCGTTTTTGTCTCACGAAACCCACTAGCTGTGCTAGTGGTTCCGAAAAGCTTTTAGCGATGTATCAAAAAAGTCCCCCTAAAGTGTAATATTAGATAAGGTTTCCCGACCACTAACTAGTATACAAAAGGAGGACCCCTGATGAGACAGGATAATAATAGTTTAGCACATACTACCACGCTAATTTAAAGTATAAATTTGGGAATTTCAAATTTTGGTGTTGAGGGTTTTATGTTGATACGGTTGGGCTAAATCAAAAGTGAATTGAAGAATATATTCGTAATCAATTACAAGAAGACGTGATAGCAGATTAGCTCAGTCTTTTCGAGGAATATTGTCCGTTTACAGGTGAAAAGAATAAAAGAAAGTAGTCTTAAAGAGACCCGCTAGTCGGGTCAGCTAGCAAAGGTGGTGCTGAAGGGAAACCATTCGGTAGGCCTTTAGGCCTCGGCCGGTAGCAGAGGCTTTCAGCCGAAGAGCAAACCACCCGTTCTCACGGGTGGTTTTGATTTGTATTGTTAAGCTAAGCAAAGGCTAACCTTTCATTTTAAGTCTATTATTTCTCAACATTACTAAAATTTAAGGAGTCTGGAGTATAGGTCATTGAAATGTTTTTAACAAAAAGAAAACGTTTGCATAACTCTGATAAAAATGTAAAATAGAACTATCAGACTCACGATGATAATAAATACGAGGAGTAGAATCATGCAAAAATATTGGTGGCATAAAGCTACGATTTATCAAATTTACCCTAAATCATTCATGGATTCCAATGGTGATGGTATCGGTGATCTCAAGGGGATCACAAGTAAACTAGAATATCTTCAAAAACTCGGAATCACGGCCCTATGGCTTTCACCTGTCTATGACAGTCCAATGGATGACAATGGCTATGATATCGCTAACTATGAGGCTATTGCAGATATTTTTGGAGACATGAGTGACATGGATGAGCTTTTGGCGGAAGCCAAGAAGCGTGATATCCGAATTATTATGGACTTGGTGGTTAACCATACCTCTGATGAGCATGCATGGTTCATCGAAGCGCGTGAAAATCCAGAAAGTCTTGAACGAGATTTCTACATCTGGCGAGACAAACCTAATGAGTTAGTGTCTATCTTTAGTGGCTCCGCTTGGGAATATGATGAGACCTCAGGGCAATATTATCTGCATTTCTTTAGTAAGAAACAGCCAGACCTCAACTGGGAAAATCCACAGTTGCGCCAGAAAGTTTATGACATGATGAATTTCTGGATTGATAAGGGAATCGGTGGTTTCCGCATGGATGTGATTGATATGATTGGTAAGATCCCAGATCAACTGATTGATACAAACGGTCCAAAACTTCACGATTATATCAAGGAGATGAACCAGGCAAGCTTTGGAAAGCACGACCTTCTAACCGTTGGTGAAACCTGGGGAGCAACACCTGAAATTGCTAAACAGTATTCAAATCCAGATAATCAAGAACTTTCCATGGTTTTCCAGTTTGAACATATTGGACTTCAGCATAAGCCAGATAGCCCTAAATGGGAGTATGAGAAGGAGTTGGATGTTTCAGCACTTAAGGCTATTTTTAATAAATGGCAAACCGAGTTAGAGTTGGGACAAGGGTGGAACTCACTTTTTTGGAATAACCATGATCTGCCTCGTATTCTCTCAATGTGGGGAGATACTGGTGTCTATCGTGAGAAGTCAGCCAAGGCCTTGGCTATCCTCCTTCATCTGATGAGAGGAACACCTTACATTTATCAAGGTGAAGAAATCGGCATGACCAATTATCCTTTTAGAACTTTGGAAGAATTGAATGACATTGAATCTCTCAACTATGCCAAAGAAGCTCTCGAAAAAGGGGCATCGATAGAAGTTATCATGGACCAAATCCGCCAGGTGGGTCGTGACAATGCTCGAACACCAATGCAATGGGATACGTCTAAAAATGCTGGATTTAGCAGATCGGATAAGACTTGGTTACCTGTTAATCCAAACTATAAGGACATAAATGTTGAATCAGCCCTGGCCAATCCAGATTCGATTTTCTATACCTATCAGAAACTGGTTGAGCTTCGTAAAACACAGGATTGGCTAATTGATGCTGACTTTGAACTTTTAGAGACTGCTGACAAAGTCTTTGCTTATATTCGGAAAACCAAAGATAGCAGTTATCTGGTTGTAGTCAACCTATCAGACCAAGAACAAGACTTCTGTTATGATTTCGAAAGAGCAGAAGTTGTCATTGCAAATACCGAATTAGAGCCAATTAAAGACCAAGGCAAACTCCAAGCCTGGGATGCTATTTGTGTGAAAGTGAAATAAAAAGAAAAGTGGTTGTCAACTAACTGTTGGCGACCACTTTTTATCTATTAAATAGTTGTTATTTCGTACTTTCTCTCAGAGTCAGTTTAGTGCCCAACATAGTAAGTGTCGGGATTTCTCTTGGAGCCAAGACTTGTTTATTGAGGACATCCATGGCAGTTCGTCCCATTTCTTCGGTGTAGACAGTGACACTAGAAAGTGGCGGATAAACTTGTTTGGCTAGACTGGTGTCATTAAAGGAGATAATCTGGATATCTTCTGGGACATTAATGCCATTTTCCTGAAGGGCTCTAAGAGCACCGATAGCCAGACTATCACTAGCAGCAAAGTAGGCATCTGGTAGGGGTGTACCACTTGCTATTTTAGAGGCTAAAAGGTCATAGCCAGATTGAACTGTAAAATTACCTGAAAGAATCAAAAGAGGGTCATAGATGCTCTTTTCAATACAGTAGTTACGATAAGAACGTAAACGAGGCTCCGGAACGATTTCAGTTGAATCCGTTGTTTTTTCTTGCCCTGTTAAAAGACCGATGCTCTTACACCCTTGCTCAGTGAGATAACTTAGTGCCGTTTGAACAGCATTTTCAAAGTCAGTTGTCACACAAGGATGTCCCTGAAGTAGGGTATCACTATCTACAAAGACCAGTAATCTACCCAATGATTCCAATTCAGTAATCTGTTCACGACTAAACTTTCCGATACAAAGTATACCTATGACTTCTTCAGCGAGACTAAAAGGAATGTCATTGAAATAACGAAGCATCTCGTAGTCTAGCTCATGGGCTCTTGTTTCAATTCCAAGCCGAATGTTGTAGTAGTAGAGATCGTCTAACTCATCTTCCTCACTTACCCATTGGATAATTGCCACTTGATGTTTTTCTTTTTTCAAGTTTCCGATTTTCTTATGTTTGGTATATCCGATTTCATCTGCCGCAGTTAAAATACGGTGCCTGGTTTCTTCAGTAACGGAGAGGTTTTCATCTTGGTTGAGAACACGTGAAACAGTTGCGATTGATACATCAGCCAATTTTGCGATATCTTTTAATGTAGCCATATTGTTCTCCTTTCATCCAAAGTATATCATAATTTCTAAAATTTTACCTATTTTTTACTAAAAAAACAGTAAAAATATTGATTTTCCTTGTGAAAGGGGTTACACTGTTAGTGTAAAAAAGAATAAGTGAGGTACATCCTATGAAGACATCACAGTTAAGAGAAAAGTTTAAAGAAGTTTTTGGTGTAGAAGCAGAACATACTTTCTTTTCTCCAGGTCGTATTAATTTGATTGGTGAACACACTGACTACAACGGTGGACATGTGTTCCCAGCAGCTATTACCTTAGGTACTTACGGAGCGGCCCGTAAACGTGATGACAAAGTTTTGCGTTTCTTCTCAGGTAACTTTGAAGATAAGGGAATCATCGAAGTTCCACTTGAAAATCTTCGTTTTGAAAAAGAACACAACTGGACAAACTATCCAAAAGGTGTTCTTCATTTCTTGCAAGAAGCTGGTCATACGATTGATTCAGGTATGGATATTTACATCTATGGTAACATTCCAAATGGATCAGGCTTGTCATCATCATCATCTTTGGAATTATTGATTGGTGTTATTGCTGAAAAACTTTATGACCTTAAATTGGAACGCCTTGACTTGGTTAAAATCGGTAAGCAAACTGAAAATGACTTTATCGGCGTTAACTCTGGTATCATGGACCAATTCGCTATTGGTATGGGAGCTGATCAACGTGCGATTTACTTGGATACAAATACTTTAGAGTATGACTTGGTACCACTTGACCTAAAAGACAATGTTGTTGTTATCATGAACACTAACAAACGTCGTGAATTGGCTGATTCTAAATACAATGAACGTCGTGCTGAATGTGAAACAGCAGTATCTGAACTCCAAGAAAAACTTGATATCCAAACACTTGGTGAATTGGACCTCTGGACATTCGATGCATACAGCTACTTGATTAAAGACGAAAACCGTATCAAACGTGCCCGTCACGCAGTTCTTGAAAATCAACGTACACTTCAAGCCCGTAAAGCTCTTGAATCAGGAGATTTGGAAGGCTTTGGTCGTCTTATGAATGCTTCTCACGTGTCATTGGAACATGATTACGAAGTTACAGGTCTTGAACTTGATACTTTGGCACACACAGCATGGGAACAAGAAGGTGTTCTTGGAGCTCGTATGACAGGAGCGGGCTTTGGTGGATGTGCCATCGCACTTGTAAACAAAGATAAAGTTGAAGATTTCAAAAAAGCAGTTGGTCAACGTTATGAAGAAGTCGTTGGTTATGCACCAAGCTTCTATATTGCTGAAGTAGCTGGCGGTTCACGAGTACTTGATTAATGAGAAAGAAGTAGAGATTATGGCTGAAAATTTAGTAAACACTTTTGTAACTCTGGTTATTGAAAATAGTGATTATGAGGAATTGGACCGTATCTATTTGACAAACAAAGTTTTTGCTTTGGTTGGAGAAGGAGTTGCTGATGTTGAAACAGATAGCTCTGAGTTGATTGACCTTAAAGACCAGTTGCTTCAAGCAGGTGTTAAAGCTGGTTCTGTAGGTGAACTTAATGAAGAACAAGATATCATCGGTGCTCAACTCATGGACTTGATTACACCAAGCCCTAGCCTTGTCAATCGTAACTTCTGGGATACTTATAAATCTGACCCAGAGCAAGCAATTGCTGACTTTTATGCACAAAGTAAACGAAATGATTATGTGAAAGTCAAAGCCATTGCACAAAATATTGCTTATAAAGCACCTACTAAATACGGTGACTTGGAAATTACGATTAACCTTTCGAAACCGGAAAAAGATCCAAAAGCCATCGCTGCTGCTAAAAATGCGGTAGCTTCTGATTATCCAAAATGCCAACTTTGTATGGAAAATGAAGGTTATCTTGGTCGCATCAATCACCCAGCACGTAGTAATCATCGTGTTATTCGTTTCCAAATGGAAGGAAATGACTGGGGCTTCCAATATTCACCATATGCTTACTTTAATGAACATTCTATCTTCTTTTATAGTAAGCACGAACCAATGCACATCAGTCCATTGACGTTTGGTCGTCTCCTATCAATTGTTGAAGCATTTCCTGGTTACTTCGCAGGTTCAAATGCCGATCTTCCAATTGTAGGTGGTTCGATTCTTACACATGAACACTATCAAGGTGGTCGCCATACCTTCCCAATGGAAGTAGCAGGCATTAAAGAAAAAGTTAGTTTTGATGGTTACTCTGATGTTGAGGCTGGTATCGTTAATTGGCCTATGTCAGTTCTTCGTTTAAGAAGTGAAGATAAGGAAAGACTTATTGCTCTTGCAACCAAAATTTTAAATTGTTGGCGTGGTTATTCAGACGAAAAAGCTGGTGTCTTGGCTGAGTCTGATGGACAACCTCACCACACCATTACCCCAATTGCTCGTAGAAAAGACGGCAAATTTGAATTGGATTTGGTTCTTCGTGACAATCAAACTTCTGAAGAACATCCAGACGGTATCTACCACCCACATAAAGATGTTCAACATATTAAGAAAGAAAACATTGGTTTGATTGAAGTTATGGGATTGGCCATTCTTCCTCCTCGTTTGAAAACAGAACTTAAAGATGTTGAAGATTATCTATTAGGTCAAGGTAACCAAGTTGCTCCAATTCACCAAGAATGGGCAGATGAACTCAAAGCTCAAAATCCGAATGTTACGGCTGAGGAAGTGACAGAAGTTGTTCGACAATCTGTTGCAGATATCTTTGCTCGTGTACTAGAAGATGCAGGTGTTTATAAGACTAATAGTGAAGGCTTAGATCAGTTTAAAGCATTTGTAGATTTTGTAAATTTAGCTGATTAATTGTTTTTTCTGAAGAAAGGAGATAAGAAATGGCAATTTTAGTATTAGGTGGAGCTGGTTATATCGGTTCTCACATGGTTGATCGCTTAGTTGAAAAAGGTCAAGAAAAAGTAGTAGTAGTAGATAGTTTGGTAACCGGTCACCGTGCTGCCGTACATCCAGATGCTATTTTCTACCAAGGCGATCTCTCTGATCAAGATTTTATGAGAAAGGTCTTCAAAGAAAATCCTGATGTTGATGCCGTTATTCACTTTGCGGCCTATTCATTGGTTGGTGAATCAATGGAAAAACCACTCAAATATTTTGATAACAATACAGCTGGAATGGTTAAATTGCTTGAAGTTATGAACGAATGCGGTGTTAAATACATTGTCTTCTCATCAACAGCAGCAACTTACGGAATTCCAGAAGAAATTCCAATTCTTGAAACAACACCACAAAAACCTATCAACCCATACGGTGAAAGTAAGTTGATGATGGAAACTATCATGAAGTGGTCTGATAAAGCTTATGGTATTAAATATGTGCCACTTCGTTACTTCAACGTTGCTGGTGCAAAACCTGATGGATCTATCGGTGAAGACCATGGTCCAGAAACTCACCTTCTCCCAATTATCCTTCAAGTAGCTCAAGGTGTTCGTGAAAAAATCATGATTTTTGGTGATGACTACAACACTCCTGATGGTACAAATGTTCGTGACTATGTTCACCCATTTGACTTGGCTGATGCTCACCTCCTTGCTGTTGAATATCTTCGTAAAGGTAATGAATCTACAGCCTTTAACTTAGGTTCATCAACGGGATTCTCAAACCTTCAAATTCTTGAAGCCGCTCGTAAGGTAACTGGTAAAGAAATCCCAGCTGAGAAAGCTGATCGTCGTCCTGGTGATCCTGATACATTGATTGCTTCATCTGAAAAAGCACGTACAGTTCTTGGATGGAAACCACAATTTGATAACATCGAAAAAATCATCGCAAGTGCTTGGGCATGGCATTCTAGCCATCCAAAAGGGTACGATGATCGAGGATAATTAAAATAATAAAAAAAGGGTCAAAGAGTATATATAATTATTGTACTCTTTGTTTTTTGAGGAAATAGTATGAAAATAAACTGCGAAATTATTGGAAAAGTTGATTCAGGCGATGTCAGTAAAATTTCAATGGAAAATAATAATGGTGTTGTCATTTCCACACTCACAACAGGTGCTACACTTCAGGAGTTTTTGGTTCCAACAGAAACTGGTGCTCTTAAAAATATAGTACTTGGTTTCAGTGATTACGAGGATTACTATAAGAATAATTTATGTGCCTGCCAGTCCATTGGTAGGGTTGCTGGAAGAATTGGGAAAGCTTCGTATACTCATAATATGGTTCTTTATAGCCTTCCTAAGAATGAGGGAGAAAACTGTTTACATGGCGGTCCAAAAGGAATGCAGGTTCAAAATTGGAACTATGTCACAAACCTGAATGATGAATATGTTGAGACAAAATTTATTAGAAGACTTTATTCAAGTGTAGATGGCTTTCCTGGTGATGTTACAGTCTCTATTAGTTATAGACTTAACAATAATAACCGCTTAACAATACTCTTTGAAGCCTTCGATGTTACAGAGTCAACAGTCTTTAATCCGACAAACCATGTTTACTTTAATCTTAGCGACAAACAGGATTTATCAAGTCATGAGTTACAAATCTATTCAGACTATCGTTTAGAGTTGGATTCTGAGTTAATTCCAACAGGACAAAAAATTAATGTAGATGGAACGAATTATGATTTCAGAAAGACAACTGACTTGCTACCTCGAATTGAAGCAAATAACGGTTTTGATGATGCCTTTGTAGTTGGAGGGGAAACTTGTGATCATGTGAAAAAAGTAGCTATTTTGCATGACAAAGAAAGCGGAGATGGTATTGAAATCTTCTCTAACAGAAATGGTTTAGTTATTTATACTATGGATATTATAGAGGATAATATTTACTTTGCGAGAGATCGAGGAACAATTGCAAAAGGACGAGAAGCTATAGCTATGGAAGCTCAAACACTCCCAGATGCCGTTAATCATACAGATTTTGGAGATATCATCTTGGAGGAGGGTCATAGTGTAAGCTATGAAATCGGTTTCCAATATTTTAATTCATCAAAATAATCATGTTTTAGTAAAAATTTAGTAAAAAATCACTAAAACTATTGACGATTTAAACTAATACTTATATAATGTAAGCGTATTCAAAAAACAACTAACAGGAGGTTTTCGTAATGGGAAAATCTAAAGGTCAAATGAAGTCTCGTCTATCCTATTCAGCTGGTGCTTTTGGTAACGACGTCTTCTATGCAACGTTGTCAACATACTTTATCATGTTTGTGACAACTCACTTGTTTAACACAGGTGATCCAAAGCAAAATAGTCACTACGTACTATTAATTACTAACATCATCGCTATTTTGCGTATCTTGGAAGTATTTATCGATCCATTGATTGGTAACATGATTGATAACACTCATACTAAGTATGGTAAATTCAAACCATGGGTAGTTGGTGGTGGTATCATCAGTTCTATCGCCTTGTTGCTTCTCTTCACCGATTTAGGTGGTTTGAATAAAACAAATCCTTTCTTGTACCTTGTACTTTTCGGAATTATCTACCTTGTAATGGATGTCTTCTACTCAATTAAAGATATCGGTTTCTGGTCAATGATTCCTGCCTTGTCTCTTGACAGTCATGAACGTGAAAAAATGGCAACTTTTGCCCGTATTGGTTCTACTATTGGTGCCAATATTGTAGGTGTTGCCATCATGCCAATCGTTTTGTTCTTCTCTATGACGAACAGTAGTGGCTCTGGAGATAAATCTGGATGGTTCTGGTTTGCATTTATCGTTGCTCTCATTGGTGTGATTACATCAATTGCTGTTGGTATTGGTACACGTGAAGTTGAGTCAAAACTTCGTGATAACAAAGAAAAAACTAGCCTTAAACAAGTCTTTAAAGTTCTTGGTAAAAACGACCAATTGATGTGGTTGTCTCTCGGATATTGGTTCTATGGTCTTGGTATTAATACACTTAATGCTCTTCAACTTTTTTACTTCACATTTATCCTTGGTGATCCAGGGAAATATTCAATCCTTTACGGATTGAATACAGTTGTTGGTTTGGTTTCAGTTTCACTCTTCCCTAGCCTAGCTGGTAAATTCAACCGTAAACGTTTGTTCTATGGATGTATTGCAGTAATGCTCGGTGGTATCGGAATCTTTAGTATTGCAGGAACATCACTTCCAATGATCTTGACTGCTGCTGAACTCTTCTTTATTCCACAACCTCTTGTGTTCCTTGTTATCCTCATGATTATCTCTGACTCAGTAGAATATGGTCAATGGAAATTGGGACACCGTGATGAATCACTTACTTTGTCAGTTCGTCCACTTGTTGATAAACTTGGTGGTGCGATGTCAAACTGGCTTGTTTCTACAATTGCCGTAGCTGCTGGTATGACAACAGGTGCCTCAGCATCAACAATTACAACACATCAACAGTCTATCTTTAAGCTTAGCATGTTTGGTTTCCCAGCAGCAGCAATGCTTATCGGAGCCTTCATTATTGCTCGTAAAATCACTTTGACTGAAGCACGTCACGCTGAAATTGTTGAAGAATTGGAACATCGCTTTAGCGTAGCAACTTCTGAAAATGAAGTTAAAGCTAACGTCGTATCTCTTGTAAACCCTACAACTGGCCATTTGGTTGACCTCTCAAGTGTTAATGATGAACACTTTGCTTCAGGTAGCATGGGTAAAGGTTTCGCCATTAAACCTACTGATGGAGCTGTCTTTGCACCAATTAGTGGTACCATTCGTCAAGTTCTTCCTACTCGCCATGCAGTTGGTATTGAAAGTGAAGATGGTGTCATTGTTCTTATCCACGTTGGTATCGGAACAGTTAAACTTAAAGGTGAAGGATTCATTAGTTACGTAGAACAAGGTGATCGTGTTGAAGTTGGACAAAAACTTCTTGAGTTCTGGTCACCAATTATTGAGAAAAATGGTCTTGATGACACAGTACTTGTCACTGTAACCAATTCAGAAAAATTCAGTGCTTTCCATCTTGAACAAGAAGTTGGAGAAAAGGTAGAAGCTTTGTCTGAAGTTATTACCTTCAAAAAAGGAGAATAATCTATGAACACGACTGAAAAAATTCAAACTTACTTAAACGATCCAAAGATTGTTAGCGTCAATACTGTTGACGCTCACTCAGATCATAAGTATTTTGAATCTCTTGCAGAATTTTCTGAAGGGGAGATGAAGTTAAGACAATCTCTTAATGGAAAATGGAAAATTCACTATGCTCAGAATACAAATCAAGTTTTAAAAGACTTTTATAAAACAGAATTTGATGAAACTGATTTGAATTTCATCAATGTACCAGGTCATTTAGAGCTTCAAGGTTTTGGTTCTCCACAATATGTGAATACCCAATATCCTTGGGATGGTAAAGAATTCCTTCGTCCACCTCAAGTTCCTCAAGAATCAAATGCTGTTGCATCATATGTTAAACATTTTACCTTGAATGATGCATTAAAAGATAAAAAAGTATTTATCTCATTCCAAGGGGTTGCCACTTCCATCTTTGTATGGGTCAATGGTAACTTCGTAGGATACAGTGAAGATTCATTTACACCTAGTGAATTTGAAATTAGTGATTACCTTGTTGAAGGTGATAACAAGTTGGCGGTAGCTGTTTATCGTTACTCTACAGCAAGCTGGTTGGAAGACCAAGACTTCTGGAGACTTTACGGTATTTTCAGAGATGTTTACTTGTATGCTATTCCAAAAGTTCACGTTCAAGATCTCTTTGTTAAGGGAGATTATGATTACCAAACAAAAGCAGGTCAATTGGATATTGATTTGAAGACTGTTGGTGATTACGAAGATAAGAAGATTAAATATGTTCTTTCAGATCATGAAGGCATCGTTAAAGAAGGTGATGCATCTGTTAATGCTGACGGTGAACTATCTGTAAGTCTTGAAGATTTGCAAATCAAACCTTGGAGTGCTGAAAGTCCTAAACTTTACAATTTGACCCTTCATGTTTTGGATGATGGCCAAGTTGTTGAAGTCGTTCCAGTTAAGGTTGGATTTAGACACTTTGAAATTAAAGATAAACTTATGCTTTTGAATGGTAAGAGAATTGTCTTTAAAGGGGTTAACAGACACGAATTTAACGCTAGAACAGGACGTTGTATCACTGAAGAAGATATGCTTTGGGATATCAAAGTGATGAAACAACATAACATCAATGCTGTTCGTACTTCTCACTATCCGAACCAAACACGTTGGTATGAATTGTGTGATGAATATGGACTTTATGTTATCGATGAAGCCAACCTTGAAACACACGGTACATGGCAAAAACTTGGTCTAAGCGAACCTTCATGGAATATCCCAGCTAGTGAACCAGAATGGTTGCCTGCTTGTTTGGATCGTGCCAATAACATGTTCCAACGTGATAAGAACCATGCTAGTGTTATCATTTGGTCTTGTGGTAATGAATCATATGCTGGTAAAGATATTGCTGACATGGCTGATTACTTCCGTAGTGTTGACAATACTCGTCCAGTTCACTATGAAGGTGTTACATGGTGTCGTGAATTTGATTACATTACAGACATCGAAAGTCGTATGTATGCGAAACCAGCTGATATTGAAGAATACCTCACTAACAATCCTCAAAAACCTTATATTTCATGTGAATACATGCACACAATGGGTAACTCTGGTGGTGGATTGAAACTCTACACTGATTTAGAGAAATATCCAGAATACCAAGGTGGATTTATTTGGGACTTCATTGACCAAGCTATTTACAAACCACTTCCAAATGGTAGCGAATTCCTATCATATGGTGGTGACTGGCATGATAGACCTTCTGACTACGAATTTTGTGGAAATGGTATTGTCTTCGCAGATCGTACCCTAACTCCAAAACTTCAAACAGTTAAACATCTTTACTCTAATATTAAGATTGCTGTTGATGAAAAATCAGTAACTATCAAGAATGATAATGTCTTTGAAGATCTTTCTGCTTATACTTTCCTAGCTAGAGTTTACGAAGATGGTAGAAAAGTTAGCGAAAGTGAATATCACTTTGATGTTAAACCAGGTGAAGAAGCAACATTCCCAGTAGAATTCGCTGTTGGAGCTTCAAATGCTGAACGAATTTATGAAGTTGCTTGTGTTCAGAATGAAGCAACTGAATGGGCTCCAAAAGGACATGAAATTATTCGTGGTCAATATGTTGCTGAAAAGATTAGCACTGAAACACCAGTTAAAGCACCTTTGAATGTTGTTGAAGGCGACTTCAACATCGGAATTCAAGGACAAAACTTCTCTATCTTGCTTTCACGTGCACAAAATACGCTAGTATCTGCTAAGTATAACGGTGTTGAATTCATTGAGAAAGGTCCTAAACTTAACTTTACTCGTGCTTACACTGACAACGATCGTGGTGCTGGATATCCATTCGAAATGGCAGGCTGGAAAGTTGCTGGAAACTATAGTAAGGTTACAGATACTCAAATTCAAATTGAAGATGACTCTGTTAAAGTGACTTATGTTCATGAATTGCCTGGCTTGTCTGATGTCGAAGTTAAGGTGACTTATCAAGTTGATTACAAGGGTCGAATCTTTGTTACTGCAAACTATGATGGTAAAGCAGGTTTGCCAAACTTCCCTGAATTTGGTCTAGAATTTGCTATCGGTTCACAATTTACAAACCTAAGCTATTATGGATACGGTGCAGAAGAAAGCTACCTTGATAAACTTCCTGGTGCCTATCTTGGTCGATATGAAACATCTGTTGAAAAGACATTTGCTCCATATCTAATGCCACAAGAATCTGGTAATCACTATGGTACTCGTGAATTTACAGTATCTGATGATAACCATAATGGTCTTAAATTCACCGCACTTAATAAGGCATTCGAATTCAGTGCTTTGCGTAACAGTACTGAACAAATTGAAAATGCTCGTCATCAATATGAATTGCAACAATCTGATGCTACATGGATTAAAGTTCTTGCTGCTCAAATGGGTGTCGGTGGTGACGACTCATGGGGTGCTCCAGTTCATGACGAATTCTTGGTTAGCTCAGCAGATAGCTATCAATTGAGCTTCGTGATTGAACCACTCAACTAAAGTATTATTGGACTTTGCCTCCAACGATATATTTGATAAAGGAAACTCGAAAGGGTTTCCTTTTGTCATGGTTTGAAGTAAGAAAAAAGGAAACAGACCTCTGTTTCCTTTTAAAATATAACTCAGTTTTCAATTCCTTTAAAAATGGGAGTGGTCAAGTAAAATTATGAAAAAGTGAGTTAAAGTTATTGATATAGAGAAGGGACTAAACCACTCCCAAGGCGTTAATGATTTTTTGTAGCTTTAAATGAAACTTGAAGATTATGCCTTGACGTTAATCGTCCAATGGCACTCTATCTAATATAAGTATACAACTTTGAGTTTAGATGTCCCAAAATAAGACTCTATGGATTCTTATCTGTATTGTGATTGGCGACTATTTTTGTCAATAAAAATTTAAGAGGTTGTTGATTTCACTTAGAATATAGTAATGTTCTATGAAAACGTATACAATAGTAGATAGAGAAATAAACATAGATTGGAGAAGATTGATGACATCATCTTTTGAAGACTTCACAAAAAAAGCAGAAGCATTCTTAGAAGAACATATTACAGAGTATCTCAGTGTGGACATGGCTCTTGAAGATTTTGCAAGACAATACAACCAAGGGCTTTTTGATGAGATCACTTCCCCTGATTCAAAGCAGGAGAGAGCTTGGAAACTCATTGAAGAGGCTTATCATTATCACGAGGAAGATCCTTCGAGAAGTCAGGAATTTTTGACAGAAGCTTTAAAACTAGATCCTGAAAATCTTGATGCTAAGCAGATGCTCTTAACTTTTCAAAGTCCACTTGAACATCTAAAAGGCCTAATTGCTTTAGAAAAAGAGCAAAGGTCCAAGTGGGATCAAGGTCCAAAAATGGGCTGGGCTAATCTTGACGAGCGTCCTTATTTGTCTTTGAAGTATAATCTTGCTAAATTTTATTTAAGCAACAGTATGAAGCGGTTTGCTATTAAGGAATTTGAAGAGATTCTAGAGATAGATGTTCAGGATCACATGGGAGTCCGTTACGAATTGATGGCTACCTATTGTAATCTGGAGGACTATGATAAGGCTAAAAACTTTTTCGAATGTGAGCAAATGGAATATCACGAAGAAGATTTGATGATAGTACCAATGATGACGGTCTCTCTAATGACGGGACATATTGAGGATGCGGATTTCTATTTTGATTTTCTCTATGCAAAAAATCCAGAGTTCGAAAATTATTTAAAAATGATTGAACAAGGTGATGACGAGCGTCTAGTTGCCGAAACGCTTAAAGTCAACCCTATCTTATTTGAAGCCAATAGTATGAAAAGTCTTTTGATGGTTTTTAATCAAGTCGTTGATCTGTCCCAGTCAGAATATTATTTTACTTGGTTAATCGAAAAATATCGTGTAAAACGTCCACAAAGACATGTTGCGAAAAAGAAAAATCCAGAATTGCACAAACTAATTAGAGAATTGGAAAAAAGTATAGAACAAAGCAAAGCCCTCCAAGGTCTTTCAATAAGTGTGGAGCGTATACTTCGTCAACATGGCTTAATAGATTTTAAAGATTTTAAAAAGAAAACGGAAGAGGAAGTAGCAGCGATTAGAGGAGTTGGAAAGGTGAGCATGAAAATCCTTAAAGAAAATGGTGTTGTCTATAAAAAGAAGCGGAAAAAGAAGTAAGGAACTATTCATCAAACAAGCCGTAGCAAATCTTTGCAATTTTATCTTATATTCTTTAAGATAATTCTGTTACAACTTGAAAAGGAGAACAGGATGGAAACATATACACTTTCAAATGGCGTTACGATTCCTAAAATCGGTTTTGGGACTTGGCAGATTCCAGAAGGGGAAGAAGCTTATAACAGCGTTAGTTTCGCACTAAAGGCGGGTTACACACATATTGATACAGCGCAAATCTACGGTAACGAGGTTTCTGTAGGTAAGGCGATTGCTGATAGCGATGTGGCGCGTGAGGATATTTTCCTAACAACAAAACTTTGGAATGACAAGCACGATTACGAATTGGCTAAAGCCTCTATCGACGAGTCACTTGAAAGATTAGGTGTGGATTATTTGGATCTTTTGCTCATCCACTGGCCAAATCCTAAAGCTCTTCGTGAGAATGATGCTTGGAAGGCTGGCAACGCAGGCGCTTGGAAGGCAATGGAAGAAGCCTACAAAGATGGTAAGGTTCGTGCTATTGGGGTGTCTAACTTTATGCAACATCACCTCGAAGCTCTCCTTGAAACGGCTGAAATTGTGCCACATGTCAACCAAATTCTCTTGGCTCCAGGTTGTGCCCAAGAAGACTTGGTTGCCTATTGTCAAGAACGTGACATTCTTCTTGAAGCCTACAGTCCACTAGGTACTGGTAGCATTTTTGGAAATGAAGAGGTTGAAGTAGTGGCTGAACGTAACGGAAAATCTGTTGCTCAAGTTGCCCTACGTTGGAGCCTTCAAAAAGGTTTCTTGCCACTACCTAAGTCAGTGACACCAAAAAATATCGAAGCCAACTTGGATATCTTTGACTTTGATTTGTCGGAGGAAGATATGGCAGTCTTGGATAAGATTCAAGGCATCAAGACTCAGGATAATCCTGACACCGTTAATTTTTAATAGAATAGAAGCAACTCGTGAGGGTTGTTTTTTTATTGTTTTACGAATAAGAGTATGAACCTATTATCAAAATTGACAAGAAGGAGGAGAGGTAATACAATGGTGTTACAAAAGAGAACGAGGTTAAGGATATGACAACAATTACATTGAAGGTTTCAGAAGCAGATAAGAAGTTCATGCAGGCAATTGCGAAATTTGAAGGCGTATCTTTGTCAGAATTAATTCGTACCAAGACTTTAGACGCCATTGAGGATGAATACGATGCTAGAGTAGCCGATTTGGCATTAGAAGAATATGAAGACTATCTTGAAAACGGTGGGGAGGTGCTAAATTGGGATGACCTATAAGATGGTACCAACCCCTAAATTTGCCAAAAGTTTTAAAAAGTTGGATCCTTTTGGCAGAAAACAAATTAAGGCTTATCTCAATCGTGTCACAGATAATCCAAGAGCTAAGGGTAAGGCCTTGGTTGCCAATCGAACTGGACAATGGCGCTATCGTATTGGTGCCTATCGTGTTATTGTCAATATTCAGGATAATGAACTCATCATACTTGCCCTCGAAGTCGGTCATAGACGTGATATCTATTAGCATCAAGACTCAGGATGACCCTGACACAGTTAATTTTTAATAGGATAGAAGCAACTCGTGAGGGTTGTTTTTTTATACTGTATATGCTCGAATTTGCTATAATAAGGCTATCCTATCAATCACTATTAGAAGGGAAGTTATGCTATGGAATCTCGGAACCTTCTTCCTCAAAATACACGTCTGATGGCAAATTTGCTAAGTTTCTCAGGAGGGGCTTTGGATGTCTTTTGTCATATGTACTACCATAGTTTGGTTGCTACACAGACTGGGAATATCCTTTGGTTGGTCGCTGACTGGCGAAACAGTAGTATGTACAATAACTTGTTGCGTTGCTTTTCGATTTTATTCTTTTCTTTAGGTTTTCTTTTTGGCATGTGGTTTAAAGACAAACGTAAGAATGCCTATTGGCGAGTTTATGGTCTGCTTCCACTTTGTGTGATGACAGCCATCCTGCCTTTCCTACCTTCAAATGCCTTGATTGAGCTCCCAATTATCGCTTTTTCTGCAGGTATCATGATGAAGACTTTTACTGGCAGTCAGATTGAGAATCATCCTTTCGTAATTTTTATGACCTCAGGAAATTATCGAAGGATGTTAACGGCCCTCTATTATGCCATTCAGGGAAGCGGTGATCAGAAAGAATATCGTCGTCAGGCTGTCAATTATAGCTTTGTCGTAGGGAGCTTTGTCGTCGGTGCTATTGTCGCAGCCGTTCTGATGCATTATATCCACATTTGGTCAATCTGGATAATCACACTCAGTCTCATTACTATCATGGTTTACTATTCCTCTGAAGTGAAACGCTTAGGACTCAAGGAGACTAATCTTTAGTCGTCTGTAGCAAATATTTTTGATAACAATTGTCTTGTGTTATAATTTTGATTATATTATTTTCATTTAATCATAAAAAGGAGACATAAGATGCCTGTAGTAAGCAATGATTTTTCAGATATTGTATATAACCGTCGTTCCATTCGTAACTTTGATCCATCTGTTAAGATTCCGCGAGAAGAACTGTTGGAAATCTTGGATAAAACTGTTACAGCACCATCATCAGTCAACATGCAACCTTGGCGTTTTGTGGTCGTTGAAAGCGCGGAAGGTAAAGAAAAATTGAAACCTTTTGTTAGCTACAATGGTGTGCAAAATGAAACATCATCAGCCATGGTCCTTATTTTTGCCGATTTGAAGAGCCAAGAAAGAGCTGAAGATATCTACGGTAAGGCTGTTGCTCAAGGAAAAATGCCTGAAGAGGTCAAAGAAAAACAACTGTCAAGTATTGTACCAATGTATGAAAACGCTCCTCGAGAAATGATGAATGAAATTGTCCATATCGATGCCAGCCTTGCTGCTATGCAGTTGATGTTAGTTGCACGTTCTTACGGCTATGATACCAACGCCATCGGTGGCTATAAAAAAGACGGCCTTGCCAAAGCATTTGGCCTTGATGAAGACCGTCATGTACCAGTTTTGCTCATTGCTCTTGGGAAAGCCAATGAAGAAGGCTTTGAGTCTGTTCGTTTGGACGCCTCTGATGTGACAACTTTTGCTTAATGATAATAAAAAAGGCCATGAGTCTCGGAATTGGAGACTTATGGTTTTTTCTTGTATTAAGAGATAGCTAAGTGTTTTTAGTAAGATTGGGAATTTGCTTTAACCCACGATTAAGGTAAGGCCCCTCTCTTTGTGCTATAATGAAAGAAAAAATTGAATGTAAAGTTTATTTTTGCCTTTTACTAGGAGTCTTTTATGATAAACTATTTGGTTCAGAGGTTTCTCTGGTTTCGTGAGCGAGGCTTTGTCCAAATTACGCAGAAAACCTTGGTTTCGCTCTTTCCGTTTTTCCTATTTTCAGGAATTATTCGGGTGATTTCGTTATCCGTCTTTTCAGAGCTTGGTTATATTAACCAGTTGTTTTCAGTTTCTGATTGGCTGCCAGCTTTTAAGATAACTGGTCAGGTGCTCAACAATCTTTCCAGTTTTCTTGGTGGTTTAGCAGGTCCCTTGTCAACCTACTTTGCAGGAAAATACACGGCTGGTCACTACGGTAGAAGTACTGGAACGGCTGGTGTGACATCCCTTTTGGTCAGTTTGACAATAGGATCGCAAGAGTTGTTAATGTCTCCAATAAATGATGGCGATTTGACACGTATCAATTTACCAGCTTCGATTAATATTATGCTGGCTATCTTCGTGGGTTATCTGGTTGGCCAGATTTTTCGCTTTTCAAGAGCTAGTGATGATCAGATTGTGGATAAGGACTATATTTATCAACCTAAGACAGTTCGTCCCATCTTTTTATCCCTAATTCTGGCTGTTGGTCTTAATATCCTTTTGTTTATTGGAGAGCAACGGAATGTTTTTCAGACTATAAGCCAGTTTGTATCGAGAGTCACCGTAACTCATAATCATCTATTCTCAACCTTTATGATGGGACTTTTGAGTACTTTTTCTGCTTGGGTTGGAAATAGTCAGGCTTTTGCTCACAATGCTATTACTGAGGATAGTTTTGCCTTGGAGAATCTGACCTATGCCGTCTCCCACCATACGACGACTGGGCTTCCCCACCTTTATACGCTAACAAACCTTTATCATAGTTACGGCTTGGTGGCTGGTATTGGATCAGGTCTGGCTCTCTTGGTGGCTCTACTTTTGAAATCAACCAGCTTTAAGGATAAGAAGGTTAGTCTTCTTAGTGTTTTTCCTAGTCTCTTTAATAATGGGGCCCCCTTGATGGTAGGGATACCAGTCTTACTAAATCTGGTTTATCTGATTCCTTTTCTTCTAGCACCTATGGTCAATATGGGAATAGCAGCGGTGGCTTTGGCTATTCGCCTCATGCCTGCGGCGGTTTACCCTGTACCAGATGGTACGCCGAGCCTTCTTTACGCCTTTATTGGAACTGGTGGTAGCCTGCGGGCACTTGCTGTTAGCCTGCTCTGTTTTGCGGTTGATGTTGCTATCTTTATTCCATTTGTGCGTCTGTCTAATAAAGTACAACACGGTCTAAAAGAGGAAGGAGAGAGCATTGAAACTAAATAAAAAAACGAAGTTGGTCTTTATCCTTGTCGCTGTCTTTCTCATTGGTTTGGCAGTTCCGTCTTATAGTTGGACCAGGAAAAATGTCAAGGAAATAGAGACTTTCTATAATTCAAAATTGTCTCCCATTATCATGATTCCAGGGAGCTCCGCTACGGGAAATAGATTCGACGGCCTAGTACGTAAACTCAATCAAGACCGTCGTGGTGTCAAGCATAGCCTTCTCAAAGTCAAGGTTTGGAACAATGGTCGTATCACATTTGAGGGCAAAATCAAGGCTAAGGACAACGAACCAGTCATTGTTATCGGTTTTGAAAATAACAAAGACGGTTATAGTAATATCAAGAAACAGGCTAAGATGATGAATCAGGCCTTTGAAGCCTTGCAGAATAAATACAATTTCAATAATTTTAAAGGTCTGGCTCATTCCAATGGTGGTCTGATTTATACAGCCTTTATTGAAAATTATCTGAGTGACTATGATGTTAGGATTAACTCACTCATGACTATCGGGACGCCCTATAATTTCACTGAAACCAATATCAAAAATAAATCAGTCATGCTTGCGGATTTCATAGCTGGTAAGAAGAATATTCCGTCCACCCTACATGTCTATTCGGTAGCAGGGACTATCACTTATGATTCGGACGAGTTGGTGCCTGATGCCAGTGTGTCCGCTGGAAAATATATCTATCAGAACCAAGCAAAGAGCTATACTGAAATTACGGTTACAGGTGAAGATGCTCAGCACTCGGACTTGCCAACCAATGATGAAGTTGTGGATCTGGTCAAACAGCATATTGAGGGGCAGGGTGTCCGTAAGAAACAAAAGACTAAGCTAGAACCTCAGTAACTGAGAATAATATCATTTATCAGTTCTAGTTGTTTATCATCAAACACAATCAGATAGAGTCTGTCATGGCTCTATCTTTTTTAGTGATAAGATTGACTCTTCAAGTTGTTGTAACTCCTTGTTTTACAACTTTCTTTTTGTTATAATCAAGTAAAATAGCAAAGAAGAATGAGAGGTCCCAAATATGCAAATTCCAAGTCGCTTTACCATTGCCGTTCATATTTTGACTCTTATAGCACAAAATAAGGGAAATGAAACTAAGTTAACCAGTGACTTTATGGCTAGTAGTGTGGGAGTTAACCCTGTTATTATCCGCAAAACCTTGTCGCAACTAAGGAAAGCAGACTTAATTTCAGTTCAAAGGGGAACAGGTGGAGCTAGCTTGCTCAAGGACCCAGAAGAAATCAACCTTCTTCAGGTTTATCGTGCTGTGGATAGCATCGGCCCAAGTGGTCAACTCTTTAGTTTCCATGACAATCCTAACCCAGCCTGTCCAGTAGGACGAAATATTCATGGAATCTTGGACCAAAGCCTAGAAGACGTTCAAATGGCAATGGAAAAAGAGCTTGAAAAGAAAACACTGGCTGGTATTTTAAAGGATGCCAAGGCAAACTGGAAAGAAGCCGGAGCTTGATTTTTAGTCAGCAAATAGAGGAAATCGAAAGTTATTCGGTTTCTTTTTTATTACTGAGTTGTAATAATTGACATTACAATCGAACTAAGTATAATATTGTCATATAAAAGATTACAACATAGGAGAAAAATCATATGACATACGATTACAATAGTAAGATTTATTTAGCAGAGGCAGTGCTAAATGTTAAGGATTTGGCTGGTCAGACAGCCTTTTATACACAGATTATAGGTCTTGAAGTCCTCTCCCAAACGGAAAAAGAGGTTATCTTGGGATCTGGAAACAAGCCTTTGGTCCACTTGATTCAAACTAATCGTGAAGAAGCGGTCAAGTCCAGTTACGGTCTTTACCATATGGCGATTTTGTTGCCGTCTCGCGAGGATCTGGCTGATGTTTTCAAACATATTGCTGAGCTGGACTATCCTTTTGTTGGTGCAGCTGACCATGGTTATAGTGAAGCTCTTTATTTGGAAGACCTTGAGGGCAATGGTATTGAGCTCTATCGAGATAAGCCAGTCGCTGAGTGGGATATTCGTGAGGACGGTCGCATTGTTGGGGTAACAGAAGAACTCTCAGCCCAAGAAATTTACGAGATGGGACGCAAGGTTGAACCTTTTGTCATTGCTGAGGAAACCCGAATGGGACATATTCATTTATCAGTCAAGGATAGTCAGTTAGCTTCAGCTTTCTATCAGGAGGTTTTGGGGCTGGCAGATAAGTTTACCATTCCAAGTGCTAGTTGGATTGCTTCAGGTGATTACCATCATCACTTGGCGGTCAACGAATGGGGTGGAAAAAACTTAGCCAAACGTGAAGAAGATATGCCTGGTCTTGCTTATTACATCGTTGAAGTAGAAGACAAGGGAGATTTGATTGCTATTGCAGAGCGTGCTAATAATCGTGGAGCCGAGGTCAAATGGTTATCTTCTAATGCCTTAACATTCGAGGATAATGATGGTATTTTGACACGGGTAAGAAAAAATATCAATAATTAGTGATTTTTTTGAGTTGTAACTATTGACATTACATTTGAAATCTATATAATAGTATTTGTAATCAAAGATGTTACAAAAAAACATTTAGCAATTTTAACAATTATCACAAAGAAAGAGGAAATAACGATGACAAACTTTACAGATTTACAAACAAAACGCCGTTCTATCTATGCATTGGGAAAAGATGTGGAACTTTCAAATCAAGAATTGATTGATACTATCCAAGGAGCTGTTCTTAACACACCAACAGCTTTCAACTCACAAACATCACGTGTGGTGATTTTGTTGGATAAAGAATCAGATGCCTTCTGGAATGAGATTGCTTATTCAGAGCTTGAAAAAGTAACACCGGCAGAAGCCTTCGAGGGAACAAAAGAACGTTTGAAAGGTTTTGCCCAAGCTAAGGGAACAATCCTCTTCTATGAAGATCAAGATGTGGTGAAAGGCCTTCAAGAGCAATTCCCACTTTATGCAGAGAACTTCCCAATTTGGTCAGAACAAGGTCATGGAATCGCTCTTTATGCGACATGGTTGGCTTTGGCTGAGAAAAATATCGGCATGAACGTGCAACACTATAACCCACTTGTTGATGCCCAATTGGCTGAAAAATATGATATCCCAGCGAACTGGAAGCTCCGTTCCCAAGCACCATTTGGTCAAATCGTAGCACCAGCTGGAGATAAGGACATCCAAACAGAAGGCCGTTTCAAAGTTTTTGGCGACAAATAATCACCTTAACTTAGTCAGTTGGTTATGTATTGACTGAACAAAATCATAATGATAAGACAAATGACTAGCAGGATTGAAGAATCTTGCTTTTTTTCTATTTCAAAACTAGTAATGCCCAAGAAAATGTATAGCTTGAATTTTGAAACTATCCTTAGGTGATAGCAAATGTCAGCGATCTTCTCCGAAGTTTCATGAGTAAAGTTTGAGCCCTCGATTTTTAATTTTTAGGCTCAGGTTAAGACAGTTCTCCAAACTTCTGAGTATTTGAAATTATTTGGTTATGGGTGCTTTCTTAACGGTATCTTGCACATCAATTTCTCCAAGTCGTTTATCGAAGGAGAGATAGTCTAAAAGGTTTGAAAAGATGAGCTACTTATATCTTATTTTCAATAATTTTGACAATATTCTTTTTATTTTTGACAAAGATGCTTGTCAAAAATAAAAAGAAGCGTTACAATAGTTTTAGACGAAGAAAGGAGAGAAATTACGATGGAATTTATTTGGCTATCTTTTATTCCACTTCTGTTTCTGATTTATACGAGCTCAGAGAAGAAGATAAAAAGATTGAACAAACGTATCAAAGGGTTGGAAAAACAATTGAAAGGAAATCAAGAAATGTCTAGACTTTTAGAAGAATTGAAAGGGCAAACGGTCAGTATTAGACTAAATGGTTTTGGAAGTAATTGGGAAATTGTTGATTGTGATGAAGATTGGGTTAAATTAAGCCGTGAGGGCATTAAACAACATAGGGTGACAAAATTAGTTCGTATTGAAGATGTTGAATTAATTCAGCAATTGAGGTAGTCATCATGAGATTAAAAAATCGTCTGAAAGAGTTGAGAGCGCGTGATGGGCTCAACCAATCTGAGCTAGCCAAGCTAGCAGGGGTCTCACGCCAGTCCATCAGTCTCTTGGAGCGAGGGGAATATACCCCCTCAGTTATCATTGCTATTACCATCGCTCAAGTTTTCAAAGAGCCTGTGGAAAATGTTTTTAGTCTTGTAGAGGAAGAGGAATGATTATGAAAAAGCAACCACAAAAAAGATCCCCACGTTACCGTTTTTGGAGAAAAGTAGGTTTGATGACTGCTGCTGGCTTGATTGGAGGAGGTCTTGGAGTTTTGACAGGGATGTTCGGATCAGAAAAGCCAATTGAAATTCAATCTTTCTTTAGTAAAGAAGTACTCTATTTGGGATCTGTAGTTTTATTCCTGATTGTGTTTATGATTACGATGGGCTTACTGATGTGGGGAAGAAAAGTCCATCAAAAGATGCTTCAAATAGAAGATGAAGATGAGGCATATCACTATGACGTTCAAAAGAAAAAACTTTATGGTTTAGCAACCATTGTTAAAGGAATCTTGATCTTACCATACTTTTTAGTCGTCATATTTTATAGTCAATTGATGTCTATGGATAGACCTGGAACAGGAAACTTGTCTTTTATCTTTGGAACTTTTACCATGCTCTATCTTCTTCTTGTCTTGTTTGTTCTATTTATCCTAGTGGATTTCTTCTATCGTAAGACCTTTCATCTGATTTATGGAAAACCAATTCCTCGCAATGCCAATGCCAAGGAAGTGCGTGAATTTATGATGAGTATGATGGATGAAGCAGAAAAGCAGATTAGCTACGAAGAAAATTTCGAAGTGGTGGTCAAGTTAAGCAATTATATCTTACCTATCATGCTAATTGGAATTTTAATCATTGGGATTGCCTTCCAGACGGATATCCTCTTGGCTTTGAGTGTTGTATCCATCATCTATATTTATATACTTATTTCACAATACAAGATTACCAAACGTTATTATAAAGAGTAGAAGAGTCATCAATGTTAAAAATTTGGAAAAAGCTTTTGGAAGTGATAGAGAGCTCTTCTTATTGAAAATCTTATCTTTCATTTCCTTATATAGAATCAATGGGTGTGTTATCAGTCTTTAATCTTAGGTATTATGGGAGATTATCAAACTTTCCCTTAGCAATCGTTTATTATCTAAGCCCTCAGTTGATGCTGAGGGCCTTTTAATTCTCAATTGATTTTTGAAACCCTTTTCACTACAATAGAGATACAGAAAAGGAGGCAGAGATGAAGTATATTGATTTTGCTGAAAATGAGCGTTTGTCAACGATTATCCTTGGGATGATGCGTATTAGCGAATTGAGTGAAGACGAGGTCGAGGCCTTGGTGGAGGCAGCCTTGTCGATTGGAATTAACACATTTGATCTGGCGGATATTTATGGAAATGGACAATGTGAGCAGCTCCTTGGTAAGGTCCTCAAACGTCGCCCAGATCTTCGTGATCAGATGTGGATTCAGTCTAAGTGTGGGATTCGCAAAGATGGCTTTACCTATTTTGATTTTTCTAAGGACTATATTTTGGACTCCGTTGATGGCATCCTCGAGCGTTTGCAGATTGAACGCTTAGATAGTCTTCTCCTTCACCGACCGGATGCCCTCATGGAGCCTGAAGAAGTGGCAGAAGCCTTTAATCACTTGGAGCAAGCTGGCAAGGTCCGTCATTTTGGGGTATCCAATCAAAATCCTATGATGATGGAATTGCTCAAAACGACAGTCAAACAACCTCTCAAAGTCAACCAGTTGCAGTTGAGTGCAGCCTTTACGCCGAGCTTTGATGCTGGTTTTCACGTCAATATGGAAGGGCCAAAAGCAGCCGTGCGAGATGGCAGTGTCTTTGAGTATTGTCGCTTAAACGATACGGTGATTCAAGCCTGGTCTGTCCTCCAGCATGGCTATTTCAAGGGGAATTTTGTTGGCAATGAAGAGTTTGCAGCCCTCAATCATGTCCTTAATGACTTGGCGAAAAAATACCAAGTCACTCCGACAGCCATCGCCCTTGCTTGGGTCCTTCGCTATCCAGGTAAGATGCAGGCGGTCATCGGAACAACCAAGCCACAGCATGTCCTTGAAGCAGGGAAAGCAGCAGAAGTTACCCTAACTCGCAAGGAATGGTACCAAATCTACCTAGCTGCAGGAAATGATTTGCCTTAGAATCTTGTTATCAAACCAGATTACACTCTTATCGGTAGTCTGGTTTTTTGTTTTGTGGTCTTCAGTTTTTTCTTGACAAGCCTTTCCTTTTTATGATATCTTTTAGGCAACATGTGTTGCGCAACGAACGTTGCGTGAAAGGAGTCTTATGCCACCCAAGGTTAAATTTAGTAAAGAGGCTATCATTGGGACAGCTTTACAATTGGTACGCGAACAGGGCATGGCTAGTTTGACGGCTAGAGCATTAGCGGAGAAACTGGGAGCTACACCAAGAGTCATTTTTGGGCAATTTGCTAATATGGCTGAGTTACAAGCAGAGGTTATTGGTGCTGCGGAGATGGTCGTGGTGGAGTATATTCGCAAGGCCTTAGAAGATGAGAAACCTTTCCGATCTGTCGGGGTTGCTTATATCCTTTTCGCCTCAAAAGAACCCCAACTCTTTCAGTTGCTTTTCCAAAATCCTAGCAAAGATCCGATTCGTCGCTTTCAAGATTTTCTTCCCATGAAGGATCATAGTTACCAATTGGTTCTGGATTCGATTGTCGCAGACTATCCTTTGACTCTAGAGGAGGCTAGTCGCTTGTACCAGCATCTATTTATCTACTCGCACGGGATGGCCTCTATGGTTGCTTCTGGTATTTATCAGTTCGGCATGGAAGAAGTGATTGGATTACTGACAGAGGTTTGTCAATCTCTCATCAAAGAAATGGTAGGAAAGAAATGATTCAACTAGAAAATGTGCACAAAAGTTACGGCCAAACCAAGGTTTTAAAAGGGATTGATTTGCAGATTCAAGACCAGGATGATGTGGTTATCCTCGGCCCTTCTGGATCGGGGAAATCAACTCTCTTAAATGTGCTGTCAGGCTTAGAAAAGGTAGACGAGGGGCATATCCTTATTCAAGGACAAGATTTATCACAACTCACGGATGCTCAATTGACAGCCTTTAGACGGGAGAAGATTGCCTTTATTTTCCAGCAATATTATCTATTGCCTAATCTAACGGTTAGACAAAATGTAAAGATGGGAGCTGACCTGGCAAACAATCATGATTTTTTGCAGATCATCGAGGATTTGGGGCTTGGCGATAAGCTGGACAAATATCCGAGTGAATTGTCGGGTGGGGAACAGCAGAGAGTCTCCATTGCCCGAGCCTTGGCCAAAAAGCCAGAGATTCTTTTCTTAGATGAGCCGACGGGAGCCCTGGATGAAGAAACAGGGCGAAAAATTCTCGACTATATTTGGAAATTAAAGGAGAAGCTTGGCTTTACCCTCATCATGGTGACGCACAACCAAAATATAGCGGATATGGCTAGAACCATCATTCGTGTCAATAGTGGCAAGATTACCGAAGTTGTGACCAATGATCAGCCTCAGACTGCCTTTGAGATTGGATGGTAAGTCATGTTTTCAGTAAAAGATATTCGAAAATTAGTTGTCGTTAGTATCATTGGGGCTTGTGCGGTCTTTGTGGCCAATCTCTTCTTGAATTTTTACCTGGATATCGAGCAGTTGGAGATTTCTAAAACCAATCCCATGATGCAGACCTACTATGATGCCCAGGTCTCGCTTTCCTGGATGGTGGCCATGGTCAGTGGGGTTGTCTTGTCCTTGACGTCGGTCCTTCTCATGTGTTTTTATATCAAACAATTTGTTGATGACCACAGGGAACAATTAGGAATTTTAAAGGCTTTGGGCTACAGCAATGGCCAGTTGGCGAAACGATTTTGGGCCTTTGGACTCAGTTTTGGAGCTGGAGCGCTTCTTGGCTATTTCACTTCATTTCTCATGATGGGACATTTTTACGACTTCCGTAATGAGAAGGGGATTTTGCCAGAAATTACCATTCATTTTCATTGGCAGCTCTTGCTTGCTTTGGTAATCCTGCCAACGAGCTTCTTTATGGTTCTTGCGATTGGCTATGCTAGAAGACAACTACAAACGCCGGCTCTTCGCTTATTGAAAAAGTCCCCAAGTCCGATCAAGGTCCAAAGGAGAAAGAAGGCTTCCAAGAAAGACAAATCTTTCTTAAAAGAGCTGTCTTCGTCACTGATTTGGGGGAGAAAATCTATCTTGTTCTTTGTGGTCTTTGGATCCATGTGTTTCGCGGCTATGGTTCAATTGTCCTTTGGCCTCAGGGATTACACAGATGACATCATCCAAACCATGATGATTATGATTGGCTTGATCCTTTCTTTCTCGATTCTCTTTTTGTCATTGGGGATTGTCGTCTCAGAAAGTCGTGAAACCTTGGCCTTGATGAAGGCTTTTGGCTACACCAATCGTGAATGCCAAAGTCATATTCTCGCTCCCTATCGTTTTTGGGCTTATCTAGGATTTGTTCTTGGGACGGTTTACCAATATGGCATCATGGAAATTTTGATCGGTGTGATCAAAGATACGGTTCCTGAAAAGATTGAGCATCACTTTGATGGGAATGTGTGCTTCTGGACCTTGCTTGGTTTTGCTGTGGTTTACGAAAGCCTCTTTTATCTATCCAACAGAAAACTCCAAAAACAAACCATTAAAGAAGTGCTTCTAGCAGAATAATTTATGACAGTAATCCTTAATATCAGTGCTTTTTGATGAGAAAAAATAGTAGATTCATTGACTTTAGACCTCTTCACGAGGTCTTTTTCTACTATGAAAACGCTACATAAGAGACTAAATGCACTATCACAATCTTGTGATAGTTTACATCTTCTTAACATTGTCCCGAAATTCTTGCATTCTCTATTGTTAAAGCGTATGATAGACACTGTTTTAATTTTAGTGCTTTAAAACATGTCTTGAAATATTTCTAGATGTACAAGGCAAAAAGAATTTTATGAAAGAGGAGTCTCGAATGTCAGATAAACAAATGAAAACCCTTGGTTGGGTGGCAACCTTCATGTCAGTTATGATGTATGTATCATACGTACCACAAATCATGGACAATTTGTCTGGTCATAAAGGAAACTTTATCCAACCATTGGTAGCTGCAGTCAACTGTAGCCTTTGGGTTTACTATGGTCTCTTTAAAAAAGAACGTGACCTTCCCCTTGCTGCGGCCAATGCACCAGGTATTATCTTTGGTTTAATTACAGCATTGACAGCTTTGTTCTAAAATAAAGCAAAATTTCTTTCTATACTATTTTTCTTAACGCAGAAAACGAGAGCAAAACTAGCGACAGTCAAAGATTGTCGTTCTAGTTTCACTCTCGTTTTTTGTTTTTAGTTACTAAGAAGAGCCTTGATAGCATCTTCCATTTTTAGTGGATCAGTTTTGGAAGAAAAGCGTTCGACGACTTGACCTTCACGGTTAATCAAAAATTTAGCAAAGTTCCATTCAATTCTAGCCCCAAGCGGTCCAGATTTTTCTTGTTTTAGCCAATCAAAAAGTGGTTCTGCTTCCTTACCATTGACCTTGATTTTGGCAAACCGAGGGAAGGTTGTATGGTAATTGAGGGTGCAGAAGGTATTGATTTCTTCAGCACTACCAGGTGCCTGCCCCATAAACTGATTACAAGGAAAATCAAGAATATCGAATCCTTGTTCTTTGTATTTATCATAGAGTTCCTGCAAGCCCTGATACTGTGGCGTCAAACCACAACCTGTTGCTGTATTGACGATTAAGACGACCTTGCCCTTATAATCATTTAGGGATACGGGCTGGTCAGCTTGATCTGAAACTGTAAAATCGTATAAGGTTGTCATAGGAAACCTCCTTTGGTTTAGTTGAGACTATTATATCAAAGTTAGTCAGAGAAGGGTTATTCGGGAAGAATAGAGACTAAATTAAGTTGGTGATAGTAATTCTTTATCTTTGATTTAGGTTTACTTATTACTAATTGTGATGATACTAAATGGAGATATATTGCTCTAGAGTATATAACACAAGGTTTAAAGGGGATTTGAATGTTACACTCATAAATTAAATTTATAACCCAGGATAAAATTTCTTTATTTTTCGGATGTGATAATCTCTGATAAGATAATGTCATTCAGTTTTGAAGCAGCTAGTGATAATAGGAGTTGAAAGTATTTTAGGTATGTTCATTAGCTGTTGATATTAGGATAAGAGAAAAGGAGATTCTTATGTCAGAAAAAAGAGAGTTAGTTTTGAAAGCATTTCGTGGAGAAAGTGTTGATCGTGTCCCGGTGGGATTTTGGCATCATTTTACTACTGAAGCAGAGTGGTTACATGGTTTTGAAAATCCAGAAATTATTGATAAAAATAAGGCTGGTCATAAAAAATTTATAGAAGAAGTCAAACCTGATTTTGTTAAATTGATGAGTGATGGTTTCTTTGCATATCCACAGCCTGCTTTTAAAGACTTTAAGTCAATCAGTGATTTGCAAACAATTGAACCTTTAGGTGCAAATCATCCTTGGATTTCTGCTCAAGTTGAACTTGTAAAAAGTTTGATTGCTGATTTTCCCGAAGATATTGTTGCAATTTACAATATCTTCGCTCCGGTTACTTATTTTAAATGGTTAGTTGGAAAGGTTTCGGGTGGTGATGATGCCATAGCAGATTACATTGAGGAAAACCGTGAAGCTTTGAAGCATGTTTTAGATGTTATTGGAGAAGACATTGCAAGTCTTAGTCAGAGAGTGATTAAAGAAGCTGGTGCTGATGGTATTTACCTAAGTGTTCAAAGTATTCAAGATAATCGTGTTAGCGCTGAGATTTATAAGGAAATCATTGCTCCAAGTGAATTAAAGGTTTTAGATGCAGCCAATGAGGCCAAGGGTCACAATATCCTACATATTTGTGGTTACGAAGGGGCCCGCAATAACATCGAACTCTTTAAAGATTATCCTGCTCAGGTAGTTAATTGGGCGGTTGGTCCTGAGGGAATTAGTTTGGCAAAAGGCCGTAACATTTTTGGAGGTCGTACAGTTCTTGGTGGGTTTGAAAATGGAAAAGATGGTCTTCTATATACTGGAACTAAAAAAGCTATTCAAGAAAAGGTTAGGGAGATTATTACTGATACTGGAACTCATGGGTTAATCATTGGTGCTGATTGCACGATTCCAAGTGATATTAACCATGAGCGTATTGAATGGGTACGTGAAGCAGCAATTTTGTAAGAAAAAGGAGAGATTAATATGAGTAAAAAGACATGGATTATTGGTGGAGCTGTTGTTGTAGCACTTATTGGGGCTACAGTTATTGGACGTAGCTTAACAGGAGATAAAAAAGCAAAATCAGACTCTGGAAAGGTAACAACATTAAAGGTTGCTCATACTCAAAACTATGTTCCTTATGATTTCGTTGATAAGGATGGTAATTCTGATGGCTATGAGGTAGCTGTATTAAAGGAAATTGATAAAAAGCTTCCACAGTACAAATTTGAATATACTGGAACAAGTGATGATGACCTTTTGATTGGTTTAGAGTCAGGTAAATATGACATTGGTACTAAGGGCGCGTGGTACACAGATGAACGTGCTAAAAAGTTTATTATTCCGAAAGATCCAATTGGAGCAAGTATTATTGGATTTACCATTCGTAAGGATGATAAAGATAAATATAAAAATATCTCTGATTTTGCAAAACAAAATGGTCGATTGGTGCCAATTTCACCACAAAATGCTCAGTGGAATGTTATCAAAGACTACAACGATGAGCATAAAAATCAACCAATCGAGTTGACATCTGCGGAATCTTTCCAAGTTTCAGATGCCTATGCATGGGTTTTGGAAAATCGTTATGATGCTTACTTTGATATTAAATTATCTTTTGAAAAGGCTGTAACTGATAAAGATGGTGCGTATCATCAATATGCGGATAAATTGACTTGGTTCCCTTATAAAGGAATTCCAACATATCCACTTTTGCATCGTGATAGTAAGAATGAAGAGTTTTCAAAAGAATATACTAAGGCAATTAAGGAACTAAAAGAAGACGGTACACTTGAAAAGTTATCTAAAAAATACTTTGGTGAGGATGTCTTCTCATACGTAGACAAATAAGTAAATTGTAACGTCGTAAAAGTAGGATGTTTTGATAAGCTTCTGAAGTGAGTTTAGTTAGGAGAAATTATGGTCAATTATGACATTTCAAAAGTTTTTGGAGCATTACCTGAAATCATAAAGGGCTTACCGATGACATTATTGGTTATCTTATTAACGACTTTACTTGGGTCGTTATTAGGAGGATTAATTGCTTGGGCAAGCCTTTCTAAGGATAAAGCTTTAGAGAATTTAGCTAAGGGATATGTTTTTATCTTACGCTGTACCCCACCTATTGTGCTATTATTCTTGGTATTTTACGGAGTTCCAGAATTTCTTAATTGGTGGTTAGGATTAGATATAAATGATTGGTCTAAATTGATATTTGTTCTTGTGACTATGGTTCTCCTATTTTCAGCAATGATATCAGAAGTGTTTAAAGCGGCTTATCAAGCAATTCCTAAAGGACAATTAGAAGCCGGGCTTAGTATTGGGCTTACTTCTGAACAAACCTTTGTAAGAATTATTGCCCCTCAAGCATTTAAGGTTGCTTTACCAAATATTACAACAGCTATACTTAACCTTATGCGTGATGCAGCTTTGGCTTATACGATTGGTTTTATTGATGTCATGGGCAAAGGGAACCTTTTGATTAGTCGCCATTTAGGAAATTATTCTTTGGAGATTTATACAGCTGTTGCCTTTGTTTATTGGGGAATAGCATTAATTCTATCGTTGATTTCTAGGATAGCAGAGCAACAATTGAGTGTAAAAGAGAGGTAAAAAATGAATATTACTTTTATTATAGATACCTTTATCAAGGCTTTATATGGTGTTCCGGTAACACTGGGAATCATGGTTGTGGCTATTCTATTGAGTTTTCTACCTGCTTTATTTCTCGCTTTGGGTCAAATTTATAAGGTACGAGGTGTTAAGACTTTTTCAATTGTGTATCTTGCGTTTATTCGTGCAACACCTCCAATTCTTTTAATTTTATTCTTTTATAGTTTGTTCCCTAGTTTGTTAAATCAGTTTTTTAAAGGTATTGGGAGTCACATAGATGTCTTCAAAGTTAATCCGCTTTACTATGCTTTTATTATCTATAGCTTGATGACGACAGGAAGCTTGTCGGAAATCATTCGATCAGCATTACTAACTGTTGATAAAGGTCAACTAGAAGCTGCTCAAGCCATAGGTTTAACAACAAGACAAGCCTATCTGAGAATCGTTTTTCCACAGGCACTTAAGGCTGCGCTTCCAAATTTGTGTAACTTAGTTATCAATATTGTAAAAGGAACGTCACTTGTCTTTGTTATGACGATAAAAGATATTACCGCAATTGCACGAGTCGAAGCAGCATATGGATATCAATATTTTGAATCTTATTTTGTCATCTTCATTTTATATTTAATCATTTGTGGTATCATTCAAGTTCTCTTTAACTTTGGAGAAAGAAAATTGCAATTTACATAGAGGGAGTCACTATGCTAGAAGCTAAACATATATCAAAAACATTTGGAGATCGTCAGGTTCTTGTTGATGTCAATCTACAAGTGAAACAGGGAGATGTGGTTGTCATCTTGGGACCATCAGGTTCAGGAAAAACAACTTTCTTACGTTGCCTTAATCATTTGGAGAAAGCTGATGGAGGTCAATTAAGAATTTCAGGTAAGGACTACTCTTTGGATAAGTTATCAAAGAAAGATATTTTAGATATCCGAAAGAAAACAGCTTTTGTATTTCAACATTACAATTTATTTGCAAACAAGACTGCCATTGAGAATATCTTGGAAGGTTTAGTGATTGCTAGGAAAGTTCCCAAAAGTGAAGCGCAAGAGATTGCTGAAGAAGCACTTAAAAAAGTTGGTCTTCTGGATTTTAAAGATTACTACCCATCACAACTTTCAGGAGGACAACAACAACGTATTGGTTTAGCTAGAGCAATAGCAGTCAAACCAGAAGTTATCTTGTTAGATGAACCAACATCGGCCCTTGATCCAGAACTAGTTGGGGATGTTCTGGACGTCATGAAACAACTTGCTCATGAAGGAACAACAATGGTAGTTGTGACTCATGAGATGGGGTTTGCACGAGATGTAGCTAATCATGTCGTTTTCATGGATGGTGGTCATGTCATCGAAGAGGGGAGTCCAAAAGACATTTTTTACAGACCAAAAGAAAAACGTACACAACAATTTTTGGCACGTATTCTTTCTGATGCTAGTTATGATTTGGAATATATGATTTAAAAAATCTGCTGTTTTAATTAGGAATGAAAAAAACAAAGACGAGTTTAGATGGTCTTTGTTTTTTATTGCTTATAAGTAGTCTACTGCAAGAATAGGAGTGTTCTTTTTAGCCGATACACGTGTTTTTACGCCATTATTCCCTTTAGGGAGACGTAATTTTGTAGTTCCTTGGTTTGAAGAATTTGTTTGGTGTTTGTAGTTGACAGGAATACGCGTTTTCACACCGTTATTGCCTTTAGGAAGACGAAGTTTTTTAGCACTTGTTGATGTAGCTGGTGTTACAGGTTTTTCAGCTGTTCCTTCAGTAACTTCCTTGTAAATATAAGTGATTGTCACAGTATTTGAAATACGAATTTTGTGTGACTTAATTTCTTGATCATCAGTTGATTGTAGCTTATATGTTTTACCATTTGCTTGGATCGTTTCAGGCGCAGTCGGGAAATAGGCATAGTAAGCTAAATCAATATCGCGTCTAACCATGTTGACTTTGATTGGAGCAATTTCCTGTCCCTTCTCATCGACAAAACGGGCCTGTTGCGCGACAGTTGGAGCAAGGTCAACATCATCATAGAAGTAGGTGACATCAATAATAGGACTTGAAGCAATTCCTTTTTTAGGTGCGCCGTAATTACTCTTATTGTTAAGTACTATATCGTCGTATTTAGCAAAATACCATGTTTTTCCATTTTCATCGGTAACCGTTGCTGGCGCAAAAGCAGCAGTGTCGTATTCAGTGAAAGCAGGAGTTTTAATCGTTGCGTAAAGCACATCCTTTTGAGAGCTAAATTGTGAGTAACTTGCTTCGGTTGTTCGACGGATGTGATGGATACGAACTTCTGACACACGCTCATCAACTGTTGGTGTGTTTACAACTGGACTTGGTTCTTCAAGATTTACAGGGCTTGTATTTTCAATTGTTGGTGCAGGTGCAGTTACTTCCTCACTAAGGATAGCAGTGCTCGCTGAGCTAACCTCAGTTGCAGGATTAGTAGTAGTTGTTGTGCTTACTGATTCGTTAGCTAGATTAACATCAACGGCTGAAGCAGGGATGTTTTCAACAACTAGGTTTTCAAAAGAAGTGTTATCAAGAGCCTCTGTAGCGGGAAGACTTACTGGCAATTCTTGTTCATCTGCAAGTGCAGAAGATGATAGACCAAGTGCTAAAATTGCAGCACTAAGACCAATAGTAGCATGTAATTTCTTATTCATGTTCATTAATTCCTCCTTGATATATGATGATTATAACAGAGGTGATTATAAAAGTCAAAAAATTAAAAATATGTAAATTGAAAAAATTTGTTTGATACTTAAAATGATTTAAAACATGATAGTAATAGTACATTACGAGTGTTAATGTAAAATTTCATTCAAAAATTAGGGCTTTTTATGATTTTCTAGAGGATTCATAAAAGTGATTTATGTTTAATAAAAAACTTATATTTCAAAAACTTTAATCAATAATATATGAACATTTATTGTCATATCCCTGATAATTGTAGCAGTTCTCTATTCTCTAGTTACTCTGGTCTTGACGAACCTTATCCACTATACCATGTTGAATATTGATCATGAAACTGGCTTTGGAAGTGAGAAACGCTACCTTAATTTCAGATATCCTTTGTTATACCCAATCGCTAAGAAGAAAATAGAGAAGTACAAGTCTAAGCGGTATGCATAAAAAACAGCCGTACATTTATTTTGTACGACTGACTTTAAAAAACAGACACTATCATTCTCACAGGTGGTTTTGACTCTCTTAGATGTAGTATTCCTAAATTAGACGTTATTGAGGTAAAGAAATACAACTAATGCTAGTGGACGTAGTGGCCAACACCATTTTCATCAAAGTGATAGCTAACCGTAAATTGTCTCATTATAGCTAAAAATTTAAACATAACAGTTTGATTTTTAACCATGGCTCCATCATCGCCATAGAAGTAGCTTTGACCGCCAAAATCAACCATTTTATTCAGGATGGCACGCCCATCTTGTTGGAAATTGTAATCTTTACCATTAATAGTTTGACGCCCAGTTATTGCTTTGCCATCTTTGTCAAAGTAGTATCTAGCGACTCTAGAAGCCCCTCCGTCGCCACTACCGCTTCCAGGAGCTGCGGGCATTCCAAAATGGATAACTTTTTCATAATCTTCTTCTGGAACATATTCTCCGAGTAATAATGTGACGAAACGATTTGTCATCATTTCTCCTGTGAGTTTATCGTAATAATGGATGTGTCCATCAATCTTACGTAATTGACCTTTTACTTGTTTGCCATCTTTATCAAAATAAAGAGAGATACCATCAACCACTTGAGGACCTGTTAAAAATGTCCCATCATTAGTGACATAATAACTATTTCCTAGAGCATCTTTAACAAATGTTTGACGCTTCTCAGTGCTACGAGTTACGATTCCTTCTTGGTCAATAGTTACTAAGATGTCGCCATCTTGATAAGTTTGATTGCGAATAAGTTGACCAGCAGAATCTTGATTATCTTTCTCAGTGAAATGATAGAATTTATTATCAATTTCTTTCCAACCGTAAGTGACTTTTCCACCTGCTTCAGGATCTAGATAATAACGATTATTGTCTTTGTTAAGCCATCCTACTTGAACCTTTCCTTCACCGTTTACATAGTAGGTACCAGTAATTGTTTTATCATCTTGATTATCAGAGTATGTGTTTACAAACTGATTGTAAATTAAATGATAGTTTTGGAGGAAGTAGTCGCCATCTTTTTCATGGATAATGCCATCGAGTGCCCAACCCTTCTCGTTGAAGTAGTAGGTTTGTCCATCTATCGTGTGGAATCCTTTTATAGCCTTTCCATCTGGGCCAAAATAGTAAGTGATATTGACGTACTCATCTATGTCAATATCAGTACCATAAACATTTACGGTTTTCTTCACTCTGGTAGGAATGACAGAAAGCTGATTTGTACGCATTGCTCCATTATCCTTTTCGAAGAAATAAGTGTCTGTACCTATAGTTGTTATTTTTCCTTTCGCTTGGATTCCGTTATCATCAAAATAAACATTTACACCATCTATATTATGAAGTCCAATAAGTTTGTGTCCAAAACCATCGTAATAGGACCAATCATTTCCATTTTCAGAAATGTATTGGTTACGATATGGAGGGAGTTCTTTAACAATACCGTTTTCATCAGCTTCATAAGACTTACCATCAAGCTCGAAGATGGCATTCTTAACCTCTCTACCATTATCCTTATCGAAATAATGTGTTCCTGTATGGTTCCCCCAAATTGATATTAGTTGACCTTTAGCTTGTTTTCCATCAGAATGAAAATAAAGAGAGTAGCCATCGATGATTTGACTGAAGGTAACCATATGTCCATCTTTATCAAAGTAATACCAAAAACCTTCATTATCAGAAATAAAACGATTTTTTACTGCAGCGCCAGATTCATCAAAATAGAATGTACCTCCATGGACATAAATCTTTTTGTCCTTAACCTTTCTTCCGTTGTATGGATCAAAATAGTAAGTCTGTTCTCCGATATTAACTAGCGAACCTTTAATTTGATATCCTCTATCATCAAAATAGAGATCAAAGTTATCAATAGTTTGCGCTCCTTTTACAGCCTTACCATCAGCTCCGAGATAGTACCATCCATAGCCACCATCAGTAACAAATTGGTTCGTTAACTTTCTACCAGAATCTTTGTCAAAGTAGTATGTTTCATTATCCACAGTTACAAAGTTACCCTTTGCTTGGATACCATCCTGGTCAAAGTAAAGAGGAACACCATCCACTGTTTGAAAGCCAGTTAACTTTTGATTATCTTTAATATAGTACCAATTACCATATTCATCAGTTATGAAGTTGCCTCCTGTAATTGAGTTATCTTCTTGTGTTTCAATACTTGAAGCTTCAGAAACATTAGTAGCTCCTTCCAAAGATGCTTCACTTGAAGATGGTACGGTACTATCTTCAGGAAGCGATACTTTCGAGTTGTTGTCGACTGTATAAGTATCGGTTGTCGTAGAATGATTTGTTGATGTTTCAAGAGACGATTCGGACTGGCTAGTAGTCTTTTCATCAATGAAAGTATTCGATGTGTTGATAGCTGATTCTTCAAAAACTATGGAATTTTCTATTGTTTGATTAGTAAGAGGTAATTCCGATTGCTCAGCATAAGCGATATTTCCGGTAGAAGCGATGATTCCAAGTGTTAAGCTTGAAATAGCAATGGTAATCCAATGTTTCTTCACTTTGTGAAGCTTGAAATGAGTTTTGTGTTCCATAATTCTATCCTCCGTTTCTCACTTTTCACCTTAATTTTAACATTTGATTTATATATATTCAAATATTTCTATAATAATTTTTTAATTATTCGGAAGCTGTTATATTGTGAAAAAAATAGTAAAAGTATTGCAAATTTTATCAATTAATTCTTGAAAAACTCAAGTATAAATTACAATTTTTCAGTTTTTATGGAAGAAAGTTCGAAAAATTTAATTTTAAAAGAACCCACAAAAAAACCAAGACATTCGTCTCGGTTTCATCTAAACTTACTTCACGACATGTCCGTCTTTGTCGAAGGTATAGAGTTTACCATCGATGAGGACAGAGCGGTTAGAGTATCTTTCACCTGTTTTAGGGTCCAAATAGTAGGTGTAGTTATCAACTGTGACAAAGCGTCCTTTGACTTGTTTGCCTTCAGCGTCGAAGTAGAGGACCTTGCCATCAACTTCTTGGAAGCCGGTCACTTTTTCACCTTTGTCATTGTAATAGTAGTTGTCACCTTTATCGTAGACAATGCGATTGCGATAAGCAGGCTCACCCTTGCGGTCAGCAACTACACCATTGTCATCAGCATTATAGGATCTGTCTCCGATGACAAAACGTCCTGTTTCGAGGTTTCCACTAGCTCGGAAGTAGTAGTCTTTGCCATCGATGGTTTGCCAACCAGTAAGAGCAGCTCCATCGTTACCATAGTAGCGTGTTGGGGAGTATGGGAAGCGTGGAGAACCTTCGTAGTTGTATGATTTTGAAAAGGCGTTGCGTGTCATGATACCAGTCAATTGGTCAAATTGGTAAGTCTTACCGTTGATTGTAACCTCTGTGCCTTTGGCTTGACGGCCATCTTCATAGAAATAGTAAGTGACGCCATCAAATGTCTTCAAGCCAGTGACTTTTTGACCATTTTCATAGAGATAACTTGTACCGCTACGATCCGTCTGCAATTGGTCAAAGTGGATGGCTTTTTCTTTTGCCGCATCAATACCCTTGGCATCAAAATTAAAGGTTACGCCACGATAAGTAAGGGCCTTGTTAGTTGTTGCAATGGCAACGTTTGTGGTCACTTTTTGGCCATTTGGTGCTGTGAAGGTCATAGGTGTTGAGTCGAAATGGTAGAGGTGTCCATTAAGAATATCCCATTCGTCAAAAGTTGACCATTGTGATTGGCGGACGTTACTATATTTAGATCCAAGAATCTTACCATCATATTGATAAGGACCTTCTTTGATATTACCGTCGGCATCTGTAACATAGACACCTTCAAGTTCATACGAATTCTCACCAGTACGCTTGAACTCAGGATAGAGACCGTTTGTCAAGAGTTTTCCATCTGGGCTAAAGAGTTGAGAGTTGATAACTCCTGTGTAGAGGTTTCCTTTAGGTGTGTCGTCATCAGAATAGTCGCTACCATAATAACGGTTGCCATCAACTTCAAACCAGCCTGTCTTGAAGGCACCATCATTGCCAGCGTAGTAGATGTTTTCAGAGAAGTTACCGTAACGCCCAGTAGATTTATCATGGTAGAAGGCATTACGAAGGACAGCACCAGTGTCTTTGTTGGCAAAGTAGTAGTTATCACCTAGGTTGAAAATACTTCCTCGGACTTGTTGGCCCTTATCGTTGAAGCAGTAGAGGTCCTTGTTAATGGTTTGGAAACCAGTGACCTTTTTACCATTAGCATCGTAGTAGTACCATTCTTGATCAGTACCTTTAACAAATTGATTTCGATTTGTGGTTTGGTCAGCTTTAGTAGTCGCCACACCATTGCTATCAAAATTATAGACCGTACCGTTTAAGGTAAGTGAACGATTGACCCACTTGTCACCTGTATTTGGATCGAAGTAGTAGGTTTTGCCGCCGATAGTAACCAGTTGTCCCTTGGCTTGGACACCATATTCGTGGAAATAAAGGTTCTGTCCGTTAATGGTTTGGAAACCAGACACGGCTTTACCATCAGCTCCGAAGTAGTACCAAGAGTTGTCTTTATTGATAAATTGGTTAGTTACTGGATTTCCATTATCTTTATCGAAATAGTAGATATCGTTACCGTAGTAAAGGAAGTCCCCTTTGACTTGTTGACCATTGTCATTGAAGTAGTGAAGGCTACCGTCTACTGTTTGAAAGCCATGAAGCGCTTTACCATCTTTACCAAAGTAATACCAATTCCCTTTATCGTCAGAAACATAACGGTTGGTTACCATAATACCAGTCTTAGGGTCAAAGTAATACTGTTGTCCGTTCAGGTTTTGAACACTTGTCTTGTAGTGAGCTTGGCTACGGTCTAGAAATTCGGTTTGGAAACCAAATGGGGCTGAGAAGCCTTTAGTTGCCTTGAAGTCATTGATGTAATACCAGTTTCCAGCATTATCCGAAACAAAGACAAAATTAGGTTGATTACCAGTAGCATCAAAGTAGTAAAGATTTCCATTTTCAGTGATGAAGTCATCTTTGACCATCTTGCCATCTTTGTCGAAGTAGTAAAAGCCAAAGTATTTATGGTTGACGTTGTTAAGAGCTTGTAGACCTGTTACGCGACGTCCATTGTCTTTATCGAAATAGTAGCTATCACCATTAATAGTGACGATTTCGTTTTTAGCTTGTCGACCATCTTCGTGGAAGTAGAGGTTAAAGCCATCGATATTCTGAGCACCAGTGACGGGTTTCCCATCTTTGCCGAGGTAATACCAGTTGTGGTTGTTGTCTTCAATAAACTGGTTGCGTTTGTTCGTTTCAGGTAGAACTACTGTCAAACGACCTTGGGCATCAGCATTGTAGGCTTGACCATCGATGTTGATAGAGGTATTGGTTACCTTACGTCCATTGGCTTTGTCATAGTAGAAAGATTGTCCATTTTCTGTGATAATCTCACCCTTGGCTTGCTTGCCATCCTCGTGGAAATAAAGGTCGAAATGGTCAACGTTTTGGGCACCAGTCAAATTTTTCCCATCTTTGAGATAGTACCAGTTGCCCTCAGCATCGCTCTTGAATTGACCGCCAGAAACGACAGTAGTTTCAACAGATTCTGGTGCTTGACTGTTTACTTCAGTGACTGTGCTAGCTGTTTCTGAAGTTGAAGTAGCAGTTCTCGTTTCGCCACTAGACAAATTGTAAGTGCTGCTTGCTTGGTCTTCTTTAAGGACTGGTTGTTTATCAGTTGTGACAGTAGCAGTTGTATCAGTTGCACTATTGGTTGCGACTTGATCAGCTTTTGTCGTATCTACAGTTGTTTCTGTGACGACAAAATCAGGATTTTGGCTGACGCTCTCAGGTGTGCTTGCTGAGGTGACTTGATTCGCAGCTTGTTCGTCGGCAGAGACACCAACTCCAATCAATGAGGCACCAAGTGCCAAACCAGATACGGCAATGGTAACCCATTGTTTTTTCACTTTATGAAGTTTAAAATGAACTTTATTTTCCATAAAAGTTCCCCTTTTCCTTTTTAATGACCCCATTCTAACATCTTTCATTAGAAGAATCAAACGCATTCATAAGATTTTCATATTTTTTCTAAAAATTGAAAATTCTTTCGAGATAAGGATTTTAGTTACAAAAATGAATGCTAAAGAACCACTTTAGCAAGTTTCTTTTGATAGAGATGTATGTAAAATTAAAAAGCAACCACTGGGAGTCCCCATTTTTTGGCATAGCATTCAACAATAAAAGTATAAAAATACAGAAAGAGGCCCTTTTAGGCCAAGAAATATGGTATAATAGTTCGGTATTTCGCAAAAAATGGAGTATAAAAATGAGTATTTTTCGTAAAAAGGATGTTGGTCTTGCTCAGACTGAGATGAAACGACATCTGACCCTTAGGGATGTAGTCCTTCTGGGAATCGGTGCCATGGTTGGGACAGGAATCTTTACAATTACTGGTACCGCGGCATCGACTCTAGCTGGTCCTGCCCTGATTATTTCGGTCTTGATTTCAGCCGTGTGTGTTGGGATGTCAGCTATTTTCTTTGCTGAGTTTGCCTCACGTTACCCATCGGCTGGTGGTGTTTATGGTTATCTCTATGCTGTCTGGGGGGAGTATCCTGCCTGGATGGGTGGCTGGTTGACCATGATTGTCTTTATGAATGCTGTATCCAGTGTGGCCTCTGGTTGGGGTGCCTACCTCAAGGGGCTACTGGCTAGCTTTGGTCTTAAGTTGCCTCAAGCCATCAGTGGACCTTTCAATCCCAGTCAAGGCACTTACATTGACCTCTTGCCAGTCTTGGTCTTGGTCTTGGTGACGGCTCTTCTTCTCATGAATTCTAAACAGGCTTTACGTTTGAACTCACTTTTGGTAGTGCTCAAGTTTTCAGCCTTAGCAGTCTTTATCTTAGTGGGTCTCTTCCATTTGAATCCTAGCAACTGGGCAGATTTTGCACCATTTGGCTTTGGGCAAATTTATGGAGGAAAGACAGGAATTATGGCGGGTGCTTCCCTCATGTTCTTTGGTTTCCTTGGTTTCGAGTCTATCTCTATGACAGTAGACGAGATTAAAGAGCCGCAAAAGAACGTTCCTCGAGGTATCGTTCTTGCCTTGATTATCGTGGCTTCACTTTATGCCGTGGTTTCGCTGGTCTTGACAGGAGTTGTTCACTATACCAAGTTGAATGTTGATGATGCTGTGGCTTATGCCCTTCGCTATATCGGTATTTCTTGGGCGGCCAACTATGTCTCTGTGGTTGCTATTATGACCTTGATTACGGTATGTATCTCAATGGCCTATGCCCTTAGTCGTATGGTTTATAGCCTGGCGCGTGATGGTTTCCTTCCTCAAACCTTACAAAAGGTTTCAGAGACTAATAAGGTTCCACATCATGCGACACTTTTGACAGGTGCTTTGTCAGCTATCTCAGCAGGTGTCTTCTCTTTGGCCAATATGGCATCCTTGGTTAACATTGCGACCTTGGCTTACTTGGTCCTCTTGGCTATTGCTCTCATTATTCTTCGTAAGGACAAGGGCTTGCCACAGAAGGACGAGTTCAAGGTTCCGTTTGTTCCGGTCTTGCCTATTATTTCAATTATCGTCTGTCTCTCCTTTATGAGTCAGTACAGTTGGCAGACATGGTTAGCCTTTGGTTTGGCAGTGCTAATCGGTTCAGTGATCTATGCCTTTTACGGTTACAAACATTCTAAGTATTAAGATGAAAATGATAGTGCCATCTGGCCTATCATTTTTTGATATAATGGAAGGAAAGTAAAAGCAGGAGTAGATTGATGAAATCAGACCAGATGTGGCAAGCCTATAAGATTTTAAATCAGTCAATCGGAGATAAGATTGATGCCTGGGCCTTTGGCGTGGAAGCAGATTATTTGGCAGAACTCGTATTGATGGGGCAAAAGACAGCAACCAGTTCAGCTTTTGACTTGTATGCAGTGGGGGATGAACCATTGCCCAAGGAAAATGAACTGAGCGTCATTCTTGATAGTAAGGAGAATGCTATTTGTATTATTGAAACGACGAAAGTTGAGGTCATCCCATTTAAAGAGGTTTCTGAAGACCATGCCTACAAGGAAGGTGAAGGAGACCGTGGGCTAACCTATTGGCAAGAGCTTCATGAGGATCTCTTTAGCAAATGGTTGCATGAGGTTGGATTACATTTTAGTCAGGACAGTCTAGTTGTGTTGGAAGAATTTAGAGTGGTTTATCCTATAGATTGAAAGTTCCCAATATCTTGGGGACTTTTTACTTTAAGGAAAAATTAACCTTTCTTTAAGTCTTGTCTTAGGTTTCTTGTGTTTAATAGAGGCATCTCAAAAGTAAGAAAGAGGTCTAACATATGACATACAAAGATACGAAACAAACACAAGAACGTTACGCCATTAAAAAATCATCAAAATGGAAAACTGCAGGTTCAGTCCTAGTAGCGAGCTTAATTTTTGGTAGCTCGGTCGTCTTAAATGAAAATAAGGCTTCAGCCGATGAGGCAAACACCGAATCAACATTCTCAACGGTTACGACGGGTGAAACCACTGCCGATTTGATTGAAGAAAGTGTTCAGACGGAAGATTCGTCAAATACTAGTGAAACAAGTACAGACACTGATACAAGTACTACAACTACGACATCCGACACGGCTTCGTCAGCAACAAGTACAACATCCGACACAACAGATACATCGACAAGTAGTGAAACATCTAATCAGTCAAGCACATCTTCAACTTCAGAAGCCAGTTCTTCTGAAACTGCTGCAACAACCACTAATGAAACTTCAGAAACGGCAACAACTACTACAGATGAAAACAGTGGCACTAATACAAGCACAAGCACCACTGAAGCCACTGCATCTGAAACAGCTTCAGTGTTAACCAACAGCGCCTCAGATTCAGCTACTGAAACGACGACAACTGAGTCTGAAGATAGTGATTCAGAAAGCTCAACGACAACGATTACTTTCAATGGAACAACCGTGGTAACAAGTGATAGCGGTACTGTCACAGTTGATGGAACGACAATTACCATCAATCAAGCAGGATCATACACTTTGACCGGAAATGGTTCAAGCTATACCATTATTGTGTCAGGTAGCGTGACAGATCCAGTTACAATCTACTTGGATGGTGTGACCTTAACGGATTCGTCTATTACTTCCAATTCTTCAGCAGAATTGACTGTTAATGTCCTTTCAGACAGTTCTATTTCTTCGACGTCTGATAATGCGATTGAAGCCGCTGGTGCCTTAACAATCACGAGTGGTACTGGAAGCACCCTTACCCTTTCAAGTACTGAAAAGCACGCCATCAAGGCTGATAGTGTGACTGTTGATTCAGTAACGCTTGATTTGACGTCAGAGGCTAAAGATGGTATCAATGCGACGACAGCTGTAACTATTAAAAATGCCACAGTCAACATCACAGCAACTGATGACGGTATTCAGGTCGAAGACGAAACAGATGTGAACAGTGGTGATTTGACGATTACCGACTCAACGGTAACCATTAATGCAACTGATAAAGGTATCACGGTTACAGATGAATTGACTGTCGAAGGCAATTCTAAAGTAACAGTTGTAGCAGGTGACGAAGGCCTTGAAGGGCGTTATATCAATTTGACAGGTGGAACCGTTGATATCACTGCTGGTGATGATGGTATTAACGCCACTGAGTGGACGACCAAGGACAGCGCTGATACTTCAAGCTTAACCAATTCGACTTCTGACTTGGAAAATGAAGTGGGCATCAATATTGACGGTGCAACGGTAACTATCTTGGCAGATGGTGATGGTATCGACAGTAACGGTAATGTGATTGTTAAAAGTGGTTCCCTCTATGTCGCTCAGACGAGTGCAGATAATGCCGCTATCGACTACGATGGAACAGGTATTATCTCGGGCGGTACTGTATGGGCTATTGGTAACCAAGGAATGGCTCAAGCCTTTACAACAGGTTCAAGCCAATCTTACATTATGGCTAACATCTCAGGAAGTGCAGGGGATACCATCACAGTCACTGATAGCTCTGGAAATGTTGTAGCGACCACAACAGCAACAACTTCATTTGGAAATGTGGTCTTTAGTACTGAGAGCCTAACTCCGGGTGAAACTTATACCATCACGACCTCAAGTGGTTCAAGTGCCACTGCAACAGCTACTGAAGAAGGCACAAACAATGGTCCTGGTGCTGGTGGCATGGGCGGCTTCCCAGGTGGTGGTTTTGGTAATAGTTCAATGTCTGATAACTTCGGAGGCTACGGCGGACCAACTAGCTATGGTGGCAGCTCTACAAATACGGGTACCGTCAATACCCCATGGGGCCAATCTGCTTCGACAAGTTCTGAGAATACAACTAGCACAAGTAGTACAAGTTCAACAAGCCAGACGGCTAATACTGGACGTCCTACCCCACCAAACTTTGCTAGTCAAACAAGTAGCTCAAACTCTATAAATATGAGCTCTACGACAAGCAGCAGTGCTAATCAACCAGCTACCAATGCTCCAGCAATGACAGCGACAAATACAGCTTTATCAAATCAAAATACGCCAACATCAAATCCTTCAAGCTCTGAAGGAGCGTCGCTTAAATCAAATACCTCTCTTGCTAACCAGCCTACAAAAGAGCAACCGACACAAACAATGACTAATGCGACAAGCAGTGCCCAACAACAAAATCAAGAGACTGCTGAGAAGTTGAATAAGATTCCTACTCAAAATCAAACTTCTGAAGCATCAAAAGGTCAGTCAAGCTTGAGTCAAAAGGAAAATGTTAGCTCAGTTGTACAAACTAATTTTGCCCAGAAACAACATACAAGCTCTAAGGCTAATCAGTCTGCTAAAAGTTCACAAAGTAGCCAAGCAAACCAATCAACGTTACCAGATACTGGTGATGTGAGTAGCTTGGGATTAGGTGCATTAGGGGCTGTACTTATGACAGCATCATTTGCACTTAAAGGAAGCAAGCATTCTCGTTAGTAATTTTAGTTTAGAAAACAAATAAAAAAAGAAGTTCTCTTGCCAAATGGCTTGAAAACTTCTTTTTTGTCTTATTTTTTAAAGTTATTTTTAAGGCCTTCAACAGCACCTTCAATGCCTTCTTTAACATCTTCGAGACCGTCTTTTGCTTTTGCTACAACTTTTTCAACCGCACCTTCGATTTCAGTCTTTTTGTCGCCAGTCAGTTTACCTGCACCCTCTTTAAGAGCGCCTTTAGCTTGATTTAATTTATCTTCGATTCCCATAGTAGAACCTCCTTTTTATGATGATACCATTATAGACAATATTAAACGGTAATGCAAGTGGTTTGTTTAATAAGTAACGACATTAATGTTTCCTTTATCGTACTCAGCAATAAAGATATCCGAAACGTTTTCATATCCCATTTTTTGAAGCTCTTCATTTAACCAATCCTCCGTTTTACCAATAGTATCAAGAATTTCTGTTTGAATGACCCCATCAGTAACGATTGGGTATTTCGGATTTTCATCACCCGCACGAACCACAATCAATTGGCCGTTCTGTTCAATAACTGCACGTTTAACCTCTTTGAGTTGAAAAATTCCTTGAGAACGTAATTTTAAAGCGACATCAGAAGCTGAAAGTCCTATAGAGCGACAAGCTTCAGGATCTAGTTGACCCTGTTTGATGATGACGGTTGGTTTACCGTCAATCAAATGTTTGATAAAGTGAATATTGGTGATGAGCCATTTAAGAAGTAAAATCAAAATCGTCCAAATAATCAAAATCACGATATATTGGAGGATTGAAACGGTACTACTATAAATTGTACCACCGAGGATTGCACCAAGAACAAAGTTCTGTACTTGGTCAGTAGCTGAGCTAGGTGCTAGGTTTCCTTTACCTGTTAAATTGATAACAAAGACGAGTGAAATAAGCCCCAAAGCTAGTTTAATTGCAACAGTAAGATAAAAAGATGTCATTTTTTAACCTCCACGAGTTCAACATCAGACTTGTAAAGTTTTATTTGTTCTAGCAAGTAGCTGTCAGGTTCTGAACCTGAGATGGCACGATAGTACTTGTTTCCAACTTTGAGGATAGCGCCATCTGTAGTAGTAGAAGTATTGACATAAACCTTGCTCTTATCAACGTCAAGATTTTTAGACACAACCTCGATAAAGTGAAGAGATGCTCTAAATTGGTCGTTGTTAGATTGATTGCTTTGGAAATTACTGATAGCAATTAGAACCACGGCAACTAAGGTTAAAATAGAAATAATAGAGAGTTCACGAAACTTAGTATCATGGCGTTCTTTGAAGGCTTTAAAAGCAAATACACCGGTCACTAAAATAAGTCCTGCAGTAATGGCAACCATAACCCAGTTTTGTTGGCTAATCTGACTTAGCACATAGTCATAGGAATAGAATTTCATTGAGAGATTTCCTTTCATAATATCACTAACATTATAGGTTAAAGATTGACTTAATTCAAATAGATAGATTAAGGAAAACGTCTCACTAAGAAATTTTTTAGACCTTACATTTGGTTAGTGATTTGGGAAGTTAATCTGTTCATTCTTTTCTTTATAAGTTTGTTGAATTTTTCACAAATTATGCTTATAATTGAGGTAATCAACAATCAGAACTTGCCTAAATTTTTCGAGAATCAGAAGTCTGGTAACTTAAAGAGATTGGTTATTTTATGTAAGACTTCACTGTTAATCTCTAAGAGAGTCAACACCTTTTCTTGAATTCCAAAAAATGTTAAGGCCTCTCGTTCCTAGAAAAAGGAGTAATTATGTCTGAACCATTATTTTTACAATCTGTCATGCAAGAGAAAATTTGGGGTGGTACGCATTTACGTGATGTCTTTGGCTACGACATTCCAAGCGACCATGTAGGAGAGTACTGGGCTATCTCAGCTCACCCAAATGGTGTATCGACGATTAAGAATGGCCGTTATGCTGGTCAAACTTTAGATGTGCTTTATGCAGAGCATAGTGAATTGTTTGGTAATCGTCAAGAACCTGTCTTCCCACTTTTGACTAAGATTTTGGATGCCAATGATTGGCTTTCAGTTCAGGTCCATCCAGATGATGCTTATGGACTCGAACATGAAGGTGAGCTTGGTAAAACAGAGTGTTGGTATATCATTGCTGCAGAACCAGGTGCTGAAATCATTTACGGTCATAACGCCAAATCAAAAGAAGAATTGCGCCAGCAAATTGAAAGTAAGGATTGGGAAAATCTCTTGACCAAGGTTCCAGTTAAAGCAGGAGATTTCTTCTATGTACCAAGTGGTACCATGCATGCTATTGGTGCAGGTATCATGGTTCTTGAAACGCAACAATCTAGTGATACGACCTACCGTGTTTATGATTTTGACCGTAAAGATGATCAAGGTAACCTGCGTGAACTCCATCTTGAAAAATCTATCGACGTGCTTACCATCGGTGAGCCAGCCAACAGTCGACCAGTCACAACAAAAGTAGATGACCTCAAATCAACGCTCTTAGTAGCAAGTGATTTCTTTGCTGTTTACAAATGGGAAATTTCAGGCAAGGCTGATTTTGAAAAGACTGCTGATTACAGTTTGTTTAGTGTGCTTGATGGTCAAGGAAGTCTTAAAGTAGACGGGCAAGATTACGACATTGCAAAAGGTAGCCATTTTATTCTACCAAGCGATGTTCAAGCTTGGGAAATCAAGGGTAATCTTGAACTGATTGTTAGTCACCCATAATTTAAGTAGTTAAACTAGACGAGATAAGAATCTTGTCTAGTTTTTTCATCCAATCAGACAGAATATTTGAAATTTTAAAAACCTTTGTGAATAAGTTTCAATTGCTTGAACTTTCAAATTAACCATGTCATACTAGTTAAGTTGACTAAAAATATTAATAAACAAGCCCTTTTCTTTTGGGAGGTTATGTCTTGTTTGTTTTAGATTGGAGTTACCTATGTTAAAAAAAGGAGGCCTTACAGCTCTTTTGCTGTTTGGTATGTTCTTTGGAGCGGGAAACCTAACCTTCCCTCCTCAGCTAGGCTTTGAATCTGGAGGTCATTTCTGGCCAGCCATTGCCGGTTTTGTCCTATCTGGTGTCGGAATTGCAATTCTAACACTTATTATTGGGACTCTAAATCCGAAGGGATATATACACGAGATTTCTCAAAAAATCTCACCTAAGTTTGCCTTGTTATACTTGGCAGTGCTTTACTTGTCTATTGGACCATTCTTTGCCATTCCAAGGACAGCAGCGACAGCTTTTTCAATTGGTATTGCACCAATGGTCGGTAATAGTCATACAAGTCTATGGTTACTTGCCTTCACAGCCGTTTATTTTGCCTTGGCTTTATGGATTGCAATGAATCCTTCTAAGATTTTAGATAGTATTGGTCGAATTTTGACACCTATTTTTGCTCTACTAATAGTTATTTTGATTGTAGTTGGTGCCTTTAAATATGGGGGTCATAGCACACAGACAGCAACAGAAGATTATAAAGCCTCAGCCTTTGGTAATGGTTTCTTGGAAGGGTACAATACTTTAGATGCCTTGGCTTCGGTAGCCTTTAGTGTAGTGGCAGTAGTTACCCTCAATCAATTAGGCTTTAAATCTAAAAAAGAGTACATCTCAACCATTTGGGTTGTAGGTATTCTGGTTGGATTGATGTTCTCAGGTTTATACTTAGGTCTAGCATTCTTGGGTAACCATTTCCCACTTGATACATCAACTTTGGGAGAAGGTGCTAACCTTGGAGCAGCTGTTCTATCGAATGCAACTCAGGCTATCTTTGGTCCGATTTCACAGATTTTCCTAGCAGTTATGGTAACAGTGACGTGCTTTACGACAACGGCAGGATTGATTGTGGCGACTGGTGAGTTCTTTAATAAGGCCTTCCCACAAGTCTCATACAAAACCTATGCTATTGTCTTTACTCTTATTGGATTTGCGATTGCCAATTTGGGACTTAATAATATCATTGCTTTTTCAGTACCAGTACTTTTGGTTCTCTACCCAATTACAATCACAATTGTTATGATTGTGATTGCTAATAAGTTTGTGGCCTTGTCTAAAACTGGTATGCAAGTGACAGTAGCTATAGTGACGCTTATCGCTTTGCTTAGTGTAATTGCCAGCCAGTTCAAACTTGCAGGACTTAATGCCATCATTAACTTCCTTCCATTATCAGGAGCATCACTGCCATGGTTGATTCCAGCTATCTTGTTCATCCTCCTGTCTCTCGTCTTACCAGATAAGATTAAGAGCGAAAGCTTTGAAATGGAATAAAAATAAAATCCTATCACATTTGTGATGGGATTTTTTCTCCCTCAAGTCACTATAAGTGCGAAATCTTCTCAAAAGCGTTACACTTAAGGCGTGGAGATGAAAGTATCTATTGAAGGGAGTGTTAAAAATGTCAAATCTAAATAATCATATGATTTATCTTGCTGGTGGCTGTTTCTGGGGTGTTGAGGAGTATTTTTCACGTGTGCCTGGTGTGCTTGATGCGGTTTCGGGTTATGCCAATGGCCGTAGCGAGACGACTCGCTATGAGCTTATCGGTCAGACGGGTCACGCTGAAACGGTTCAGGTGACCTATGATGCTAGCAAGGTGTCCTTGCGTGAGATTTTGCTACATTACTTCCGTATCATCAATCCTCTGAGTAAAAACAAACAGGGCAATGATGTGGGAACTCAGTACCGTACGGGTGTCTACTACACGGATGCAAATGATTTATCGATTATCGAGCAAGTTTTCCAAGAAATGACTGAGCAATACGGTCAGTCTTTGGCGGTTGAATTGTTGCCCCTCCAACACTTTATTCCTGCTGAGGATTATCATCAAGATTATCTCAAGAAAAATCCTAATGGCTACTGTCATATCAATGTCAATCAGGCAGCTAGTCCTGTCATTGATGCTAGTGCTTATCACAAGCCAAATCAGCAGGAGCTTAAGGAAAGTTTGAGTCCAGAAGCCTACGCTGTGACTCAGGAGAATGGAACAGAACGGGCCTTTACGAGTCCGCTTTGGAATCAGTTTGAGCCTGGGATTTATGTTGATGTGGCGACTGGTGAGCCACTCTTTTCGTCCAAGGACAAGTTTGATTCGGCCTGTGGTTGGCCAAGTTTCTCTAGACCCATTAGTCCAGAGGTAGCCAACTACAAGGAAGACCATTCGCACAATATGGACCGCATTGAGGTTCGTAGTCGTGTGGGTGATTCTCATCTAGGTCATGTCTTCCCAGATGGGCCAAGAGATAAGGGTGGCTTACGCTACTGTATCAATGGGGTAGCAACGCGATTTGTTCCTAAAGCTGACATGGCAAAAGAGGGCTATGCTTACTTGCTTGATCAAGTGGACTGATTAGGTATTCTGAAGGAATAAATTACTTACTAAAAAGAGGTTGGTTCTAACCTCTTTTTTTCATCACAGAAGAAGCTGTAAATAAGATGAAAGCCTTTTAAAGCTAACATAGAATGTGACCTAACCATTCAGGATAAAAAAGTGACCTTTCATTACATTTTTTAACAATTTGGGCAAAATTGTTTTATGTTTCAAATAAAAAAATAGTACACTATAATAGTGAGAAATCTGACAAGTGTCAATGTGTCCTTCTCCTTAGCTTTTGCTGGTTTTGGCGTCTGTAAACATTATTGTACTTTGTGTAATAATGAGTCTTCCCAACCTCCCAATATGATTTTATATGTCTTAACTTACCTAAACATAGCTAGCAAAAGAGTATAAATTTCCATAAAGAAATATGACAGCACTTGTTAGATTTTGTGATAACATTCAGATAGTTCTAAGGACTATTATATTGTGCTAAACCTTTTTGACGGAGCTTATTATGGAATTGCTGAATAAACTACTCATATTAATAGCCATTTGTGTCTTGTGGTTCTTGTCTTTTCTTTTACTTCCTAAAACAGCGGAGAAAGTAGTTTATCTTTATCATTTCCTAGCTCTGTGTGGTTTAGTCATGATTTATTTTGCCCTAGTTGACCCAGCTGGTCTCTGTGATACTTTTTTCAATATTAAACATCTATGTTTTCATTAATGAATCTAGTTTGGCGATAGGTCAGGAAAATCTGAATAAAATTAATCACTCATAAAAAAAGCTTTGTGTACATTGACAACAGTTTATCTGTTTTCAATATGCAGGAGGCTTTTTCTTTATTATCAGGATGTGAGCAGAGAAAAAAGCAGTCTGACGAGACTGCTTCAAGTATATCAAAGTTGATTTTCGTAACGTTTGACGATTCTATTTAGGCGCCATTGATAACAAATACCACTGACGATAAGACTGGCAATCAGGCCAATCCAGTAACTATATGGGCCCAGTTCAGTGACTTTTTCAAGAAGGTAACCAACAGGGAAAGTCATGCCCCAGTAAGCCAAAACACCGAGATAGAAAGGGACCTTGGTGTCCTTATAGCCACGCAGAATTCCTTGAAGGGGAGCCGCAAAGACATCCGCCACTTGAAAGAAGAGGCTATAGGTCATGAAAATAGCCGTCATTCTCAAAAACTCAGGTTCATGTCCATAGAGTTCAGCCAAATCGTAGCGCAAGAAATAGAGGAAAATCAAGGTAAAACCAGCAAAACCTAAAGCAGTCAGACGACCTAGCTTGCTATAGCTCTTGACCGCATCCATGCGTTTAGCTCCAAATTCGTAAGAAATAATGATAGCCATAGCACTGGAAACACTGAGAGGAAAGGCATACATGAGGTTTGAGAAATTCATGGCTGCCTGATGACTAGCAATCACAAGGGATGGATACTTGGCCATAACTAGACCAACACCTGAGAAGATGGCGACCTCTGCAAAAACCGTTCCACCAATAGGGAGACCCAGTTTAAGTGCCTCAAGTAGAGAATTTTTATCAAGGGGTTGAACCTTTTCAATGTGGTAGGGTTTAACCTTCTTATGCTTTCTGATAACTGCGATGGAAATAAGGAGAAGGGCCCAGTAAGCCAATGAAGTTCCCAGACCTGCTCCGGCTCCCCCCAACTCTGGTAGACCAGCAATGCCATAGATAAGGAGAAAATTGAAGAAACCATTGAGAGGTAGAAGCAAAAGCATGAGGTACATGGACAGGCGCGTGAGGCCAAGCGCATCAAGGAAGGAACGAATCACGCTAAAGAGTAGAAGGGGAATAATCCCAAGACTCAAAAATCGTAGATAACCAAGGGCGACTTCTCTGACCAAAGGCTCCAGACCTAGATGATTCAAAACCAAGGGTGCCCCCAGAAAAACGAGGGCAAAGAGGATTAGTGATAGACCCAAAGCCATATAAAGAAATTGATAGAAATCAGGTGCCATTCGGTCCTTGCGACCTGCCCCTAGATGGTGTCCGATAATCGGAACCAAGGCAGAGACGATACCTGTTAAGAAGGTGAAAAAAGGACTCCATAAACTCGTTGCCATGGCTACCCCCGCCAAGTGTAGGGCATCGTATTGCCCAGTCATGGTAGTGTCCACAAAAGCTGCTGAAAAGTTGGCAAACTGATAGATCAGTATGGGCACAAAAATCTTGAAGAAAACAAGAAATCGCTCACGGAGAGAATGTGTTTCGTGCATTCTGTTTTCCTTTCTAAATTTTTCAAATTATATAATCATTGTACAACTGTTATCCAATAAAGTCTATAATCGACGGAAAGTTTGGGTCCACTCTCTCAAATTTTCGTCATCTCCCATAAAAGCCAAGCAGTGGAGAACTTCTTTATGTAATGAATTTCCAATGTTCTTATCGATAAATTTATAAAGGTAAGCGGCTTCTAGTTCTTTAAGGTAGAGTTTTTGTAACATGAAATAGTCTGGTAATTGAATAGTTTTTAGTTCGTTTATATAGTAGTCACTATCTTCTTGATTTCCGTAAAGAATGATTTGGAAAATACAACGACTGATAACATCTAAAGCGATTCGATCTAAATTATTTCTAGGATTTTTATTGAGTATTGATAGGAGTTCCTTAATGTAGATTTTTAGCGCATCTTCTGTGAAGATATCCTTTACCATATCCAGTAAATCAATATCGAGAAGTGTCCAAATATCAATTGAAAAGAAATAGTTTTGAAGTTCTGTAGCAATATCTTGGTTAACTGACTGGTTTTGAAGTTTTGAAACCTGACAGTCAATACAAAGACTAATCAGATAATCACTATAATTGGTTTCTCCTAAAATGCGAAACTTTTCTGCAACTTGCTCCAGTGCTTCAAAATTTAGGTTATTTGAAGCTTGATTGTATTGATTAGCAAGTTTTATGTAGGTTTCGTCCACAAGATATTCTTGTCCGAAAAATTCATTATATTCGACTTTTAGGTGTTTTAAAAGTTTGAAAAGAGTATCATTTGAGAGTGATGTTTTGTTATTTTCAAAGTCTGAAAGGCTCGCTACAGATCCAGCTACTTGAGCGAGTCTCTGGATAGTGAATTTTCTCTGTTTCCGAATCTGTTTAAATTTTTGACCTAGTTCCATATAATATTTCCTTATCGGATTTCCGAAATTTCAATAGTTGATACTATTAATAAACTAAAATAATAGTATCAAATGGAAGGAGGTAAAAGCAATGATTATTGAAAAAACTAAATCGGTTGCTGTGTCACTGCTTAGATTTATTAAGCTACTTCCTAAGAAGGAAATGGTACTTTATATCATTTTTGCGCTTCTTTATTCGTGTCAAGGCATTGTAATACCTATAATTATCCAGATGGCAGGTCATATAGATAGTAGTGATAGTCGGGATTTAATAGTTTTTACATTTTCGAGTATCTCTCTTTGGGTGGTTGTGTACGCTTTTATGTATATAGAGAATATTCTGCTTCGTTCTATTATTAGAGCGTTTAATGTAAGCCTATCAGAAAATATTTTAAAGAATCATGCTGCCTTTCCTAAAAACATATCCGATTCTGAGCTTTGCTCACTCTTGACACAAGATCTTGGAATTGTAGACCAGGAGTTCCTCCAATCTTTTCTTATCTCGCCAGTGTGGGGCGCCTCTGTCCTAGTATCTGTAATTTATCTGCTCAAACAAAATATTATTGTAGGTAGTCTTTTTACTGTAGGTGCCTTTCTGATGATTTTGCCTCAGTTTATATTTAAGAGAAAGTTAAAAGAGTCAGGAGAATTACTAAGTAGCTCAAAAGAGAAAAATTTAAGAGCTATTACAGACTTTGGTAAAGGGATTGAAACTATTATTTGCAACCAAGCAGAAAAAGAGAATGTAAAGCAAACTCTCATAACCCTTAGTGAGATGGAGACGACACAATTTAAGTATTATACACTTCATAATTTAGTTATGTTTTGGACAGGACCTCTGAAAGCTGTCGGCTTGATTGGACCATTTGTGATTGGTCTTGTCATGAAACAAAATTCAATTACTACACTTATTGCTATGATGTCTGCTTCAACATATCTTATTAACCCCTTACAACAGATTCTGGAGGCTATTGCAAGTATTCAATCAAGTCAAGTGATAAAAGATAAATTATTGACATTTGGAAGTGAGTCAGAAATTCCTTCAAAAGGGCTTCACATACATACTTTAGAAGAAATTCAGTTAAAAAACGTCACTAAATCTTATGATAATCAAGAGATTTTTCGAGATGTTACGGTTACCTTTTCATTGTCTCAGCATAATCTTATAGTTGGTGATAGTGGTATTGGAAAAACAACACTTTTTAGGTTAATATCAGGGCAAGATAAGGCATATAGTGGGAAAATCATTTTTAAAAGCATTGATGGAAGGGAGCTGACTCCAAATTTAGATAATATTGCAATTATTCATCAAAATCCCTATGTCTTTCATACAAGTGTGCGACATAATCTAACTCTTTATCAAGATTATTCTGACTCATTGCTCATTTCAACACTAAAAAAAGTTGGACTATGGGAGGCTTGTTGTCACCAATTAGACTATGAATTAACTGGAGATAACTTTTCAGGTGGTCAAATCATAAAACTTGAGATTGCACGTGCTATTTTGAGGGGCAAGCAGGTTTTACTTGCGGATGAGATGATGGCTTCTTTAGATGCAGCAAGTTCAAAAGAAATAAGTAATGTCCTGAAACAGTTGCCTAATAGCATTATTGAAATTGCCCATCATTACAATCTGGAAGATTATGATGCTGTCTATAGAATTGAAAATAAGTCAATCGTAAGAATTAAATAGCAAGAGCTACTTTCAGTAAAAGTTAGACAGATTAGTTGCTTAGTTTTTTCTTTTGCTTTACAACTTGAAGATTTTAATTTCAAAGAAAACACCTAAGTCAAGTGACTCAGGTGTTCTTGTGTTATTTTTCTTTTTTGTTATGGTTCAAAATGGCATTGAGGACGATGGCAAGCAAGCTTGCAACGACGATACCGTTTGAGAAGAACATTTGGAAAGCATTTGGTAGGCTGTTGAAGAGGTTGCTACCGTTAAGACCAACCCCTGCAGCGATTGATACCGCAGCAATCAAGAAGTTGTGTTCGTTGTTGGCGAAATCAACACGTGCCAAGATTTGCATTCCTTGGATAGAAACAAAACCGAACATGACAAGCATAGCGCCACCAAGGACTGGGCTTGGGATGATTTGCGCTAAGGCACCAAACTTAGGAAGGAGTCCGAGAAGAACAAGGAAGCCAGCTGCATAGTAGATTGGCAAGCGCGTCTTAATACCTGACAACTTCACAAGACCAACGTTTTGTGAAAAACCAGTGTATGGGAAGGTGTTGAAGAGTCCACCAAGGAGAACAGCCAAACCTTCAGCGCGGTAACCGTTACGAAGGCGAGTGCTATCGAGTGGTTCTTTGGTAATATCAGAGAGGGCCAAGTAAACTCCAGTTGATTCAACCATAGACACTGTAGCGATAATACACATCATGATGATTGATGACAACTCAAACTTAGGTACCCCGAAGTAGAATGGCGTTGGCACGTGGACAATAGGTGCCGCAGCTACTGGTGAGAAGTCAACCAAGCCCATGCTTGCTGCGATAGCAGTACCGACAATCAACCCAATCAAGATTGAGATGGATTTGATAAATCCTTTAGTGAAAATATTAACTACAAGGATGATAAGAACAGTAATAGCTGCAAGGAAGAGACTCTCTCCAGTTGGCTTATCAGCATTATTCCCCATATTTCTGATAGCCACAGGGATTAGGGTCAAACCAATAGTTGTGATGACTGATCCTGTAACGATAGAAGGGAAGAGATTGGCCACTTTTGAAAAGACGCCAGAAACGAGGATAACATAAATCCCTGAAACGATAAGGGCACCAAACATAGCACCGCTACCGTGTTTCTCACCAATCATAATAAGTGGTGCTACTGATTGGAAGGCAACCCCGAGAACCACTGGAAGACCGATACCGAAGTATTTATTAAGTTGAAGTTGGAGGAAGGTTGCTACACCACACATGAAAATGTCAGTTGAAATCAAGTAGGTTAATTCATGAGCTGAATACCCCAAGGCTCCAGCAATCATGATTGGCACCAGGATTGATCCCGAGTACATGGCAAGTAGGTGTTGGAGTCCTAGGACCGCCGCCTGCGAGTGTTTCTCTTTATTTTGCATTAGATGTCTGCCTCCTTAAATACGACCTGACCATTTTCAAAACGATCCAAACGAGCAAGTGAAACGACTGGATAGCCAGCTTCTTCCAGGAGGGCACGACCATCTTGGAAAGATTTCTCAATAACGATACCAACCGCTTCGACGTGTGCACCAGCTTCTTCGATAATTTGAATCAAGCCTTTGGCAGCTTGGCCGTTAGCTAGGAAGTCGTCAACGATGAGGACCTTATCTTTAGGAGTGAGGAATTTGCTTGCGATAGAGACAGTACTAGTCACCTGCTTAGTGAAGGAGTAGACCTCAGCAGTGAGGATCCCTTCATTCATGGTGATATTTTTAGCCTTCTTAGCAAAAATCATAGGGACATCCAAAGCTTCAGCAGCATAGAGGGCCGGAGCAATACCAGATGCCTCAATAGTCACTACCTTAGTGATGCCTGCATCTTTGAACTTGTCAGCAAAGACCTTTCCTATCTCACGCATGAGATCAAAGTCCACTTGGTGAGTAAGGAAAGAGTCAACTTTGAGGATGTTCTCCCCAAGGACATTCCCATCTTTGAGAATGCGGTCTTCCAGTAATTTCATATTACCTCCTATAAAAAATAAAACTAAAGTGTATTTTGATTTTCTCAGATTCCATTGAGACTCTGACAAAGATCAAACCATCGAATAATAGAAAAAGGCCTGCAAAGCAAGCCTTTAAAATCATAAAAAGACGGTAAAATCTTTTGATAACTTTATGACTTACTTATTGTTAGGTGTTACGGCACCTTGTAGAAACGTCACGCCGATTCGTGACATAAATAAGTAATGTTTTCATTATTCGATGAAGCTGTTGTTGGTTGATGATAAACCAACATCAACTCTATTATAATACTATATTTTCTTTGAAGACTCAAAGGATTTTCCCTATGAAAACGCACTATTTTAAAAGTTGGAAAATTTAATCTAACATTATTGTAAGATTTGTTGAGAATGGTCGTTTCTTGGGGTATTTATTGTTATTATGTACCCCTTTTTCATAGGTTTATTTATATAAGTGTTTTATTTCTATTGAATAATTCTATGAAAAGTTTTAAAATAGTAAAAAATTTAATCTTTTGTTGACTTCAATAAATAGAATATAAGAAGATAGTCTGCTGAATACCTCCGTAAAGGTAGTTTAACTTAATAATTTGCAATAAAAACTCAAATGCATTCGTTTATAAAGCGACAGTTATAGAGGAATATCATAATTTATAAAAATATATTAATAGGAAATCTGTATGAAGAAAATACTAGTAGGAGCAATATTCGTAACCTTATTCATAACCTTGGTATATTATACTTGGACATACTTCGTAGTGGGCTTTGTTGGGTATATCATTTTCTACTTAATAAAAAAGAGAAACAAAAACAAACAGTTCTATCCTACTTCACTATTACCATCTAAAAAGAATAGAGAAGTAGAATCAAGTTATACAGTTTCTGTCGATGATGATTCTCCTATATTTGACAGTCGTTATCAAAATATCATGTTACGTAGACCTCAATGGTCTGATTTTATTGAAGGAGATTATTACGATGCTTTTGATGATTCTTACCATACTCCAGAAGGTTATAAATTAAGAGAGCTTCTATTACTTGTATGGTGGGGTAAAACTCAAAAGGGTAGAATTTTAGATGTTCGAATTCCTAGATATTACTATGATAGATATCATTTAAACCCTAACGAAGTGACTAAAAGATTCTTTGCTGATGGTTTACTGGAATATAATGAGGAAACTAATTTAGTAAAACCAACACCGCTTGGTAAGGAAGTACAACAGAAGTATTCTAAACTCTGGGAAATACATTCTCTGAAAGAGTATTATGCGAATTTAGATAAAGAATTTGCTAACTGGGATCTTAATAATTTTTTACTTTCTAGACATAAGCAAAAACTTGAATTCTACAAAGCATCGGTGAAATTTAACGATGAAGTAGCCAGTTTCTTAAGAAAAAACTACCCTAAAGAAGAACACGATATCTTATATTATCAAGATTCTAAATACGCTGATGAAGCTAATATTGCCCGACTCACCGAGTTAATTGCTACATTTGAATAATTAAAAAACTTCTTGCAAAGGCACTTAGATAGACTATGTGCTTTTTTAGTTGTTCCCGTCTAGTTCCTTTATTATATCCGATACTTTTTCTAGGCTCAATGTTTCGTGTGGCTCAACTTGTTCACCATCTAAAATGTAGTCATGGATTTTACCGTTCTTTCAGACTATCTGGGCAGTATCAGCTTTAATAAAACCATTGTCCATAGACTCTTTGAATTCGTCATTAAGTTAGCATTTTTTACCTCTTTATATATTCTATTTGTAAAAAGTTGGAAAATTCAATCTAACATTATTGTAAGATTTGCTGAGAAAGGTCGTTTCTTGGGGTATTTATTGTTATAATAGTGGGAAATGAAAGAGGTTGAGTTATGCATAAGATTTTATTAGTGGAGGACGACGAGGTTATCCGTCAACAAGTCAAAAAAATGCTAGAACAGTGGGGTTACGAAGTTGTTCTTGTTGAAGATTTCATGGAAGTATTATCTATTTTTGTAAAAGTAGAGCCCCACTTGGTTCTTATGGACATTGGTTTACCTCTATTTAATGGTTATCATTGGTGTCAGGAAATTCGTAAGGTCTCCAAGGTGCCTATTATGTTCTTGTCTTCCAGAGATCAGGCCATGGATATCGTTATGGCAATCAATATGGGTGGGGACGATTTTGTGACTAAACCCTTTGACCAAAATGTTCTCTTGGCAAAAATTCAAGGGCTTTTGCGCCGATCTTATGAGTTTGGAAAGGATCAGAGTCTTTTGGAATATATGGGTGTGATTCTGAACCTTAAGGCCATGGATCTGGTTTATCAGGGAGAAGTTGTTTCTTTGACCAAGAACGAGTTTCAGATTTTACAAGTTCTCTTCGACCATGCTGGAAATATCGTTAGTCGGGAAGACCTCATGAAGGAGCTTTGGAACAGTGACTTCTTTATTGATGATAATACCCTGTCTGTCAATGTGGCACGTTTACGTAAGAAGCTAGAGGCAGTTGGTTTGAAGAACTTTATTGAAACCAAGAAAGGTGTCGGTTACGGGTTGCGTCATGATGGATAAGCGTCAATTTATCAAATATCAGATTAGGTCTCGTCTACCTTTCTATCTTTTGTTTATTTTTAATGGAATCATCTTGGTTTTGTTTGCCTTTTTATTTGAAGAGGCAGCAGACATTCTTCATTATGCCTTGACCATACTGACATTTGTGGCTGTCATCATAGTTATTTGGGACTTGGTTAGCTCTTATCAGTCTTATAACTTAGCCTATCTCTATGAGAAAATGACCCCATCAAGTCCTTTAGAGTTTTATCTAGCTCAGGCCTTGGAAAATGCTAAGGAGAGTCAAATGGTTCAGACTGAGGAGGAGCGCAAGCGCTATACAGATTTGATGGACTACTATACCCTTTGGGTGCATCAAATCAAGACGCCAATAGCAGCCAGTCAATTATTGTTAGGGGATGTTACAGATAGTAAAACGAGGGCTCTCTTGGAGCAAGAGGTCTTCAAGATTGATGCCTACACCAATCTGGTCTTGCAGTATTTACGTTTGGAAAACTTTCATGATGATTTGCAGTTGAGGCAGGTTGCATTAGCCCCCTTAGTTAAAGAAGTTGTTAAAAAGCATAGCATTTTCTTTATTCAAAAAGGATTAACTATTAATCTACATGACTTGGATGTTGAGGTCGTTACAGATGAAAAATGGCTCTTGGTTATCATAGAGCAGGTCTTGTCAAATAGTTTGAAGTACACAAAAAGTGGTGGCATTGACATTTACTTCAAAGATAATAGGCTTTATCTTAAAGATACAGGGATTGGTATCAAGGATAGTGATATTTTACGTGTCTTTGAGCGTGGTTTTTCAGGTTACAATGGCCGCTTAACTCAGCAGTCGTCTGGACTGGGTCTCTATCTTTCAAAGAAAATAGCTGATCAGCTTGGACATGATATTAGTATTAGCTCCCAAGTAGGTCAAGGAACCACAGTTTCCATTCATTTTCAAAAGCAGAAGTTGGCTATTGATTAATAACTTACAAAAGTGTAAGAAATAAGGCTAGAAATGAAAGCAAGGGTTATGGTTGAGACCTTGCTTTTTCTATAAAATGGTATCAGAAGTTAAGTAAGAGGTTCCTAGAATCTCTTCTAAATCTATTAAATAAAGGAGCTTATTATGACATTACTAGATGTTCAACATGTTAAAAAAATCTATAAAACACGTTTCAAAGGAAATCAGGTTGAAGCCCTTAAAGATATCCATTTTACGGTTGATAAAGGTGACTATGTTGCAATCATGGGTGAGTCCGGGTCAGGAAAATCAACCTTGCTTAATATCCTTGCCATGCTTGATAAACCAACAGCAGGGCGTGTCTATCTGAATGGTATGGACACAGCAACCATCAAAAACAAGGATGCTTCTAGCTTCCGTCGTGAAAGATTAGGGTTTGTTTTCCAAGATTTCAATCTTTTAGATACCCTATCAATTAAAGATAATATCCTGCTACCTTTGGTTCTTTCTCGTCGTCCACTTAAGCAAATGATGACACAAGTAGATGCAATCAGTCGTCAACTGGGAATTCATTCCTTACTGGAGAAGTATCCTTATGAAATTTCAGGTGGCCAAAAGCAAAGGGTTGCAGTTGCGCGTGCAATCATCACTCAACCAGAAATCCTCTTAGCAGATGAGCCAACAGGTGCTCTGGATTCCAAATCTTCAGCGGCACTCTTAGATGTCTTTGATGCCATCAATACCAGCGGTCAGACCATTCTCATGGTAACTCACTCGACGGCTGCCGCCAGTCGTGCGAAGCGTGTTTTGTTTATCAAGGATGGAATTCTTTATAATCAAATCTTCAAAGGAGATAAGTCTGAACATCAAATGTTCCAGGAAATTTCCGATACACTAACTGCAATGGCAAGTGAGGTGAACTAATATGTTTCGTCTAACCAATAGACTGGCTTTGTCCAATCTCATAAAAAATCGTAAGCTTTATTATCCTTTTGCTTTGGCAACTATTCTGGCTATTGCCATTACCTATATCTTTACATCTTTAACGCTTAATCCTCATCTGGATGACTTGACTGGGGCAGATGCTATCAAGATGGTTTTGGGGATGGGACTTGGAATTGTCGCCCTATCCTCTGGAATTATTGTTCTTTATGCCAATAGCTTTGTTATGAAAAATCGTTCAAGGGAGCTTGGTCTCTATAGTGTGCTAGGCTTAGAGAAGCGTCATCTCTTTAGTATGATTCTAAAAGAAACAGTGATTATGAGTTTTGTGACTTTGCTTCTAGGTATAGGTGTGGGGGCACTTTTCGATAAACTCATTTATGCTTTTCTTCAAAGGCTTATCGGTGAAAGTACTGGTTTGGTTTCGACCTTTCAAGTAATGACAATTCCTATTGTTCTTGTCATCTTTGTTTGTATTTTTAGTTTGTTGGTTTTGGTAAATGGTTTCCGATTGCTACGTCTTAATCCTTTACAATTAACTAAAGATGGCCTTAAGGGTGAAAAAAAGGGACGTTTTCTAGTTATTCAAACCCTTTTGGGACTTGGTGCTATGGGGTATGGTTACTATCTTGCTCTCTCTGTTCAGAATCCAGTAACGGCTATTATGAGTTTTTTCCTAGCTGTTCTACTGGTCATTCTAGGGACTTACCTTCTCTTTAATGCCGGGACAACAGTTGTTCTGCAACTCTTGAAAAAGAAGAAGAGCTACTATTACAAGCCCAATAATATGATTTCCATTTCCAACCTTGTCTTTCGGATGAAAAAAAATGCGGTTGGGCTGGCGACCATTGCCATTCTCTCAAGTATGGTTTTGGTGACACTTGTAGGTGCTGCAAGTATTTATGCTGGAAAAAAAGACTATCTGGCGAGTTCTGCTCCGCATGATTACTCAGTTACAGGGACGAATGTAGATTTAACAAGTACACGGAGAGCTATAGATGATTTCTTAGTACAGACGGGAAATCAGGTAAATAGAAAAGTGGAAGCAAGTTACCTCTACTTTGGTATCAAAGAACAAGAAAAAAACAAGCTAACCATCTTTTCTGAGAATGAAAGAAAAGTTCTACCAAAGTCAATTTTTCTTGTCTTCTCACAATCTACTTATAAACAATTAACAGGTAAAGACCTCAATCTGACTTCGAATCAAGTTGGCTTATTTACTAAAAATAAAACATTAAAAGATCAAAAGAGTTTGTCTGTCAACAGTCAAACCTACCAGATCCATGATAGCCTTAATGACTTTCTTAAAGGTAAAGTACCCAACCTCTTCACAATCATAGTTTCTGATTATAGCTACCTTGTTGTTCCTGATATGGATGATTTTCAAGAAAGTATCAAAGGAACAGCAACCACCCAAGCTACCTATGTTGGTGTTAATGTCAAAGACCCTTCACATGATGCCAAGAAAAATTCAGATTTGTTAGACAAAATCACGGATAAAGAAACACAACAGTTAGCTGGACAAACTACTGGCCTCCCTAAGTCTTACTTCACTGCAAATAGCCGATATGATGCAGAAGGCATGGTAAATGGCTTTGTTGGTGGAACCTTCTTTATCGGCATCTTCCTATCCATCATCTTCATGCTTGGCACAGTTCTCGTGATTTACTATAAACAGATTTCCGAGGGTTATGAGGATCGTGAGCGCTTTGTTATTCTTCAAAAGATTGGCTTGGACGACCTCCAAGTCAAGCAAACCATTGGAAAGCAAGTCCTTACTGTCTTCTTCCTCCCCTTGATTTTTGCCTTTATTCACTTGGCCTTTGCCTATCATATGATCAGTTTGATTGTGCGTATCATTGGAGTTCTTAATCCAAGTCTTATGTTAGTGGTTACTATCATTGTTTGTGGCGTATTCTTCCTAGCCTATATCTTGGTTTTCGTCCTAACGTCGCGTTCTTATCGTAGAATCGTATCAATGTAACTGACATAGAGTCTAGTTCAAGCTAGGCTCTATTTCTTTTATGCTATAATAGATGACAGAATTATAAATTATCGGAGAAAACACATGTCACAGACTATTGATGTCAAACGTTATGAGGAATTGGCACGTCAAAAGCAGGGGGAGCACCGAAAGTTTCTAGCACAACTCAAGAAGAAGGCTCCTAAAAATTTAGATAAGATTGTTCAGCAGGTACACAATGAAGTCTTTCAAGAAATTGATTGTACCCAGTGCGCTAATTGTTGTAAGACGCTTGGTCCCGACTTCACAGAGCAGGACATTACTCGCATTGCCAAGCATTTTCGAATGAAATTACCTGCCTTCGAGGAGATGTACCTGCAGGTAGATGAGGATGGCGACAAGGTCTTCAAGTCTATGCCTTGTCCCTTCTTAGGGCCTGATAATCTCTGTGATATTTATGATGTCCGTCCTAAGGCTTGTGCAGCCTTTCCTCACACGGATCGTAAGAAAATCTATCAGATCAATCATCTGACTATCAAAAATACGCTTTTCTGTCCAGCAGCCTACCTTTTTGTGGAAAAACTCAAGGATAGGATTTAGAAAGGAACTGTTATGAAACGATTTAATGCAGGTGTTTTCACCCTACTTATCATTGCTGCCTATTTTATCGCAACAGCTTTTATTCCAGATTTGTATTTGGCTTTTAATTATAAGTTGATTTTAGCCTTGCTTTTTGTGCTTTTGAGCTGGCAATCTAAGGGGAAATTTCTCTTTTTCTTGGGGATGGCTTTTCTATCGACCTATATCCATGACCTCTTTAGATTGGACTATTCAGAATGGACACTCTTTGTAGGAATTCTTATCTTGGGGATTGCAGTGGACCGTTTGAGCAAGCCAAGTTATAAGAAAAAGTTCTCTTACAAGGTGTCTAAAGAACATGAGCGAGAAATTTTTGCTAAGACTCTTTTTTCAGAGTCTGTGCAAGTGGTGACTTCTCAAAACCTCGAAACTGTCTATGCCAATGCTGATTTTGGGCGTTTGACCTTGGATTTGCGTCAGGCTCAGTTTATGACAGACCGACCTCAGATTGTGGTTCAGGCAAATTTTTCTCAGGTTATCATTCGAGTGCCCAAGGATTGGCAAGTGGATACCCACGGACTTCATACCAGCCTAGCAGGAGTGAAAGGCTACGATAGTCTAGGAGAGCGAGAGTTATCAAGCACTACAGTTTCTCTAACAGGATCTGTATCCTTTGGACAAGTAACTGTCAAACATTGAAAATGATGAAAGAGCGAAAGCTCTTTTTTTTCTTGCAAATCCTCCTCGTATAACATTGAATGCGTTTACAAATAGTGCTATACTGGTAGTGGAAATAATTAGAAAATTGCAATCATTTACTAGAAAGGAGTTTTCTTATGGAACGATTTAATCTTCGGTCCTTCTTGTTGCTTTTACTAGCAGCTTGTTTTATCGCTAGTGCCTTTATTCCAGATTTTTGGATCATGGTCAACTATAATCTGGTCTTCTTCGTGGCCTTCTTTTGTTTTGGTATCTTGAATAGACGACCTCTCCTTATTTTTCTTGGTTTGGCCTTCTTATCACCCTATGTTCATGACTTGTTAGACCTCGATTTTGCACAGTGGAATCTCTTTAGCGGTATCTTTCTGATAGGTTTGGCCTTAGAGTTTCTCTATGGCAATAGGCAAAAGAAGGGGCTCACTAAAGACTATAAGGTCAATAAGAACGACCAAGAAGGACCACATATTTCTGTTAAGACATATATGGCTGAGGATAGGTATCGTATCTATTCTCAAGAAGTCGAAACGATTGATATGAATCTAGCTTTTGGTGAGCTTTGGTTGGATTTGAGTCAGGCCAAGTTTGCGTCAAATCAGGTAGCTGTTCATCTTGATGCAAAGTTTGGTGAAGTTCATATCCGACTTCCTCACGACTGTGTCATGGATGCCACTGGAATTTCACATCCTCTGTCATCTGTGAAGGTGGATCGTTTTGAATCTGATTTCGAGCAAGTTGAAACAAGACTTCATCTAAGCGGAAGTCTCTTCTGTACCGAGTTGGAAGTGGAGTATTAAGGGAAGTCCAATGATGTCAGCGATATTGTCAAACATGGCTTCTATATAAAAGAAAGGAAAGCACTGATGGGTGAGACAGTTATTCAGGTTTCTTCTCTTGGAAAACGTATCAAGGGAAAGACCATTTTAGAGGAGATTAGTTTTGAGATAAACAAGGGCGATTGTGTGGCCTTGATTGGACCTAATGGGGCAGGTAAGACTGTCTTGATGTCCTGTATTCTTGGCGATAAAAAACCGAGCAGTGGTCAGGTCCTCATTGATGGTAAGGCAGGTAAGGCCAAAAATAAAATCGCAGTTCTCCTTCAGGAAAATACCATTCCAAATAGTTTGAAAGTGGAAGAGCTAATTGCCTTCTTCCAATCTATCTCTGATAATCCTTTGACCAATCAAGAGGTGCAAGACCTCTTACAATTCAAGGAAGACCAGTACCAGCAGTTTGCGGACAAACTCTCTGGTGGACAAAGACGTCTTCTAGCTTTTGTCCTTTGTTTGATTGATAAACCTAAAATCCTCTTTTTGGATGAGCCGACAGCGGGTATGGATACCTCCACTCGTCAGCGTTTCTGGGAGATTGTCAATAACTTGAAAAAAGCTGGGACAACTATCCTCTATTCCTCTCACTATATCGAAGAAGTGGAACACACGGCTGACCGTATCTTAGTCCTCCATCGAGGGAAACTCATCAGAGATACCACGCCATACGCTATGCGACACGAAGAGAAGGAGAAGCAGGTCACTCTTCCAAGTAGCTTTGTTAGCATTGTTCACGGACTATCAGACATCTATGAAATTACTGAAAAGAGGGATGTCATCAGCTTCATGACCAAAGATATCGAAAAGGTATGGCAAAGACTCGAAAAATCGGGCTGTGGAATTTCTGATATTGAAATTCAAAATAAAACACTCTTGGATAGCCTATTTGATTCAACAAGGGAGGACAAGGCATGAAAGCATTACTAAAAATTGAGTGGATTAAAACGTGGCGAAGTTGGCCAGTCTTTATCATGGGAATTGGCATGCCTGTTGGCTTTTTCCTCCTATTCTCAAGTATTGTCTCAACACCTAATCCCGAGGCTCAAAAAGATTTTTTGCTGTCTTATATGTTGACCATGACTGGCTTTTCTATGTCAAGCTTTGGTTTATTCACCTTCCCTTATATGTTGCAAGAGGATCAAACGGAGCACTGGTTGACCTATATCGAGCATTCTAAAATCAGTATCTCAGCATATTATCTTTCTAAAATCTTTCGTGTTTTGCTGAATTTTATGGTTGCTATCATTGTGACCTTTTGTGTGGGAGCTTTTGTTCGAGATGTTGAGTTGCCTTTGTCAGGTTGGCTAGGTTCAGGTGCTCTCTTACTCTTGTCAAGTCTGGTTTTTCTAGCTTTTGGTTTGCTTATCGCTCAGATTAAATCCCAACAGATTATGTCTGTGGTTGCAAATATCACCTACCTTGGCCTAGCTATCGTGGGTGGGTCATGGATGCCTATTTCCATGTTCCCTAAGTGGGTTCAGAGCATCTCTGAGTGGACACCTGTCTATCATGTCAATGAGTTGGTCGTTAATTTTGCAAAGGACGGGACATTTTCATGGAAATCACTCCTGTTTATTGTAGCTTATACTACAGTAGCAACAGGGCTTGCACTCTTTATCAAGTCTCAAAGGGAAAGTGATCGAGGTTAAAGGAGAAATAATGGATATCTGGCAGAAAATGTATGAAAAGGCTCAAGCCTTGTATCAGCCACAGGAAGTCTCAGACTTTGTCTATGCTAGACACGTTGTGGCTGCCGTTGAGGCTGGAGATGGGCAAATTTTCACGGGCTTTTGTATGGAAGGAACGTGTGGTGTTTTCCATCTATGTGCCGAAAGAGCTGCCCTTTTCAATATGTATCAAGAAACCGGTCAAACTAAGGTTAAGCGAATTATCGCCTTTCGTGACCAGCCACCTCATGGTGGACCGTCTGGCATGCCTTGTGGGGCCTGTCGAGAATTTCTAATGGAACTCCATCCTGACAATCGTAACTTGGAGTTTATGGTTGACTACGAAACACGTCAAACCATTACTTTGGGCAAATTATTGCCACTATGGTGGGGCGAAGAACGGGCTCAACAGTTTGAAGAGAAGTCGCAAGACAAGGCTTAACGTTTATAGAAATCACAAAATCCTCGCATCTTAAGTGTGAGGGTTTATTTTTTGAAATTAATTTCAGAAAATTCGAAATTTACCTTGAAATTCAAAATGAAAGTGCTATACTATTCTGTGAAAATAGAAAGAAGGTTTCATTATGGAGTCACTTGTATCTTTTAGTAAATGGCTCAGCAAATGGTTTACTGTAGCTGTTATCCTCTGGGCGGCCTTTAACTATGCCCTTCCCGCAACTAGTAGTTGGGTTATTCCCAATACGGCTTATCTACTTGGCTTGATTCTCTTTGGTATGGGGCTTACTTTGACCACTGAAGATTTTAAACGTATTGCTAAGCGTCCAATTCCAGTTGTCCTCGGGACTGTTGCCCACTATGTCATCATGCCTGGTTTGGCTTGGTTACTTTGTATGATTTTCCATCTTAAGGGTGCGACAGCAGCAGGGGTTATCCTTGTTGGGTCTTGTCCAAGTGGGACTTCATCTAGTGTCATGGCCTTCCTTTCAGGTGGGGATGTTGCCTTGGATGTCTCTATTGAAACCCTCTCAACTCTCTTGGCACCACTCATGATTCCAACCCTCTTGTCATTCTTGGCTGGTCAGTACGTGAGCGTCCCTGCCCAAAGCCTCTTCCTTAGTACCTTGCGTATCGTGGTTGTTCCTATCATTTTGGGTGTGCTTGTTCACTCAATCTTTGGTAAGAAAATCGATGCTATCATCAAGATTATGCCTTTGATTTCACAAGCTGCTATCCTCTTGATCGTTGGAGCAGTTGTTTCTGCCAACCATGCCAATATTTTCACAGCAGCGACAGCCCTTGTCATTCCAGTCGTTATGCTCCACAATCTTTGTGGTTATGCCCTTGGTTTTGGATTTTCAAAAATCCTTGGTTTGGAAGAGCCACAACAAAAAGCCATTACTTTCGAAGTGGGGATGCAAGACTCAAGTCTTGGAGCAACTCTTGCTATGAAATATTTCGTGCCACAAGCTGCTATCCCATCAACTATCTTCAGTATTTGGCACAATATCTCAGGTTCCATCCTCTCATCATGGTGGAAGAACCATTCAAAAAATAATTAATAAGATAATGAAAAGCTGACCTTGGGTCGGCTTTTTTTATGTCACATGACAAATGTCATATCATGTCATGACATCTGGTGCTAAAAAGAGAATGACCAAAAAGATATACTTTAGTCATAACTTAGAAATAATAAAAAACGAAAGAGGTTATCTCATGAAAATCAAAACATCTTACCTTATCTACGCTGTAATCGGAACTGTCTTTGCTGGACTTAGCATGTTTACTGACATCTTTGAAAAAGGGAACTTTGAAGCTATCTTCTCAAATTTGGGTATGATTATTGGCTTGTCTATCTCAGCCTACATTCTAATCACTATGGCTAAAAGTTTTATCGACCTTGTCATTAAAGAATTGAAAAACTAGGAGGCCCAGTATGAAATTATTGAAAATACTAAGCATCATGCTCCTAGCGGTAATTTGGACCATCCTCTTTGCCTATGTCCTACTTCATGGCAGCAGTGATATTCTCTACAGTGTTATGGGCGTCTCAGTTGCAGCCTGTTATGTTTTTCTAGCCTTCTACCAAAAGAAAGGAAGTCACAAACATGAGTGAAGCGGTCCTTCAAGTCACAAATCTTGTCAAAAAGATCAATGGTAAAACGATTTTAGATCATATTAGTTTTGAGGTGGGACAAGGTGACTGCCTTGCCTTGATTGGGCCCAACGGTGCCGGTAAGACGACCTTAATGTCCTGCATACTTGGTGATAAGAAAGCCAGTAGCGGTCAAGTCTTTATCAAGGGCAAAAAGGGGAAAGCACAAGATCAAATTGCAGTTCTCCTCCAAGAAAATACCATTCCCTCAAAATTAAAAGTTAAGGAACTGATTGTTTTTTTCCAAGATATTTCTGAAAATGGATTATCTAAGGAAGAGATTCAAGCACTCTTACAATTCAAAGACGACCAGTATCAGCAGTTTGCGGACAAACTTTCAGGGGGACAAAAACGTCTTCTTGCCTTTGTCCTCTGTCTCATTGGCAAGCCTGACATTCTCTTTTTAGATGAGCCGACAGCAGGGATGGATACGACGACACGCCAACGCTTTTGGGAAATCATCAATGACCTGAAAAAGTCAGGTGTAACCATCCTCTATTCGTCCCACTATATCGAAGAAGTGGAACACACAGCAGACCGCATTTTGGTTCTTCATCAGGGAAAACTCATCAGGGATACTACACCACATGCTATGCGTAGCGAGGAAAAGGAAAAGCAAGTCACCTTATCAAGTCTCTTTGCGCCAAGTCTTGACAAACTGGCAGCAATTTATGATGTGACTGAAAAACGTGATGTTGTCACCTTTATGACTAAAGATATTGAAAGTGTATGGAGTAGTTTACAAGCTCAAGGCTGTCGTATTTCTGACATTGAAATTCAAAACAAGACACTTTTAGATAGCCTATTTGATAGCACAAGGGAGGACAAGTCATGAAAGCACTACTTAAAATCGAATGGATAAAAACATGGCGCAGTTGGCCAGTCTTCATCATGTCCATCGGAATGCCTGTCGGATTCTTCCTCTTGTATTCAGGTATGGAAATGAGTCCTGACCCTGAATCACAAAAAGCCTTTATCTTGTCTTATATGTTGACCATGACTGGATTTTCTATGTCTAGCTTTGGTTTCTTTACCTTCCCCTACATGCTTAGAGAGGATCAAACCGATCACTGGTTAACCTACATCGAACATTCAAAAATCAGTATTCAATCCTATTACCTCTCTAAAATCTTCCGAGTTCTTATGAACTTTATGGTTGCTATCCTAGTGACTTTCTGTGTGGGTGCTTTTGTGCGTGATGTTGAGATGCCATTATCACATTGGCTCGGTTCAGGGGCTCTTTTACTCTTGTCAAGCCTAGTCTTCCTATCCTTTGGCTTGCTCCTTGCCCAAATTAAATCTCAACAAATCATGGCTATCGTCGGAAATATCGTCTTTCTAGGTCTTGCAATTATTGGTGGCTCTTGGATGCCAGTAACCATGTTTCCAAAATGGGTTCAGCACATTTCTGAGTGGACACCCATCTATCATATCAATCAGTTAGTAGTCAATTTTGCGAAAAAAGGGGAATTTTCATGGAAATCACTCATTTTTATCTTGGTCTATGCTACAATAGCTACAGGCTTAGCCCTTTTTATCAAATCGTACAGAGAAAGTGACCATGTTTAGAACATACCAGAAAAATGATTTTGCTTATTTTGTTAGTCTGATTTTCCTAGTCTTCCCGATCTTAGGAGTTTTTGGTGGGTATTTTCCAGTTTGGACCCTAGTTTTGACGGGCCTGTTTACCATCGCTTATCTCCTTATAGTGTATTTGAAAAAAGCTTATAGCAAGTGGATTCCATTTCTGTGGTTTTACACTCTAGCTTACATTATCTTTATGACCCTGACCTTCCAGGGGGGGATGATGTGGTTTATTTTTTTCAACGTCAATCTTCTCGTTTGGCGCTTTGAGGATAGCATATCATCTTATCGATTCTTATCCTTTCTAGCGACACTCTTGATTTTGACGTTATCATCCTTCCTATTGACAGACGATTTGGGTACCCACCTCATGTCTATGGCTATTCTCCTCTTTTCGTTGGGAATGTACTATTTTCAAAACCGTATACGTCAGGAGAGAAAGATGGAAGAAGCCAACCGTACCATCAATATCCTATCAGCTGAAAATGAACGTAATCGTATTGGTCGTGACTTGCACGATACCTTGGGACACACCTTTGCCATGATGAGTCTCAAAACCGAGTTGGCTCTGAAACAGATGGACAAGGAGCAGTATGACGCTGCTAGAAAAAATCTGGAAGAATTGAACCAGATTAGCCGTGACTCCATGTACGAGGTGCGTGAGATTGTCAATAAGCTCAAGTACCGAACGGTGGCAGAGGAGTTACTGGAACTCGAGCGACTCTTTGACCTATCTGATATCGTCCTGACCGTGGATAGTAGCCTTGACTTAGACAGCCTGTCACCCGTTAGCCAGTCGACCTTGTCCATGGTGCTTCGTGAACTGGCCAATAATGTCATCAAACATAGCCAGGCTGATAGCTGTCAGATTCGTCTTAGCCGTAATCGTGGTATCATTCTTGAGTTCGAGGATGATGGTTGTGGCTTCAAGGAAGTCACTGGGCAAGAGCTACACAGTATCAGGGAGCGTCTTAGTTTGGTAGATGGAGACTTGGAAATCCTGTCTCAATCGCATCCAACCATTATTCGTGTGCATTTGAAAGAGGGAGGAAAAGCATGAAATTATTAGTCGCCGAAGACCAGTCAATGTTGAGGGATGCCCTCTGCCAACTCCTCATGTTGGAGGACGATGTCGAAGAAGTCCTTGCGGCCAGTGATGGCCAAGAAGCCATTACTCTCTTAGAAAAAGAAGAAGTCGATGTGGCTATTTTAGACATTGAAATGCCAGTTAAAACAGGTCTTGATGTTCTTGAGTGGATCCGTGCCAATCAAAGTGAAACGAAGGTCGTTATAGTGACCACCTTCAAACGAAAAGGCTATTTCAAACGAGCCCTAGCAGCCCAGGTGGATGCTTATGTACTGAAAGAGCGTTCCATCAGTGACCTCATGGCGACCATCCATACCGTCCTAGCAGGTCAAAAGGAGTACTCGCCAGAGCTGGTTGAAGGTGTTGCCTTTGACAATAATCCACTCAGCCAACGTGAACAAGAAGTCTTGGCCATGGTTGCCCAAGGGTCAACCAACCAAGAAATCGCCGAAAGCCTCTTCCTCTCAAATGGAACCGTCCGAAATTACATGACAGCCATCCTGACTAAACTCGATGCAGGCAACCGAACAGAAGCCGTCCGCATTGCCAAAGAAAAAGATTGGTTGGGATGAGGAGAAGTTTATAAAAGAAATTTTATTAATTAAAGGTCACCATATGGTGGCTTTTTTGTGGCTTATAATCTATCTAAACATTCACAAGCAAGAATGAGAGAAGTTGAAATGAGCCTCTACAGGAATATGTAGAGGCTTTGATGAATTATTGAATTGTGTCATTTTGTTTAGTGAATTAGACGGGTGGTTTTGATTTTTTCAAGTATCAAAACTATTTTCTCTTTTGCTAAATAACACTTGGTTTCCTTTTTTAACTGCTTTATAATAGAGTAATACTGATACCTTCTGCTGTGATAAAGAAGGCAGATTTTAGGAGATGAGAAATTGGCTTTTTGTGTTTAGAGGACACGGTTTGTTGATTTTTTACTTTAGGAGATAGATATGGCGATGATTGAAGTGGAACATCTTCAGAAAAATTTTGTGAAGACTGTTAAGGAACCGGGCTTGAAGGGGGCTTTGCGTTCCTTTATTCATCCTGAAAAGCAGACCTTTGAAGCGGTCAAAGATTTGACCTTCGAGGTGCCCAAGGGGCAGATTCTTGGTTTTATCGGAGCAAATGGTGCTGGGAAGTCGACCACAATTAAAATGCTAACAGGAATATTGAAACCGACATCTGGTTTTTGTCGGATTAATGGCAAGATTCCACAGGATAATCGTCAAGATTATGTCAAGGATATTGGGGTTGTTTTTGGACAACGAACCCAGCTATGGTGGGATTTGGCCCTGCAAGAGACTTACTCGGTTTTGAAGGAGATTTACGATGTGCCAGACTCGCTCTTCCACAAGCGCATGGATTTTTTGAATGAAGTTTTAGATTTGAAGGAATTTATCAAGGATCCTGTACGGACTCTTTCGCTTGGTCAACGGATGCGGGCGGATATTGCGGCTTCCTTGCTTCACAATCCCAAGGTTCTTTTTTTAGATGAGCCAACTATTGGTTTGGATGTGTCAGTCAAGGATAACATTCGTCGGGCTATCACTCAAATCAATCAGGAGGAAGAGACCACTATTCTATTGACCACTCACGACCTGAGTGATATTGAGCAACTCTGTGATAGGATATTTATGATTGATAAGGGACAAGAGATTTTTGATGGAACGGTGAGCCAGCTCAAGGAAACCTTTGGCAAGATGAAGACTCTCTCCTTCGATCTGATACCAGGTCAAAGTCATTTAGTCTCTCATTATGAAGGCTTGCCTGATATGACCATTGATAGGCAAGGAAATAGCCTGACTATTGAATTCGATAGTTCTCGCTACCAGTCAGCTGATATTATCAAGCAAACTCTGTCTGATTTTGAAGTCCGTGATTTGAAGATGGTGGATACGGATATTGAGGATATTATCCGTCGCTTCTACCGAAAGGAGCTCTAAGGTGGTCAAATTGTGGAGACGGTATAAACCCTTTATCAATGCAGGGATTCAGGAGTTGATTACCTATCGTGTCAACTTTATTCTCTATCGGATTGGAGATGTCATGGGGGCTTTTGTGGCCTTTTATCTCTGGAAGGCTGTCTTTGACTCCTCCCAGGAGCCTTTGATTCAGGGCTTTAGCATGGCGGATATCACCCTTTATATCATCATGAGTTTTGTGACCAATCTCTTGACCAGGTCTGATAGCTCCTTTATGATTGGGGAGGAGGTCAAGGATGGCTCCATTATCATGCGCTTGTTGCGACCAGTGCATTTTGCGGCTTCTTACCTCTTTACGGAGCTTGGTTCCAAGTGGTTGATTTTTATCTCTGTTGGACTGCCATTTTTAAGTGTCATTGTTTTGATGAAAATCTTATCTGGGCAAGGCATTGTAGAAGTGCTGGGGTTGATGGTTCTATATCTCTTTAGCTTAACGCTCGCCTATCTGATTAACTTTTTCTTTAATATCTGTTTTGGTTTTTCAGCCTTTGTGTTTAAAAATCTTTGGGGTTCCAATCTACTCAAGACTTCCATAGTGGCTTTTATGTCTGGAAGTTTGATTCCCTTGGCTTTCTTTCCAAAGGTGGTTTCAGCTATTCTCTCCTTCTTGCCTTTTTCATCCTTGATTTACACTCCGGTTATGATCATTGTTGGGAAATACGATGCCAGTCAGATTCTTCAAGCGCTTTTGCTCCAGTTCTTCTGGCTTATAGTGATGGTGGGCTTGTCTCAGTTGATTTGGAAACGAGTCCAGACATTCATCACCATTCAAGGAGGTTAGTATGAAAAAATATCAACGCATGCATCTGATTTTTATCAGACAATACATCAAGCAAATCATGGAATACAAGGTGGATTTTGTGGTTGGTGTCTTGGGAGTCTTTCTGACACAAGGTCTGAACCTCTTATTTCTCAATGTCATCTTTCAACATATCCCATCCCTAGAAGGATGGACTTTTCAAGAGATTGCCTTTATCTATGGATTTTCCTTGATTCCAAAGGGATTAGATCATCTCTTTTTTGACAATCTCTGGGCTTTAGGTCAACGGCTAGTCCGAAAAGGGGAATTTGATAAGTATTTGACTCGTCCTATCAACCCTCTCTTTCACATCCTGGTTGAGACCTTTCAGATTGATGCCTTGGGTGAACTCTTAGTCGGTGGCATTCTATTAGGAACAACAGTGACTAGCATCGCTTGGACTCTTTCAAAATTCCTGATTTTTCTAGTCTGTATTCCTTTTGCGACCTTGATTTATACTTCTTTAAAAATCGCGACAGCCAGCATCGCTTTTTGGACCAAGCAGTCAGGTGCCATGATTTACATTTTCTATATGTTTAATGACTTTGCCAAGTACCCGATTTCCATTTACAATTCGCTCCTTCGTTGGTTGATTAGTTTTATCGTGCCTTTCGCCTTTACAGCTTATTATCCAGCTAGCTATTTCTTGCAGGGCAAGAATGGGCTCTTTAACATCGGTGGTTTGATTCTGATTTCCCTTGTCTTCTTTTTCATTTCCCTCAAACTCTGGGATAGGGGCTTGGATGCCTATGAAAGTGCTGGCTCGTAAGGGGGAAGTAAGACCAAAATCAAGAAAGGAACTTATGATGTTTACAATTGAAGAAGTCAAGGATGAAGATCAAAAAATGGCAGTTGTTGATGAGGTTTTAAAGGATTTGCCAGAATGGTTTGGAATACCAGAAAGCACGCAAGCCTACATCGAAGGAGCCAAAGATTTGCAAGTTTGGGCAGCCTATCAGGAGAGTGATTTGACTGGATTTGTAAGCTTGTCCTATTCTAGTGAAGAGTGTGCAGAGATTGATTGTCTCGGCGTAAAAAAAGCTTATCAAGGTAGAGGAATTGGCAGTCAATTGCTTGCGACTTTAGAAAGTGAAGCAGGCAAACAAGTAGACTACCTACAGGTAAAAACAGTGGCAGAAGGTTCAAATAAAGATTATGACCGAACAAATGTCTTTTATCGAAGTGTTGGTTTTAAAAAATTAGAGATTTTTCCTCAACTATGGGATCCCCAAAATCCTTGCCAGATTTTGATAAAGAAAATCGTTTAAAACTTCCTGACAAAAAATTGAGAGTGCCATACTATAAAAGTGTTAGCCAATTTAGCTCAGTTGGTAGAGCAAGGCACTCGTAAAGTCTAGGTCAGGAGATTTTGATGCTGTCATAAAGAATGCTAGAGAAGCAATCAGTCAGACGTAATTAAAGCAGAAATATAAGAACTTTTTGAGAGTTATCTCATCCTTTCAATCGTGCTGATAGATCCTGATTTGTCCAGAGAATAGCTAGAGGCTCAGTTAAACACAGACTCTACACTAGCTGAGAAAACTAAAAAGGTCTGTCTCGCTCTTTATGATTTAACCAATCGAATAGAGATTAATTGGAAGTACCTAAAAAAACACAAGGAATTATTGATAAGATAAAAATGAAAAAATCAATCTTTAAAGCCAGTTTTGAAGAGAGTCTAAATTTACTAGACGATGCTTCTCTTCAGTATATAAAGAAAGACTATTACGAAAAACTTGGAAAAGGCTTAAATAATGGAAAGCCAAGTATTGGTTTTAGAATAAAAAGTATTCTCTACAGCGTCTTTTTTGTATTCGGATGTAATTTTCTCTGTGCCTTATTTGCCTCTTCTTTGGATGTTGCAGATCCCAAAGATTTAACCTTGCCTGTTCACAAGCCGTCACTCTTGACCCCTGAATTATTTCTGATTTGCTGTTTTATATGGCTATTACTTGTACTTATTGGAAAATTTGTTCGAAAACCGTTTATTCGTCCATACAGATATCGCTTTCATATGGAGACCTTTTTATTTTGGTTTTGCCTTGAGTTCAATCTCTTGGCAATAACTGTAGCCCTACCGACCCTAACCTCAGTTGGAATCTGGTTTATTTATATTCTTCTGTTTATTATTGCCCTAATATTCCTTCGTATGGAGAAAAGAAGTTTAAGCACTTGTTTTTTCGGTGAAGAGGCGAGAGAAACTCTTGTTGATAGAATAGCAAGCCTAATCGCCACCTATGGTTCAGGAGTGCTAGGGCTTGCTGTAATCATCAAAATAATCTTATCGCATTCGGGTATAGCAGTTTCACAAAGCCTGACTTTGTTAGGTATGTTCTTGACATGGATAATCATAGATATTGGATTCTTGGCAATGGTTATCTTCATGGAGTTCCCTTTCTTTTTAGAAGGTTACTACAAAATAAAATACCCCGAAGAATACCGTGACTGGGAAGGCAAGTCAGTAGAAGACTGGTATGGGAAGAAGTATCTGAAGAAGCATATTATCAGCTGAAAGTAAAAAATTAAAATAATAAAAGAAGCATCTGAGTTTGACTTCAGATGCTTCTTTGGTAGTTATTACATTTAGAATGAATCATATTAAAGATGTTGCTGATATATTTTCTATTATATGTTTAAATCTTTTTCAATTTCCATTTTAAGATTTTTGATGAAGACTTGGTCACCGAAGGCTTCGGCTAGTATGGTAGCCATTTTGTAAAGTTCAGTTGCTTTATCTCTATTGTTCTCATAGAAGAGATAATATTTCGCTTCAAAAATGAGTACGGCGGGTTTGTAAGCATGTTGTAGTGTCTTATCAATAATAGTATGCATTTTATCGACAATAGTTTTCATATTTCTATAATCTTGATGCATCACATAGATTCCACCTATAGTTGACAATGCTCCAAGTAGCTCAACATTAACTAGCTCTTCCCCTTGTAATTCTTGATTAATTAATTTACATCGAAAACTTTCAACAATTTCTTTATCATAGTCACCAACTTGACATTGAAAGGTATAGTATTTTATTAGCAGAAGGTCATTCAAGGTGTACTCTTCTTTTTTTAATACCTGGTTCAAATAGTCTTCATATACAATCTCTACAAGATCTTCTTTCTTCTCTTCAGATATAAAATTCAGGGTTCTTTCAATGATATCAATGGTTAAAAGTTCTTCTTCTGGTAGAATACCAATATAGTTGTCGTAGAGTTCCTCAATATCTTTTAGCTTCTTCTTGATACGTTCGGGGTCGCCATAGACAGGAGACTTCATGAGTTTATATTTAGCCTTGTAATAGTCTTCAGGAATGTCTAGTTTTGTTTCACCTAGCAAATGGTTTAGGGAAACTCCCAATTTATCACTGATGTATTGCAGTTTGACAATAGTTGGTAATGAGCGACCGAGCTCGATTCTCATCAGTTGTTTGACGGTTAATTCTTCTTCGGTGTCACAAACCTGCTCACGTGTTAAACCTATTCGTTCACGTTCTTCACGAATTCTTTTTCCAATCTCGATTTTAATATCATCAGACATCTGTATTCCCCTTGAGTTTTAATTATATAATAATATACCTTAAAATCATGTGAATGAAAAGACTCTAGGAAGCTATCTGAGTTTCTAGTTAGAGCAAAAGAAGGGAAATAAACAAAACAACCATCTAACACTCAGTTTAGATGGTTATGGTTTTGAATTAAGATATTTTTCGTAATCTCTTAGATTGTAGAATGATCAGTGTAGTAAATAGGAGTAACCAGACTAGCAGGGATAGTGAGCTTGCTACTTGGTCCTGCCACTTAAAGGTTTCAAGGTGCCCTATAGATTTCGTGAACAATCCCATATAACTGTACTTTGTGACATTATCAAAATCTTTACTGATTTCTGAAAGCATTGGAATAAACATACTAATCATTATTACTGGAAGACTAATCACTTGGGCAGATACTTGAGTTTTGCTGATTAATCCAATGAAAAGATTGATAAGCATCATTACTAAAGATGTAGCAAATGAGACGATAAGATAAGGACCATAATGAGTTTCAATATTCAGTTCTAGTATTTTTGGAATAGCAGTTGTCATAACTAAGCTAATAAGCACTGGGTAAAATAAAACTGAAAGGATATAGTTCGTACTGTTAACACCACTTAAAAACAAAGTTCTTAAAATATTTTTTTCCTTTTCTTCAGAAACAATCGTGCTGATTGGAGTTCCAACTGATACACTCAAAGATATGGCTAAACAGGTAACTAATAGATTGGCTTTCACTGAATTGTTTAGGCTACCTTGTATCTCATAAATATATTTGTAGAGAAAGGCAAGTCCTAAAGGAAGGAGGATTTGTAGGATAATGCTTTTATTAGATTTGATTACTCGTTTTCTAAGCCATAGTAAAGATTTTAATTGGTTAAACATTAAGTTTTCCTCCTGTCAGTTGAATGAAGATGTCTTCTAGAGTCGGTTCACATGAGTGGATGGTTTGAATATCCTGAATAGCAGTAATATGATTTAATTCAGAGAAGGGAATCACTTTCTCTTGACCTGAACAATAGGTCACTTTTACCATCTTATTGGTATTGTATTTCTGAATAAGCTCAGCAGGTTTTCCTTCTTCAACAATCTTCCCTTTATTTAGAAGTACAATTTTATCGCATAAAATGGTAGCTTCGTGCATGTCATGTGTCGTCAGAAAAATGGTTGTTCCATGTTCTTTAAGCTCTTTGATGAGAGCGTGAATGGTTTGAGATGTTGATGGATCTAAACCAGAAGTCGGTTCATCAAGAAAGAGAACTCTTGGCTTGTTAATCATAGCCCTAACTAAAAGCATCCGTTGTTTCATCCCTGTAGAGAGTTTTTCTGCTAAGGTTTTTCGATGGTCATAAAGTCCGACACGTTTCATCAAATCGTCAATATAATCTAGTGAAACATTGTAGAGTTTGGCGAAGAATAGAAGATTGTCATGAAGTGTTAATTTTTCATAAAAGCCACTATTTTCAGTAATTAATCCAATCTTTGACAAATCTTTTTCTTTTAACTGAAGGGATGATTTGCCTAAAATATAAGTTTCTCCCTGACTAGGAGTGAGTTGACCTGTTAAGATATTAATTGTTGTCGTTTTACCAGAACCTGAAGGCCCTAGGAAACCTAAAATTTCACCTTCTTCAACTGTGAAGTTTAGATTTTCTATTGCTTTATATTTTTGAAATTGTTTGCTTAACTGTTTTGCTACGATAAGGTTTGTCATATCTTGATTTCTCCTATTTGATTATATGAATGAGTATAAACAAAAAAATAACGAATCAAAAGGACATTTATGTCACTTAGATTTGTTATTTCGTATTTAAATCTTTTTTCATTTCCATTTTAAGATTTTTGATGAAGACTTGGTCGCCGAAGGCTTCGGCTAGTAGGGTAGCTGTATGATAGAGCTCGGTTGCTTTTTCTATGTTATTCTCATAATATAAATAGTATTTTGCTTCAAGCATTGTGATACCTGGCTGATATGAGTGTTGCATAATGGAATGTATGATTTCATACATCTTATCGACGAGAGACTTCATATGTTCGTATTCATGGTGCATAACATATATCCCAGCTATAGCTGATAATGCTCCCAATAGTTCCACATTGGTTAATTCATCTCCTTGCAATCTTTGTTTTATCAATTTTTTTCGAAAATTCTCGATTATAGATTCATCATATGAAGATGATTGGCACTGTACAGAATAATATTTTATCAATAAAAGATCATTCAATGTGTACTGTTCTTTTTTCAATACTTGATTTAAATAATCTTCAAATACTATTTCAACAAGGTCTTCTCCCTCCCCTTCAGCTATGAAATTTAATGTTCTTTCAATGATATCAATAGCAAAAAGCTCGTCCTCTGGTAGAATCTCAATATAGTTGTCGTAGAGTTCCTCAATATCTTTTAGCTTCTTCTTGATACGTTCGGGGTCGCCATAGACAGGAGACTTCATGAGTTTATATTTAGCCTGATAATAGTCTTCAGGAATGTCTAAATTAGTTTCTCCCAACAAATAATTCAGGGAAACATTTAGTTTATCACTGATATATTGAAGTTTTACAATAGTTGGCAATGAACGTCCGAGCTCAATCCTCATCAGCTGTTTGACAGTTAATTCATCTTCAGCATAACAAACTTGCTCACGTGTTAACCCTTGTCGTTCACGTTCTTCACGAATTCTTTTTCCAATTTCTACTTTAATATCCTGAGACATACATTACCCTTATGATTTAGATTTTTAATACTACTATAACGTAAAATCTAAATAAAGTCCAAAAGCCATAATAGAAGTAGTGTATAATAAAACCTACAGGAGTTTACAATTATGAAACAATCTCAATTTGCGAGCTCAATAGCCTACAAATTTTCCTCTCAAATATTATTTAGAATATTAAAAAATGTTATAATGGGAGATGATAAAGGAGGAGAGGGCGATGAAGATCTTAGCAACAAATCCTATTTCGTTTAAAAAAAGAATGATTGAATTTCTATTCGATTATCTTTTTATTATAGCTTATTTAGGTCTTCTGTTTTTAGGTTCTATGCTTATATACATTATTTTTTTTAATGGCGTCCCAGAGTTTACAGAAATTCAGTCGCAGTGGCTTGTATTTTTCACCTCTGTTTTGCCAATCACGCTCCTTTTCACATTCTTGGATTATGCAAAAAATGGGAGCTTGGGGAAGGGAAAAGCAGGGCTTGAACTGGTCTACCAGAAAAAAACAGTGCAGGCTAGCTTGATCAGAAACGTCATCAAATTTTTACCTTGGCAACTCGGTCATATGGGCACGATTCATGGCTTCTATAGTGATTTTGATGTGTTATCCATTATCCTCTCGTTTTCAGCGACTCTAATCGCAGTTTTGTTACTGGCAATGACGTTTTTTAGGAAAGATAGGAGACATCTAGGAGACCTGCTAGCACATACACAAGTACAGCTAAAAGGTGATTAAAATACAGGTTGTTTACTTGGTCCATAAGTAAAAATTGAAACGAAACCAAGGAAGTCATTTTGATGACCTCCTTTTTTTATTGCTGCAAATAATATACAATAGAATAATTACAGGAGTTTACAAATATGAAACAATCTCAATTTGCGAGGGCGCTTTGGTATGGTATTCTGGGTGCCCTCTTTTTTGCTTTTACTTTTATCTTTAATCGTAGTATGAATCTTTCGGGTGGGTCCTGGATGTGGAGTGCTAGTCTACGCTATTTGTTTAGCTTGCCCATGCTGACTGTTTTGGTCTGGCGTAAGGGTGAGCTGGCAGGTGTTCTGTCTGCCATTAAGAAAGCACCCCTGACTTGGTTGATTTGGAGTACGGTTGGTTTTGGGCTTTTCTATGGGCCACTGTCTCTAGCCTCCATTTATGGTGAGTCCTGGTTTGTGGCAGCCACTTGGCAGATTACCATTCTGGCTGGTCTGCTCTTGACCCCACTCTTTGGGCAGAGGGTACCTGGTAAGCAACTGCTTATGACATTGGTTATCCTTTTAGGGATCATTCTCATCCAGATTCCTTACTTCGGTAGTGGTCTTGGTAGCGGTGTGGTCCGTGCTAGTCTCTTGATTTTACTGGCCGCTTTTGCCTATCCTTTGGGCAATCGTAAGATGATGGTCCACTGTAAGCAGGATCAGCTTTCAACGACGCAGCGCGTGTTTGGAATGACCTTGATGAGTACACCTTTTTGGTTGCTTTTGTCAGCTTTTGCTGGTGCAGATGCTGGTCTTCCATCAGGCGGACAGATTTTACAGTCTTTAATTGTGGCTGTCTTTTCTGGGGTTGTCGCAACCTTGCTTTTCTTCGAGGCCACTAATCTAGTTAAGCATAACCATAAGCAACTGGCAGTAGTTGAGGCTACTCAGGCTGGTGAAGTTCTCTTTACCCTCTTGGGTGGTTGCCTCTTCCTCGGAGATAGTCTACCTAGCCTTTTGGGATTCTTTGGGATTGCTATTGTAACCATTGGTATTATTGGAAATAGCCTGCTAACAGGCTCAGATTAAACATAAGTAAGGGACTTTCGAATGGCAAATTCGGAAGTTTTTCATTTATATGAAAAATATTACAGAAAAAGATGGTATTTTCAGATTATAGTGATATAATGATATTAAAAGTAAGCGTTTACCGTTTTAATGTAAACCCTAAAGATATTTCCGGAAACTTTGATAGGATTATTAATAAAGGCAAATGTATTGACTTTGAATTTTCATGAAAACTGAGATAACATTTAATGTTGCTCTAAAGAAGGAGAAGAGTCATGAATGATACTGTTTGTAAAAATTGGTTTATGCGTAAAAGTGGGAAGACATGGGTCTATGGCTGTGCCTTGGTAAGTTTTGCAGGCTTGGCCCTGGCTGGTCCTGTCTATGCGGACCAAGTGGAACAGGCAACTGTGAGCCCAATACCTCAGGAGGTGGTAGCTCAGACTGATCATCAAGTTGCTCCACAAGTTGAGGTTGCTCCCAGCACGACCAAAGAAGTCCCCCAAGTGATAGAGCCTAGCCCGTCTCTTGTTTCCGAATCTGCTATAACAGCTCAAGAGAATCTCACTCAGCCTAGTCCTAATCAGCCAAAAGAAGTCCAAACACAGGCTAGTGAGGCTGAAAAAGTGCCTAATCAAACGAAAGAAGCTGATTTGAATCAGAACAGTCAAGAAACGCCAGTTGAAACCAATAGTACAAGTCCTGTTCATGTGACAGAAGATAAAACGGATTTGCCTAATAATGAAGCAGTTACCAATCTTGAGGGAATGACCGCAGATCAAAATGGTCACTGGGAAATGCAGGCTGATGGCATTCATTCAGATGCCAAAGACAAGGGAGACTCTTTCCTTTATTCTCAATCTGAGGGCAAAAATTTTGTTTATTCTACGGATGTGACCTTCAAGGAAGCTGGTGGTGCAGCTGCCCTCATTTTCCGTGGTAACAATGATAGCAGTAACAAAAATATGTATGGGGTCAATGTGGACTCTGGTAACCATAAGGTTAAGTTTTGGCGTTGGGTCAATAATCAGGATATTCAACTCGTAGATGAAAAAGATGTGACACCAACTGCTGATGAAACCTACAATCTTAAAGTGGTTGCGGCTAATCAGTGGCTATCTTATTATGTCAATGATGTACTTGTGGCTAGTACAGGTGACTCTGTTCTTCAAAAAAGTGACAAGGGTCAACCACAGGTTATTTCAGAGGGCTATTTTGGTCTTCTTAATTGGAATGCCAATGTCATTTTCAGAAACACCCGTTATGTCAATCTTGACGGTGCCAGTCTTCCTTTGATTGACAATCTCGTGGTAACCTCAAAGACAGGCTCTGTTGAAAAACAAGCCCAATTCTTCTCCCAAGAACCACTTCATATCCAATATGTAGGGCATAATGCTGAGACGGTAGGCTTTGACATTACTAAGCACAATCCTAATGCTGTCATCAAGGTTGAAGATGCCAAAGGAAATGTCTACACAGATATTTCTCAATTGCCAGTGGCTGTAGGTTCCAATTACTTTACTATTGAAAGTAGTGTGACCGATTCGCTTGGTCGTCCAGTGACCTTGACCTACCGTGTCAATATCCACCGAAGACAGAGCGATGATGTCTATTACAACGAGCTTTACCGTGATCAGTATCATTATTCTGTTAAGGATGGCTGGGCTAATGACCCTAATGGCTTGGTCTTCTACAAAGGACGTTACCATCTTTTCTATCAATTTTACGATGATACCAAATGGGGTCCAATGCACTGGGCTCATGCGACCAGCCGAGACTTGCTTCATTGGGATGAAGAGCCAATTGCTTTTTATCCAGATGCAACAGGTCACATGTTCTCAGGCTCTGTCGTGGTTGATAGTACCAATAGCTCAGGTCTCTTCAAATCTCCGGAAGGCGGTCTGGTAGCTATTATCACTTCAAATGGTAATGGGCAACGGATTGAAATTGCCTATAGTGAGGACGAGGGTAGAACTTGGCAAAAATATGATAAGGTGGTTGCCGACTGGTCTCAGGACCCACTTCAAAACCAAGATTTCCGTGATCCTAAGGTCTTTCGCTGGGATAACCAATGGTTTATGGTCCTTGCTGGTGGTCCACTCCGCATTTATTCCTCACCAGATTTGAAGAACTGGCAGGTTGAAACAACCTATAAGGATTTGCATACGGAATGTCCTGACCTCTATCCAATTGTGGCCAATGATGGGGCACTCAAGTGGGTCCTCTCACGTGGTGGTCGTTCTTACAAGGTTGGAGACTTTAAACAAGTGGATGGTAAGTGGGCCTTTGTAGCTGATGAAGTTTACCAAGAACATGATGAAATCATGAATTTTGGTAAGGATTCCTATGCTGCCATGACTTACTATGTTCATGATTTTGGGACAGCTGACCATCCAAACATCCCGCAATTGACTGAAATCAACTGGATGAACACTTGGGAAGATTATTGCAATCTAGTTGCAGATACTGTTGGTCAAAAATTTAATGGTACCTTTAACCTTAACCTTGACCTTGGTTTGGTTAAATCAGGCGACCGTTACCTCTTAACACAAACACCTGTTAAGGCCTATGAAAGCCTTCGTGATACAGATAATGCCCAGTATTTTGAAAATGTCAGAGTAGCTTCTGACAATGAACTGCTTAAAGATTTCTCAGGTGATACTTATGAAGTGGTTTCTCACTTTGTACCAGGTAAGGACACGACTGCAGTTGGATTTAACCTTCGCGTCGGTGATGGTCAAGCTACAAAGGTCGTTTACGATTTAACCAAGGAAACTTTGTCTATTGACCGTAGCCAATCTGGGACAATTCTTTCTGATGCCTTTGCTAAGGTTAATAGCCAACAAGTGACTCGCAATGAAGATGGTTCTATTGATTTGCATCTTTATGTGGACCGTGCGAGTGTGGAAGTCTTTGCTAAGGGCAATACGGTAGCTGGTGCCAATCAGATTTTCCCAAGCCCAAGAGCCGTTGGAGCGAGCGTCTTGGTTGAAGGTGGTCCAGCCAAAGCAAATATTGCTATCTACCCAATTAAGAGTACTTGGACTGACAAGAAGGAAGTCACTAAGGCTGTTGCCATGAACACCACAGTTGCAGGTCACTTGGCTCTTGAAGTTGGTCAAAGTAAGGACTTGCAGGTTTATCTCGCACCAGCTTCTGAAGAGCAAGATGTGACATGGACAGTAAGTGATCCAAGTTTGGTGTCATACACCGAACATGACAATAAACTTTCTCTCAAAGCTCTTCACAAAGGTCATCTCACTGTCACAGCAACTTCAGTTGAAAACCCTTCATTGACCAAGACCTTTAATATTGACATTACGCTCAACAATTTTGCGACCAACCTTAAAGGCTTGAAAGCTGTCACTGGTGATTGGTATATTGATGACGATACCCTTTACGATAGCAATGTTAGTGCCAATGACTTCTTCATGGCCTATGAAAGTAATGGCTTCAAGCAATTTGATTATGATATCGATGTCAAATACCAACATGGTTTGGTCAACCTCTTTGTAGCTGCGGAACGTGAAGAACCTGGTCGTGCCTATTCTGTCCAATTTGCTGACAATGATACTGTTCGTCTCTTCCGTTTTGGTGGTGAAACCATCGCTGAAGCTCATTTGGATAAGGCTATCAATGACGGTCAGTACCACCATGTCAAGGTTGTGAAAGGCAAGGACACCATGACAGTCTATGTCGATGGCAAGGAAGTGCTCCATCATCAATTTGATGCTGTGGATAATTACTTCAATCAAGCCCATGTAGGTGTTGGTCTTTGGGATGGAGCAGTAGAATTCAAAAACTTCTTCGTAACTGAAAAAATGACAAACACAAGCAGTGACACTACTGACGAACCAATCAAACCTGATCCTCAGCCAGAACCAAGTCCAGAGCCAAATCCGGAAAATAAACCAGTTGAGCCTGAGCATCAACCAGAGGTTGCTCCAGAGACTGAGCCAACTGGACAAAATAATGGTCACGATAGTACAAACACAGTGCCAGATCCATCTCAGGATAATACGGGTAAGCAAGAAGAAAGTAAGGCTCCAGTGGAAACACCTAAGACTGTCGCTCCACTTGTTGAGAATCTCCTCAAAAAATTCAACGCATTTAGTCTCTCAACCTTCCTTGCAAGTATTGCCAAAGAAACATGGCACTTTTTAACAAAATGGCTATTCAGCTAAAATCAAAACGTTGAAAAGGCTGTATAAGAAGAAAAAACTTAGAAGTATGAGTGCTTCTAAGTTTTTTTGTGATTATTCTAAAAAATCAACCAAAGATTTCTTTTGCGAGTGCTTTTCCTTTCGGAGTTGCTGCTAAGCCACCTTCAGCAGTTTCACGGAAGGCAGTTGGCATGGCTGAACCGACCTGATACATAGCGTCAACAACCTGGTCGACTGGAATGGCAGATGTGATACCTGCCAAGGCCATATCGGCAGCTACTAGGGCAAAGCTTGCTCCCATAGCATTACGTTTGACACAAGGAATTTCGACTAATCCAGCTACAGGGTCGCAAATGAGCCCCAACATATTCTTAAGCACAAAGCAAATGGCCTGGCTAGCTTGGAAGGGTGTTCCACCAGCAGCCATTGTAATAGCTGCAGCAGCCATAGCAGAGGCAGAGCCAACTTCGGCCTGACATCCTCCCTCTGCTCCAGAAATTGAGGCGTTATTTGCGATGACTAGACCAAATGCACCGGCAGTGAAAAGAAAATCCAGTTGTTGTGATTGGCTCAAGCCCAGTTTTTCGATAGCTGTTGTGAGAACAGCAGGTAGACAACCTGCTGATCCAGCAGTTGGTGTGGCACAAACCAAGCCCATCTTGGCGTTAGATTCATTGACGGCCATGGCATTTCTAGCAGCACCCAGAACAGCAGAATCAGCCAAAGTCTTTCCTCTTTTGATGTAGGCATCCAGTTTGGCAGCGTCACCACCGGTTAAGCCTGTCGGTGACTTTTCTGGTGATAAGCCAGCCTGGACAGATTGCTTCATCACTTCAAGGTTTTGTGTCATGAGCTCTAAGATTTCAGAACGGTCACGTCCAGATAGTTCGATTTCTGTGGCAATCATGAGTTCAGCAATATTGCCTTGGAAATCACGGTCAGCTTGTTGAACCAATTCTTCAATAGTGTAAAACATGCAATCCCCCTCTTAGCTGAAAAAGTTGACATTATGTAGATGAGGAATTCTAGCGATTTCATTGACGGCCTCATCACACTGGTGCGAGTCAATTTCTATAATCATAATAGCCTTCTCACCAGCATTTTCTCGAGTGACGGTCATCTGAGCGATATTGATACCATAACGAGATAAAATATCAGTCACAAGAGCAATCATTCCTGGAACATCTTGGTGAACAATGATAAGTGTAGGTGTATTCATTTTGAGGTTGACCGCAAAACCATTGAGCTCAGTCACTTGGATATTCCCCCCACCGATGGAAACACCAGTGGCAGAGATAGTTTTTGTAGCATTTTTTAGTGTAATACGAGTGGTGTTGGGATGCGGTGCATTACTATCTTTGTTGATTTTCCAATAGACCTTGATGCCTTTTTCGTATGCAATGTCCAGTGCGTGCGGAATGTCAGGGTCGTCAGTCTCCATGCCTAAAATACCAGCTACTAGAGCTACATCAGTCCCGTGACCTCGATAGGTCTTGGCAAAGGAATTAAAAAGTTGAAATTCCACCTCAGTCGGTGTTTCACTAAAAATGGCAGAGACAATTTTTCCGATACGAACAGCTCCTGCAGTATGGCTTGAGGAAGGTCCTACCATGACAGGGCCGATGATGTCAAAAACGGATTGAAATTTTAAATTTTTCATAGAACGCCTCGTCTGATTAATCTTGTATTTTCAGTATACCATGAATTAGTGATATTAGGGTTTTAAGTAAAATTGTATTTTTTGAAAAATATCCTATTTTAAGGTTTCTTTAAGCTTTAATGGATATAATGTTGGTCTATTAAGTAAGCAATACTTATTTTTCATAAATCAGAGAGGACGACCTGCGGGTCGTCTTTTTTTATTATGTGACTTTAAGTCCGTTTCGCTCCGAAGGTGCGAAACAAATAAACCACCCGCTATGCGGGTGCGCATCGAAGGTTATACCATCATAACAAAAAAACTCCAAACGAGTTACAATATAGGTGTTCAAGCCAATTGTAAAACGGAAGGAGTTAAGACTATGGCGCAAAAAGCTCACAGTTTATCACATACAAAATGAATGTGTAAGTACCACATTGTATTTACACCTAAGTATAGACGAAAAATAATCTATAATCAATATAGGAGTAGTCTGGGAGAGATTTTTCATAGACTATGCCAATATAAAGGTGTTGAAATAATAGAAGGCCACTTAATGCCAGATTATGTTCATATGCTAGTAAGTATTCCACCACGAATGAGTGTAGCTAGTTTTATGGGATATTTAAAAGGTAAAAGTGCATTGATGATGTTTGATAAACACGCCAATTTAAAATATAAATTTGGGAACAAACATTTTTGGGCAGAAGGTTATTATGTAAGTACGGTAGGACTTAATGAAGCCACAATTAAGAAATATATCCAGGAACAAGAGAAGCATGATATCGCATTGGACAAATTAAGCGTTAAAGAATATGAAAATCCCTTTAGGGATAACGGTAAGTAATGCGAATGCCTCTTTGAGAGGCTTGTGACGAGTCAAAAGCAATAAATAAGGCTTGAACAAAGTGAAAGCCAGCGTCTTTAGGCGATGGCTGGTATTATGGGCTTATAGCCCTTGATCAAACCACCCGTTAGACGGGTGGTTATGATTTATTCATATATAGCTAGATTGTGGTAAAATAGAGCCTAAAGATTCAAGTATCAGAAAGGATACGCCATGACCTATACCCATTTACTTTTCGATCTTGACCATACCCTCCTAGATTTTGACCGTGCTGAAGATTTGGCTTTAAACTACTTGCTTGAAGAGGCTGGGGTGGCTTCACGAGATCTTAAAGTTTACAAGGATCACTATATCCCCATGAACCGTTCCATGTGGGAGGATTTTAATCATGGTTTAATCACTAAGCCTGAGTTGCTTCGCACGCGCTTTTCACGTCTTTTTGAGCATTTTGGACAGGAGGTTGATGGCAGTCACTTAGCTGGCCGTTACCAGCATTTCTTGAGCCAACAGGGGCAGGAGTTGCCTCAGGCCCATGCTTTCTTATCGAATGTTAAAGACCGCGGCCACAATATTTATGCAGCAACTAATGGTGTTAGCTACATCCAACGTGGTCGTCTGCAAGCCTCAAGCATCTTGCCATTCTTCGACGATATTTTCATTTCAGATGAAGTGGGTGCCCACAAACCGTCTACTGACTTTTTTGAAAAAATTTCGGATCAGGTAAATGACTTTCATCCCGATTCGGCCCTCATGATTGGTGATAGTCTAACTGCTGATATCCAAGGTGGTAATAATGCAGGAATTGACAGCATTTGGTTTAATCCAAAAGGTTTGGTTAATGAGACTCCAGCTGTTCCAACCTATCAAGTCAAAAACTACCAAGAAATTTTGACGATTTTGAGCAAATAGACCTCTTTTCAAATTGTATTTACCTATGACTATTAAGAGCTTTTTAGCTCTTTTTTTGCTACAATGAAAACATGAATGATCTGATTAAACATAAGTTGGAACTGCTCCCAAGCAACCCGGGGTGCTATCTCCACAAGGACAAATTCGGCAATATTATTTATGTCGGTAAGGCTAAAAATCTAAAAAATCGTGTGCGTAGCTATTTTCGTGGAAGTCATGATACTAAGACGGAGCTTTTGGTATCTGAGATTGCAGACTTTGAATTTATCGTAACCGAGTCCAATATTGAGGCCCTGCTTTTGGAAATTAATCTTATCCAAGAGAATATGCCTAAATTCAACATCCGCCTCAAGGATGACAAGTCTTATCCATTTATCAAGATTACTAAGGAGCTCTATCCAAGGCTCTTGATTACCCGCCAGGTTAAGAAGGATGGCGGTCTCTATTTTGGTCCTTACCCAGACTCTGGTGCGGCCAATGAAATCAAGAAGCTTTTGGACCGTATTTTCCCCTTTAAGAAATGTAAAAATCCGGCCAATAAGGTCTGTTTCTATTACCATATTGGCCAATGTAATGCCCACACCATCTGTCACACCACTGAGGACTATTGGCAAGGTTTGGTTGAAGATGTCAAGAATTTCCTAAACGGTCATGATGATAAAATCGTTAATCAGCTTAAGGCCAAGATGAAGGATATGTCTGACCAGATGGAGTTTGAGCGTGCTGCGGAGTATCGCGATTTGATTGAGGCGGTTTCGACGCTTAGGACCAAGCAAAGGGTTATCCGTCAAGACATGCAGGACCGTGATATCTTCGGTTACTACGTGGATAAGGGGTGGATGTGTGTTCAGGTTTTCTTTGTTCGCCAAGGGAAACTCATTCAGCGTGATGTCAATATGTTCCCTTATTATAATGATGCTGAGGAAGATTTCCTAACCTATATGGGTCAGTTTTATCTGGATAGTCGTCATCTCAAGCCTAAGGAGATTTTCATTCCAGGAGACATTGATCAAGAGTCTGTTGAGGCTCTAGTTGGAGATGAGGTCAAGGTCTTTAAACCTCAACGTGGAGAGAAGAAGCAGTTGGTTAATCTGGCGACGAAAAATGCCCGCGTCAGTTTGACCCAAAAATTTGATCTCCTCGAAAAAGACTTGGCTAAGACCCAAGGAGCTATTGAAAATCTAGGCAAACTCATGGGGATTCCGACACCGGTCCGTATCGAGTCTTTCGATAACTCTAATATCATGGGAACTAGCCCTGTCTCTGCCATGGTTGTCTTTGAAAATGGTAAACCTAATAAAAAAGAGTACCGCAAATACAAGATTAAGACTGTTGAAGGCCCTGACGATTATGCCAGTATGCGTGAGGTCATTCGTCGTCGCTATAGTCGTGTCAAACGTGATGGTCTAACGCCACCAGACCTCATTATCATGGATGGTGGTCAAGGTCAGGTCAATGTAGCCAAGGATGTGCTTCGCAAGGAACTCAATCTATCTATCCCAGTTGCAGGTCTTCAGAAAAATGACAAGCACCAAACCAATGAATTGCTTTTTGGAGATCCTTTGCGAGTCATTGATTTGCCACGTCAATCCGAGGAATTTTTCCTCCTTCACCGTATTCAGGATGAAGTACACCGCTTTGCCATCACCTTCCATCGTCAAGTCCGTAGTAAGAATAGTTTCAGTTCTAAACTTGATGGCGTGGAGGGGTTAGGACCTAAGCGCAAACAAAAACTTCTCAAACACTTCAAGTCTATGACAGCTATCCAAAAAGCCAGTGCCGAAGACATTCAAGCTCTTGGAATCCCTGAAAAAGTAGCAGAGGCTCTGTTAGATAAATTAAATGATAACAATTAAGTTAGACTTTTCAAGTAACTCAGAAAAACTTGGTAGGGTGATTGATAATTCAATGATTTCCTAGGAATTCTATTTCTTGAGAGTGGGACAGAAATCGGTAATTCGTTAGAATTCGATTTCGTCGTCCCACCTCCGCACAGTTGAGTAGGGCTGTAAAAGCTGATGAAATCAGCGTAGTAGAGCCCACTCAACCACTGCGTCTTTCTCGACAATCCAAAGACAAATTGAGAGGCTAGGACTTTTGTCCCAGCCTCATAATTTTGAGAAACATTCGTAAAATCCATTTGTTTCGGTAATCCATTTCGTCCTATATGTTAGTTCCTTTCAGATAAATGTGGTGTTTATCTGAGACTAGCCTAGATGGCTTTTTCTGTCTAGCTTAATTTTACAAATTTTGTTATAATAAGATTAATTAAAAAGGGAAAGGAGTCATGCTATCAAAAACGAAGCTAAAATTGAACGTCTTTATGATAAGAGTCGTCGTGGCTTTCTTCGTGGAATCTTTAGTCGTGCTACGATTATCTTCTTAATCATCTTACTGCAGCTTGTTGTTGTGGCCATGTCTTACCTCTGGTTGCATCAATATAGGATACACCTGCAAGTTACAGAAGTAGTCCTTCGTATTCTGGCCATTATTTATCTCTTTCAAAGTGATATGGAGTCGACGGCTGTAAATACATGGCTCCTGATAGTCTTGCCTTTCCCTATTATCGGAACCTTGCTCTTGGCTTATACGAAACTTGATATAGGTTACACAGGGATGAAGCGTGCTATTCAGAGCAATATTGACCGCAGTTCTGGTATTCTGAAACAAGATAATCAGGCCCTCGAAGAGCTTAAACAGCGTCACACCAGCAACTATAACTTGGTCCAATATCTTGAAAATGTGAACGGTTCCTTTCCAGTTTATCGTGACACGAAGACGACCTATTTCCCAAGTGGTGAAGCCAAGTTTGAGGAAATGAAGAAACAGCTCCTTAAAGCAGAGAAGTACATTTTCTTGGAATATTTCATCATTGGTGAAGGTGAAATGTGGGGTGAAATCCTAGCAATCTTGAAACAAAAGGTTCAAGAAGGGGTGGAAGTTCGAGTCCTGTATGACGGTATGAATGAATTTTCAACTTTGAGTTTTGACTATAAGAAACGATTGGAAAAAATTGGCATTCAATCTCGAGTTTTTGCATCGGTAACCCCTTTCCTGTCAACCTATTACAATTACCGTGACCATAGGAAAATCTTGCTGATTGATGGTAAGGTTGCTTTCACAGGCGGGGTTAATTTAGCTGACGAGTATATCAACAAGATTGAGCGTTTCGGTCATTGGAAAGATACTGCCTTGATGCTGGAGGGCCCAGCGGTTGATACTTTTTTAGTTCTCTTTCTTCAGATGTGGACCTATTCTAACGAAACTTTAGATGTTACGCCGTATATGGTTGAACATAAGGTCTTTGATACCCCTGGCTTTGTTGTTCCTTATGGGGATATTCCATTGGACAAGGATAAAGTTGGTGAGAATGTCTATATTGACATCCTTAACCATGCGCGTGATTTTGTTCATATCATGACACCTTATCTTATTTTGGATGGTGAACTACTCCATGCTCTCAAGTTTGCGGCTGAGCGTGGGGTAGACGTTAGTATCATCATGCCTGGTATTCCTGATAAAAAATCAGCTTACTACCTAGCTAAGACCTACTACCCAACACTGCTAGCCTCTGGCGTTAAAATCTATGAGTACACACCTGGATTTATTCATGCCAAGATCTTTGTAAGTGATAATAGTCGGGCTGTTGTAGGAACGATTAATTTAGATTACCGAAGTCTATATCATCATTTTGAGTGTGCGACCTATCTCTATAGGACTTCTTCGGTTCTTGCTATTGAGGAAGATTTCCAAGCGACAAAAGACCAGTGTCACCGAGTCAGCACGACTGACGTTGAAAAACTTCCATTCCATCAAAAGGCCTTAGGCTTATTGACCAAACTAGTGGCGCCATTGATGTAATGTCAATTTTTGTAAGAAGAGGGTTGAGCCCTCTTTTTTTATAGTATAAAATAAAGATAATGAAGTCGAAGGAGAAAATGATGTTAACCATTCGTCCAGCCAACTTGGCTGATGCACAAGCTATTCAGGTCATCTATGCACCCTATGTTGAGAAGACGGCCATTACCTTTGAATATGAAGTTCCCAGTGTTCAAGAATTTGAGAATCGTATCAATAAAACCCTTGAAACTTACCCTTATCTGGTCGCTGAAGAGGATGGACAAGTTCTCGGATATGCCTATGCTTCAACCTACTATGCCCGGACAGCTTATAATTGGACAACTGAATTGTCCATCTATTTGCATGAAGATGCCCGTGGTCGAGGTCTGGGAAGTCAGCTCTATGATGCTCTTGAAGAGGAACTTGAACAACGGGGCTTTTTGCGATTCTTAGCCTGTATTGCTGTTCCGAACGAGGCTAGCATTGCTATGCATGAAAAACGTGGTTATGTCCAAGTTGCTCATTTTCCAAAAGTGGGCTACAAGTTTGAGCAATGGCATGATATTGTCTGGATGCAAAAGACCTTAGATGGTCCTGTCAGGAAAATACAGTAGAAACCACGCCAATTCTAAATTGCAATAGCTAATTATTCCTGCCTTTTTCATAGGCTAAAACGATACTAATAAAATTACTGAAGGAGACCGGAAAGTTGTAATGGTCTCCCCTACACGAAAGGAGCCTATATGACTCAAGAACAAAGTGCTAGACTGTTACCCCAAAAGCCCTCCAGATGGGGCAAAATTCTACTTAACCGAAAGGTTCCCATCCTCCTGTTCTTCTTACTGGAATTGGCCTTTCTTGTCTTTTCATATCTCAGCCTACAAGAGCATTTCCCATCCATTATCTTATGGGAACACTTGTTGAGTGTCTTTACCTTCTTTTACTTGCTCAATCGTTCCATGGATTCTCGTTCCAAACTGTCCTGGATGATTATCATTGCCCTCTTTCCAATTTTTGGGACGGCTCTGCTTTACTTTTCACTGGCTGATTTGGGTGTCAGACGCTTGAAGAAACGGCTTGAGGATGCTACAGTGCAGGCATCCGACCATTTAAGCACCAATCCAGAAGTTGCTGATTATTTATCCCAAAGTGATCGCCAATTACAGAAATTAGCTTATTTTTTGGAGCATAGTCCAGCACAGTTTCCTATCTACAGAAACACAGAGGTTACCTATTTTCCACTTGGAGATGACATGCTTCCAGCCTTGTTGGAGGATTTGAAAAAGGCGGAGAGTTATATCTTCATGGAATATTTCATCATTGACGAAGGAATCATGTGGGGCGAGATTTTAACAATTTTAGAGGAGAAGGCCAAGGCAGGTCTGGACGTTCGTGTCATGTTTGATGGGATGAATGAGATGACTACCTTGTCCTACGATTATATTGAGCGACTACACAAGGTTGGCATTAAAGCCCAGGCCTTCTCACCAGTCAAACCCGTTCTATCAACCTATTACAATTACCGAGACCATCGAAAGATTACAGTGATTGATGGTCAAGTTGCTTATACTGGTGGCGTTAATATCGCTGACGAGTATGTTAATAAACGAGAACGCTTTGGTCATTGGAAGGACACAGCCCTTCGTTTAGATGGTTCAGCAGTTCAAACGCTAAAAGCTCTCTTTTTGACCATGTGGACAGTGACTGGAATAGAGGATAAAACGGATGTGGAGTACTATCTACAAGAAAAACCTCAACAAAGAAAGAGTCAAGGCTTTGTACTCCCTTATGGCAATTCACCGCTGACCTACCACAAGGTTGCCGAAAATGTTTATTTACATCTTCTAAATACATCAACTAATTATGTCTATATCATGACGCCTTATCTGATTTTGGATGACGAATTGGTTCGGGCCATGACCTTTGCGGCCAGACGAGGTGTGGATGTTCGTATCATTATGCCAGGAATTCCAGATAAACAGTATGCCTTTGATATTGCGACGACCTATTTTAAAGCCCTCTTGGATGCTGGCGTCCGTATTTTCCGCTATACCCCAGGCTTTGTCCATGCTAAAGTTTATGTTTCTGATGGTCAACAAGCTGTGGTAGGTACCATTAATACAGACTACCGAAGTCTCTATCAAAATTTTGAAGACGGGGTTTATCTCTATAAAAATTTGGAAGTGATTAAGATTGAACAAGATTTTGAGAAAACTCAGGCTCTTTCAGAGGAAGTGACATTGGAAAGTTTATCAAAAATGCCTTTAGCTCATCGTCTATGTGGCTATCTCTTTTCTTTGATTGGACCTTTGATGTAAAAAAGGAGGAATCATATGGATACAAAAATTCTTTTGAAATTGTTAGAAGACCAAGCTAATCCAACGAAAGTCCCAGCAATGGAAGCTTATATGAAAAATAAATTCAGCTTTCTTGGCGTTCAAAAACCAATTCTCAAAAAGATTGAAAGAGAGTTTTTTAAGCCTTTCATAAAACATCCAATTGATTGGACTTTTGTGGAAGAGTGTTGGCAGCAACCTTACCGTGAGTTTCAATATATTGCTATGGATTATCTGGATAAAAAGAAGAAGGAGCTTAGACCTGAAGATTTTCCAAAGCTAAAGGAATTGGCTCAAACCAAATCATGGTGGGACAGTATAGATCAGTTGGACCGTATCATCGGGGAGATTACTTTTCACTACCCAGAAACCAAGAATATCATGCGTCAATGGAGTCTGGATGAGGATTTTTGGTTGAGACGTATTGCCATCGACCACCAGCTTATGCGTAAAGAATTGACTGATACAAACCTCTTAGCTGAGGTTATCTGTAACAACTTTGGACAGACTGAGTTTTTCATTAACAAGGCTATCGGTTGGAGTTTGCGCAATTACTCAAAGGTAAATCCTGATTGGGTTCGGGCTTTTATTGATCAACATGCTAGTCAAATGTCATCTCTTAGCATTCGTGAGGGAAGTAAGTATTTATAGAAATCAAGAGCTTGACTCTGTCGTTCAATATGCTAGAATAGAAACATGCGATGAGTCGATTGGCTCTTTAGAGCCTTTTGCGCTGAGGAGGTCTACATTAGATTGTAACGCAGGAGCGGACCTTGAGTAGTTGTGTGAACCTGCTACTCTCATCGAAAGATGCCTCCTATCCCTTACCATTTGGTAGGGGATTTTTTCTTTATTCTTGGCGTTTTAACCCTTTTCAACTGGGCTTAAACGTAGTATAATAGATTCACTAAACTAAATTGATAGAAAATTCCGAAAGAGGTTTTACTATGGGATACACAGTTGCTGTTGTCGGTGCTACAGGTGCCGTCGGTGCTCAAATGATCAAAATGTTGGAAGAATCAACACTTCCAATCGATAACATTCGCTACCTTGCGTCTGCACGTTCTGCAGGGAAAGTCTTGCAATTTAAAGGTCAAGATGTGACTATCGAAGAAACGACTGAAGACGCATTTGAAGGTGTAGATATTGCACTTTTCTCAGCTGGTGGATCTACCTCTGCTAAATATGCACCATACGCTGTTAAAGCAGGTGCAGTAGTCGTTGATAATACATCATACTTCCGTCAAAACCCAGATGTACCATTGGTTGTACCTGAGGTCAATGCACATGCGCTTGATGCTCACAACGGTATTATCGCTTGCCCTAACTGTTCAACGATTCAAATGATGGTTGCCCTTGAGCCAGTTCGTCAAAAATGGGGCTTGGACCGTATCATCGTGTCAACTTACCAAGCCGTATCAGGTGCTGGTATGGGAGCAATCCTTGAAACACAACGTGAGTTGAAAGAAGTTTTGAATGACGGCGTTAACCCACGTGATGTTAAAGCTGAAATCTTGCCATGTGGTGGCGATAAGAAACACTTCCCAATCGCCTTCAATGCTTTGGCTCAAATCGACGTCTTCACTGAAAATGACTACACTTACGAAGAAATGAAGATGACAAACGAAACTAAGAAAATCATGGAAGACGATAGCATTGCCGTATCAGCAACATGTGTACGTATTCCAGTCTTGTCAGCTCACTCAGAGTCAGTTTACATTGAAACAAAAGAAGTGGCACCAATTGACGAAGTGAAAGCTGCTATTGCAGAATTCCCAGGTGCAGTCCTTGAAGACGACGTTGCTAACCAAGTCTACCCACAAGCCGTTAATGCTGTAGGTTCACGTGATACATTTGTCGGACGTATCCGTAAAGACTTGGATGCTGAAAAAGGTATCCACATGTGGGTTGTTTCAGATAACCTCCTTAAAGGTGCCGCTTGGAACTCAGTACAAATCGCAGAAACACTTCACGAACGTGGTTTGGTTCGCCCAACTTCAGAATTGAAATTTGAATTGAAATAGGGAGCGAAACAGAAATCAGTAACTCGAAGAGTTTGATTTCTCCTTCGCTTTTATAATTTAAGGCTTAGGCTATAAAAGTCCACAGGACTTTTATACCACCCCCGCACAGTTGATTAGGAAGTACGAATGCTGCAGACATGAGTAGTTCCAATCAACCACTGCGTTATGATTCCTATAAAGCAGAGAGACTTCTCTCTGTTTTTTTGTGTTTTGACTATCATATTGAAATAGTCAGTCCTCACGTTTTCAGAAAATTGTTAACTTATCTGTCTGTCTGGTCAAAATTATGGTAAAATGGAAAGGATTAGAAAACGGTTGAAGGAGAATATTATGTCAATTGATCAATTAAGAGATGTCAAACTGATCACAGCCCTTATTACACCTTTCCACGAAGATGGCTCAATCAATTATGATGCGCTTCCAGAATTGATTGAGCATCTTTTGGCTCACCATACAGAAGCTCTTCTTTTGGCGGGGACAACAGCTGAAAGTCCAACACTTACTCACGATGAGGAGTTGGAACTCTTTGCGGCTGTTCAGAAAATCGTTAATGGACGTGTGCCATTAATTGCTGGGGTCGGTACCAACGATACACGAGACTCTATCGAGTTTGCCAAAGAAGTTGCCAAATTTGGTGGTTTTGCAGCTGGTCTTGCTATCGTGCCTTACTACAACAAGCCATCACAAGAAGGTATGTACCAACACTTCAAAGCCATTGCGGATGCTTCTGATTTGCCAATTATCATCTACAACATCCCTGGTCGTGTGGTTGTTGAAATGGCTCCTGATACCATGCTTCGTTTGGCTGAACATCCAAATATTATCGGGGTTAAAGAATGTACCAGCCTTGCTAATATGGCCTACCTTATCGAACATAAACCAGAAGATTTCTTGGTTTATACCGGTGAAGATGGGGATGCCTTCCACGCTATGAACCTTGGAGCTAACGGTGTTATCTCAGTAGCCTCTCATACAAATGGTGATGAGATGCACGCCATGCTTGAAGCTATTGAAAATAGTGACCTCAAGACAGCAGCAGCTATCCAACGTAAATTTATTCCTAAAGTTAACGCTCTCTTCTCAGTACCAAGTCCTGCACCTGTCAAGGCTGTTCTTAACCATCTTGGTTTCGAAGTTGGACCACTTCGTTTGCCATTGGTTGCATGTACTTCAGAAGAAGCTAAACGTATCATCAAGGTCGTCCTTGAAGAAGATGTCGAAGCAACACGTGAGACAGTTACAGGTGTCGTTCGTCCAGATTATTAAGAAAATGAAGTTGAGCAGATTCAGATTGCTCAGCTTTTTTAGTTGAATAGGTTAAATCTCACAAAATCAGCAGATTAGGTTCTAAAAGCAGTTTTCTATCATGAAAATCAGCTTTTTTTGATATAATTATAATTAGTGTGCTTAAAAAGAAAGGAAGTTTCATGAATCAACTCGAACAAAAACTTGAGCAGGATTTTGGTATTGTTTTTAGCCAAAAAGACCTCTTAGAAACAGCATTTACCCATACCTCATATGCCAATGAGCACCGCCTCCTAAACATTTCACATAATGAACGTTTGGAATTTTTAGGAGACGCGGCTCTGCAATTAGTCATTTCCGTTTATCTTTACAATCGCTACCCTAACAAGCCAGAGGGGGAAATGTCTAAGATGCGTAGTACTATCGTTCGTGAAGAAAGTTTGGCAGGTTTTACAAAGGCTTGCGGATTCGAGCAGTATATTCGTCTTGGTAAAGGAGAAGAAAAATCCGGTGGACGTGAACGTGCCACTATCCTAGGTGACCTCTGGGAGGCCTTCCTCGGTGCCCTTTATCTGGATCAAGGCTTGCCTGCTGTTGAGAAATTCTTGAATCAGGTCATGATTCCTCAGGTTGAAAAGGGGAACTTTGACCGCGTCACGGACTATAAGACAGCCTTGCAAGAGCGTCTTCAGGTCAATGGTACGGTTGATATTACTTATACTGTTATCGACGAGTCTGGACCAGCTCATGCCAAAGAATTTACTATGCAGGTAGCTGTTGATGGTAAGGAGCTCAGCACAGGTCTTGGAAAATCTAAGAAATTAGCTGAACAGGCAGCGGCTAAGGCTGCCCTTGAACAACTAGGAAATTAAGCATGTATTTGAAATCAATTGAAATGCAGGGCTTTAAATCCTTTGCGGACAAGACGCAAGTCGTCTTTGACAAGGGAGTAACAGCCGTTGTAGGTCCAAATGGATCGGGAAAATCAAATATTACAGAGAGTCTACGCTGGGCATTGGGTGAATCATCTGCCAAGAGTTTGCGTGGAGGCAAGATGCCTGACGTTATTTTTGCAGGAACAGAGGTTCGTAAGGCTCTCAACTATGCGGAAGTGGCAGTCACTCTTGATAACAGTGATGGTTTTATCGCGGGTGCTGGCGAAACCATTCGTGTGGAGCGTCACATTTATCGAAACGGTGACAATGATTACTTGATTGATGGTCGCAAAGTTCGTCTGCGTGATATTCATGACCTCTTCATGGATACCGGTCTGGGGCGTGATTCTTTTTCTATTATTTCCCAAGGTCGTGTTGAGGCTATTTTTAATGCCAAACCTGAAGAACGCCGCGCTATTTTCGAAGAAGCCGCAGGGGTTCTTAAATATAAGACACGTAAGAAAGAAACGGAAAGTAAGCTTAATCAAACCCAAGATAACCTTGATCGTTTGGAAGATATCATTTACGAGCTGGACGGTCAGGTTAAACCGCTTGAAAAGCAAGCAGCGACTGCTAAACGTTACTTGGAATTAGATGAGGAACGTAGACAGACTCAGCTTAATCTTTTGGTCCACGATATTGAAATTGGTAAGTCTGACTTGAGCCAGACCCAAGAGGATTTGTCAGAGGTCAAGGAAAAATTAACCAGCTATTATGAGGAACGCCATCGCCTAGAGACTGAGAACCAAGAACTCAAACAAAAACGACATCAAATTTCAGAACAAATTTCTTCTGACCAACAAACCTTGGTGGATGTCACACGACTTATTAGTGACTTTGAGCGTCAAATTGATCTTTATACCATGGAGAGTCAGCAGCGTTCAGAGAAAAAAGAAGAAACTGAAGCTCGTCTCAGTGAGTTAGAGCATTTGAAAGAAGAAGCTCAGGCATCACTTGATAAGGTTAATCAAGGCCAAGTTGAATTGAATGCTGAGTTGGATAGCCTTGCCCAAGAGCTAATCGCTATTCAAAAAGAACTGGAGCAATTTTCTGATGACCCAGATACGCTTATTGAACGTTTACGTGAGGACTATGTTGGTCTGATGCAGGAGGAAGCCAAGGTTTCCAACAGTTTGACTCAGGTCACTCACGACATGGACAGTCAGACACAAGCGCTTGAGGCACAAGCTGAAGAATTTAAACAAGCTCAAGCTGATTTGCTCTCCGCTCAGGAAGTGGCCAGCGAAGCCCAAAAAGCTTATCAAGCAGCCCAAGAGAGTCTTCAAAACCTCCTAGCTAGCTACAAAGAAAAGGCTCAGACTTATCAAGCTCTTGATAAGGACTACCAAGAGGCTCAAAAGCAGATGTTTGACCTCATGGATTATCTTAAAAGTAAAGATGCTCGTCGTCAAAGTCTAGAATCTATTCAGAAAAATCATTCTAATTTCTATGCAGGGGTGAAGGCTGTCCTTCAAAATGCCCAATTCATTCAGGGAATTATTGGTGCAGTCAGTGAACACTTAACCTTTGACACGCGTTATCAGACGGCTCTTGAGATTGCTATGGGAGCTAGCGGGCAAAACATTATTGTTGAGGACGAAGCGGCTGCTAAGCGTTCGATTGACTACTTGAAACGAAATCGTCAGGGACGTGCGACCTTCTTGCCTTTGACCACTATTAAGCCACGTCAACTTAATGAACAATTTGCTCAAAGTCTTGCCAATGCACCAGGTTTTATAGGTATGGCTTCCGATTTGGTTACTTATGAGGACCGCTTATCTAATATTTTCCAAAACCTCCTTGGGGTTACGGCAATCTTTGATACCATTGACAATGCCAATAAGGCGGCTCGAGCGGTTCGTTTCCAAGTGCGTATGGTTACTCTTGATGGCTCTGAGATTCGTCCAGGTGGTGCCTTTGCTGGTGGTACCAACAAACAAAATAATAGTCTCTTTATCAAGCCTGAACTAGATGCATTGACTGCTGAAATTAACCAGATTAAGGCTCAATTAAGTGATAGTGAAGCCAAAGTTGAAGCCCTTAAGGTTAAACGTAAGGCTCTACAGAAAGCGCTAGAAGATCTTAAGGTAGATGGTGAGAATGCTCGTCTGCAAGAGCAAAAACTAGGCTTAGAACATCAACAAGCCTTGTCAGATGTAGAGAAAAATCAAGCCTTAGTAGATAGTTTCAAACAGGATTCTCAGGGATCTGAAGGTGCAAATCTGCAAGATAAGGCTGAGCAACTTAAAGCTGAGTTAGCACAAATTGCATCCAAGCGTGAGGCCATTAACGACCGTATTGAGGCAATTAAGGAAGATAAAGATGCTCTTGGTCAACAAAAACAGGTGCTCCTAGACAAGCAATCTGAACTTCAGTTGAAGGAACGTGACTTGCAGGCAGAATTGCGTTTTGCGAAGACAGAGAGCAATCGTCTTCAAGCTGACTTATCTGAGTTAATGCAAGAATCGGATAGTCTTAAGGCACTCCTTAACAACCAGGTTGATGAAGACCAAACTGACCGCCTTCCCCATCTGCAAGCACAGCATAAAGAGGCTGTTCAACGTAAAGACGATTTGGAACAAGCTCTTGTCCGTGCCAAGATTCAGGTGCAAGATTACGAAGGTCAGTTGGAGGATTTGGAGGAGCGTTTGGCAAAAGCTGGCAATCGTAACGAGGATTTGATTCGTCAACAGACTCGTTTGGAAGAGCGTGAAAGTCAGATTAGTCAATCACTTCGTAAGTTTGCGACTCAGTTGGCTGAAGATTATCAGATGACGCTCGAAGCAGCCAAAGGTCAGGCTAGCCCTCTTGACAATGTCGAACAAACCCGCCAGAATCTGCAAGGTCTTGAGCGTTCGATTAAAGCTTTGGGGCCAGTCAATGTGGATGCTATTGCCCAATTTGAAGAGGTTAAGCAACGTCTAGATTTCTTGAACGGCCAAAAGGATGATTTGCTCGAAGCCAAGAGTCTCCTTCTAAATACCATTAATGACATGGATGATGAAGTGAAATCACGCTTTAAAGCAACCTTTGAGGCTATCCGAGAAAGCTTTAAACAAACCTTTACGCAGATGTTCGGTGGAGGTTCAGCTGACTTGATTTTGACCTCAGACAATCTCCTAGAGGCTGGAGTAGAAATTTCAGTTCAGCCACCAGGTAAGAAAATTCAATCGCTTAACCTTATGTCTGGTGGTGAAAAGGCTTTGTCAGCTCTGGCCCTCCTCTTTGCCATCATTCGTGTAAAGACTATTCCATTTGTTATCCTAGACGAAGTAGAAGCGGCTTTGGATGAAGCCAATGTTAAACGCTTCGGTGACTACCTCAATCGTTTTGACAAGTCTAGTCAGTTTATCGTAGTTACCCACCGTAAAGGAACCATGTCCGCGGCAGACTCTATTTATGGGGTAACTATGCAGGAATCAGGTGTCTCGAAAATCGTTTCGGTCAAACTAAAAGACCTTGATTTAGACTAAAAATAGATTATATTTTCATGAAAGATAGTTGATAGCTTTATCACTATCTTTTTTCATAGTCTCAAAAAATTTGCAAGGACTTTCAGAAAATCATTAAGTTTGCGCTTTCAAAATTACGCAATCGATTGCGTAAAATGGCATAAAAAAGGCTATGATTAGGATTTTAGGGTTTATGAGAGAGAGGGCGACTTGTCATTTCCCACTGACATGTTACAATATTTAAGGAAATGTCATATGGGGATATGGTGTTTTTTAAGTTAGTTATAGTGTATGTGTTAAGATACGATTTTCTGGACACATTTAGGCTTCGCGTATACAAGTCTAAGAAGTCTTCTTTCGAGCGAAAAATCCAGGCTGGGAAACCTGGATTTTTCTTTGTCTTTTTAGTTTATTGGTCACCTTTCTCAGCTTGAGATTTGGCTTGTTTGATACCAGCATTGACCAAGCCCTGCATGATAGCCCCAAAAAGGATAGCTTCAAAAATGCCTGATAGCATATTATGGATTGAGAATAATTCTGTCAAATAGTCTTTATTGTCAACTAAGAAGTGAACTAGGGGCATGCCTAAGAACATGCTAATCCCAAAGCATAAACCTGACTTAAGCCCCACGTGCTTAAGTTGTTTTTTCTCTTTCTCAGTCAGTTCTTCCTCGTCAAAAGCATTAACAGCACTTATCTTTAACTTATAAGTAAGGATGCTGCTAACTAACAGAATGATAATCAAGAGGAGGATAGGATAAATACGAGCTACAAGTTCGGGATACTTAAAGCCTATAAGAAAGGCAATACCATTAACACAAAGTAAGGTAAAGAAAAGAACTACGAAAGCTATGTTACCCATTCGATCAACCTGTTGGCGCTTTTGTTCATCTAAAGGACCTGTGATACCATAAAAACGTTTAATTAGTTTGTCAGTGAAAGTTTCTTTAATCATGATTTACCTCTTTCTATCTTATATCTCTATTCGGATTTTCATCCCAAAAGAGACTGTTAAGATCCGTATCTAGAGCTTTAGCTAGATTAAGACAGAGCTCTAGTGTTGGGTTATATTTGTTATTTTCGATCATGTTAATAGTCTGTCGGGAAACGCCAATAGACTTTGCAAGTTCTAATTGCGAAAGCCCCATATTCTTTCTAAATTCCCTGACATGATTCATAATGGGCCTCCTTCTGAAAGACAAGCTAGTGTGTTGCTGTCAGTCGCAATTTATTAATTATGTCAACTTTATCTGACATAATTGTAGCAAATTTATATAGGTGTGTCAATTATCTTAGACATATTTTCTATTTTGGCATTAACTAAAGGATTCTTTGTCAGCTCTTGAAAGCTTTTTATTTTTTTGGTAAAATTGATAGTAATTGAATAGAGGTCGTAGAGACTAGTAACCTTATGGAAATTGACAGGGATTGGGGGTCATGGACTGGAAGCCTCCTCAAGGGAAGTTCGGCGAATTCACTCATGAAAACGACTGACGAATCAAGGTCTGGGTAACCAGATAAAAAACGGATGGTACCGCGTGTCAACGCTCCGGGTTGGAGTTTTGGCATGTGGTTTTTTGTTTGCGATTCGAAATTGTTACATCAGAAAGGAATCTCATGGATTTACAAACACAATTGCAAGAGTTGAAAACCTCAACACAGGCTAAATTGGCTGAAATGCGTGGTGAACACTCTAAAGAATTACAAGAATTGCGTGTTGCAGTTTTGGGTAAAAAGGGCTCTTTGACAGATCTTTTGAAGGGGCTTAAAGACCTTCCTAATGAAGAACGCCCTAAAGTTGGTAAAATGGTCAACGAAGTTCGTGACGTTTTGACTGAAGCTTTTGATGAAGCCGCTAAAATTGTTGAAGCCGCTAAAATTCAAGCCCAACTTGACTCTGAAAGTCTTGACGTAACCCTTCCAGGACGCCAAGTCAAACTTGGTAACCGTCATATTCTTAGCCAAACAGCTGAAGAAATCGAAGACATTTTCTTGGGGATGGGCTTCCAAATCGTTGATGGTTTTGAAGTTGAGACTGACTACTATAACTTTGAACGTATGAACTTGCCTAAGGACCACCCAGCGCGTGACATGCAAGATACCTTCTACATTACGGAAGAAATTTTGCTTCGTACACATACAAGTCCTGTCCAAGCTCGTACACTTGATAAACACGATTTTTCTAAAGGTCCACTTAAGATGATCTCACCAGGACGTGTTTTCCGTCGTGATACAGATGATGCGACTCACAGTCACCAGTTCCACCAAATCGAAGGTTTGGTCGTTGGTAAAAACATCTCAATGGGTGATCTTAAGGGAACGCTTGAAATGATTATCCAAAAAATGTTTGGTGCAGAACGTCAAATCCGTTTGCGTCCATCTTACTTCCCATTTACTGAGCCTTCAGTTGAAGTTGACGTGTCATGCTTTAAGTGTGGTGGTAAAGGATGTAACGTATGTAAGAAGACAGGTTGGATCGAGATCCTCGGTGCTGGTATGGTTCACCCACAAGTGCTTGAGATGTCTGGTGTTGATTCTGAAGAATATTCAGGTTTCGCCTTTGGTCTTGGTCAAGAACGTATTGCCATGCTTCGTTATGGTATCAACGACATTCGTGGTTTCTACCAAGGTGATGTTCGTTTCTCAGAACAGTTTAAATAAGGTTTAGGAGGTTGTCATGACAGTAGCTATTCGTAAGGTTCTTCCGGAAGAAGTAGCAGAATTAAAAGTTATCTCCGAAGAAACCTTTAGAGAGACTTTTGCTCATGATAATACCGAAGCCCAGTTGCAAGGTTACTTTGACACTGCACTTTCTGAGGAAGTCCTCTTAGATGAAATCACTCATGAAGAATCGCGTTACTTTTTCATTCTCGTTGATGGTGAAAAGGCAGGTTTTCTAAAGACCAATGTTGGTTCTGCCCAAACAGAGCAGCACCTGGACAATGCCTTTCAAATTCAGCGTATTTATATCAGTCAGGCCTTCCAAGGCATGGGCTTGGGTAAGCAATTATTTGAGTTTGCTTTACAAGAAGCTCGTGAACTTGCTTGTGATTGGGCCTGGTTGGGTGTTTGGGAAAGGAATTTTAAAGCACAGATATTTTACGATAAATATGGCTTCGAAAAATTCGCAGAACACGATTTTCCGGTCGGTGATGGTAAAGTGGACCGCGATTGGTTGCTAAAATTGAAACTATAAACCTATTATTAAGTTGATAGAGAGGAGTTTAAAAGGCGATTAAACGTGTTAGTTCGTCTTCCTCTTATATCAGATATACATATTCCTAAATTACAGAAAGGATTTGAACCCGCTTAAGTAGAGGTTTGAACTCTTCTCTCATTTATCAGTTGAACTGATAATTTTACAGAAAGGATTTGAATACGACCTCAAAGTTCGAGATTAGTTGTTTTTGAATCTAAATGTTTTCTTCCTAATTATACAGAAAGGATTTGAACCCGCCCTAAGCTCTGGGCAAAAAAGATAAAGGCTCCTAGGTGCTGATGCACCAACGTTGCCTTTCCTATTTTTGCTGAGAGCTATTAACGGGCTTGGTATCATTATTATGCTAGTTAGTTATAAATGGTTAAAAGAGTTGGTTGATGTGGATGTTACCACTGCTGAACTCGCTGAAAAAATGTCGACGACAGGTATTGAAGTGGAAGGTGTTGAGACACCTGCCGAAGGCTTGTCAAAATTGGTTGTTGGTCATGTCTTGTCATGTGAAGATGTGCCTGAAACACACTTGCACTTGTGTCAAGTAGATACAGGAGATGCTGAAGGTCCACGTCAAATTGTTTGTGGTGCTCCAAATGTCACTGCTGGCATCAAGGTAATTGTTGCCATTCCTGGTGCCCGTATTGCAGACAATTACAAAATCAAAAAAGGTAAGATTCGCGGCATGGAATCTCTCGGGATGATCTGTTCTTTGGCAGAGCTTGGACTTCCAGATAGCATTATTCCTAAGGAATTTGCGGATGGTATCCAAATTTTGCCAGAAGATGCCGTTCCTGGCGATAGCATTTTCCCATATCTTGACCTTGATGATGAAATCATCGAATTGTCAATCACACCTAACCGTGCGGATGCTCTTTCTATGCGTGGTGTGGCACATGAAGTTGCTGCAATCTATGGAAAATCTGTTCACTTCCCAGAAAAAACGGTTACTGAAGACAGCAAACCAGCTTCTGATAAGATTTCAGTAGCCATCGAAAGTGATAAAGTGGCTACTTATGCTAGTCGTGTGGTTGAGAATGTTACTGTTCAACCAAGTCCACAATGGTTGCAAAACCTTCTTATGAATGCTGGTATCCGTCCAATCAACAATGTGGTAGATGTGACAAACTATGTTCTTCTTTACTTTGGACAACCAATGCACGCCTTTGATTTGGACAAATTTGAAGATTCACGAATCGTTGCCCGTGATGCCCGTGAGGGTGAAAAATTGGTGACTCTCGATGGTGAAGAACGTGAATTGACTACTGAAGATATTGTTATTACAGTTGCTGACAAACCAGTTGCCCTAGCAGGTGTTATGGGTGGCGCTTCAACTGAAATTGACAACAATTCTAAAAATGTTGTTCTCGAAGCTGCTGTATTTGATGGTAAATCAATTCGTAAGACAAGTAGTCGTCTCAACCTTCGTTCAGAATCATCATCACGTTTTGAAAAAGGTATCAATAACGATACTGTCCTTGAAGCGCTTGATTTTGCTGCAGCAATGTTGCAAGAATTGGCAAATGGAACGGTACTTGCAGGCCGTGTTCAAGCGGGATCAGTTGATACAGAGCCAGTTCAAGTTTCTACAAGTCTTGACTATGTGAATGTTCGCCTTGGTACAGAATTGACTTTTGCAGATATTGAAGATGTCTTTGCGAAACTTGGTTTTGGATTGACAGGTGATGCTGATAAATTCACAGTATCTGTACCACGTCGTCGTTGGGATATCAGTATCCAAGCAGACTTGGTTGAGGAAATTGCACGTATCTACGGCTACGAGAAATTGCCTACAACACTTCCAGAAGCAGCAGGAACGGCCGGTGAATTGACTGAAACACAAGCACTTCGCCGTAAGGTTCGTAGCATTGCTGAAGGTGCTGGATTGACTGAAATCATCTCATATGCTTTGACAACACCTGAAAAAGCCGTTGAATTTGCTGCGACACCAAGTAATTTGACTGAGTTGATGTGGCCAATGACTGTTGACCGTTCAGCTCTCCGTCAGAATATGGTTTCTGGCATGCTTGATACTGTTGCTTACAATGTTAACCGTAAGAATAGTAACGTTGCTATTTACGAAATCGGTAAGGTCTTTGAACAAAAGGGTAATCCAAAAGAGGAATTGCCAAATGAAATCAATACCTTTGCCTTCGCTATTTCTGGTCTTGTAGCTGAAAAAGATTTCCAAACCAAAGCAACGCCAGTTGATTTCTTCTATGCCAAAGGTATTGTTGAAGCACTCTTTGATAAACTTGAAGTTTCAGTTGACTATGTACCAACAAAAGACCTAGCAAGCATGCACCCAGGTCGTACAGCTGCTATTGTGCTTGATGGTCAAACTATTGGATTCCTTGGTCAAGTACACCCTCAAACCGCTAAGAACTACGGTATTCCAGAAACTTATGTGGCTGAAATTAACCTTAGTGCTGTAGAAGCTGCCTTGCAACCAGATCAACCATTTGTTGAAATCACAAAATTCCCTGCAGTATCACGTGATATTGCCCTTCTTCTCAAGGCAGAAATAACTCATCAAGAAGTTCTGGATGCTATCTACTCTGCAGGAGTCAAACGCTTGGTTGCCGTTAAACTCTTCGACGTTTACGCAGGTGAAAAACTTGGTTCAGGTATGAAATCAATGGCTTATAGCCTTACCTTCCAAAATCCAAATGACAACCTCACAGATGAAGAAGTTGCCAAATACATGGAAAAAATTACTAAAGCTCTCACTGAAAAGGTCGAAGCAGAAGTACGTTAATCATTAGAAAATCCATCTGAGAAGATGGATTTTTAAGTGATTAGACGATATTACATAAAGGAGATAATTTGTTTTTAGAGTTCTTTGACGGGGTATGGGGACATTACACTTTTGAATCTGATAAAGTCAATGTACTTATTGATGGCTTACCCAGTTTTGCTTATCCCTTGGGGCAATTAACATTTTTAGTGTTAGTCTATAGGTTACTCGTTCATCAGTATGTTAAGAAGTTTTTAATCATGTCACCTCAAGATATCTGGGCTTGGCAGAAGGAAAAGTTTTGTCAAAGTAAATTATCTTTCATTGTCATCCCAATAGTTTATCTGTTTATTTTCGGAATGACCTATGTTTTGGTTGAGGATGTTTTAGCTACCGTCACTATTTACAAGGATTATGGAGGACCTATAGCTAAAACCATTGATGGTAAAGTTGAACAAATAGATATTAGTCATGTTGGGTCAAAAACGAGTAGTGCTAGAATTAATGCTCACTTTGAAAGCTCTGACGGGCAGACTTATGACATTCACCTGATAAACGGCGATAAAAGAATCGCTAATTATATGCGGCACCATGAGTCAGATTCCTATACTGCAACGCTTTCCTTTGATAAACATGGCAAACCAGTTTACATTTCTAAATTCTGGGAATAAGCAGTCCGGATAGCTCTTTCAGGGATTTGCACTTGACAAATATGTAAATTCTCTGCATAATAAAAGAAAAAGCCATGAAAAGAGGGTAGCCATGCAAATTATTAAACGTAATGGTCAAGTTGCTGAATTTGATCCTGATAAAATTTACCAAGCCATTTTAAAAGCAGCACAGACTGTGTATGTTCTCGATGATACTTGGCGCCAAAACCTTGCTCAAGTTACGAAAAAAGTAGTGCTTGATCTTCAAGATGCTCAGGTAGAACGCCCAACCATCAACATGATTCAGTCATTGGTTGAAAATCGTCTCATGGAAGCAGGCTTTATCAATATTGCTGAGCATTATATTTCATACCGTTTGCAACGAGATTTGGAGCGTAACGGTTATGGTGACAAAGTAATTGTACACCTACGCTTTGAGCAGACTAAATAAACAAAAGCCATCGCTTGATGGCTTTTGTTGTGTCTAATTGTCACTTTGTCTTTTTAAAAATTTTTATAAAGGATTCCAGTTCCTGTCCATGACCTATCTGCAGATAAGTTTCAGAAGTTGGTCTAATAAAGGATGATTCTAAAAAACGAATCTGCTTGTGGGCTTTGAATTTTTCAAGTGAAAACTCCTTAGGAACTTGCCAGGTCACATGTCTAGGGGAAATCTGATAAGGAATGCTAACCTTAGATTTGTCAATGATTGCTTGACTTTTAGCCATGTTTTGTTGAAAGAGGTCGCCAAGTTTCTTAATGTTTTTTTGGAACATGCCATTTTCGAGATAAACGGAAAGTGCTTTTTGCATGATGAGATTGGTATCATAGTCAATAAGTCCCTTGTGGCTCAAAAAGGTAGACTTAAGATTAGGAGGTAAAACAAGGCTACCTAGGCGCAAACCTGGAAAAAGGGTCATGGAGAAGGATTTGATATAGATGGTCTGATTTTGAGTATCATAGTAGTGAATAGGGAGATTTTTACTATCACTAAAGTCTCCCATATAGTCATCCTCGACGATATAAACATTATACTGATTGGCAAGTTGGGCTAGCTTTTCTTTTTCGCTAGCATTATAGCTTAATCCGAGAGGATTGGAATAACGGCTGATAGTATAGAAGAACTTAATCTGTCCAGATTTAAAATACTCTTCCAAGCGGTCAAAATCCAAACCATCAAAACCACGGTTAATCGTCTCGTAAGCTAGATTTTGACGGTTGACAAGCTGGTTCATGCGATGATAGGTAGGTTGTTCTAAAAGAATTTTGTGGCCACCATTACCAAAATCCATCTGTGAAAGGATGTAGAGGGCCTGTTGACTTCCTGAGGTTATGACAATCTGATCTGAATTGACATAAATATCGTCAGCAATTAATCGACTCTTTAAGGCTTCAAGCAAATCTTTGAGTCCAGCTTGTTCATGATAATAGTTGAAGAGGTAGTCCTGATGACCTGCCAAACTTTCATCCAAACAAAGTTTAAAATCCTCGTAGGCTAATTGATTGTAATCGTTAAGGTTAAGAAGGACCTTATTATCGACTTCATTGCGTCCTTCGAGAACATAATAGCCACTTTTGGGTACGGCGTAAATATAGTTTTGATATTTGAGTTCCAAGAGTGCTCTTTGAGCTGTATCCTTACTACAGGCATAAGTCTGGCTAAGTTGACGAATAGAGGGGAGCTTACTCCCTTTTTTTAAAGTACCATTTTGGATATCTTTGATAATGGTCTCGACAATATCTTGATAAATACTCATAACTGACCCCTTACAGATTTTTCCTTATTTTACCTTACTTCCCTTCTCAGAGCAATAGGCCCAGAGAAATTTGACAAGATTATTAGATTTTGACATAATAAGAAGGTTGTAAGGTAAAACTAAATTCCCCTTCCAAACAAGTTTAAGGAGATTATAAGAATGACTTTTAAGAAAATCTTAGGACTTCTCGCTCTTGCATGCTTGACCATTATCGGTTTGTCAGCTTGTACACCCGAGAAAGAGCCTACTTGGACCTACGATAAAAACAAAATGCTATTTACAGGACAAGATGCTAGTGTACAAGTTCTTTCTGCAACTAAAATCGAATCACCGGAAGGTCAAAAAGCTGTACGTGTTCACTATAAACTTAGCAACTCAAGTAAAGAAACTATGAATGCCTACACTCTTTTGATGAAGGTGGTCCTTGATGTGAAACAAGAGAAGGAAGAATTGAAGGTTGCTACTTTGGTCTTTTCTAAAGATGATGACCGAGATAAGATTGCAAATAAGACCAAGATTGCTCCTAAGGAAGTTAAAGAAATCGTTGTCGATTATGCCGTTGCAGATTTTGATCATGATCTTAGCATTGATTTCTCTGATTACGGTACTGAGGCTAACGCGACTGCTAAGCTTTCACTACAAAATCTTGAAAAGGCACCTGTCAAATACTTTGATAAAAAAGCTCAATAAGTCCTATCACCACATGAATGTGTGGTGTTTTTTTATTGTCTTAAATCTGTACCCAGACAGTAACGAAAATACTATCTTGTTTAATCGTCAGAATTTTCATAAACTTATACTATATTTATTGACTAAGGAGTTTTAGGTATGTCAGCAAAACGTTTAACCATTTCTGCATTTTTCATGGCACTTGTCATTATTTTGAGCTCGAGTCTCCTATCTATTCCTGTGCCAGGAGGTCATTTCTATTTTAACGGGATTATTATTTTCCTAGTTGGTTTAATTTTCCCACCTACAGAAGCAGTTATTATTGCCGGAGTAGGTTCCTTTATTGGAGATTTTCTTTTCTACCCCCTTCCTATGTGGGTAACTCTAGTAACACATAGCCTTCAAGTTCTCGCTATTGCACTCATTGTTGGAGGACGCTTAGGAAAATTGAGTAAGTCTAGGGCAGCTTTAGGTCTCTTGATTGGGGCTATTATTGACTTAGTCGGTTATGGCTTAGGAAGAGCCTTTATCTACGGTACGCCTGCCTATGCTATTATGAAGATTCCTTTTGACATTGTAGCTGCTATTCTTGGTTTAGGAGTGGCCTACTACATTTATTTCCACACAGGTTTTGTTAAACAGTTTAAAAAGACCTGGGAAGGAAAATAGATGACCAAAGTAATTGTTGCCAATGACCTGGTTGGTCTAGGTAAGGTTGCTTTGACTAGTAGCCTCCCTATCATGTCAGCCTGTCAAACTGAAGTCCTTCCCTTGCCAACGGTTCTTTTATCTTCGCATACAGGGGACTTTAATAATATTTATGTACGGGACCTTACAGATGACCTAAAAGGGTTTTGTAAGCAGTGGGAGCACTTGGATTTTAAAGTAGATGGCCTTGTGAGTGGTTATTTTAAGTCAGAAGAAGAACTAAAACTTGTAGGTCAATTAGCTCGCGATAAAGAGATACCTCTATTTGTTGATCCTATTATGGCTGACAATGGCCGTCTCTATCAAGGTTTTGATAGAAACTATGTAGAAGCCATGAAAGATTTCTGTCAACAAGCAGATGTCATCATTCCCAATCTGACAGAAGCTGCCTTGTTGACGGATACTCCATATCTTGAAGCAGGTTCCTATGATAAAGTCACTGTTGAAAAGCTTTTGAGAGATTTGACCAAGCTTGGCCCTCGGAAAGTTATTGTGACAGGTATCTCTTTTGAGACAGAAAAAATGGGTTTGGCTTATTTTGATAAAGAGACTAATGAAACGGCTTATCTTATGAGGAAAAGTTATCAATCTCATTTTTATGGTAGTGGAGATTTACTAACGGCAATCTTATCAGCTGGTTACTTTTATAACCTAGATTTACTAAAGGTTTGTGATTTGGCCTTGGATGTCATGGATAGAGTTCTTTCATCAACACTGTCCGATGGTCGTCCTTTAAAATACGGCCTATGCTATGAGCCTCATATTGGTTTATTATTTAGTGGTTTTAATGCCCTATTGGAGGAGAAAAATGAAAAGTGATAAAACACGTGAATTAGTTATCCTAAGTTTGTATGCTGCTTTGATTATTGTGAGCGTACAGTTTATTCGTATTCCTTTTGGACCTCAATTTGTCCATTTGGGAAATGCCCTAGTTGTGATTGCTGTTTTGATTTTTGGAGCCAGAAAAGGTGCGCTAGTCGCAACAGTAGGGTTGGGGCTATTTGATATTATCAATGGTTATGCTGCCGAGGTCTGGATTACTATTTTAGAATCCTTGATTGTCTGTCTGGTGCTCTATTTTGTTTTTGAAAAGCTACTAAAATCAAATGACAAAATGGTAAATATCATAATCATTGGAGTTATAGCTGCAGTAACCAAAATTATTTTGAATTTTATTAAGTATACGATTATTAATAGTATCGTTGCGGGTTTACCAGTAAATGCTGCCATGGTATTGGCACTTACTAAAATAGGGGGAACCTTTGGAACATCAGTAGTGACTATTATTGCAGTTCCTCTCCTATATCCTGTCTTTAAACGTATTTTACAGAGAAACTAAAGAGTTAGCAGGTTAGTCCTGCTTTTTCTTTTTAATTTTCCAAAAGCATAGGTCCAAATTTTCACTAAAAAATGGTAAAATAGTAGAGTTAATGTCAAGAAAGGAAAGGGCTGAAGACTGTTTTAGCCCAGATATGCTATGTCTATTTTAGAAGTCAAAAATCTTAGTCACGGATTTGGTGACCGTGCTATTTTTGAAAATGTCTCATTCCGTTTGCTCAAAGGTGAGCATATCGGTCTTGTCGGTGCTAACGGTGAAGGGAAATCAACCTTCATGTCTATCGTTACTGGAAAATTGCAGCCAGATGAAGGTAAGGTAGAGTGGTCAAAGTACGTTACAGCGGGTTACTTGGATCAGCATGCTGTTCTTGAAAAGGGGATGACCATTCGTGATGTCCTTCGTACGGCTTTTGATGAGCTCTTTAAAACTGAAGAACGCATCAACGAGATTTACATGTCTATGGCTGACGAAGGAGCCGACGTTGATGCTCTGATGGAAGAAGTAGGTGAGCTTCAGGATCGTTTGGAAACGCGTGATTTCTATACACTAGATGCTAAGATTGATGAGGTTGCCCGAGCACTAGGTGTCATGGATTTTGGTATGGATTCAGATGTAACGGACCTTTCAGGTGGTCAACGTACCAAGATTCTCTTGGCTAAGTTATTGCTTGAAAAACCAGATATCTTGCTTCTTGATGAGCCTACCAACTATTTGGATGCTGAGCATATTGCCTGGCTTAAACGCTATCTTCAAGAATATGAAAATGCCTTTGTCCTCATTTCGCACGATATTCCGTTCCTAAACGATGTGATTAACATTGTCTACCATGTTGAAAATCAAGATCTGGTTCGCTATGCAGGTGATTATGACAATTTCCAATCTGTCTATGCAATGAAGAAAGCTCAATTGGAAGCAGCCTATGAACGTCAGCAAAAGGAAATTGCAGACCTTCAAGATTTTGTTAACCGTAACAAGGCGCGTGTTGCTACTCGAAATATGGCCATGTCGCGTCAGAAGAAATTGGATAAGATGGAAATTATCGAGTTGCAGGCAGAGAAGCCAAAACCAGAATTCCATTTCAAGGAAAGCCGTACACCTGGACGCTTTATTTTCCAAACCAAAGATCTTGTTATTGGTTACGACCGTCCGTTGACCAAGGCTCCATTGAATCTTACATTCGAACGTAATCAAAAGGTAGCTATTGTCGGTGCCAATGGTATCGGTAAGACCACTTTGCTTAAGAGCCTGCTTGGTATTATTCAACCACTCGAAGGAGAAGTTGAAACAGGTGATTTTATTGACCTAGGTTATTTTGAACAAGAAGCAGAAGGCTCACGTCAGACACCTCTTGAAGCAGTTTGGGACGCTTTCCCAGCTCTAAATCAAGCTGAGGTTCGTGCAGCTCTAGCCAAATGCGGATTAACCTCTAAGCATATTGAAAGTCAAATTCAGGTGCTTTCAGGTGGAGAACAGGCTAAGGTTCGTTTCTGTCTCCTTATGAATCGTGAAAATAATGTCCTTGTTTTGGACGAACCGACCAACCACTTGGATGTTGACGCCAAGGATGAATTGAAGCGTGCCCTTCAGGCCTTTAAAGGTAGTGTCCTCATGGTATGTCACGAACCGGAATTTTATGAAGGTTGGACAGATGTTTGGGATTTTAATGAGTTAGTATAGTGATAAAAGAGTGTTGGCATTCTCTAAAGAGAGAGTTGCTCACTCTTTTTTTATGTTAAAGAGCCGAGTAGACTTACTAAGATTTGATAAGACGGAGATGGTGTAGAGGAAGGTCGTCAGCATCATAAAGTGTTTTTCTACAGATTTTGTCGTGACCTATTTGGGTTTTGAGCATACAAATTTAATTTGTTCAAAAAGTAACAAAGTCTGAGCATAAAAGGTGTAACCGTTTTCCGATTATGGTAGAATAAATTAGTAAACTATTATCAAAAGAAAGTTGGACAAACTTATGTCAAAAATCGTAGTTGTTGGTGCTAACCACGCTGGTACTTTTAGTATTAATACTATTCTCGATAATTACGGAGACCAAAATGAAGTAGTTGTTTTCGACCAAAACTCTAACATTTCATTCTTGGGTTGTGGTATGGCCCTTTGGATCGGTAATCAAATCTCAGGTTCTGATGGTCTTTTCTATGCCAACAAAGAAGGACTTGAAAGCAAGGGCGCTAAAGTTTATATGAACTCACCAGTTGAGTCTATTGACTTTGATGGTAAAACTGTTACAGCCCTCGTAGATGGTAAAGAGCATGTTGAATCATATGACAAATTGATTTTGGCAACAGGTTCTCAACCAATCTTGCCTCCAATCGAAGGTGCCGAAATTAAAGAAGGTAGCCGTACTTTCGAAGCTACACTTGAAAACCTTCAATTCGTTAAACTTTTCCAAAACGCTCAAGAAGTTATTGATAAATTGAACGACAAATCTCAAGATATCAAACGTGTAGCGGTTGTAGGTGCTGGTTACATTGGTGTTGAATTGGCTGAAGCTTTCCAACGTCATGGAAAAGAAGTTATCCTTATCGACGTTGTTGATACATGTTTGGCAGGTTATTACGACCATGACTTGACTGACCTTATGGCTAAAAATATGGAAAGCCACGGTATTAAATTGGCATTTGGTGAAACTGTTAAAGCAGTAGAAGGTGAAACTAAGGTAGAACGCATCGTTACAGATAAAAATGCTTACGATGTTGATATGGTTGTTCTTGCTGTTGGTTTCCGTCCTAATACAGCTCTCGGTGCTGGTAAGTTGGAAACATTCCGTAATGGCGCTTACCTTGTTAATAAAAAACAAGAAACATCAATCAAAGATGTTTATGCAGTTGGTGACTGTGCTACCGTTTATGATAATGCCCTCGATGATGTGAACTACATTGCCTTGGCTTCGAACGCTGTTCGTTCAGGTATTGTCGGTGGTCATAATGCCGGTGGTGGCGATGTTGAATCAAACGGTGTTCAAGGATCAAATGGTATCTCAATCTATGGTTTGAACATGGTATCAACTGGTTTGACAGAAGAAAAAGCAAAACGCTTTGGTTTCAATCCAGCAGTAGTATCTTCAACAGATCTTCAAAAAGCTGCCTTTATGGAAGATGAAAATGCAGACGTTACAATCAAGATTGTCTATGACAAAGATACACGCAAAGTTCTTGGTGCTCAAATGGTATCACGCATGGACATCTCTATGGGAATCCACATGTTCTCATTGGCTATCCAAGAAGGTGTAACTATTGACCGTCTTCAATTGCTTGATTTGTTCTTCTTACCACACTTTAACCAACCGCTTAGCTATATTGCTAAAGCAGCCATCTCAGCTAAATAATCTTAAACAGCTAATTCAGTCGAATTAGCTGTTTTTTTTAATACGAAAAAAGCCTCCTACTGGAGACTTTTATCTAACTAATGTTAGATTAGTTTTTTGAAGCTTCTTGGAATTCAGGGTTTTTCCATGCTTCATCAATGATAGCTTGCAATTCGTCAGCAGAAGCTTTCATTTTTTGTTGTTCAGCATCGTTCAATGGGATGTTAACTGGACGTACGATACCGTGTGCACCTACGATTGCAGGTTGACCGATAAAGACGTTGCTTACACCATATTGACCTTCTTGGAATACAGACAATGGAAGTACTGCATTTTCATCGTCAAGAATAGCTTTAGTGATACGAGCAAGGGCAACGGCGATACCATAGTAAGTAGCACCTTTTTTGTTGATGATTGTGTAAGCGGCATCACGAACACCTTCGAACAATTCAACCAATTCAGATTCTTGAACGTTTTGAGTGTCTTTAAGGAATTCTTCAAGGTTTACACCGGCGATGTTAGCGTGTGACCAAACGGCAAATTCTGAGTCACCGTGTTCACCCATGATGTAGGCGTGAACTGAACGAGCATCAACGCCAAGTTTTTCAGCAAGTGCTTGACGGAAACGAGCTGAGTCAAGTGAAGTACCTGAACCGATAACGCGTTCTTTAGGGAATCCTGAGAATTTCCATGTTGAGTAAGTCAATACGTCAACTGGGTTAGCTGCTACAAGGAAGATTCCTTTGAAGCCTGATTCAACAACTTGAGTAACGATAGATTTGTTGATAGCAAGGTTTTTACCAACAAGATCAAGACGAGTTTCACCTGGTTTTTGTGGAGCACCAGCAGTGATAACTACAAGGTCAGCATCCGCACAGTCTTCGTATTTAGCTGCGTAGATTTTTTTAGGTGAAGTGAAAGCAAGCGCGTGGCTAAGGTCAAGCGCATCACCAACAGCTTTTTCGAACAATTGTGGAATTTCGATGATACCAAGTTCTTGAGCGATACCTTGGTTTACAAGTGCGAAAGCGTAAGATGAACCTACGGCACCGTCACCAACGAGGATGACTTTTTTGTGTTGTTTAGTTGCAGTCATGGGTCTAAACATCTCCTTATTTTTTAATTGGGTTACCCCGTACACTGCTTATTCTACCACTTTAAGTGATGGATGTCACGAAATAATAAGGAAATAATAGATGAAAGCGTTTACACAACTGAAAAGTAAAGCGTTTTATGGTATAATATTATAGAAATTTTCTATACTCTTTTATTAGAGTTTGGAATGATTTGAATGAAAGAAAAGAGGCATTTTTAGAGTGCAAGATAATAATTTAATTGACGTTAATTTGACGTCTGAGATGAAGACGAGCTTTATCGATTATGCCATGAGTGTTATCGTGTCTCGTGCTCTCCCAGATGTTCGTGACGGTTTAAAACCTGTACAACGTCGTATTCTATATGGAATGAATGAGCTTGGGGTGACACCTGATAAGCCACATAAAAAATCTGCCCGTATTACCGGGGATGTCATGGGTAAATATCACCCACACGGAGACTCATCTATCTATGAAGCCATGGTTCGTATGGCGCAATGGTGGAGCTACCGTTACATGTTGGTTGACGGTCACGGGAACTTTGGTTCTATGGATGGTGATGGGGCTGCCGCTCAGCGTTATACTGAGGCGCGTATGTCTAAAATCGCCTTGGAAATGCTTCGTGATCTCAATAAGAATACCGTTGATTTTCAAGATAACTATGATGGATCAGAACGTGAGCCAATCGTTCTTCCGTCACGCATTCCAAACCTTCTTGTCAATGGTGCGACAGGGATTGCCGTTGGTATGGCGACTAACATCCCACCACACAATTTGGCTGAAACGATTGATGCTGTCAAATTGATGATGGACAATCCTGAAGTCACAACACGTGAACTGATGGAAGTTCTTCCTGGTCCAGACTTTCCAACTGGTGGCTTGGTCATGGGGAAATCTGGTATTCACCGTGCATATGAAACTGGTAAGGGTTCTATTGTTCTTCGTTCGCGTACTGAAATTGAAACAACTAAATCAGGTCGTGAGCGTATTGTTGTCACTGAGTTTCCTTACATGGTCAATAAGACCAAGGTCCATGAACATATCGTTCGTTTAGCTCAAGAAAAACGTATTGAGGGGATTACAGCAGTCCGTGACGAGTCTTCTCGTGAAGGCGTACGCTTTGTCATCGAAGTGCGTCGTGATGCTTCTGCCAATGTTATCTTGAACAATTTGTTCAAATTAACGCAACTTCAGACTAACTTCAGCTTCAACATGTTGGCCATTGAAAAGGGTGTTCCTAAAATCCTTTCTTTACGTCAAATCTTGGCTGACTATATTGCTCACCAACAAGAAGTTGTGGTTCGTCGTACACAGTTTGACAAGGATAAGGCTGAGGCACGTGCCCACATTTTAGAAGGTTTGTTGATTGCCCTTGATCATTTGGATGAAGTAATTACGATTATCCGTAACAGTCAAACTGATGCTGAGGCTCAAGCTGACTTGATGGCTCGCTTCGAACTCACGGAACGTCAAAGTCAAGCTATTCTTGATATGCGTTTGCGTCGTTTGACAGGTTTGGAACGTGATAAGATTCAAAATGAGTACAATGATCTCTTGGCTCTTATTGCTGATTTAGCTGATATTTTGGCAAAACCAGAACGTGTCATTGCTATCATCAAGGAAGAATTGGACGAAAGCAAGCGTAAATTTGCAGATGCTCGCCGCACAGAGCTTATGGTCGGAGAAGTTATTTCTCTTGAAGATGAGGACCTCATCGAGGAAGAAGATGTTGTTATCACTCTCTCAAATAAAGGGTATATTAAACGTTTAGCCCAAGACGAGTTCCGTTCACAAAAACGTGGTGGTCGCGGTGTCCAAGGTACTGGTGTGAACGATGATGACTTTGTTCGTGATATCGTTTCAACAAGTACTCATGATCACCTTTACTTTATGACCAACAAAGGGCGTGTATACCGTCTTAAGGGTTATGAAATTCCTGAGTATGGCCGTACAGCTAAGGGGTTACCAATTGTCAATCTCTTGAAGTTGGATGAAGGTGAGACAATTCAAACAGTGATTAATGCTAAGAGTGATGAAGCATCAGATAACAATCACCTTGTCTTTGTAACTCGTCAAGGTTTAGTGAAACGAACTAAAGAAGCAGAATTCAAAAATATCCGCCAAAATGGTTTGATTGCCTTGAAACTTAGAGAAGGTGATGAACTCATCAATGTCTTCTTGACTACTGGTAATGAAGAAATTATTATTGGTACTAAATTTGGTTATAGTGTGCGATTCAAAGAGGATACTATTCGCAGTATGAGTCGTATGGCTGCTGGTGTTAAAGGGGTAACCCTTCGTGATGGTGACCAAGTCGTTGGTGCAGCAGCTATTACTGAAGACCAAGAAGTCTTGATTATCACCGAAAAAGGTTACGGAAAGCGTACCTCAGCTACTGAATACCCAACTAAGGGTCGTGGTGGTAAAGGTATTAAGACAGCTAATATCACTGATAAAAATGGTAACCTAGCAGGTATTGTAACAGTTTCTGGTGATGAGGATATTATGGTCATAACTGATACGGGTGTTATTATCCGTACCGCAGTTGCTAACATCTCTCAAACTGGTCGCGCTACTCAAGGGGTTAAGGTCATGCGTTTAGATGCTACTGCTCGTATTGTCACTTTCGCTTTGGTTGAACCTGAAGAAGTTGATCAAGTTATTGAAGACCAAGAAAGTGGTGACAACTAATGAGCAAAGGTAACAAAAATAAGACGCCAAAAAAGCGTCGTAAGTGGCTTGAGGTTCTTCGTTGGAGCTTGATTGTTGTTCTCTTGGTTGTTGGTTTAGCTTTAATTTTCAATAAATCAATTCGAAACACTGTAATCGCTTGGAATACTAACAAATATCAAGTAAGTAATGTTTCTAAAAAGACCATAGAGAAAAACAAGGAAGCTGAGGCGAGTTTTGACTTTGATACGGTTAAATCTATTAGTACAGAGTCGGTCTTGCAAGCCCAGATGGATGCCCAAGATCTTCCAGTCATTGGTGGTATTGCCATTCCTGAGGTCGGTATCAATCTCCCTATTTTCAAAGGTCTTGGAAATACAGAGTTGACTTACGGTGCTGGAACTATGAAGGAAAACCAAGTCATGGGTGGAGAAAATAACTACTCTTTGGCTAGTCACCATATTTTCGGTATTGCTGGGGCTTCTGATATGCTCTTCTCTCCATTAGATAGGGCTAAAGAAGGTATGAAGATTTACCTTACGGATAAAAATAAGATCTACACCTATGTTATCAGTGAGGTGAAAATTGTCCAACCAACTGAAGTAGCAGTGGTTGATGACACTCCTGGTAAGTCTGAAGTGACTTTGGTAACTTGTACAGATGCTGAAGCAACTCAGCGTACAATTGTTAAAGGGAACTTGGATTCGCAGGTAGACTTTGATAAGGCAAGTTCAGATATTATTGAAGCCTTCAACAAATCATACAATCAATTTCAAAGTTAAGAAAGGGCCGTAAGGCCTTTTTCTATGGAGGAAAAAATGTTTTTGAAAACAATACACCATGTCGCTATCATTGTTTCTGATTATGATTTATCTCGAGATTTTTATGTGATAAATTGCAAGAATAAGTGCAACATTTACTTGAACTCATCCTCTAGAGCTTCACTAGCAGTTCTGTAAGCTAAACAATTTCGTGGTCGGCAATTGATATCATATAAAGCCTTTAAAGCCTTGTTCAAAGCCTCATCAGAGATAGGGCTAAATCTGTTTTCTTTGGGAAATATTCTCTTAGTAAGCCATTTGCGTTTTCATTGCTTCCTCTCTGCCAGGATGAATAGGCGTCCGCAAAGAAAAAGGAAATTCCTAAATTCTCGACCAGAGGATAGCGGGCAAACTCTTTTCCCTTGTCTGAAGTGAAGGTTTAAAGAGCCTCTTTTGGAAATAACTTACAAAGTTGTTCGATGGCTGAAAACATGGATTTGGCTGTTCTGTCTGGTATCTTGAAAGCTAAGTAAAAGCGCGTTTTTTGCTCTAGAAAGGTCGCTAAACAGCCCTTGCTTTTGCCTCTGGAAGACACCACAGTATCGAGCTCCCAGTGATCAAAGGTCTCACGATTCCTGACCTCTTTAGGACGTTTGGCAATCGACGTACCAATCCTAAATGTTCCACGTGTTTCTTTGGGTTGTCGAGTTTTTCCTTTACGATGAAGGACGCTTAAATCCAGATCAATCAAACCAGCATAGAGCCAGTTATAGATAGTTTTAAAAGCTACCATTGGCTTTTGTTCAAGCTGATAGTAGCCGCAAATCTGTTTAGGCGACCAGGAGGATTTTAAACCGTCCTCAATTTCCTTTTTCAACTTTGGTCTCAATCGAGACTTCCGACCTTTTTGCTTAGTCCTGTGGTCGTACTGTTCCTGTGCTAAGGCTGCGGAAGAACCATTTTGGAATCGTCTTAACTCTCTTGAAATAGTAGACTTATGGACGCCAAGTTTATTTACAATTTGGCAAGGTTTCAAACCTGATTCTAAGTAGGTTTCTATCTTTATTCGGTCGGTTATGGTAAGATGGGAGTAGCTCATAGTTTTTCCTCGGGTTCTGTTTGTGTGGTTACTTACTGTTTACACCAATGAAACGCTATGAGTTTTTTGTATGAGTTTATGTTTAAAAAGCATCATACATATACTAGTATATACTAGAAGAAGAATGTGGTTTTTGATATGATAAAATATGTAGAAACTAATTATGAAACGAAAAGGCAGATTAGTTTTAACTAGCAATAATTATTATTTCAAGTTCAAGGTGAGGGCATAGTATGGATGAACAGAAATACAATTTGGAACAAAGTATAGCAGAGTTAGGTAAGCTCCTTGACTTATCGGCCAAGGAAACAGATAAGACTGCCTGTGAAGCTCTAGCTAAAAAAGCAAAAATAATATATGAGCAATTTCCAGAATCTGAAGAGATAGCGTTACGATATGCTAGGATTTTAGTCAGTTTGTCGTTTAAACAAGATAATGTCGAGGAGTTACTGAATACTGCTAATTCTGTCAAACAAATTGTTGACCGCTTCAATCAATCTGAAACCATTGCTTTACAATATGCTATGGCTTTAGTCAATCTTTCAAACTTACAAAATGACATCATAAAGCGTAAAGAAATTATATCTGAACTAGAAGCTTTAAGCTTAAAGTTCCAAAATTCTGAAAATATAGCTTTGCAGTATGCTAGGATTTTGGTCAATTTATCAACCAAACAGACTAAGTTGAAGGAACGAGAGACTACTGTTGAGAAATTACAACAATTGTATCTACACTTTCAAGACTCCCGTGATATAGCAGAAGCTTTGGCTAAGATTCTGTTCAATTTATCAACCAAGCAGACTGAATTGAAGGAACGGGAGGCTACTGTTGAGAAATTAGAGAAATTGCAACAAGAATTCCAGGATTCGCATGAAATAGCAGAAGCATTTGCCAGGATTTTGGTCAATCTATCAACCAAGCAGACTGAATTGAAGGAACGGGAGGCTACTGTTGAGAAATTAGAGAAATTGCAACAAGAATTCCAGGATTCACATGATATAGCTTTGCAGTATGCTAGAATTTTGTTCAATTTATCAATCAAGCAGACTGTGTTGAAGGAAATAGAGACTACTGCTAAAAAATTAGAGAAATTGCAACAAGAATTCCAGGATTCACATGATATTGCTTTGCGGTATGCTAGAATTTTGGTCAATCTATCAACCAAGCAGACTGTGTTGAAGGAAGTAGAGACTACTGCTAAAAAATTAGAGAAATTGCAACAAGAATTCCAGGATTCACATGATATTGCTTTGCAGTATGCTAGAATTTTGTTCAATTTATCAATCAAGCAGACTGTGTTGAAGGAAATAGAGACTACTGCTAAAAAATTAGAGAAATTGCAACAAGAATTCCAGGATTCACATGATATAGCTTTGCCATATGCCATGATTTTGGTTAATTTATCAGCAGAGCAGACTGTGTTGAAGGAAGTAGAGACTACTGCTAAAAAATTAGAGAAATTGCAGAAAAAATTCCAGGATTCGCATGATATAGCTTTGCAGTATGCTAGAATTTTGTTCAATTTATCAATCAAGCAGACTGTGTTGAAGGAAGTTGAGACTACTGCTAAAAAATTAGAGAAATTGCAACAAGAATTCCAGGATTCACATGATATTGCTTTGCAGTATGCTAAAATTTTGTTCAATCTATCAATCAAGCAGACTGTGTTGAAGGAAGTAGAGACTACTGCTAAAAAATTAGAGAAATTGCAGAAAAAATTCCAGGATTCACATGATATAGCTTTGCAGTATGCCATGATTTTGTTCAATTTATCAATCAAGCAGACTGTGTTGAAGGAAGTAGAAACTACTGTTGAGAAATTACAGAAATTGCAACAACAATTCCAGGATTCGCATGATATAGCTTTGCAGTATGCTAGAATTTTGTTCAATTTATCAATCAAGCAGACTGTGTTGAAGGAAGTAGAGACTACTGCTAAAAAATTAGAGAAATTGCAGAAAAAATTCCAGGATTCGCATGATATAGCAGAAGCATTTGCCAGGATTTTGGTCAATCTATCAATCAAGCAGACTGTGTTGAAGGAAATAGAGACTACTGCTAAAAAATTAGAGAAATTGCAGAAAAAATTCCAGGATTCGCATGATATAGCTTTGCGGTATGCCATGATTTTGGTTAATTTATCAGCAGAGCAGACTATGTTGAAGGAAATAGAGACTACTGCTAAAAAATTAGAGAAATTGCAGAAAAAATTCCAGGATTCGCATGATATAGCTTTGCAGTATGCCATGATTTTGGTTAATTTATCAGCAGAGCAGACTGTGTTGAAGGAAATAGAGACTGCTACTAAGAAATTACAGGAATTGTATGAACATAAACGCTTCCAAGAATCTGGAGAAATTGCTTTTATATATGGTATACTCTTAGCAATCTTATTTAATCATCAAACGAAGTTGAGTGAACGTAAGCAAACCACAAAAATAATTAAAGAACACTATGAAAAATTTTCAAAATTTATGATACAAAAATTTGATGATTTATTTTTTAGTAATGAAAATATTTGTGACAGTGAAGAGTACATGCTATTCAACTTTATCCTAAGGGAAGGTCTTTTAAAGAATACTAAATATGCTATTTTACAAACCTGGGCAGAGCGCTATAAAGAAGACTCGTGTGAACTAAAGAACTTGCTATCTATTTATCAACTTGTTCAAAAAATCAAGTATCAACTTGGCCTAAAAGACGAAAATAAAAATCAGGTGCTTAAATTCGGCCATTACACCAAGGGAAGCACTCTCCAAATTATGTTAGATCAAGAGATGTTAGATCAAGAGATGTTAGATCAAGAGATGTTAGATCAAGAGATGTTAGATCAAGAGGAGAACGAAAAGAAGAAAACTACTTTTTCGGTATCTGGGAAAACTCGATTGTACAATGCTAATTATATGAATGATCCTGAAGAAGGAATCGTCATAGAAAAGATATTAGGTTTAGATAGACGAGATATCTTGGAACCAAGTTCTTGGTTCTTAATGAGTTTTACAAACAAAACAGATGACTTGACTATGTGGTCCCAATACGGCGATAATGCACAGGGTGTTTGTCTGGTACTTAAGGAAGATGATTTCTCAAGATTCACTTCTTTCAATGATGTTTCATGGCGTAAAGAAGCTATTCCCTTAGAGACTATGAATCAAATGGATTCCACCATATCATACCTAGGTAGTGATTTAAAAACCTCAGTAGACGAATCGAAGAAAAAGGAGTCAACTTTTTCTGCCAATGTCGAAGAGGCACAGCCCCAACCTGAAAAAAAAGATAAGGTAGCTAAAGGGAATAGTGATTATCTCTATAGAATAGCCTATGTTAAAAATACAGGTAAAAACTTTGAACTAGAAGAAACAGAACTCTTTGATGACAATGAAATTACAAAATTAAAAGAATCTGTGAATAATTTAAAGCAAAAATTGTATGAGAGAGTGAATGATAATGATGACTTTTATAAAGAAGCTATCTCCAACTGTATCGAAGAAATTCGCTACTTATTTAAATCTGTCGATTACAAATATGAAAACGAACTTCGTATCTTACGCTATGCTAATCTAGACCCAAGTAATGATAAAATCAAAATTGATAAAACCTCTGGGATAGGCAAACTTTATGTAGAACGGGAAAAACCAATTCAAATTGAGAAGGTCATTTTTGGTCCTAAGTTTCCAAACCCTGAATATGTAACGCCTTTACTGAAACTATTGGATAATGATATCAAATATAAAAAATCTACGATAAAATTCAGATAGATACACTCCTATTCTCTATTCTAAATAACACTCATAAAATCTAAGAGAAGTTACCTAAAAGCCAAATGATATGAAAGCCAGACTGAATCTGGTTTTTATTTGATAAATTAGGTTTTGAAATTATACGTGAAAATCATCGTCCCGAGCGTCATGATTATAAGTTAGACTTACGTTGAGGTGATATAGAACTAGAAATCTTTGGAAATAGGACTAGTGATTTAGATTATGTGGAGCCACCTCAACGTCCATCTTATCCTGAGGCGTGTGGACTACGTCATTTAGCTTTTAAAGTTGCCAATATTGAAGAGGTTGTCGAGGATTTGGAACAAAAAGGTATTTCATGCCAACCGATTCGCAAGGACAGTTTTACTTGGGAAAAGATGACTTTCTTTGCTGATCCAGACGGGCTCCCCTTGGAATTGCATGAGTAGTTTTTTTGACCTCATTTTTTTAAGTCATGGTATAATGAATTCACGGCTGAGTCCAAACTCGGTCGTCCTTCAGGAGATTATGGATACTATTCTATTTTCGAAAGGAAACACACATGAAAATGAAAAAACTTCTTGTTGCTGGGATGGTTTTCCTAGCTTCGGTAACAACCTTTGCTTCAGCTGCTCAAGCAGCCACATCGTCAGACGTTCAAAAGGTTATTGATGAATCTTATGTTCAACCTGACTATGTCATGGGGTATTCTTTGTCAGAAGATCAACGCAACCAGACCTTGAATTTGTTGGGTTATGATAGCAATAAAGATACCAATGTTAAGACGCTAACGACATCAGCATATGCAAAAATCATGAATGTTGCAGACGATTCTAGTTTACAATTATATTCTTCGGTTAAGATTGCTAAGCTGGGTGCTAAGGAAACCTTGAGTGTAGAGATTGTGACACCGCAAAATATCACGAAAATCACTCCAGATATGTACCGTAATGCTGCCACGACACTTGGTATTGAACATGCTAAGATTACGGTAGCAGCACCAATTGCAGTTACAGGAGAAAGTGCCCTGGCTGGTATTTACTATTCCCTTGAGCAAAATGGGGCTAAAGTTTCAGATGAAAGCAAAGAGCTTGCGCAAGAGGAACTCAAAACCCTTTCTCAAATTAATGAGGAAAATTCAGGCAAGAGTGACTATGATGCGGACAAGCTTAATGTAGCTATGACTGATATTAAGTCAGCAGTTGCTGATAAAGGGGATAAGTTGACTGAAGACCAAGCTAAAACGATTGTTCAGCAAACAATTAATAATTACAACTTGAATCTTTCTGATACGCAAATTAACCTTCTGGTGAATTTTGCTATGAATTTATCTAAGTCTTCAATCATTGATAGTGCTAGCTTTAAGTCAACCTTGAGTTCACTTAAAGATTCTATCGTTTCGAAAGCTGGTAATACTTTCTCTGGAATCAACCTAAACTTTAATGCCAACAAAGCGGTTGAGAACAGCAAAAATATTTTTGCACAAATCTGGCAAGCTATCGTAGATTTCTTTACAGGACTTTCTAAATAGTAAAAGAGCTATCCATTTGGATGGCTTTTTTCTATTTTTCAGAAAATATGTGAAATTCTATTGAAATTATTCCAACAATTGTGTAAAAGGTAAACATCAATTCAGATTATTCTGAAAATTTATTTTAGGAGATTCTCTTATGTCAGAAACAAGTATATCTAGTCAGTCTACCTGGCGTAGTAAAATAAAAGCAATGGGACCTGGTATCCTAATGGCTTCAGCGGCCGTAGGTGGTTCCCACATCGTTTCATCAACTCAAGCGGGTGGTTCTTATGGATGGGCCTTGCTAGGCTTGGTTATTCTAGCTAACCTCTTTAAATACCCATTCTTCCGTTTTGGTGCTGAGTATACCGCAGATACGGGTAAAACCCTTGTTGAAGGTTATGCTGAGAAAGGTAAGTTCTATCTTTGGGTATTCTTCATTTTGAATGTCTTTTCAGCCTTGGTTAATACTGCAGGTGTTTCTATTCTTTGTTCAGCTATCATTGCTAGTGCCTTTCCAATGCTTGGTTTGAGTATTACAACATGGTCAATCATTTTGGTTGCAATCATTTGGGGTATGTTACTCTTTGGTGGTTACAAACTTCTTGATGGCATGGCTAAATGGATCATGTCAGCCTTGACTATTGCAACAGTAGCAGCAGTTATTATTGCGGCAATCAAACACCCAGAGTACAGTGCTGACTTCGTTGAAAAAACACCATGGCAGTTAGCAGCCCTTCCATTTATCGTTTCACTTCTTGGATGGATGCCAGCTCCAATTGAAATTTCAGCCATTAACTCACTTTGGTCAGCTGAGAAAAAGAAAACGGTTGATTTTAACACTGATGATGCCCTCTTTGACTTTAACGTTGGTTACATCGGAACAGCTATTCTTGCAGTATTCTTTGTAGCACTCGGTGCTCTTATCCAGTATCCAACTGGTAAACCAGTAGAAGCAGCATCAGCTAAGTATATTGCTCAGTTTGTTGGTATGTACGCATCAGTGCTTGGTGAGTGGTCACGCTATTTGATTACCTTTATCGCTTTCTTGTGTATCTTTGGTACTGTAATTACTGTTATCGATGGTTACTCACGTGTTAACGAAATTTCTCTTCGTCTTTTGTTTAACCAAAAAGAAAAAAATCAAACACCTTTGAATATTTGGATGACCTTGACATCTATTCTCGGTCTCATCATTATTTTCTTCTTCCAAGGTCAAGTAGCAACCATGCTTCGTTTCGCCATGATTGGTTCATTCCTTACAACACCTTTCTTTGCGCTTTTGAATTACGTACTTGTTACAAAAGAGAAGAAAGACCTTCCAACTTGGTTGAAAGGACTTGCTATTGCAGGTTTGATCTTCTTGTTCGGATTTGCCCTCTTCTTTATCTGGGCTTTGGCTATTGGTAAAGCAGGCTAATAGGATTAAACGGTTTCCATATGGAAGCTGTTTTTTTATTTTATAAAGATGGGAGTAGGAGAGTTTATACTCAAGAGCATACAAAAAAGCCATTCCAATCGGAATGGCTTAACAACAAGATGTTGCTTATTTGAGACCGTATTTTTTGTTGAAACGATCCACGCGTCCGTCTGCTTGTGTGAATTTTTGACGGCCAGTGTAGAATGGGTGTGAATCTGATGAAATTTCTACACGGATAAGTGGGTAAGTTTCACCTTCGAATTCAACTGTTTCGTTTGAGTGTTTAGTTGAACCGCTAAGGAATTGGTAACCAGTAGTTGTGTCCATGAATACTACTTGACGGTAATCTGGATGGATATCTTTTTTCATGTTAAAATATTTCCTTTCTGCCATGGTACTTTCCGCACCATAGTTTTTTTTAACTATTTTAGTTTATCAAAAGGTAGTCTACTTGACAAGTCTTTTTTACTATTTTTTAGGAAATTCGCATTTTGTAAATGCCACCTGTCTGAAAGCAGTGATTGTCTTTATCAACGATGATTGCTTCAAGCTCAGCTTGTGAACTAACTTCTTGGAATATGTGTTCGAGACTAGAGCCAAATAAGCGGGTTGTCCAAATTTCACCATCCACTGAGAGGGATGAAATAATGGTAAGACTGGCTAGGTCACTGGAGACTGGATAACCAGTCTGGCTATCAAAAATATGATGGTAGGTTTTGCCATCTATCTCAAAAGTACGTTCATAGATTCCCGATGTGACAACAGACTGGTCTCTTATAGCAAGCACCATCAGATTTGTGTTTCTAGTCTGTTTAGGATTTTGAATACCAATTCGCCATTTGTGGTCTGGATTATGGAGGGCTGGTCCAAAGGTTAGGACATTGCCTCCGAGATTGATTAGGGCGCTGGTTACTTTTTCAGCTTTAAGAAAATCTGCAATACGATCTGCAATATATCCTTTTGCTAGAGCACCAAGATCAATTTTCATCCCTTTTTCTTTTAGAAAAACGCTTTGATTTTCCTCGGATAGAAGAATGGCATTGGGATTGATGATGTCCAGGAGTGGACGAATTTCTTCAGGAAGAGGCAGCTTAGCATCAGAAAAACCAATGCGCCAAGTCTGAATGAGAGGTCCAATAGCAATATTAAGGTGACTACCAGGTTGGCAGCTATGCCATTTTCCAAGAGAAATAAGTTCAAAAAGCTCTGGGTGAACTGTCACCGGATGTAAGCCTGCTGCCTTGTTAATTTTCATGAGCTCGGAACTGTCATCATTGGCTGAGAAGCGCTTGTTGTAGGTATGTAGAAGTGCTTCAACTTGGTCTAGCAGGGGTTCTGGTTCTTCATGATAGATAGAGACGTCAATCACAGTTCCCATGAGACGTACACGACGATTAGTGAGTTGCATGGGCAACAGTATCCTTGATTTCTTGGTAGATTTGGTCGTTTTCTTCTAAGCTGTAGGAATTGGCCCCACTAGCAAGTGGGTGGCCGCCACCATCATGGCGTTTGGCAATCTCGTTGATGACAATACTCTTACTGCGTAGACGGACACGGTAATGCCCTTCGGGCTGCTCTACGAAAATAGCCCAAGATTCGACGCAATCAATACGGCCTGGAGTTCCAACAATGGCAGAACTTTCAGCATCAGTGACATTGAATTCATCCAAAATCTTTCGTGTCAAGACAACTCGAGCTGCACCATTTTCATCGACTTCTAGATTATCGAAAACATAACCTTGTAGTTTAGCAATTTTGAAAGGAAAACTGTCCATACGACGAGCCATTGCTGCAAAATCAAAGTCGTATTCACGAAGTTTAGCCGCGATTTGAAGTGTTTTAGGAGTAGTAGATGGAAAGAGGAAGCGACCTGTATCGCCAACAATACCATTGTAGAGAACACGTGCAGCAGCATCTGACAAGGAAAGGCCAAGGCTGAGGGCCCAGTCTGTCACAATTTCGCTGGCACTTGAAGCAGTCGTATCAACAAGTAGAAGGTCACCGTAGGCATCATCGTTAGGATGATGATCAATTTTGATAAGGAAGTCACCTTTATCATAACGATCGTCATCGATACGAGGGGTATTGGCTGTATCGGTAACAATAACAAGTGCCCCTTCATAGTCTTGGTCAGCTACCTCGTCCATCTCAGCAATCCAAGATAAGGTAGGCTCATTGACACCAGTCACAAGGACTTTTTTATCTGGAAAGTTTGTTTTTAAAAGTTCCTTCAGTCCTACCTGACTACCAATGGCATCTGGGTCAGGTCTTTGGTGGCGGTGGATAATAATAGTGTCGTAGGCTTTGATTTTTTCTAAAATAGCTTGAAATACAGTCATGAATGTCTCCTTGTGATTTTGCTTCTATTATATCATGAAACAATAGAAAAACGGTTGGCCTAGGCAAACCGTTATAAAAATTAGATATCTTTATAGTCGACTTCAAGTCCACGTTTAACCGCTGGACGGTTGGCAATTTTTTCAGTCCAAGCTTGAAGATGCTTGTATTCTTTAACATCAAGGAAAATACCAGCCTTATCCCAAATCTTATCTTGAGCAAGACGACCATACCAAGACCAGATGGCGATATCAGCGATAGTGTACTCATCACCAGCAATGAAAGGTTTGGTTGCTAATTCTTTATCAAGCAAGTCAAGTTGGCGTTTGGCTTCCATAGCAAAACGGTTGATGGCATATTCGATTTTTTCAGGTGCATAGTGGAAGAAGTGCCCAAAACCACCACCTAGAAAAGGAGCAGCACCTGTTTGCCAAAAGAGCCAGTTGAGAACTTCTGTACGTTTTGCGTGATCAGTTGGAATGAGTTTGCCAAATTTTTCAGCCAAGTAAAGGAGGATGTTAGCTGATTCGAAGACACGAATCGGTTGGTCCTCAGAGTAATCCATCATTGCTGGAATCTTTGAGTTTGGATTGATTGAAACAAAGTCTGAGCCGAATTGGTCACCATCACCAATCTTAATACGATAAGCGTCATAACCTGCTTGAGTCACACCAAGTTCTTTCAGTTCTTCAAGCATGATAGTTGCTTTAATACCATTTGGTGTTGGAAGAGTGTAGAGTTGGAAAGGTTGGTCACCTTTAGGTAAAGTTTGTTCAAAACGTGCACCAGCTGTAGGTTTGTTGAGGCCACCCCAGGCACCTCCCATAGAGGTTGGATTTTCCCAAACTTCTGGTAAAATATAGTCAGACATAGAGTTTCTCCTTGTATTCTTGATAGTTACATCCTAACAAAATGCTAATGGCATTTCAAGAATCTACTACGTCCTATTAGGCGCGACACCTTGACTTTTTCTATAAGAATGATAAGATAGTAAAAATTAATTTTTATCTGATAAAAATATATTGTTTAGAGAGGAAGAAAAGAATGACTGCTATTGATTTTCATAAGTTGGCTAAAACAGAACTACACTGCCATTTGGATGGTTCACTATCGTTGAAAACCATTCGTCACCTAGCTGACTTGGCACAGATTGAGTTACCTGAGGACGATGAGGAGCTCAAACACCATGTGACAGCACCTGCTACCTGTGAGAGTCTCCTAGATTATCTTGAGGCTTTTGATTATATTCGTCCTTTGCTTCAAACAAAGGAAGCTTTGACCATTGCGGCTTATGATGTCGCAAAACAGGCTGCTCTTGAAAATGTCATCTATATTGAAGTGCGTTTTGCTCCAGAGTTGTCAATGGATAAGGGATTGACTGTCGCTGAAACCATCGATGCTGTTTGTCAAGGCTTACGTCAAGCTCAAGAAGAATTTGGTATTGTAGCCAAGGCCCTAGTTTGTGGCATGCGCCAATCAGATCAAGAATTAACGGCCCGTATTCTTGATGAAGCAAATGAAGTTGAAAATAGTGACTTTGTTGGTTTTGATTTTGCCGGAGATGAGCATCATTATGGACCTAAAGCGATTAAACCTCTAATTGAACAAGTTCAAAGTTACAACCGTCCGATGACTTTTCATGCTGGTGAGTGTGGTTGCCCTGCCTTTTTGGCTGAGTCGATTGCCATGGGAATTAAGCGTAATGGCCATGCAACGATTTTGGCTCAAGAGCCCGAGCTTTTGGAAGAGTTTGTCAAAAATGGTGTCACAGGAGAATTATGTTTAACAAGTAATCTCCAGACCAAGGCAGCTGTTACAGTTACTGATTTTCCTTATCTAAAAATGAAAGCGGCAGGGGCTAATATTACTATTAATACGGACAATCGGACTGTTTCTGATACAAACCTGACCAAAGAGTACGAACTCTATCACAAGCATTTTGATAGCTCAGTTCAAGACTTCTATGCTCATAATAAGACAGCAATCGAAGCTTCATTTGCTAGTGATGAGGAGAAAGAAGAACTCCTTGAAAAATTGGCTAAAGCCTATTCATAAGAAGTAAATAGACTGGTAAAACTTTATAAAGGTGATAAAATTGAGCCATTTGGAACATCAGTCAAACCTATCATAAAAATAGGGGAGAGAGGCGAACTTTTTTCAAAAATTGTTCAGTCTCCCTCCCTTTTACGCTTGGAATTATGATAAAATAAGTACAATACATATTTTAGAGGAGACTGGTTTGGCACAACTTTATTTTCGCTACGGCACCATGAATTCTGGGAAATCCATTGAGATTCTTAAGGTTGCCTATAATTACGAAGAACAAGGAAAACCAGTAGTATTGTTGACCAGTCGTTTGGATAATCGAGATGGGGTCGGCTATATCTCGAGTCGTATTGGCATGAAGCGGAAGGCCTATCCTATTGGTGATGATACGGATATTTTTGGTTACATTGCTCATATGAATCCACGACCTTACTGTGTTTTAGTTGATGAGGCACAGTTTTTGAGCCGTGCGAATGTCTATGATTTGGCACGAATTGTTGATGAGTTAGATATCCCAGTGATGGCTTTTGGTCTCAAAAATGATTTTCAGAACAATCTATTTGAAGGGTCTAAGTATCTCTTGCTTTTGTCTGATAAGATTGATGAAATCAAGACCATTTGTCATTATTGCTCGAGAAAGGCAACCATGGTTCTTCGTATGGAGGATGGGAAGCCAGTTTATGAGGGAGCACAAGTTCAAATTGGAGGACACGAGAGTTATATCTCCGTTTGTCGAAAGCACTGGTTTAATCCCCCTCAAGAAAACATAATCCCTTTGAATAAGGCCTAAAAACGACTATTAGTTATATAAGGAGTAAAAATAACAAATGAACATTTATGATCAGTTACAAGCGGTTGAAGACCGTTATGAGGAATTGGGTGAATTGCTTAGTGACCCTGAAGTCGTTTCAGACACTAAACGTTTCATGGAGTTGTCACGTGAAGAGGCAAATACTCGTGAAACTGTTACAGCTTACCGTGAGTACAAGCAAGTCATTCAAAGTATCTCAGATGCTGAAGAGATGATTAAGGAAGCAAGCGGTGATCCTGATTTGGAAGAAATGGCTAAGGAAGAGCTTAAAGAATCTAAAGCCGCTAAAGAAGAGTATGAAGAACGTTTGAAAATTCTTCTCTTGCCAAAAGACCCTAATGATGACAAAAATATCATCCTCGAAATCCGTGGGGCTGCAGGTGGTGATGAAGCTGCCTTGTTTGCAGGTGACCTTTTAGCTATGTACCAAAAATACGCAGAGACACAAGGTTGGCGCTTTGAGGTCATGGAAGCCTCTTATAATGGTGTCGGTGGTATCAAAGAAGTGGTTGCCATGGTTTCAGGACAATCAGTCTACTCTAAACTCAAATATGAATCTGGAGCACACCGTGTGCAACGTGTGCCTGTGACTGAGAGCCAAGGTCGTGTTCATACCTCAACAGCAACTGTTTTGGTTATGCCAGAAGTTGAAGAAGTAGAGTACGAAATTGATCCTAAGGACCTTCGTGTCGATATCTATCACGCATCTGGTGCTGGTGGTCAGAACGTCAATAAAGTTGCGACTGCGGTTCGTATGGTTCACATTCCTACTGGAATCAAAGTAGAGATGCAAGAAGAACGTACACAACAGAAGAACCGTGATAAAGCCATGAAGATTATTCGTGCGCGTGTTGCGGACCACTTTGCACAGATTGCTCAAGATGAACAAGATGCTGAGCGTAAATCTACTGTTGGTACAGGGGATCGTTCAGAGCGTATCCGTACTTACAACTTCCCACAAAACCGTGTAACGGATCACCGTATTGGTTTGACCCTTCAAAAGCTTGATACAATTCTAGCTGGTAAATTAGATGAAGTTGTGGATGCCTTGGTTCTTTATGATCAAACGCAAAAATTGGAAGAGCTTAACAAATGATTTTAGCGGATATCCTGGCTGACTATGAGAACCAGCTTGATGCTGTTGGCGAAGAGCCAGAGGCTCTTTCCTTCGTTTATCGTGGTTTGAAGCAATGGGATTTGACTCATTTTGTTCTTCAATTGCGTCAAGAAGTTTCAGAGGAAGATGCAGAGTTGTTAGCTTATGTATTCAGCCAACTAAAGAATCACAAGCCTGCTCAGTATATTTTGGGTTATGAATATTTTCATGGCTTGCGTTTTCAGGTTGATGAGCGTGTCTTGATTCCACGTCCTGAAACTGAGGAACTAGTGGATTTGATTTTAGCGGAAAACCCTAGCTCAGAGCTCAAGATTCTTGATATCGGAACTGGGAGTGGTGCTATTTCGGTATCCCTGAAAAAAAGTTGCCCCTTTTGGCAAGTAACTGCTAGTGACTTGTCAGCTGACGCCTTAGTACTTGCTAAAGAGAATGCTAAACTAAATCAGGTAGACATTAGCTTTGTGCAATCGGATGTTTTCGAAAATCTTTCTGGTAGTTTTGATATCATTGTGTCAAATCCTCCCTATATTTCTGAAAATGATAAGGATGAAGTTGGGGTCAATGTCTTGGCTAGCGAGCCCAAGATGGCCTTGTTTGCTGATGAAGAAGGGCTTGCCATTTATAGACAAATTATTGAGGAGGCGAATAAGTATTTGACTCCTAGTGGAAAGCTCTACTTTGAAATTGGCTATAAGCAGGGCCAGGATTTGAAGGGACTCTTGTCTCTACATTTTCCAGATAAGCGAGTGCGTGTCCTTAAGGACCAATTTGGACAAGATAGAATGGTCGTGATGGATGATGAAAAGTAAGAAAGTGTTAAGAGAAATCTTGGCTGACGGTGGCGCAGTCGTTCTTCCTACAGAGACTGTCTATGGTTTATTTGCTAAGGCTATGGATGAGAGTGCTGTGAACCATGTTTATGAGCTAAAAAATCGTCCTAGAGATAAAGCTATGAATTTGAATGTTGCTTCTTATGAAGATATCCTGTCTTATTCAAAAGAGCAGCCTAAGTATTTAAAACAATTGTATGATGCTTTTTTGCCTGGACCTTTGACTATCATTTTAAAGGCTAATGATAAAGTCCCCAGATGGATTAATTCAGGTTTGGCGACAGTTGGCTTCCGTTTGCCAGATCATCCTGTCACTAGAGAACTGATTCAAGCAGAAGGGCCCTTAATTGGCCCCTCAGCCAATAAGTCTGGAAAGGCTAGTGGTCGTTATTTTGACCAAATAAGAGCGCAATTTGATTTTCAGGTGACAGGCTATCAAGATGACGCTGCCTTGTTAGGTGTAGATTCGACGATTTTGGATTTATCTGTTTCACCGGCTAAAATTCTCAGACAAGGGAAGATTACAAAAGAAGACCTATTGGCGGCTCTACCCGAGTTGACCATAGAATAAATGACTAACAGAGACCTATGGAAGTGTGAGATAATTTCCGACTGTATGTGGGTGAGTTGATTGAACCCCATTAGACCTTAAAGGAGACCTCTATGATTTTTGATAAAGAAGATTACAAAGCATTTGACCCTGAACTATGGAACGCCATCGATGCTGAGGCAGAACGTCAGCAAAATAATATTGAGTTGATTGCCTCTGAGAACGTGGTATCTAAAGCTGTAATGGCTGCTCAAGGGACACTCTTGACTAATAAGTACGCAGAAGGCTATCCAGGTAAACGTTACTATGGTGGTACAGACGTGATTGATGTGGTCGAGTCTCTTGCTATTGAGCGTGCTAAAGAACTTTTTGGAGCAAAATTTGCCAATGTGCAACCTCACTCAGGTAGTCAAGCCAATGCAGCAGTTTACATGTCTTTGATTCAACCAGGTGATACGGTTATGGGAATGGATTTGTCAGCGGGTGGTCACTTGACACATGGTGCACCAGTTAGCTTCTCTGGTAAGACCTATAACTTTGTGGCTTACAACGTTGATAAAGAAACTGAACTCCTTGATTACGATGCTATTCTCGCTCAAGCTAAAGAAGTACAACCAAAACTCATCGTTGCTGGGGCTTCAGCTTACTCACGTATCATTGATTTTGCTAAATTCCGTGAAATTGCTGATGCTGTAGGTGCTTACCTCATGGTAGATATGGCTCACATTGCTGGTCTTGTAGCCTCTGGTCATCATCCAAGTCCAGTTCCTCATGCACATGTGACCACTACAACAACTCACAAGACACTTCGTGGTCCTCGCGGTGGTTTGATTTTGACTGATGATGAAGATATCGCTAAGAAATTGAATTCTGCGGTCTTCCCTGGTTTGCAAGGTGGTCCATTGGAACACGTTATTGCTGCTAAAGCTGTTGCTCTTAAAGAAGCACTTGATCCTGCCTTTAAGGAATATGGGGAAAATGTTATCAAGAATGCTGCTGCCATGGCTGACGTTTTCAATCAACATCCAGATTTCCGTGTTATCTCAGGTGGAACTAACAATCACCTCTTCTTGGTTGATGTGACTAAAGTTGTTGAAAATGGTAAAGTTGCACAAAACGTTCTTGAAGAAGTTAATATTACTTTGAATAAGAATGGTATTCCTTACGAGCAATTGTCTCCATTCAAGACATCAGGTATCCGTGTTGGTAGTCCAGCCATTACAAGTCGTGGTATGGGTGAAGCTGAGAGCCGTAAAATTGCTGAATTAATGGTTGAAGCTTTGGAAAATCACGATAAACCTGAAGTTTTGGAACGCATTCGTGGAGAAGTTAAAGCTCTTACAGATGCCTTCCCACTCTATTAAAAGACTATGTTAGATTTATATATTAAACGCATTATCATTCACCAGTTTTCGCCAAATGATACGGAGCTGGTTTTAGCTGAAGGACCTCTTGAAATAACGCCTCGCTTAGATGAGTATTTTAGAAAGAAACTCTCTAAGGTTTTCTCAGATGAGGCTAAACGAGGGTATTTCGATGCGGAAAATGTTTTTATCAGTCATCTTGGAGATGATTTGATGGAAAGTTCAGTCAAAATTTCCCAACTTTGGAAGGAAGAATTTGTCATTTCTGAAGATCAAAAGACCAATGATTTGGTCTTTATTCAGTTTGATAAAGAAGGGCAAGAATATTTTGCTTTCTTGCGTATTGCTCTCAAGGACAGTTTGATTCATTTTTTGGGAGATAGCCAGCATCCTATTCAATTGTCACAAAATAATTTGCCATCTGCGGCCCAGACACCTGATGAAGCTTTGGTAATCAATCGTAGTAGTAAGCAGTATTATTTGATTGAAAAGCGAATCAAGCATAATGGAAGCTTTGCCAATTATTTCTCTGAAAATCTCTTGCAGGTCCAGCCTGAACAATCTGTCAAGAAATCGATTAAGATGGTTGAAGATACTGCTCAGAAGATTGCCGAGAATTTTAATCAGGATGACTTTAACTTCCAAGGAAAAATGAAATCAGCTATTTTTAATAACCTGGAAGAAGACCAAGAGTTATCACCTGAAAAATTGGCAGATCAGCTCTTTGATAATAATTTGACGGCTCGTTTGACTTTTGTTGATGAACTCAAAGAGGTCATACCTGAACCTATCTCAGTATCAGATATTGACCATTCACGTCAAATTAAGAAATTGGAGAATCAAAAATTATCGTTATCGAACGGAATTGAGTTAATCGTGCCTAATAATGTTTATCAGGATGCCGATAGTGTTGAATTTATTCAAAATCCTGATGGCACCTACTCTATTCTCATCAAAAATATCGAGGATATCATCAATAAATAATATGTTTAAATGGATAAGACGTCTGGCGGTTTTTGTCGTAGTCCTCATCATAGGTATCCAATGTTATCGAATCCATGCCAATATTCAACATGTTTTAACCTATGAATCCATGGTTAAGGAGGTATTGGCTGAGGACGACATTGATAATACAACCAATGTCGATTTGGTGTTGGCTATGATCTACACAGAAACCAAGGGGAAGACAGATGACGTGATGCAGTCCAGTGAAAGTTCTACAGGAGTGACTAACTCCATCACAGATCGAAAAGAAAGTATTCGTCAAGGGGTGACGGTTCTGTCAGAAAATCTGGAAGAAGCTGCCCACCATAAGGTGGATCCTTGGACAGCAGTACAAGCTTATAATTTTGGTAAGGCCTATATCGATTATGTGGCTGATAATGGTGGAGTTAACACCGTCGAATTAGCAAAAGCTTATTCAAAAAATGTCGTTGCTCCAAGTCTAGGAAACACTAGTGGGGAAACCTATACTTATTATCAACCTGTTGCCATGTATTATGGTGGGGGTAAGCTTTATACAAATGGCGGAAATATTTATTACGCCAAAGAAGTGCAGTTTAACCTCTTTTTGATGCGTATGTTCTCTCGTCTCTAAGAGTAAGGACGTTAAACTTAGGAAAGACAAATGAAAGCATTATTAGTGTATTTTAGAGGATACATCAAAGACAGTATCCTGGGACCCGTTTTTAAATTAATCGAAGCCAGTTTCGAACTCTTGGTCCCTCTAGTGATTGCTGGAATTGTCGACACAACTATTCCAAATAAAGACCAAAATCATCTGTTTATGATGATTTTTCTCTTGTTCGGACTTGCCGTTATTGGGGTTGTTGTTGCTATTTCAGCACAGTATTTTTCATCCAGAGCAGCAGTTGGCTATGCCCGAGTGTTGACTAATGACCTCTATGCGAAAATCATGCGTTTATCAAAGGAAAAGCGGGATGAGATTGGAACTTCAAGTTTGGTAACACGCCTGACTGGTGATACCTTTCAAATCCAAACGGGGATAAATCAATTTTTGAGGCTCTTTTTGAGGGCACCAATTATTGTGACAGGAGCCATTATTATGGCATTCCGAATCAGTCCACGCTTGACCCTCTGGTTTCTTGGTATGGTCTTGGTATTGACCCTTATTATTGTACTAGCTAGTCGCATCGTCAATCCTTTATATGCCAAGATTCGAGTGATTAATGAGTCAATTGTTACTAATACGCGCCAACAACTTGAAGGTATGAGGGTTATTCGTGCCTTTGGTCAGAGTGAGCGTGAATTAGATAACTTCACGACTGTAAATAAAGACCTGAAGAAGTGGCAACTCAAAACAGGCGTGATAGCAAGTCTCATTGGTCCTTTGACTTTCCTAGTTGTTAATATGACTTTGATTGCTGTCCTTTGGCAAGGAAATCTGCAAATTCAAGGGGGACTCCTGTCTCAAGGGATGCTGATTGCTCTGGTCAATTATCTCTTACAAATTTTGACGGAGCTTCTTAAATTGGCTATGATGTTGACCAATCTTAACCAGAGCTTTATTTCGGCGAAAAGGGTACAAGCTATTTTTGAACTCCAAGATGAGGATATTGAGGCACCTTTAACACTAAGAAAACCAGATCAGTCGGAAACAGGACTTGCTATTGACCACATGACCTTTACCTATCCGACAGCTAGTCAACCGTCACTAAAAGAGATTGATTTAAAGGTTGCTAGAGGTGAGTCACTGGGTATTATTGGTGGTACTGGTTCGGGTAAATCGACCTTGGTAAACTTAATCATGAACTTATATCAACCTCAGATTGGTTCTTTAGCTATTTTCAAAAATCAACAATCACCAAAAAATCTTAAAGAGTGGCGTTCTTGGGTTGCCTATGTCCCACAAAAAGCTGAGCTATTTAGGGGAACCATTCGTTCAAACTTGTCACTAGGACTTGATCACGAACCAAGTGATAAGGAATTGTGGCATGCTCTTGACATGGCTCAGGCTGCTGACTTTGTAAAAGACAAAGACCTTGGTTTAGATGAGCCAGTTGAGTCGTTTGGCCGTAATTTTTCAGGTGGTCAACGTCAGCGCTTGACCATTGCGCGTGCGTTGATGAGACCAGCGCCGTTCTTGATTTTGGATGACTCAACCTCAGCCCTAGATTACCTGACTGAAAGTCGCCTACTAGCGGCTATTAGAGATAATCTTAAATCAACTAGTTTGATTATTATTTCGCAAAGAACAAATAGTCTAAAAGCTGTTGATCAAATTTTGGTGCTTGATAAGGGACATCAAGTTGGCTTGGGTAATCATGAAGAATTGCTTGCCACAAATAAACTCTATCAAGACATTCATTATTCTCAACATCAAAAGGAGGTCGCTGATGAAGGCTAGAAATAATAAATCAACACTTAAACGTTTAAGTAGAGATATCTTAAGTCAGCGTTATCTCTTTGCCTTAGCAACTGTTGGGACCATTATTCAAGTTGCCTTAACGGTTTACTTACCTATCTTAATTGGTGATGCAGTGGACGCTGTTCTTAAGATGAACGCCGTTCTATTGATGTCACGTTTAATTTGGCAGATGCTTGTAGTTATCTTAGCTAATAGTGCAATCCAGTGGCTTAACCCTTTGATTTATAATCGATTGATTTATTCATATAGCGAAAGTTTACGTGAACGAGTCATGATGAAAATTCATGCTATGCCTCTTAGTTACCTTGATCGTCAAGGAACTGGAGACATGGTTAGCCGTGTGACTACAGATAGCGATCAGTTAAACAACGGACTTCTCATGGTCTTTAACCAATTTTTCGTTGGGCTTTTAACTATCTTTGTCATAATCATTACCATGGCTCGTTTAGACTGGTTCATGATGCTCTTAGTTTTAGTGATGACGCCTCTCTCAATGCTTGTGGCACGTTTTATCGCAAAGAAGAGCTACCAACTCTATCGCAATCAAACTAAATGGCGAGGCATGCAGACTCAGTTGATTGAGGAAAGTTTAACTCAAGAAGCTTTGGTTCAGAGTTTAAATGCTCAAGACCAGATGGTTAGGAGTTTTAAAGACGTCAATGGTAAGTATGCTGATTATTCACAGGGAGCTATCTTTTATTCGTCAGCGGTTAACCCAGCTACACGTTTTGTCAATAGTTTGATCTATGCACTCATTGCTGGTGTTGGTGCCTATCGAATCATGTCGGGTGGTGCTTTTACAGTGGGACAATTGACTACCTTCCTAAATTATGTCACTCAGTATACCAAACCTTTTAATGATATCTCATCTGTTCTATCTGAACTTCAAAGTGCTTTGGCCTGTGCTGATCGCCTTTATATGATATTGGATGAAGAGGAAATAACAGAAACAGGTAAGGTGGTCTTGGAAGAAGCAGATGTGCAGGGACGTTTTCAATTTGATCATGTCCAGTTTGGCTATTTGCCTAATAAACCTCTTATCAAGGATTTGAGTATTGATATCCCTGCCGCAAGTACTGTTGCCATTGTTGGTCCAACAGGAGCGGGAAAATCTACCTTGATTAACCTGCTCATGCGTTTCTATGATTTGGACAAGGGGAACATTCTACTGGACGGTAGACCTATTACAGATTATACCCGTGAGAGTCTTCGGAAACAGATTGGGATGGTTTTGCAGGAAACTTGGCTTGAGGTCGGCACTATTCATGATAATATTGCCTATGGTAATCCAGAAGCCAGTCGTGAAGAAGTCATAGCAGCAGCCAAGGCTGCCAATGCTGATTTCTTTATTCAGCAGTTGCCTCAAGGCTATGACACCTACTTGAATGATGCGGGGCAATCCCTTTCTCAGGGGCAACGTCAGCTTTTGACCATTGCTCGCATATTTGTCAATGTGCCTAAAATCTTAATCTTGGATGAAGCCACTTCTAGTATCGATACCCGTACAGAGCTCCTCATTCAAGAGGCCTTCGCTAAATTAATGAAAGGTCGAACAAGTTTCATCATTGCCCATCGATTGTCTACCATCGAGAATGCGGACATTATTTTGGTCATGAATAATGGGGATATCGTTGAACACGGAACCCATGAACAACTGATGCAAGCTAGGGGAATGTACTATCGTATGCAGACGGCCCAAAAAACACAAAATAGTTAAATCCGACAGAGCTTTTAAGCTCTGTTTTTTATGATTTTAGCCAATCATTTATCACGGAAGCTTATTAATGAAAAAGAAATGAAATTTAGTTATTTTTTCTTTTTTATTGGAAAAAATACTGATAAGATGGTAAACTAAAGAGGATATTATATAAAAAAAGGTATCGAAAATTAGAATGTTAAAACATAAAAACGTCCTGGTATTTTTAGGACAAACCTTGCTTTATTTCGCCATTTTTATGGCCCTAATTTATCTCTACAATTACCTAGGACAAGGTCAAGGTAATTTTATCTATAACGAATTTTAGGAAGAATAATGACGAATACAAAAATTAAAGATATGATTGAAACGATTGAGCAGTTTGCTCAATCACAACCTGACTTTCCTGTTTACAATATTTTAGGGGAAGTTCACACTTACGGTGACTTAAAAGCTGACTCGGATAGCCTAGCTGCCAAGATTGATAGTCTTGATATTCCAGAAAAATCACCTGTTGTGGTTTATGGCGGTCAAGAGTATGAAATGTTGGCAACTTTTGTCGCTTTGACTAAATCTGGTCACGCTTATATTCCAATTGATAGTCACTCAGCTCTTGAGCGCGTGACGGCAATTGTTGAAGTAGCAGAGCCTAGTCTGATTATTGCTATCAATGACTTCCCACTTGAGGATGTTCAAGCACCAATCTTAACATTGGATCAAGTGACAACAGCTTTTGAAAGCAAGACTAGCTACGAAGTGACTCGTCCTGTTAAGGGGGATGATACTTATTACATCATCTTCACATCAGGAACTACAGGTAAGCCTAAAGGGGTACAAATTTCACACGATAATCTCCTTAGTTTCACCAACTGGATGATTACGGATAAGGAGTTTGCAACTCCAAAACGTCCTCAAATGCTGGCTCAACCGCCTTATTCATTTGACCTATCGGTAATGTACTGGGCACCAACATTGGCACTTGGAGGAACACTCTATGCTCTTCCTTCAGCTATTACACAGGACTTCAAGAAGCTCTTTGAAACGATCTTCTCACTTCCAATTGCCATTTGGACATCAACACCATCTTTTGCAGATATGGCAATGTTGTCTGAAGACTTCAATTCAGAGAAGATGCCAGAAATTACGCATTTCTATTTTGACGGAGAAGAGTTGACTGTCAAGACTGCTCAAAAGCTTCGCCAACGTTTCCCAGAAGCACGTATTATCAATGCTTACGGACCAACTGAAGCAACTGTAGCCTTATCAGCAGTAGCAGTAACTGATGAGATGCTGGCTAACCTTAAGCGTTTGCCGATTGGTTATACCAAGGAAGATTCACCGACTTATATTATCGATGAGGATGGCAATATCCTTCCAAATGGTCGACAGGGTGAAATCATCGTCTCAGGACCAGCAGTTTCAAAAGGATATATGAACAATCCTGAAAAGACTGCGGAAGCCTTCTTCGAGTTTAATGGCCTTCCTGCTTACCATACTGGTGATGTAGGAACGATGACTGATGAAGGTCTCCTTCTTTACGGTGGTCGTATGGACTTCCAGATTAAATTTAATGGTTTCCGTATTGAGCTAGAGGATGTTTCACAAAACCTTAATAAGTCTAAGTATATTGATTCAGCAGTAGCTGTGCCACGTTACAATAAAGACCATAAGGTTCAGAATCTCTTGGCTTATGTGATTCTTAAGGATGGTGTTCGTGAGCAGTTTGAACGTGAAATTGATATCACCAAGGCGATTAAGGCTGACTTAGAAGATATCATGATGTCTTACATGATGCCTACTAAGTTCCTCTATCGTGAGAGCTTGCCTTTAACACCAAATGGGAAAATTGATATCAAGGGTCTTATCAGTGAGGTTAACAACCGATGATTGACTTCTTGAAACAGCTCCCCCATTTAGAAGCCTACGGTAATCCCTTCTATTTTATCTATCTTGGATTAGCTCTATTGCCAATCTTTGTGGGTCTCTTCTTTAAAAAGCGTTTTGCGATTTATGAGTGTTTGGTAAGTCTAGCCTTTATTGTTCTCGCTCTGACAGGAACACATGCTAGCCAATTACTAGCCTTACTCTTCTATATTGTTTGGCAAATCATCTGGGTTTATTCCTACAAACATTACCGCAGTAAAAAGGACAATAAATGGGTTTTCTATTTACACTCATTTCTTGTAGTCCTTCCCTTGATTTTTGTTAAGGTAGAGCCTGCGATAAATGGTACTCAGTCAGTCTTAAACTTTCTTGGTATTTCTTACTTGACCTTCCGATCAGTTGGTATGATTATCGAGATGCGGGATGGTGTCCTTAAAGAGTTTACACTTGGAGAATTTCTCCGATTCATGCTCTTTATGCCAACCTTTACGAGTGGTCCTATTGATCGCTTCAAACGCTTTAACGAAGATTACCAAGCGATTCCTGAGCGAGATGAGCTGATGAATATGTTGGAGCAAGCTGTAAAATATATCATGCTTGGTTTCCTCTATAAGTTTGTTTTGGCTCAGATTTTCGGAAGTATGCTCTTGCCTTCACTGAAAGCGCAAGCTTTGGCTCAGGGTGGTATCTTTAATTTACCAACACTTGGTGTCATGTATGTTTTCGGTTTTGATCTCTTCTTTGACTTTGCGGGTTACTCGATGTTTGCCTTGGCAGCATCAAACCTTATGGGGATTAAGAGCCCAATCAACTTTGACAAACCTTTCATCTCACGAGACTTGAAAGAATTTTGGAATCGTTGGCATATGAGCTTGTCTTTCTGGTTCCGTGACTTTGTCTTTATGCGTTTGGTTATGGTTTTGATGCGAAACAAGGTTTTCAAAAACCGTAACACGACATCAAATGTGGCCTATGTCATTAATATGATGGTTATGGGATTCTGGCATGGAGTTACTTGGTACTATATTGCTTATGGTATTTTCCATGGTATTGGTCTAGGAATCAATGATGCCTGGTTACGTAAGAAGAAGACCATTAATAAAGAGCGTAAGAAAGCTGGTCTTGAGCCACTTCCTGAAAATAAATGGACGAAGGCTTTGGGAATCTTTATTACATTTAACACTGTTATGTTGTCATTCTTGATTTTCTCTGGATTCTTGAATGACCTCTGGTTCACTAAAAAATAAGTAAAGGAATTATAAAAATGGATGTAAAATCAGAAGTTATTGAAATTATTGATGAACTCTTCATGGAAGATGTTTCAGACATGATGGACGAAGACCTTTTCGATGCTGGTGTTCTCGATTCAATGGGGACAGTTGAGCTTATCGTTGAATTGGAATCACGTTTCGATATTCGTGTGCCAGTTTCAGAATTTGGTCGTGATGACTGGAACACAGCTAATAAGATTGTTGAAGGGGTAACGGAGCTTCGCAATGCTTAAGCGTTTATGGCAAATTTTTGGCCCTATAATTTGTGCCTTAGTCTTGGTAGTAGTAGTTATTTTTTCCTACCCTCAAGGCAGAAAACATAGTTATGAGGTTGAAAAACGTAACGCAGTAACCTTGACAACTGAGAACTTTAAGAGCCGTATTAATAAGACGACAGCTCTTTCTGATAAGAATCATCGATTTGTCCCTTTCTTTGGGTCTAGTGAGTGGTTGCGTTTTGATGCCCTTCATCCAGCTGTTTTAGCTGAAAAATACGACCGTAACTATCGCCCATATTTTATTGGACAACGTGGGGCTGCCTCTCTAAACCAATATTTGGGAATGCAACAAATGCTTCCCGAATTGAAAAATGGGACAGCAGTCTATGTCTTGTCACCACAGTGGTTTACTAAAAAAGGTTACAATTCTGCGGCTTTCCAGCAGTTCTACAATAACGACCAACTTAGTAGTTTCTTAAGTCAAAATCAGACGGATGCAAATTCTCAGTATGCAGCTCAGCGCATCTTAGAGATGAAACCTGAGATTACTATGAAATCTCAACTTTCTAAAGTGGCTAATGGGCAAGATTTAAATTCTCTTGATAAGACTTATATTCAAATTATGGCAGAGCTTAATAAGCGAGAAGATGCCTTGTTCAGTCCTTTTGCAGCATCAAATAATGCAAATTACGACAAGAAGGTTCTTCCTTATCTTAAAGAGTTGCCAGATAAGCTCTCTTACGAGGCACTTGACCAGGTTGCCGTAAGAGATGCAGAAGCTCATACCAAGTCAAACGACTTTGGTATCGATGACCGTTTCTATAAGAAACGTTTGGCTAAAAAGATTGGTAAACTTAAAGGTTTCCAAAAGAATCTTTCGTATGAAGTTTCACAAGAATACGGTGACCTGCAGTTGGTGCTAAATCAATTTGCTAAGTCAAATACTAATGTTATCTTTGTCATCCCACCTGTTAATAGCAAGTGGATGGCTTATACGGGACTAAGTCAAGAAATGTATGATGCTACGGTTTCTAAAATCCGTTATCAATTGGAAAGTCAAGGCTTCACTAATATTGCTGACTTCTCAAAAGACGGAGATCAACCTTACTTCATGCAAGATACCATTCATATGGGATGGAAAGGTTGGGTAGCCTTTGACAAGGCTGTTGATCCATTTGTAAGTAATCCAACACCCGCACCTAACTATAACTTGAACGACCGCTTTTATAGTAAGGATTGGGCAGGTTATACAGGGTCTCCTAGTCAGTTTAAGTAGCATTACTTAATAAATCAAAAAGGCTTGTTAAAGCCTTTTTATGTTGCTTCTGTAAAAAAAGTCACTAGTTAAATACTAGTGACTTTATGTCATTGGAGAAAGAGTATTTGAATTATACTCACTAATGATCAATTAGATTTTCTTACTCCATAAATTGTTGCTAGCTTAATGATTTTTTTGGCCCACTTGATATGGGTTTTGACTTCATTCATCTTATTTCCCATATGACCTTTTGCAACACCAATAAGAGTTTCATCCATACCAAGTATTTTTAGAGCATCCTCATAATCTTCTTCGTTAATAACTAGACTTTCAAGAACAGCCTGAAGTTGTGAGGGATGTATGCATGTTTTTCCAATAAATCCATTCAGTTTATCCAACTCAATTTCATTTTTTAAGCCTGTTAACCATGCAGGAGTTTCCTTAAGATTTGACTCGTTGGATCCAAAATATTCCCATACAGGTGCTGAACAGATATAATCTTTACCAAAAATATTAATTATATCACCTAAACAGTCCTCAATAACTTGAACCATATGAATCGTTTGACTAATGGTACGTCTAATACCGAAAAGATTTGAAAAATCTGTTGCACCAACCCTTATATTAAGAATGTGATCTTGAAAAGGCTCAAGTGACCTATAAAGTGCTTCTAATTCTTCAATTCTACCTTTTTTATTCATTATGGATTCCGTTTCAAAAATAGGCATGAAATAAAGATTCTCTTGGCTTAGGTGTTGAACTTCATGAAATGCAGTAAGGTAATCTTGAGCACAACTTGTATCAAATTTAGGGAGATTAAAGCCAGTTACTAAATTTAGTAACGGTTTACCTAGCTTTGTACCAAAATCTTTGAGCTGTTGTGAAGATCTTATACGAATAAAAATTAATGGTAATTCTTGTAAAGTGATTTCACCAGATGCAATCATAGTTTTTAATTGTTGCAAACAAGATAAAATATTTAACTCAGCCTGTTGCACAGTATTATCACCAATGGCATCTTCTAGATCAATACAGATTGAGGCTTCTGTTGTTTTAAGTATGGAATATAGAAGTTTTTCGTGTGTAGCAGGAATATATAAAAGTGGCCCAACAGCATACTGTAGTAATTCTTTTTGAGTGTTTTTTGAAAAATCTTGAGGGGACTTTTTATATTCAAGGTTGTTCAATTTGTACTTCATTGTAACTCCTCTTACACAGAATAATCTAGAACAAGCTGAAGAATTTTTTCTGCGCCAGCTAAACCTTCTGGGACGATGGTATATTTTTCTTTATCATCTAACAGATGATAAATTTCACTTTGATTAGGAATACATCTTACATTGCCAAGAGGTAAAAAGGTTTGATCCATTTTACCATCACCTGCAGTTATCACAAAGTCCTCTTCTAATTTTTCTTTTAGAAAGAGTAGAGCATTCCCTTTTGATATCTTTTTAGGGATAATATAGAGTTTGAGTCCTTGGATGGTATGTGTCCACTCAGTTCCCTCTAGTTCTCTAGTCATAGCTTCATCGATGTAATTGATGATAGTTTTATCGTCAGAAATCTTTGTAAAAAAGAAGATATCATCAATAAGAACAGGTTCTTTTGTTAAGTGTGTCTTATACTGATTTAAAAGTTTAAGTATGTTTGTATATTGATCCTCTAAACGGCGACATATTGAGTCAACGTGTTTCTCCCATTCTGGTAGAGGCTCTCCGTTATGGAGAATAATACCTCCATTTGCGACAACAGCATAAGGAAGATTTTGAACTGGCTGTACACGCTTAAATTGCGCGTAAGAACGTGTTGTAATTGGGATGAGTTGAATACTTGGATTATTTTTTATTTTATTAATCAGTTCTATACTTAAATGCGACATATATGAAATTTCTTTATCATCTAGTATTTCAATGCATTTAACTTGACTAACATTATCGACGAATTTTGATGAATGAATAATTGTGCGATCTAAGTCGGTTGCAAAAATCATAAGACACCTTCCTATTTTTAAAAAGAGGATTAGGAATAAAACCTAATCCTCTGTATTATTTTATAAGTTACTTAGTCTTTAGTCAACTAGTTACTTATTCTTTGTAAGAGCCTTGCGGATAAAATCTGCAGGGATAATCAAAACTGCGATAAGAAGAGCAACGATATAGTGTTCAACATCCATTGGAACGGTACTAAAAACTTTACCACCGAATTGAATAATCAAGGTTTGAACGACAGCAATAGAAATCATTACAATTGAGAATTTCTTGTTTTCGCCGATATGTTCAAAAATATTGAATCCATTACTACGTGTGTTAAGTGAGTTGAAGATGACAGCATAGATAAACACTGTAAATGTGAATGTTGTTACCATTTCAAAGTTGCCAGTTCCATTTGTGATAAAGTCTTGGATACCACCAACATTTTTAAGAATGGCTAAACATACAAGAGTAATGAAGACGCTGGCTACACCAATAGCAGATTTCATATATCCAGTAAGGATGTTTGCCTTCTTAGGAACTGGTTTTTCATTCATATAACGGTCTAGCGTAGGCTCTTCACCAAATGCAAGGGCAGCAAGTGTATCCATGATAAGGTTAATCCAGAGAATTTGGATAATTGTAAATGGCTCTTTGAGACCCAAAAGTGGTGAGAGAAGTGACATGGCAATAGTCGTCACGTTTACGGTTAACTGGAAGATAATGAATTTACTTACTGACTTACTCATAGTACGTCCATAGAGGACGGCTTTTTCAATCGAAGTCAATGAGTTATTCAAGATAACGATATCTGAAGCTTCACGTGCGACTTCAGTACCATCACCCATTGAGAATCCGACATCAGCTGATTTAAGGGCAGGTGAGTCATTGACCCCATCACCTGTCATACCAGCGACCATATCAAGGTCTTGAGCTGCCTCAATAAGACGTTTTTTATCCATTGGAAGGGCACGACTTACCACTTTTAAGTGAGGCAATTGTTGTTTAAGTTCTTGATCTGAGAGGGCAGAGAGTTCATCGTGAGTAAGGACAAGGTCATTTTCTCCAGTGACGATACCGGCTTCTTTAGCGATAGCAACAGCGGTTTCTTTACGGTCACCAGTTACCATAACTACTTGAACACCCGCACGGTTCATTGTTTCAACAGTTTGTTTAATTGAAGAACGAACGTTATCACGGATACATACGATACCAATCAAGACTTTATCATTACCATCTGTATTTAGGATAGCAAGCAAACGCATTGAACGGTTAGCTTGTTCCAATGACAATTCTTGGAAACGAGCTTTAATATCATCTGTAAAGTTTTGTTTATTACCATCTTTATCAAGATAGTAGTAGCAGTCATTTAGGATGAATTCTGGAGCACCTTTGATGTAAGTTTTTCCGTCCTTAGTTGTTACACTTGCGAATTTTGTTGCTGAGTTGAATTGTTGCTTCTCAGTAATTTTATTCGTATCGAAATCAAGTTGAGAACGACCAATAAGGAAATCAAGAAGTGCACGGTCAGTGGCGTTACTACCAACAGCACTGCCATCAGCTACCATGGCATCGTTGTTAAGACCGATACCATTAATCATTTCAGCTTTAAGGCTATCTGACATTGTGTCAAAATCAGGTGCATCAGTTTCACCAGTAGCCGCATAAAGTGTTCCATCAGCAAGGAAAAAGTCAACTACAGATAGTTTACCTTCTGTGATGGTACCAGTTTTATCACTGAAGAGGATATTCATGTATCCGGCTGTTTCAATGGTATCAGGATGGCGAACCAAGATATTTTGTGCTAAAAGTCGACCTGAGTTCATTGAAGAAACGAGTGCCAACATCATTGGTAGACCTTCTGGAACAGCCATGATGATGATTGTAACTGCAAAGAGAATCGTTTCAATGATAAGAAGGAAGATTGAGCCACCATTGAGGTTATTAGCCTTATTAAGGGCAATAAAGCCTAATACAAGGTTGATTACTGAGTATGCAGCACCTGCACTATAACCGAGGACACCGATATTAGCAGCAAGCTTGTTAAGTTTCTCTTTAGATGGTGAATCTTTACTATCTTCTTGAAGAGAAGTATTGATGCTTCCAAGAACGGTGTTATCACCAATTTGTGTAGCTTCCATAACAGCTTCACCCGAAGTAACAACTGTACCACGGAAGACTTTGAGCTCTGTAAAGAGATCCGAAGAGTCTGGCTCTTTTTGATCACCAAGAGGAAGTTTTTTAGCATCTTCACTTTCACCATTAAGGACAGCTTGGTTGACTTTTAACTCACCTTCCAAGATGATACCATCAACTGGAATCTTGTCCCCTGATTGAAGGAGAATCTGATCACCTTTTACAATATCATCAACGAGAACCTCTTTAAGTTTACCATCACGATAAACTTTAGCATTAGTTTTCGAAGCCTCTTCTTGAAGAGTGTTGAATTTTTGCTCATTTCGGTATTGTGAGACTGCTGAGAATCCTGTAGACATCAAAATGGCGAAAATTAGTGAGATAGCCTCGTACCAATTAGCTTCACCAATAGAAGGGAAAATCATTCCAACAAAGTTGAAGATGATTTTTAATCCTAAGGCAGCCAAGAGGATAAGAATCCATTGATCTTGGAAGGCTTCGATAAAGATTGAGAGGAGCGAGTTAGCCTCTTTACTAGAAAGCCTATTATCGCCATGGGCGTTTTTACTTGCTTGAACTTCAGCAGAAGTCAAGCCTTTAAATTTTTTCATTTAAGGTTTGTATCCTTTCTAGAAATATTCTTTAGAGAATTAATACTTTCTGGGGTGATTTTAGTAAAAATAAGTATCTTGATAACTAAAGAATTCTATTATTAACTGAAGAGAGCTGCGATTCCATTAAGGTCAGCTTGTTTTCCTTGACCAATAGCGTGAAATGCCCAGCTAGCACCATTACGTACTAATTCGGCAAATACAACAGCTGTATCAGTAGAGTAGTCATCTTTTAATTGGAATTTACATAGTTCAGAACCAGTATCCTTATTCACAAGTCGTACGTATGAGTTATTTACCATACCAAATGTTTGACGACGTGCGAGTGCTTGGTCAATGGTTACAGCACAGACAATCTTATTAACTGTTGGTGAGACAGCTTGAAGATTTAGAGTGATGGTTTCGTCATCACCTTCGCCTGCACCGGTACGATTATCCCCGTTTAATTGAATACCATTTGCTACTGGATTATTGTAGAAGACAACGTCAGAAGCAGAAGTAATCTTACCTGCTTCATTTAATAAGAAAACAGAGATGTCTAAATCGAAGTCGACACCACTTACAGCAATATCCCAACCAGCACATAAATCAACATTATTGAGGCTAGGTGCAGCTTTGGCAAGGTCTAGGACCGTATTTTTTTCGAGATTTAGTGAGATTCCAGATTGTGTAGGTGTGACTTCAGTTGGTGTTGAAACTTCTCCACCCAAACTTGTAAAATTAATAGCCATTTTTCTTCTTCCTTTACATTAAATTATTGATATGCTTTTGCGAGTTCACCAATAGATGCTTTGAAATAATCACCTACGGCTTTAAATGTCCAACCGTTATCAGTACGGTTCAACTCAGCAAATTTAACTGCAGTTGCATTACCACCGTCTTCTGTAAGGTTGAAACGAACCAATTCACGTTCTGGACGTTGTGATTCATCAACTAAACGAACATATGCATTACGTACTTGACCAAAGTTTTGTTTACGTTCTTTACCAGAGTAAATGACAACCGCAACAACAATTTGTTTGACATCTGATGAGACTTGATTAAAGTTTACGAACATATTTTCGTCGTCACCATCACCTGCTCCAGTAAGGTTATCGTGATCCAAGTGGATACCTTGAGAGGATTTATCACCATAATAGACAACATTTGTAGCTTTTTGAGTTAGACGACCTGATTCATCTATGAGAAAAGCTACAAGGTCAAGGTCAAAATCTGAACCAAATAATTTTGTTTGTACATCCCAACCAGCAGAAACTCGAATATTCTCTAAAGTAGACTGTGTCTTAGAAAGATTCAAGAAATCGTTCTTTTGGAGATTAAGGATACCTGGCTTATTAAGGTCAAGGCTTACTTCACGTCCTTGACTTTGTGAAGATTGAGAAAGAGTCTCAAAAGTCGGTGCTGGCGCTTCAGGCCCATTGTTTGTTGGTGTGTTTGAATTGTTTCCAAGTAGTTTATCAAAAAGTCCCATAATAGTTTCCTTTCCTAAGTGTATTACATATAGCGAGACAAAAGTCCATTGAGGTCAGCAATTGTTCCCTCACCAATAGCTTCAAATTGCCAACCGTTTGGTCCACGGTTTAAGGAACAGGCTGTAACAGCAGTATCTGCAGAATAGTTATCGGTTAACTGATAACGGCAAATTTCAGCATCATTATTATCTGCATCAAGCAAGCGAACAAAAGCATTTTTGATCATACCAAAAGTTTGCTTTTTGCTAACGGCTTCAAAAATTGTCATGAAGAAGATAATACGAGTGATTCGTGGTTCGATGGCATCTAAATTAATTTGGATACGTTCATCATCACCGTCACCTTCACCAGTACGGTTATCTCCTTCGAGTCGAATTCCAGGAGCAGACATATTGTTAAAGAAGATGACGTCTTGCGGAACTTGTGTCACACGTCCACTATCTTCAATAAGAAAAGCTGCCAAATCAAGGTCTGCAGTGGGTCCAGCAACGGCCATATCCCAACCACCACCTAGAACACAGTTCTTGAGTGCTGGTGCTTGTTTAGTAAGGTCAAGCACATTACCTTTTGATAAATTAAGTGATGGTTGCGAACCATTATTAAGTCTTGTGAAATCCATAATAATTTCCCTCCATATAATTAATGCGCGCTAATAAACCCTTTTTCAGCCATATCCGCCTTCATATTTTCCAACTCAACGGAATCAGTCTTGCGTTTTTCAGCAATTTGTTGACTAATTTGTTTGGTTTCATCGATACCTTTTTTGATTGTTTCATAGGTTGAGCGTAGGGTTTCAATCTGCACCGCACTACCACCAGCCATTCGAGCAATATTTACAGACTGAGTTGCTGTATTTTGAGCGTTACGTAGTAGAAGCTCATTCGTTTTTTCATCTAATTGACTGATTGATTTCGCTTGGATTTCTTGTCGTTTTAGTTGAATAGCCTGTACTAAACATTGTTTGAAAATTGGCAAGGTGATAATAAATGATGAATTAATCTTACGCATAAGATTAAAGTTGGCCATCTGCATCGTCTGTATCATGGGACAAGTTTGCATTGCAACATTTTCAGCAATCTGCAAGTCATAAGTACGCTGGTTTAGCATATCCTTAATCATTTGTAGTTTCTGTTGTTGAGTCTGCTTTTCTTGTTCAGTAAGATCGGTTCGTTGCATCATTTGTGCTTGATAAGCTTCGATTTCTTCTTGAGCGAGCTCTCCAGCTACGATATACTTCTCGAGTTCTTCATAATATGCAACATTAGTACGATATTGTTTTTCAAGATCTTCTTGTGTTTGATGAATTTGAGATTCATATTGTTTTAAAATCACATAAATCTTGTCAACTTCTTTTCCCATATCTTCATATTTGGCAAACAATTTATCAATGGAATTTTTAATCTTGCCAAATAACTTTTGAAGCATAGATGCGTTTTCTGGATTTTCGAGCTCTTTGATGTCGAACTTATCCATAATCTTTGTAAGTTGTGTCAGCATACGAGAGGCTTCTTCAGTATTAACGCATTGCATCGAAGACAGTAGCATATCTGAAGTTTGAGAGATTCCCTCGCTAGGTTTTTGACCAAATGCAAGGATGGAATTAACATTTGTGATATCTATTTCATTGGTTAGATTTTGAACCTCTGGAAGAGCTCGCAGACGTTGCTTATAAGCAACATTGTCTGTTAAGACTTCTGGTTGTGTCATCTGCATCTCATTTGTAGGTGATCCGGTCGTAGTAGCACCGAATTCTCCGGTATTAATAGCCATTTATAGTCTCCTTAACTAAAAAATTTACTAAAAAAGTTCTGCTTCCTCTGTTTGTATTTTAAATCTGATAGTCGTCGCTCATAGTTTATTTTATCTAAACGGATGGAATTAAAGTAATCACTTTGAATATAACTATTTAAGTTAGATAAACCAGCTGGTGAAAAGATGACAATATCAAATCCAATTTTATTAAGGTAAGCAATTAAATAAGCCTGACGTTTTGAAATTTGTTCTTCCTCTTCTAGAAAAATAACTAGTTTGGGAATATCGTTGGTAAAATCGAAACTGTCAATAGTTCTGATGATTTTTTTATCTAACATTAATATCATCATAGCAAAGTCCAAAATCTCTTCTTTGGAAGAAATCGGTTTTTTGAAGAAACGATGGTCATCAATAGTCTCATTGATTTTTGAAAGGATGAATTTTTCAGTTTCATCATTATATGATGAATAACGATAGAAAGGCAATTTCATGATTTCTTCTATATCAAATTTACCATTGCTTAGTTGACAAAATGTCAATTGAAACTTATCGGATTCTTCAACACCTGGACTAATGAGATTGAAGTTAGCTGTTGAGGATAGAAATAGACTATTTGGATGCTCTATACAGGTTTTAATGAGGTTTACATATTCGTCTGAATTCTTATATTCACCTTCAATGTCAAAGAAGAAAGTAGGAACATAGACGGTTTTCCCTTGTGTTTTAAAGCCTTGTCTGAGTTTTGCTGGGACTTTCCAGTTTTGTTCAAGATCGATTAAGGTACCATTGAAAAAAATTGGAGAAGTCGTACCATTACGAAATTGCCAAGGACGATAGATACCTGAATTTGAGAATAGCTCTTTTTCAATTTGTTCTTCCAATTCTAAAGTAATTGAGCGATTTTCTTCAATGATATGACCTTCAGAGGCTCGTTGAAGAAAACTTTGAATGGGTAATATTTGTGAATTCTTATGCTTTCTACAGAGCTTATCTGAGTCGATTTCTTTCCAGTACTCGCACTCTCGCAATGGATTAATATAAACAACATCAAACCCCATTATAAAGAGGAGCATTAGAAAATAAATATCATGACGCGAAATATCACCATAGTAGAAGCAATGGTTTGCATGAAAATCTAATTCAGAATAATCTAAGTTCTGTATATATAAGTGAGCATAAAGTAATAGTTTACAGATAAAGTTGTTTTTAACACTATCGTTTAAAAATTTTTCTTGTCTTATGGCAAGATTGACGACATATTCAAAAGCATTTAAAAAAACGTGATTCAAATCAGAGTTCTCAAAAAGAGTGATATCTTGCTTTGAGAGTTGTGTCACATCCATATTGGCAAGTTCATTTTTTATAGCATTGATGAAGTCGAAATCTACATCTAGGAGAATCTCACCATCAAAAAAGATAGTATGGTGAGGATCAGCCTGAATTTTTGAATAAATCGTTGCAAGGACATCGTTATATTTCCCTTGATTTTCCACACCGATGTAGGAAGTGAAGACGGGGTTAAATTGTGGACGAATGCCCTTTCTTTCCGATTTTCTTCTCCAAAGTTCAAATGGAATCTGTTGGAGGCTTAGACTCATTTAGTCACCCCCTTCCGGCACAATGAGTCTTTTCCCAAATAAGCTATATCTTTATATAGAACTTATTCAAGATACTACTATTCTATGTATTCATTAAAGCGGTGTCAAGATAAAACACGAACTATAATGATTTTCATAATTGTTGATGGATTATAGATCTGCTAGCTCTTTAATGATGCCACAAACATTGTACTTTTCAAGTGGATAATATTCAACAGGAACTTGTTTTTCTTCTGCGAGTTGTAAAATATGTTGGAGATATTTGGGATTAGCATCTTTGCGAATGAGAATCCGATCAGGTACGCGTCTAAGTAGAACACGAGTTGTTTCACCAACACCAGGCTTGATTTTATTGATATCTTTAATTTTAAAGTCTTTCGCGATACGTTTTACTTCATCTATACCCTTAAAGTCTTCATTTAACTCTTCTGAGGAAGGAGAGAAATAGTTGGGGTCGCAATCATTAAAGTGCTTTTCAACGGTTTCTAAAAACGCGTTTGATTGATCAATAGCTAAGTTTTCTTCATAAAAAATAGCACCATGAAATTCGTCCTCAGTCATAGTTGGTAATTTAACTGTTCGACTAACAAGACCGCTAACTGTTGCATTAAGACATGCACTTGGGATAAGGAAATCTTGTCTAGTTCCATAAAGCTTTGTTACCGATGCTGGATCACTCAATACGGCAAGTTCACTATCAAGTTTTTGAAAATTCTTTTGAGCTCGAAGTTTTTGACAGGCTTCATCTAAAACAGTATTAATGGCTCCTTTACCGACCCAACCGTCTATAAATTGAATATTTTCAGCAGCATGACGGTCAACGATATAATGCATAGCTGCTGAGTCAATCCCCTTCCCACGTATAATTGAGATACTGTAGTGCGGTGGCGTTACCCCGTATCTAGCTTTGAGATAACGTTGAACGAGAATGCCGATAGGTGTTCCTGCTCTGGCAAGTGAAACTAGAACAAGTTCAGGTCCTTTTGAACTCCATAATTTTTCAGCAAGAGCGACTGTGGCAGATGCTGTTTCAAAAGAGAGTTGGTCTAAGCTATTAAAGTAAAGGTCCATGTAAGTTTTTGTAGGTGCGTATTCTAAAGGAAGCATTTCAGAATAATGGATACCTTGCTGGTTTAATTTCTCACGTTCTGCAGTATCTAAGATGGGGACTTTTCCTTTAACATCTTGTAGTAAGAAAGTTACACTTTCTGCTGGGTAACTGGTGCGAACAAAACGCATGCGTTTCCTCCTATTTATATTTGTTTTATTGTTGGATAAAAATAATTTCTTGTCTTGAGTATGGCTGTAATTGTTCCTTGATGGAATCTTCAAAAGCCTTTGTCATTTCTTCGTAGACGACGATGTAGCGGTCAACTTCCTCAGTTACATTGTAAAGGTATGTTGATCGTTGGCTATCATATGCGCTAGGGAGATGAATAGCATTTTTGATGAGGTAATTATCCTCAGTTGAGATAGCTATAGGACTTCGTGTCGTTGAACGAACCTTCGCACCAATTTCTTGTGCAAGGAGAATTGGAAGCCACATATTTTCTTCAGTTCCGATTACTCTTACTTCATACGAGTCTCGATCTAGTGGGGAGTCATCTAACTTAGAAATGAGAGTCTCAAGAGACTTGCTGTAATTTCTGAATTCAGTTTGAGTTAATCCAAGACGTGGATTATTTTTAGAAGATAAGGTAACCTTTTCATTTTGATCCAAGTTGTTCTCGGGAAGACTCTGATAATCGATAGAAATGGTTGGAACATCATCCTTAAGGTGTCCCTTAATCAAGTAGATAGTGTCGATATTTTCTTCTTTATAAGTAGAAGCATGAGCCATATTTTGCCAGTTAAGGATGGAAGCCACTGCATACTTAGTTCTTTTATTCAATTTTTTAAATTCAGTAATGAAGTTAAGAATAGTATTTCCTGTCGTAATTTCATCTTCAATAAACAAAATAGTGTCATACTCAGGAATGACCTCACGGTAATACAATTTCTGATTTGTTGCGTGAGAATGTTCTTCTTCAAATGAAAGTGTTTGGATAGTTGTATCCAAATCTTCTCGAGTTGTTTGTAGGTAGAAAACGGCGTTTAGGTCATCATTTTCCAAACAAAAATGCATGATGGCTTGACCGATGGCAGTAGCAGTCTCGGCAAAGGCGATGATGAGTATGCGTTCTTGTGAACTTAAATGATCTTTAATTTGTTCGTAAAGTTCTTTAAAAAGCTGAATTGTTGTATTGGCTTGACTAGGATAATGTTTAGCTTGATATTTATTAACAAAGAGATAGTCTCTTTTAGGATTCTTGTATCGTTTACAGATATGAATCAGATCATCTGGATTAAAGTTTGATTTATTTTCGATTATATTTACAAAATCATTTAGTTTTAATTGATAGGTCATATCAATACCTTTCTATGTAATGGTTCATTAGTTTACATATAGAATAGTAAAAATTGTACAGTTTTTTTGATTTATTTCTCCACCTTCAATTCATACAACCCTCTCACCGCATTACATCCGTAGATGGCCTGAGCCTGTTTCAGGTCTTTTACAGTCAGGACTTTTTCTTTCAGCTTATTTTCAGCTATAAGACTTTGTCTGTAGATGCCATTTAAGAGGCCGAGGTGAACTGGTGGTGTGTAGAGTTGGTCTTCGATTTTAAGAACGATGTTACCGATAGAGGTTTCTAGGAGTTGTCCCTCGTGATTATAATAGATTTGTTCGTGAGGTTCGATACTAAGGTGAGGACGGTAACTTGTTTTAAAGAAGGTATAGGGGCTATCCAACGGATGTCTTTGCTCAACTAACCGTGCTTGGCAAAAGTCATCAGATAAGTTTGTTAATTGGCTATGTTCAAACTTCAGTTCACCATCTTTTTTAAGGGACAATTTAAGACGGTAGTCTGTGTCAAGATCTAGTGATTGGCACAGAGCTGTGGCTTGATTGTGAGCTTTTTCTGCATTGAAAGGATAGTCAAAGTATCGGCTACTCTCTTGTAAACGTTTTATATGCTCCTCCAGAAAGATAAGTTTTCCTTGATGAATACGACCGGTAGAAATGAGATCAAATTTTGGGTTCTGACGGTATAGAACAGCAGCTTTTTGCTTGGTTTCTTCGTATTCGGATTCCCAGTTACTGTCCCAGGTAATCCCCCCTCCGACACCATAGATAGCCTTGGTTTCTTCCATTTGTAGTGTCCGAATGGCTACGTTGAAAATACTAGGTCCCTGTGGCACCAAGATTCCAATAGCTCCACAATAAACACCTCGAGGCTGTTTTTCAACCTTCTTAATAATCTCCATGGTTGCTATTTTTGGGGCACCTGTAATCGATCCGCATGGAAAAAGGGCTTGGAAGACATCGCATAAACTTCTATTTGTCAGGAGTTGCGTTTCAATTGTCGAAGTCATTTGCCAAACTGTAGAGTATTGTTCAACTTGGCAAAGGCTCTTGACATCTTCACTTCCTATTTTAGAAATACGATTCATGTCATTTCTAAGAAGATCGACAATCATCATATTTTCAGAGCGATTTTTCTGGTCCTGAGCTAGCCATCTTGCTTGTGCAAGGTCAGTTTCAGTTGTTAAACCTCGATTGGTAGTACCTTTCATAGGACGAGTAGTCAACTTATCGCCATCTTTTTTAAAGAAGAGTTCTGGACTTATAGAAATGATAGAAACATCATCGTGCTGAATAAAGGCATTGTAATGGGCATTTTGCTCAACAACCAATCGGTTATAGATGGCAAAGGGATCAGCTGTCAGGTTCTGTTGAAGTTGAACAGTATAATTGACCTGATAAGTATCACCTTGTCGAATATGGTGGTGTATATGCTCAATAGCAGCCTTGTATTCCTCAGCAGAAGTTAGCTCTTGCCAAGATTTTGGTAAGGTAATAGGGTCATAAGTAAGTGGAATAGGCTCTGTTTGAACAGTTTCATGAACAGTGAAGTAGAGGAGATACTCAGACATTAATGGACCATCAATAACCTGAAATTTTGTCTCGAAGGCAGGGGCTGCTTCATAGGAAACATAACCTACTGCATAATAACCTTCATTTTGATAGGCTTCGAGTTCATCTAAAAGGGGTTTGACTTCCTTAATGTCCTTTGTTTTTAGTTCTTTAATGGCGTCTGTAAAGATTTGTCTGACACCAAGTTCTTTAAAATCAATAACAGTTTTCTTATGCATACATAGAGTATAACATAAGAAGTTTCCCTCTGGTTCTTTTTCATGTTTTAATTATCTTTCTCAAAATTTTAACCAAAAATGAACTTTTCAGATAGTTTTACATATGTTATAATGATAGGGACTAAAAGAAGATTTTAGAGGGAAATATGACTGAAAAAAATAACTTTGAGAAAGGCAACAGCAACCTTTCAAACAATAAAATGAAAAAAGGCACTTCTAAGAATTCATGGAAGCACCAGATGTACGAGCTAGAAATAGCTATTGCTAAAGAGTCAAGTAACAAAAAAAGAAATGAACTCATTAAACTTCATAATGGCTATATGAGTGAGTATGATAGCTTAAAGAAACAAATCATATGGTTAGCCGTTTTGGGAATTTGTTTCTTATTAGTATTGGCAATTTTTGGTTATTTTATTTGGAATAGTTACAATAGTGAGAATATGTCTTATCATCATCTTGGCTTCAAGAGAGGGTACTGAGCACTTATAGAGCTTAGTGTTCTGATCCTAGTAAATAATAGAGTCTCTAGACAAAAGTCTAGGGATTTTTTGATATAAAAAGGGATTTAGTAAGTTAATATATAGTTATTAGCTATAACGATATCTAAGCAAAAGGAGATAACAGAAGTCGGTAACCCTTTATTTTATAGGGTATAGTCTAAAACTATATATAGAGAAAACTAATAGCAATTATACAGCTACCCATTTCTTTGGTAAGATAAGTTCAACAACAAAGAGGAGGACACAAGATGTCAACTACTATCATTGGTTTCCCACGTTTGGGTGAATTCCGCGAATTAAAATTTACAACAGAAAAATACTTTAGAAATGAAATTACTGCAGATGAACTTTTAGCAGCAGCCAAAGACTTGCGTGCAAAACACTGGAATATTGTTAAAGAGAAGGGAATCACTGAAATTCCTTCAAATGATTTTTCACATTACGATAACTTCCTTGATGCAGCTTTCCTTTTCAACGTCGTACCTGAATCTGTTCAAAACTTGGATTTGACAGATCTTGAACGTTACTTTGCTTTGGCGCGTGGTTACCAAGGTGAAAAAGGGGATGTTCGTGCCCTTCCTATGAAAAAATGGTTTAATACTAACTACCACTACATCGTTCCTAAATTTGAAAAAACAACAGAAGTTAAACTTGCTGGTCACAAGATTTTTGATGAGTACCAAGAAGCAAAAGAATTGGGTCTTAATACACGTCCAGTTGTGGTTGGACCATTCACTTTCCTTCAATTGTCTGACTTTGAAGATGGTGTAAAAGCTGAAGACTTCGTAGATAGCTTTGTTTCTGCATACCAAGATGTTTTTGCAAAATTGGCAGAGCTTGGTGCTACTCGTATTCAACTCGATGAGCCAGCTCTTGTTAAAGATTTGACATCTGAAGAAAAAGCTCTCTTCTTGAACCTCTACAACAAGCTCTTGGCTGATAAGAAAGGCCTTGAAGTTTTGATTCAAACTTACTTTGGTGATGTTCGTGATGTCTACAATGACCTTGTGAACTTGCCAGTTGATGGTATTGGTCTTGACTTTGTTGAAGGTAAGAAAACACTTGAATTGGTTAAAGGTGGTTTCCCAGCTGATAAGATTCTATATGCCGGTATCGTCAATGGTAAAAACATCTGGCGTAATAACTACGAGAAAAGCCTTGCAATTCTTGAACAAGTTCCAGCTGAAAATGTTGTTTTGACAACCTCTTGCTCACTTCTCCACGTACCATTTACAACTGCTAATGAAGATTTTGAACCAGCTATTTTGGACCACTTCGCCTTTGCGGTTGAAAAATTGGGTGAATTGCGTGACTTGGATGCCATCCGCAATGGTCAAGGTGCAGAAGCCCTTGCTGCTAACAAAGAACTCTTTGCGACTGAGCGTGTTGGTGAAAATGCTGAGCTTCGTGCTCGTATTGCAGGTTTGACTGAAGCTGATTACACTCGTTTGCCAGCGTTTGCAGAACGTGAAGAGATTCAAAAGGATGCTTTCAAACTTCCATTGCTTCCAACAACAACTATCGGTTCATTCCCTCAAACTAAGGAAGTTCGTGCTAAACGTTTGGCTTTCCGTAAGAATGAATTGTCACAAGAAGAATACGATGCTTTCCTTGCTGAAATCACTGATGAATGGATTAAATGGCAAGAAGAAGTTGGATTTGACGTACTTGTACACGGTGAATTCGAACGTAACGACATGGTTGAATACTTCGGTCAAAACTTGTCAGGTTACCTCTTCTCTAAAAACGGTTGGGTGCAATCATATGGTATGCGTGGGGTTAAACCACCAATCATTTGGGGTGATGTGACTCGTCTTAACCCAATCACTGTGAAATGGTCTAGCTACGCACAAAGCCGTACTGACAAACCTGTTAAAGGTATGTTGACTGGACCTGTTACTATCCTTAACTGGTCATTCCCACGTGAGGACATCTCTATCAAGGATTCAACTCTTCAAATTGCTCTTGCAATCAAAGATGAAGTACTTGACCTTGAAGCTGCAGGCGTGAAAATTATCCAAATTGACGAAGCTGCTCTTCGCGAAAAATTGCCGCTCCGTCGTAGTGACTGGTATGAAGACTACCTCGACTGGGCAATTCCAGCCTTCCGTTTGGTACACTCAACTGTAGCACCAGACACACAAATCCACACTCACATGTGTTACTCAGAATTTACAGATATCATCCCAGCTATCGATAACTTAGATGCTGACGTTATCTCATTTGAAGCTAGCCGTTCAAATCTTGAAATCTTGGATGAACTTAAAGCTCAAAACTTCCAAACAGAAGTTGGACCTGGGGTTTACGATATCCACTCACCACGTGTCCCACAAGACGGTGAAATTGACCACACTATCGAAGCAATCTTGGCAAAAGTACCAAGCGGTAAAGTATGGATCAACCCTGACTGTGGTTTGAAGACTCGCGGAATCAAAGAAACTAAAGAAAGCTTGATTAAGCTTGTAGAAGCTGCAAAAGCAGCTCGCGAAAACTTGTAAGCGGAAGTTATCATATGTTGAAGACCTTCTTCCTTAAGTGTAGAAGGTTTTCAATAGCGAATAATGTTCTAAAGATTTTTGCAAGCAGGCTATGATTAACAATTGTTTAACTGTACTCATGAAGTCAGTAGGCACTTAAAACAGCTTTCGTCTTAACAAAAATCTAAAAAGAAGAAGGTATAAAATATGACAAGCCAAACACCATCACTCTCTTTTGAAGTCTTTCCACCTAACCCAGCAGTAGGTAACGAAAAAATCCTACGTGCCCTTGAGGATATGCAAGGATTGGCTCCACACTTTATCAGTGTTACAGCTAGTAATAACAAATATAATATCAAAGAGACGACGGTTCCTTTGGCGGATCATATTCAAAATGACCTAGCTATCCCAACGATTGCCCACCTTCCAGCTATCTATTTGAGTAAAGAAAAGGTTGCTGATACCTTACGTGACTTGGATGCCGTTGGAGTACACCGTATCTTAGCCCTACGTGGCGATATCATTCCTGGTGTGGAACCTCTTAAAGACTTTAAATATGCCACTGATTTGATTGAATTTATCAAGGAAGAAGCTCCTCAATTTGATATCATCGGTGCCTGCTATCCTGAAGGGCATCCAGATTCGCCAAATCAAATCTCTGATATCCAAAACCTTAAGAAAAAGGTTGATGCAGGTTGTTCTGGTCTTTTAACCCAACTCTTCTTTGACAATGAACGTTTCTATGATTTTCAAGATAAATGTACCTTGGCTGGAATTGATGTACCAATTCATGCAGGAATTATGCCTATCTTGAATCGTAACCAAGCTCTACGTTTGCTTAAGACTTGTGAGAATATTCATTTGCCACGTAAGTTCCGTGCCATTTTGGATAAGTATGAGCATGATCCTGAGTCACTTAGAGCGGCAGGTCTTGCTTATGCGATTGACCAGATTGTCGACCTTGTTACTCAAGATGTTGCAGGCGTTCACCTCTACACCATGAATAATGCAGAAACTGCTCGTCATATTCACGAAGCGACTCATTCCTTATTTAAGCATCATTCACAAGTTAGTGCTCTATAATTGAATCATAAAATTACCACCTATAGTTTAATCTATAGGTGGTTTATTGGTTCTAGTAGCAAAAAAGATAGCTTGCTTCCGTAATCCAAGTTTTGTCGGTATAAAAAAGACTTAGAGCTTAGCTCTAAGTCTTAAATATTATTCGCCTACGAAAGCATTGATTTCTGCTTCGATATTCGCAATTTTTTCTTTAGCATCTGCTTCAGATTCACCAACTGTAGCGATGTAGAATTTGATTTTTGGTTCTGTACCTGAAGGACGAACGGCAAACCATGAATCATCAGCCAAGATGTATTTAAGCACGTTACTTGGAGGAGTTGTCAATTTTTCAACGCCGTCAGCAGTAGTAGCTGTTTGTTCCAAGAAGTCTTCTGTCTTAGCAATGTCTGTGTTGTTGAATTGTTTAGGAGCATTGCCACGGAATTTATCCATGATTTTCTTGATTTCAGCAGCTCCGTCAACACCTGAAAGGGTAACAGAGATAGTTTTTTCTGCGAAGTAGCCGTATTGTTTGTAGATTTCTTCGATACCATCTGCCAAAGTCATACCACGTGAGCGGTAGTAAGCTGCGATTTCAGCAACGATAAGAACGGCTTGGATAGCATCTTTGTCACGTACGAATGGTTTGATGAGGTAACCGAAGCTTTCTTCGAAACCAAGCATGTAAGTGTGGTTGTGTTGTGTTTCAAATTCATGAATTTTTTCACCGATAAATTTGAAACCAGTCAAGACGTTAAACATAGTTGCGCCGTAGCTTTCTGCAATCTTAGTTACCAACTCAGTTGATACGATTGATTTACAGAGGGCAGCATTTGCAGGAAGTGTACCGGCTGTTTTGTGAGCTTCAAGAATGTATTTAGCAATGATAGCTCCGATTTGGTTACCAGAAAGGTTGAGGTAAGAACCATCTGGTTGGCGGATTTCAACACCAAGGCGGTCAGCATCTGGGTCAGTTGCAACCAATACATCAGCGTCTACTTTGCGACCAAGTTCTTCAGCAAGAGCAAAGGCAGCTTGGTTTTCAGGGTTTGGAGATTTAACAGTTGAGAAGTCAGCATCTGGAACAGCTTGAGCTTCAACAACTTGAACAGCTTCAAATCCAGCTTGCGCAAGAGCACGACGTGCCAACATTTCACCAGTACCATGAAGTGGAGTGTAGACAATCTTCATGTCACGACCGTATTCATTGATTAAGTCTTGGTTGATGTTAACGCCTTTAACTTCTTTCAAGTATTCAGCGTCGACGTTTTCACCGATAACTTCAATCAAGCCGCTAGCTTTGCTTTCTTCAAGGTCAGCCAATTGCACAGTGAAAGGATTTTCGATAGCGCGGATGTAATCTGTCAAAGCATCAGCATCTGCAGGTGGCATTTGTCCACCGTCTTCACCATAAACCTTGTATCCATTAAACGGAGCAGGGTTGTGGCTAGCTGTTACCATGATACCAGCAAATGTGTGGAGATGACGAACAGCAAATGACAATTCAGGTGTTGGACGTAGGCTTTCAAATACATAAGATTTGATACCATGAGCAGCCAAAACTTGAGCAGATTCAAAAGCAAACTCAGGAGAGAAGTGACGGCTATCGTAAGCAATAGCAACACCACGTTTTTTAGCTTCTTCCCCTTTTGAGTCAATCAATTGGGCCAAACCTTCAGTTGCTTGGCGAACAACGTAAATGTTAATGCGGTTAGTACCAGCACCAATCAATCCACGCATACCAGCTGTACCGAATTCAAGGTTGGTATAGAAGGCATCTTCTTTCGTTTTTTCATCCATTGCGACCAACTCATCACGAAGGTAAGCAGGCAATTCAGCGAAGTCGAGCCATTTTTGATAATTTTCAGTGTAAGACATAGCAATCTCCTTTATATTTTTAAACGCTTACATTATACCATAATTAAAGAAAAAAAACATGGTAATTACCATGTTTTTTCTTTATTTTTTCAATCGCAGTAACACTGGTGTGATACTTAGAGTTAACAGACCGGCGATAATCATTTCAGCAATCGAATTTGTTGTGAAAATGGTTGCCATCAGTGTTTTGCCACCTGCTGTGTAGAAGTTAGGGATTAGGAAATAGATGCCGAGAAGTACGAAAAATGTATTTGTGAAAGCACCTAAAACCCCAGATAGCATCAGACCTAGACGGTTTTGAAGTAATTTGTAGACAAAGTAAGGGAAAATACCGATCAGGATACGAGGAACGATGGCAATGACTGCAGATGCCCAAGTTCCCCCTTCAACAAAAGGACTAAAGAGATAGCTACTAACCGTATAGATAACAGTGTTTCGAATAATACTCATAATTCCCATGAAGCCACCCAAATAAGCTCCAATTTTAGGACCGTAGACGATGCTAGCGATAATAACTGGGATATGGGTTAGGGTTGGTTTGATTGGAAGTACAAAAGCAGCAAAGATGGTTTGACTGAGTACTTCGATTACAACCATTGTAGCTATCAAGAGGGATAACTGAGCCGTTTGGTTTGCTTTATTTTTCTTATTCATCATAAACTCCTTTTTATTCTATGCAAGGCTATTTTGTTAAAGCATTGTCAATGGATTCAATAATGTCATCAATATCAGCTAAGGCACCACGTCCTGTATCTCCACAAGCCAGTAAACCTGATTTTGGAAGAATTTCTTGGTAGCCAAGGTCATGCAAAGTATTTAGATTCTTCTTAGTCAGTGGATTTTCATACATTTTCGTATTCATTGCAGGGGCAATTAGTTTTGGGGTGGTGCTAGGTAAAGCTAAAGCAGTAGCAGTAAGCATATTATCGGCTAGACCATATGCTAATTTGGCAATGGTATTTGCTGAAGCTGGAGCTACAACAAAGAGGTCAGCTTCTTTACCTAAGTCAATATGATTAATACGTTCAGCCAATTTTTCTTCCATGACATCAGTGTGAACAGGATTCTTCGAAAGGACTTGAAGTGTCAGAGGGGTGATAAAGTCTTGAGCAGCTTCAGTCATAATGACGTGAACGTCATAACCTTTTTTCTTTAACCTACTTGTTAGATCAGCTGCTTTATAGGCAGATATTGATCCTGAAACAGCAAGGATGATACGTTTAGTCATGGCATATCCTTTCAAATAAGGCTCGAGCAATCGCAGATTTAGTCGTAACTTTCTCCTCGTTTTTTTCATCAACGAGATAGGCAATATGTTGATCTTGAGTGATATCACTCAAGTCGTTGGCAACAATAATATCAGCTTTATTGCGTTTTAGACTTGCACGAGCAACCTCAAAAAGCTCTTCTTTTCTTACATTAACCAAAAGTTTGAAGCCAATCAATTGAATATCAGGATTCCATTGTTTGACGAGGCTAATGACCTTCGGTGTTTTTTTAAGAAAAAGAACCTGATAATCAGAAGCCGATGATATCTTGCTTTCAGTGTTAGATTTATGCAAGAATTGAGCGAGATCTTCGGTGTCCTCCAGTTCAGCAAAATCCGTCATATAAATAGGAGTATAATCAGAGACTGCCATACTATGTATAAGAACATCGTGCTCTTTGACGAGTGGCTCCATCTTTTTGAGAAGACTTTCTACGTTCGTAATTTCTGTAATCTTTAGATTTTCTTTCGGTTCTGGTTTAACCGCTGTCTTGGTCGTTACTAAGGTTACTTGGTGACTCTTAGCCAAGAAAAGTTCAGCGATTTCCTTTCCTAGATAACCTGTTGAATGGTTTGTGATTCCACGTACAGCATCAATCTTTTCAGTGGTACCACCCGATGTAATCAAAATTTTCATAGTAGTATTGTACTAAAAATTGGGTCTTTAGTAAATAAAAAGTAAGTATTTTTGAGGTGTACCCCTATAAATTAAAGTTATAACGATTTATAACAAAACAAAAACCGAACATTGAAAAGTAATTAACCAAAAATAATGCGTTTTTTATCAAACTCTGATATAATAGACTTTAGAAAAATATAGAGGAGTGTCTCATGAAAACAGATATCGAAATTGCTCAAAGTGTAGAATTAAAACCAATCACAGAAGTAGTTGAAAAAGTTGGAATCGGCTTTGACGATTTGGAACTCTACGGAAAATATAAGGCAAAATTGTCATTTGATAAAATCAATGCAGTCAAAGACAATAAGCCAGGAAAATTGATTTTGGTAACAGCCATCAACCCAACACCAGCAGGTGAAGGTAAATCAACCATGTCAATCGGCCTTGCAGACGCTCTTAACAAAATTGGTAAGAAAACAATGATTGCCCTTCGTGAACCATCACTTGGTCCGGTTATGGGAATCAAAGGTGGTGCTGCAGGTGGTGGCTACGCTCAAGTGCTCCCGATGGAAGATATCAACCTCCACTTCACAGGGGATATGCACGCTATTACTACAGCAAATAATGCTTTGTCAGCCCTTCTTGACAACCATATTCATCAAGGAAATGCTCTCGGCATTGACCAACGTCGTATCATTTGGAAACGTGTGGTTGACCTTAATGACCGTGCGCTTCGTCATGTAAACGTTGGTCTTGGCGGACCACTTAATGGTATTCCACGTGAAGATGGTTTTGATATTACTGTTGCGTCTGAAATCATGGCGATTCTTTGCTTAGCTACTGATATTAAAGACCTTAAAGAACGTTTGGCTAACATTGTAGTTGCTTACCGTTATGACCGTACACCTGTTTATGTGCGTGATCTTGAAATCGAAGGTGCGCTTACACTTATTCTTAAAGATGCCATCAAACCTAACTTGGTACAAACAATTTATGGGACACCAGCTTTGGTACACGGTGGACCATTTGCCAACATTGCTCATGGATGTAACTCAGTTCTAGCTACATCTACAGCGCTACGTTTGGCAGATTATACAATTACGGAAGCAGGTTTCGGTGCTGACCTTGGTGCTGAAAAATTCCTTGATATCAAGACTCCAAACCTCCCAACAACTCCTGATGCTGTTGTTATTGTTGCGACACTTCGTGCCCTTAAAATGCACGGTGGGGTAGCCAAAACGGACCTCTCTGAAGAAAATGTTCAAGCTGTTCGTGATGGCTTCGCTAACTTGAAACGTCATGTGGAAAATGTTCGTAAATTCGGTCTTCCTGCAGTCGTTGCTATTAACGAGTTTGTTGCTGATACAGAAGCTGAAATTGCAGCCCTTAAAGAACTTTGTGCAGAAATCGATGTTCCTGTTGAATTGGCTAGCGTTTGGGCTAATGGTGCTGATGGTGGTATTGACCTTGCCAACGCGGTAGTTGATGCTGTTGAAAATGGGAATGCTGACTATAAACGTCTTTATTCTGATGATGATAGCTTGGAAGAAAAAATCACTAAGATTGTTACTGAAATATATGGTGGTAAATCAGTTGTCTTCGAGAAAAAAGCTAAGAACCAACTTAAACAATTTGCCGAATTTGGTTGGGATAAATTGCCAGTATGTATGGCTAAAACACAATATAGTTTCTCAGATAACCAATTCTTGCTTGGAGCACCAGAAGGTTTTGATATCACTATTCGTGAGTTTGTTCCTAAAACAGGTGCTGGATTTATCGTGGCTCTTACAGGTGATGTTATGACCATGCCAGGTCTTCCAAAAGCTCCAGCAGCCCTTAAAATGGACGTTTCTGAAGACGGAACAGCTGTTGGTTTGTTCTAAGAAGAAATATCGATATAAAACAGTACCTATTGGTGCTGTTTTTTCGTTTCAGTTATGAAAAACTTAAGGAAAGTATAGTAGACTGAATCTAAATAAAAGAAGATCAAAGCACTAGATGATTATGTGTATTTTAGATATAATGATAAAACTTAGTCAAAGTGTTCTTTGTATCTTTGACACCTAACAAGGGGGATAACTATGATTAAAATACTACTAGTAGAAGATGATTTGAGTTTGTCCAACTCAGTTTTTGATTTTTTAGATGACTTTGCTGATGTTATGCAGGTCTTTGATGGTGATGAAGGCCTCTACGAAGCTGAAAGTGGCGTCTATGATTTGATTCTTTTAGACTTAATGTTACCTGAAAAAGATGGTTTCACTGTTCTTAGAGAATTACGTGATAAAGGTGTAACAACTCCTGTACTTATCATGACTGCCAAGGAAAGTCTAGACGATAAGGGACATGGTTTTGAACTTGGTGCGGATGACTATCTAACCAAACCTTTCTACTTAGAAGAGTTGAAGATGCGTATTCAAGCACTTTTGAAACGCTCTGGTAAATTTGACCAAAACACACTTTCTTTCGGTGATGTTCGTGTCAATCTTGCTACAAATTCAACCTTTGTGGGTGATAAAGAAGTAGAACTTCTTGGTAAAGAGTTTGATTTATTAGTTTATTTCTTACAAAATCAGAATGTGATCTTGCCTAAGTCACAAATTTTTGACCGTCTTTGGGGATTTGATAGTGATACCACGGTATCAGTTGTTGAAGTATACGTTTCTAAAATTCGTAAGAAACTTAAAGGAACAGACTTTGCTGCCAACCTCCAAACCTTGAGAAGTGTGGGGTACATTTTGAAGAATGCTGACTAAATTTTTCAATTATCTCTTTAGGAGAATCAAGTCAGACGGGTTTAAGTCGTTCATTCATTTCTTTGCTACTTTTTCTGGTATTTTCCTTATCATGACTTTCATGATTTTGCAGATTCTGAGTTACGGTGTTTATTCCAATGTGGACTCTAGTCTGAAAATGGCAGCAACTAAGACCAATTCTTATTTAGAAATGGAAATGCTAAAACGGGAACTTTTTCTGACTTCTGAGGTAGATCAAAATAATACGACAACCATCTACCAAGCCTATGATACTAAAGGGTCGACAGATGAAACACCTGACTCGAGTGGCTCTAAAAAAGAATCTAAGAAGAAATCAAAGATGGAAGATGCCCCTCACGATTTATCTGTTGCGGCGAATACCAGTATCTTAGTGCTTGATAAGAATGGAAAAGTCCTCAATGTCGTTGACAAATTTTCTAGCTTATCCAATTTACCAATAGATAAAAATAACATTGATGTTATCAGCAAGGGAAGCGCTCAGAATTATTTCGATCAAACCGAAAAGTATCGCCTGATTACTGAAAAAGTAGATAATAGTCTCTATCCTGATGCTAAGTACCTTGTTATTGCGATTAATACAACTCAATTGGAAGAAGCCACTGAACGTTATGTCAAGCTCATTGTTATCATGATGAGTTTCTTCTGGCTCCTATCTGTTGCGGCTAGTATGTATTTGGCTAAGTGGTCAAGACGTCCTATCCAGGAAAGTCTGGAGAAGCAGAAGGCATTTGTTGAAAATGCCAGTCACGAGTTACGGACACCGCTTGCTGTGATTCAAAACCGATTAGAAGTTCTTTTCCGAAAGCCTGAGAGCACCATTTTAGATAATTCAGAGAATATTGCTTCAAGTCTTGATGAAGTACGTAATATGCGTCTGTTGACGACAAATCTCTTGAACTTGGCTCGTCGTGACGATGGTATTAAGCCGGAAATCGAAACCTTAGAACCTGCTTTCTTTGATACAGTATTTACCAATTATGCTATGATTGCTGAAGAAAATGAGAAAGGTTTCACGGGTCAAAACCAAGTTAGTCGTCCAATCCATACTGATAAAACGCTATTGAAGCAGCTAATGACCATATTATTTGATAATGCTATTAAATATACGGAAGATGATGGACATGTTACCTTTACTGTTCGCACTAATGACCGACATCTTTATATTTCGGTAGCTGATAATGGCCCTGGTATATCAGATAGTGATAAGAAAAAAATCTTTGATCGCTTTTATCGCGTAGATAAGGCTAGAACCAGACAAAAAGGTGGGTTTGGACTGGGCTTATCACTAGCGCAACAAATTGTTTTAGCTCTTAGAGGAACAATTGTTGTTAAAGATAATCAACCAAAAGGAACGATTTTTGAAGTTAAGATCACTGGAGTTTAATTAATAAAGAAAACCTGCTAGCTTATGGTCTAGCAGGTTTTTATGTTATAAGGTAATAAAAAAACTCCTAAATGGAGCTTTCAATTAGTTAGCCAATTTAGCTGCAAGACGTGATTTATCGCGGCTTGCTTTGTTTTTATGAATCAAACCTTTAGAAGCGGCTTTATCGATGCTAGCAGATGCAGCACGGTAAGCTTCTTCAGTTGGGTTAGCGTTAAATGCTTTGATAGCAGTACGCAAAGCTGATTTTTGAGCTGAGTTTTGTTCGTTTTGTTTAACGTTAAGTTCAGCGCGTTTGATAGCTGATTTAATATTTGCCAATGTTTTCACCTCCAAAATTTATCTAACTATGTCATTATACGTTATTTTAGACCCCTTGGCAAGCTTTTTCTATTTTTTTAAGTGGATGAAGTCGATTTTATGATTGTCTCCCTTATGAAGAATCAGTTCGGCTCGGCTTCGTGTAGGTTCGATATAATTTTCCAGGTTAACCAAATTGATATCACGCCAAGTTTTTTGTGCTAAAGATAAAGCTTCGTCTTTACTAAATTTAGTAAAACGATGGTAATAGTTATTTTCATCTTTCTTGGCGAGCTCAAGAAGGGTTTGAAAACGTTCGAGATACCATGATTCGATATTATTAACTTCAGCATCAATGTAAAGAGAAAAATCGAAATAGTCACTCATGTAGAGTCGTTGGTTAATAGGATTCTGGAAAACATTAATCCCTTCGACAATCAAAAAATTGGGCTGTCTGATTTCTTGTGTAAGACCTGGTACAATATCATAAATTTCATGGGAGTAAACAGGAATATTGACATCACCACCATTTTTTATAGTATCTAAAAAATTGAGAAGAAGCGGCATATCGTAGGATTCAGGGAAACCCTTACGGTTAAGGATGTCTTTTTCTTTCAAGACTTGGTTAGGATAGAGAAAGCCATCGGTTGTTACAAGTTCAACCTTAGATTGGGGGAAGGTTCGTTGTAACAAGAGTTGAAGCAAACGACTGGTAGTGGATTTGCCAACAGCAACTGAACCAGATACCCCAATAATAAATGGACGATTAGTCTGTGATTTTTGTAAAAAGATACTCTTAGAAAAGGTTAAATCATTGGCCGTTTTCTGATAGATACGAATGAGATTGATAAGGGGAAGATAAATATCACTAACTTCTTGCACATCGATCTTATCATTAAGGCTACGAATGGAATCAAGTTCTTCCGCAGTCAATGGGGCATTACCTTCTTTATGAAGGCGTTGCCACTCCTTACGTGATATCGTTTCGAAATTGATAAATTCATTTAACATAGCTAACATTATAGCAGAAAAAAAGCCGGAATGTAAGCCTTATCATATCACTAGCCTTACTTTGGTATTTATGATACGATAAAGGGAAAAGACTATCTAGAAGGAAAAAAATAATGTCAAAAATGTATTATGCTGAGACGCCAGATGCGGCTCACGATATTCATGATTTAAAGGTAAATTTGTTAGGAGAAAGTTTTCAGTTTTATACGGATGCTGGGGTTTTCTCTAAAAAAATGATTGATTTTGGAAGTCAAGTGCTTTTGAGTGCATTAGATTTGGAAGCTGGAAACACACTATTAGATGTGGGCTGTGGCTACGGTCCTCTTGGGATTAGTTTGGCCAAGGTACAAGGAGTCAAAGTCACAATGATTGACATCAATAGTAGGGCAATTGATTTAGCGAAACAAAATGCTGAACGAAACAAGGTTGAAGCTACTATTTTCCAATCGAATATCTATGAAAATGTTACTGGAAGTTTTGACTATATTATTTCTAATCCACCTATCCGTGCTGGGAAGAAGGTGGTTCATCAAGTTATTGAGGAGGCATATGATTATCTCAATCAGGGTGGTAACCTAACTATTGTTATTCAGAAAAAACAAGGAGCTCCGTCAGCTAAAGCTAAGATGGAGGATGTGTTTGGTAATGCTGAAGTCGTTAAAAAGGATAAAGGATACTATATCCTTAGAAGTGAGAAAATATGAGAACCGTTGATTTAATTGAAAAGAAAAGAGATGGTGGCGAGTTAAGCACAGAGGAAATTTCATATCTCATTAATGGCTATGTGTCTGGGAAAATTCCAGACTATCAGATAGCTGCACTGGCGATGGCAATTTATTATCAAGGTATGTCTATTCGTGAAATCCATGATTTGACCACTGATATGGTTGCTTCGGGTGAACAATATGATTTGTCAGAAATTCCAGATGTTAAGGTAGATAAACATTCGACCGGTGGTGTTGGTGATAAGGTAACCATCATCCTTATGCCACTTGTAGCTAGCTTTGGTGTTCCAGTAGCTAAGATGAGTGGCCGTGGTCTTGGACATACAGGTGGAACGATTGACAAATTAGAGTCTATCAAAGGCTATCAGGTTGAGCGTAGTAAGGAAGAGTTCATTCAGCAAGTTAAAGACATTGGAATTTCCCTCATTGGTCAGTCTGAGCATTTAGTTAAGGCTGATAAACTTCTTTATGCCTTGCGTGATGTCACTGCAACAGTAGATTCCATTCCTCTAATCGCAAGCTCTGTTATGTCCAAAAAAATTGCAGCAGGTGCTGATAAGATTTTACTGGATGTTACTGTTGGTCAAGGTGCTTTCATGAAAAACATGTCTGATGCTGAAAAATTATCAGAGACCATGGTTGCATTAGGACATGAGGTTAATCGTGAAACAATTGCAGTTATTACAGATATGAGCCAGCCACTAGGTAAAGCTATTGGTAACCGCTTGGAAATCACTGAGGCTATTCAAATTATGCAAGGTAAGGGACGTGAAGACATCACTGACTTTATCTGTGAGTTAGCTGAGATTCTATTAGATTTAGCTCAAGTTGAAGCTAGTCAGGAAGAGATTCGTCAGCACTTAGTGGGTGGAAAAGCCCTTGCTAAGTTTGAAGAACTCATTCAAGCTCAGGGTGGTGATTTGACTGATCTTTATCGTCATAGCAGTGCTCCTGTCGTTACAGATATTTATGCCCATAAAACGGGTTACATTAAAGAGTTGCCTGCTATGGCGTTTGGGAAATTTGCCATGCAATTGGGAGCAGGTCGATCTACTAAGTCAGATAGTCTTAATTATGAAACGGGAATTGTATTTGAAAAAAAAGTTGGCGATGCAGTAGCTCAAGGAGACCTTGTTGCCAAGGTCTATAGTCAAGAAATTTTATCTGAAAAAATGCTGACTGAATTTGAAAAAAATGTTATTATTGATAGTGAATGTAAAGAAACGACAGAAATATTAAAGATAATTCGCTAAGCCTTAATTTTATACTAATCAAGGAGTTTTGTTTATGTCTGTTAATAGCTATATTGACCATACCTTACTAAAAGCTGATGCTAATAAAGAACAGATTCTTTCCCTAATTGATGAGGCTAAGAAGTATGAGTTTGCCAGTGTCTGTGTTAATCCAACTTGGGTTAAAACGGCAGCTGAATTGCTTAAAGATAGTTCTGTTAAAGTTTGTACAGTTATTGGTTTCCCTTTGGGAGCATCGACCTCTGCAGTTAAGGTTTTTGAAGCCAAGGATGCTATTGCCAATGGTGCAGATGAAGTTGATATGGTAATCAATATCGGTGCTCTTAAATCTAGAAATCTAAAATTAGTCGAAGACGACATTAAAGCTGTTGTTGAAGCTAGTGGAAGAAAACTTGTAAAGGTTATTATTGAAACTTGTCTTCTGACCGATGAAGAAAAGGTCGAAGCTTGCCAATTAGCAAAACTGGCAGGTGCAGATTTTGTTAAGACCTCTACGGGTTTTTCTACTGGTGGCGCAACAATTGAAGATATTGAACTTATGCGAGAGGCTGTTGGTCCTACTATGGGAGTCAAGGCATCTGGTGGAGCACGCACACTTGAGGCGGCTCAAGCCTTTATCAAAGCTGGTGCAACCCGTATTGGTACTTCGTCAGGAGTTGCCATTATGAAAGGTCAAGAAAGCCATGATAGCTACTAAAAAAGAGCAAGTAATAAAAGCAGCACAAGAAGCAGCTGAAAATGCCTATGTTCCCTATTCTCGTTTTAGAGTTGGAGCAGCATTGCTTACAAAGGATGGGCAAATTTTTCAAGGCTGTAACATTGAGAATGCCTCATTCGGATTGACCAATTGTGCAGAAAGGACAGCCATTTTTAAGGCGGTATCCGAAGGGTATAGAGATTTTGAATGTCTTGCAGTCTACGGAGATACCAAAGATCCCATCTCACCATGTGGTGCTTGTCGCCAAGTAATGGTTGAATTTTTAAAATCTGATTCTAAAGTGATTCTTATCGCTGAAGATAACTCGACAGTCGAGATGACAGTCGGAGAGTTGTTACCATACTCTTTTACGGACTTACAATAGTCTAGTTGTTTTATTCTTTATTAAGCAAGTTTTCTTGCAAGTTATAGGAGGAGTGTTCAAGATGAAATTGAACAAGAAAATTATCGGACTTGGCCTTGTTGCTGTAGCAGCACTTGGTCTTGCAGCATGTGCACGTGGCGGACGCGGTGGATCATCAGCTGATTCAAAAGTTAAAGCTGCTATCGTTACGGATACTGGTGGGGTTGATGATAAATCATTTAACCAATCAGCATGGGAAGGTCTTCAAGCTTGGGGTAAAGCTAACAAACTTGAAAAAGATTCTGGCTACAATTACTTCCAATCTGGTTCAGAGTCTGACTTTGCAACAAACTTGTCTTCAGCACAAAGTCAAGGCTACAACCTCATCTTTGGTGTTGGTTTTGCTCTTCATGATGCAGTAGCAGATGCAGCTAAAGAACACGAAGATGTGAACTATGTAATTATTGACGATGTTATTAAAGACCAAAAGAACGTTGAAAGCGTTTTGTTTGCCGATAATGAAGGTGCTTACCTTGCAGGTATCGCAGCAGCTATGCAATCAAAAACAAATAAAGTTGGTTTCATCGGTGGTCAAACATCAGACACAATTACACGTTTTGAAGCTGGTTTCACAGCTGGTGCTAAGTCAGTAAAACCTGACATCGATGTACAAGTTCAATATGCTGAATCATTCTCTGATGCAGCTAAAGGGACAACAATCGCTTCAACAATGTATGCTTCAGGCGTTGACGTAATCTACCAAGCTGCTGGTGGTACTGGTACTGGTGTCTTCACAGCTGCTAAAGAAGTTAACGAAAAACTTGATGCTGAAAGCGATAAGAAAGTATGGGTAATCGGTGTTGACCGTGACCAAACAGCAGAAGGTGATTATACATCTTCAGACAAGAAAAAATCTAACTTTGTTTTGACTTCAACAATCAAACAAGTTGGTACAGTTGTTAAAGATATTGCTAACGGACAAGTCAAAGGCGATAAATTCGAAGGTGGTAAAACTAAGACTTACGGTATCAAAGACGGTGGTGTTGACATTGTAACATCTAATCTTCCTTCAGATATCAAAGATGCAGTAGAAAAAGCTAAAGAACAAATCAAAAATGGTGAATTGAAACCAACTGATGGTCTTAGCAAATAATAGTTAAGTATAAGTCTTTATAGAACTTAGACTGAGACAAATTTTTGTCTCAGCAAAGGGAAGCAGTTAATGATCCCCTTTGCTGAAATAAAAATTATTCTTGGAAGGAGATTGTATGACGAAGCCAAATGTCATTGAGATGCACGATATTACCAAAAAATTTGGTGAATTCGTGGCAAATGACCATATCAATCTTGATGTGAGACAAGGAGAGATCCATGCCCTCCTCGGTGAAAATGGTGCAGGTAAGTCAACTTTAATGAATATGCTTTCAGGTCTTTTGCAACCTACGAGCGGTACCATTAAGGTTAAAGGACAAGAGGTGACGATTGATTCACCATCTAAAGCAACGAAACTGGGGATTGGGATGGTTCACCAACACTTTATGTTGGTTGAAGCTTTTACAGTTGCTGAAAATATCATCCTGGGTAGTGAGGTAACTAAAGCTGGTGGTGTCCTTGATATGAAAAAGGCTATCAAGGAAATTACTGAACTCTCTGAAAGATACGGTCTTGCGGTAGATCCAACTGCCAAAGTTGCAGATATCTCTGTTGGTGCTCAACAGCGTGTTGAAATCCTTAAGACTCTGTATCGTGGGGCTGATATTTTGATCTTCGATGAGCCGACTGCGGTATTGACTCCGTCTGAGATTACTGAACTTCTAAACATTATGAAGACCTTGGTTAAGGAAGGCAAGTCGATTATTCTGATTACCCATAAGTTGGATGAAATTCGAGCAGTTTCTGACCGTGTCACTGTCATTAGACGTGGTAAATCAATTGATACGGTAACGATTGAAGGGTCAACAAATGCTGACTTGGCCGAAATGATGGTTGGCCATCAGGTTTCCTTCAAGACAGAGAAAATTCCTTCAAATCCAAAAGAAGTTGTTCTTTCTATTAAAGATTTGGTGGTTAACGAGAACCGTGGAATACCTGCTGTAAAAAATCTGTCATTAGATGTTCGTGCTGGTGAGATCATCGGTATTGCCGGTATCGATGGCAATGGTCAGACAGAACTTGTCCAAGCGATTACAGGGCTTCGTAAAGTTAAGTCAGGTGATATTACTATCAAGGGTGAATCGATTATTCATAAGACAACTCGTCAGATTACTGAAATGAGTGTTGGTCATATTCCTGAAGATCGTCACCGTGATGGTATGGTCCTTGAAATGACAGTTGCTGAAAATATCGCTCTTCAAACCTACTACAAAGAGCCAAATTCTAAGAATGGTATCTTGAACTATAATGTCATCAATGCTAAAGCGCGTGAATTGATGAAAGAATTTGATGTTCGTGGTGCAGGAGAGTTAATTGCTGGCGGTGAATTGTCAGGTGGTAACCAACAAAAAGCTGTTATCGCTCGTGAGATTGACCGTGACCCAGAACTTCTTATTGTAAGTCAACCAACTCGAGGTCTTGACGTTGGTGCCATTGAGTACATCCGTAAACGTATTATCGCAGAACGTGATAATGGTAAGGCTGTGATTGTTGTCAGCTTTGAATTGGATGAAATTCTTGATATGTCAGACAGAATTGCGGTTATCTATGATGGTGCAATTCAGGGAATTCTAGATCCTGCTGAAACGAATAAGCAAGATCTTGGTATTCTTATGGCTGGTGGACAATTGAATAAGGAGGAAGCAAATGTCTAAAAAAGTACAAAATTGGGCAGTTCCTTTAATTGCTGTCCTCTTGGGAATGTTGATTGGAGCCGTTTTGATGCTGATTTTCGGTTACGATCCATTCTGGGCTTACTATGATCTTTTCACAACGGCCTTCGGCTCATTGAAAAATATTGGTGAAATTCTTCGTGCCATGAGTCCGCTGATTCTGATTGCACTAGGATTCTCTGTTGCATCTAAGGCAGGTTTCTTTAACGTTGGTTTGCCAGGACAAGCCTTGGCAGGATGGGTTTCTGCCGTATGGTTTGCTTTGTCATTCCCTGACTTACCAAAGGTGATTTCAGTTATCTGTACAGTCATTATCGGTCTGGTTGCAGGTGGTATCGCTGGGGCTATTCCAGGTATTCTCCGTGCTTACTTGGGAACTAGTGAGGTCATTGTTACCATCATGATGAACTACATCATTTTGTATGTAGCAAACAATATTATTCGCTTTGGATTTACAGCTGATATGTTGCGTTCTTCAGAAGCTTCTAACAAGGTTGTAGCATCAGCTAGTTATCAAACGGAGTACTTATCTCAAATAACTGGTGGTTCGCGTTTCAATATTGGTTTCTTCCTGGCTCTTGCGGCTGCCTTCTTAGTTTGGTTCTTACTTAAGAAAACAACAACTGGTTTTGAAATTACATCTGTAGGTCTTAATCCTCATGCTTCAGAGTATGCAGGGATGTCATCTAAACGTGTTATTATCATGTCAATGATTATCTCAGGTGCTCTATGTGGTCTTGGAGGAACAGTAGAAGGACTTGGTACATTCCAAAATGTCTTCGTTCAAAACGCTTCATTGGCTATCGGTTGGAACGGTATGGCGGTTGCGCTTTTAGCGTCTAACTCACCTATCGGTATCCCATTTGCCGCCCTTCTTTATGGTGTTTTGTCTATTGGTAAGAGTGGTATGATTGGTGTTCCACCTGAAATTATCGATGTTGTTTCAGCCTTGATCATCTTCTTTGTTGGTGCTAATTACATCATTAGATATTGGGTTCGCCCTCGTCATAAATCAGTGAAAGCTAAAGGAGGACAAAACTAATATGGACTTTATTACAATTATAGCCTTAATCGTTGCCTCTATGTTGAAATATTCAGCACCATTGATTTTTACAAGTATCGGTGGAACTTTCTCTGAACGAGGCGGTATCGTAAATGTCGGCCTTGAAGGAATTATGGTAATTGGTGCTTTCGCAGGTGTTCTCTTTAACTTGACTTTTGCAGAAAGTTTTGGAGATGCGACACCTTGGATTGCTGCGATTGTAGCAGGTCTGGTTGGTGTTCTCTACTCATTGCTCCATGCTGTTGCGACAATTAACTTCCGAGCTGACCATGTTGTCTCTGGTACAGTGTTGAACCTTATCGCACCATCTTTGGCAGTGTTCTTGACACGTGTTATCTATGGTGCTGGTCAAACACCTGCTATCAGTCATAACTTTAAGACTGTATCCTTCCCAATCTTGGATCAAGTCCCTTTCTTGGGTAAAGTTTTCTTCACTAATGTTTCTTTGGTAGCATATGTTGCTATCTTGGTTTCAGTAGCATCATGGTGGCTCATCTTTAAGACACGCTTTGGTTTGCGACTTCGCTCAGTTGGTGAACACCCACAGGCAGCAGATACACTTGGAATTAACGTCTATCGTATGCGTTACTATGGCGTCATGATTTCGGGCTTCCTTGGTGGTGTTGGTGGTGCGGTTTATGCACAATCAATCTCAAACAACTTTGCCGTTACAACAATTGCAGGTCCTGGTTTCATCGCCTTGGCTGCTATGATTTTCGGTCGTTGGAGTCCAATTGGAGCTATGCTCTCAAGTTTGTTCTTTGGATTGTCACAATCATTGGCAATCATTGGAAAACAGCTTCCACTCATTTCACATGTACCAAATGTGTATTTGCAAATTGCACCATATATCTTGACAATTATTGTCTTGGCTGCTTTCTTCGGTAAAGCCGTTGCACCTAAAGCAGATGGTGTTAACTATATCAAATCTAAATAGGCACTCTACAGTGTCTCAGATAAGAAGGTCTATCGGCCTTCTTTTTTATTCGAATAAAAAAGCTTGTCAATACTCACTAAAGTAGGTATGACAAGCTTTTGTTTTTATGAAAAATATGGGTTAAAGACCTTCTCGTGACCAATAGTGGTATCCCATCCATGTCCTGGGAAAACTTTGTAGTGGTTAGGAAGTGTAAAAAGTTGCTCTTGAATACTAGTGAGTAATTGTTCGTGGTTCCCTGTTGGAAGATCCCAGCGTCCAATTGTTTCTTTAAAGAGGGCATCACCAGAAAATACAGTTTCTTCTCTATCAAAGATAAAAGAAACACCTCCAATAGAGTGTCCTGGAGTTGGAACAACTTTAAACTGAAAGTTCTTGATGTTATAATCTTCAGTAAAATCGAAGTAGTGTTCTGCAGGATTGACAATAACGTCTTCCATATCGTCGTGACGTGGGAGTCCAGATAAATTATCAATAGGACTCATCAACCAGTCTTTTTCAGCTTCAGTAACATAAACAGGAGGATTATAAGCCTGACGGACTGCCTCAACACTCATAATGTGGTCGTAGTGTGTATGTGTCAAAAGGATAGCAGCAACTGGTTTGTCGATTGCTTTAAGTTCAGCTAAGATAGCAGAAGTATCACTTCCTGGATCAATGACTAGACAGGCTGTATCGTTTTCTAAAATATAGGTGTTTTCCTGAGCAACAGGATTTAAAATTCGTCTTATTTTCATAGTTCTAGTGTAGCACGAATTTCAGGCTTTTTCCAATATCAGAATGATGGCTTTGTCTTTTTTTGGTGCTTTGTATATGCTATAATAAGGTCACTATGAGTGAAAAAAACACGAATAAATATGCCATTGTTGATTTGGAAGCAACCTCCGCTTCGTCAACGGCTAGTATTATACAGGTGGGAATTGTTATCATGCAAAATGGTCAGGTGGTTGACGAATTTGCGAGTGATGTTAACCCACACCAAGAACTCGATGAGCACATTGTTCATTTAACAGGAATTACCGATCAGCAGTTGGCCCAAGCACCAGATTTTTCAGAAATTGCTAGAACAATTTTTGAACTGATTGAGGACTGTATTTTTGTTGCCCATAATGTTAAATTTGATGCCAATTTGCTTGCAGAGGCACTTTTTATGGAAGGTTTCGAATTAAGGACGCCTCGTGTTGATACGGTCGAATTGGCTCAGGTCTTTTATCCAACGTTCGAACAATATAAGTTATCTCATTTATCCAAGGTTCTTAATCTTGACTTAGCTCAAGCCCATACCGCTATTGAAGATGCGAGAGCGACCGGACAGCTTTTGTTTCATTTGATGGATAAGATTGCCAGCTTACCTAGACAGACCATTGAGATGCTTTTGACTTTTTCAGATAATCTTCTTTTTGAGACTGAGTTGGTTATTCGTGATGCTATAAGAGGTCAAAATTTAGGTCTTTCAAAGGAATATGTCATGCTTGAAGAATCTGGAATTGTTCTTCGTAGACCTGTGGCTTATAAGGCGGAACGAAAACTGTCTCAAGATTTTGCTACCAATATTGCTCTCTTGGATTTAGAGTCAAGACCTAAACAAAGAGAGTTTGCTGAGGTAGTAAGGAAGGAGCTTGATAATTCTGCTATTTCCATGATTCAGGCTCAGACTGGAATTGGGAAAACCTATGGTTATTTGCTTCCCTTGTTAGCACAATCTGATGTCGATAAAGTAGTAGTAGCTGTTCCAACCAAGCTTCTTCAAAATCAGATTATGAATCAGGAAGCTAAAGCATTATCGGATGTCTTTAATATTAACTTTCATAGTCTCAAAGGACCTCAGAATTATATCAAGTTAGATGCCTTTTACCAGACCTTACTTCGTCAGGACAGTAACCGTTTGATTAATCGTTACAAAATGCAACTCTTAGTTTGGTTGACTGAAACGAAGACAGGGGATCTCGATGAAATCAGACAAAAACAGCGCTATATGGCCTATTTTGATGAGATTAAGCACGATGGTAAGTTAAAGGTGGATAGTCTTTTTGCTGAATATGATTTTTGGCAACAGTCCTACCAAAAAGCCCAAGAAGCTAGGGTAGTTGTGACCAATCATGCTTATCTTTTGATGCGTATGGAAGATGATCATGATTTTGTTCGAGGAAAAACTCTTGTGATTGATGAGGGACAAAAGATGGTTCTGGCTTTGGAACAATTTTCACGTCATCAAGTCAATCTTACAGTGCTTTTGCAACATATCCATCGTATTCTTGATAGTGGTAATCAAACCTTACTTCAACAACGCTTGCTCGAAAATTTGCAGTTTGAAGTTAGCCATCTAATCCAAGAACACCAACAATTTCCTCAGAAGCAGTATAATCGCCAGCAATTAGATCGTTTGCTACAAACCATTTCTGAACTGGAAGGTGAAAGTGATTTGATGGAGATGTTGTCTCCACTGAAGACACCCCTTTACAGCCATTTTTGGCTTGAAACAGACTATTATCAGGAACATCGTGTGACTTATTTAAAGGCGTCACGTCAAGAACTCTTAGAACTTTCAGCTTATCTACCAAGTGCTCAAAAAGTGATAATTGTTTCAGCAACTATTGATGTAGGACCTGATGTTGATGTGGCTGATTTGTTGGGCTTAAAACAGGTACGTAAGGTTAACCTTCCAATGGACACTTTACCCAATCAAGCTATTTGGATTGATCAAAGCATGCCTATGATTGGAGTTTCTTCTGAGGAGGAGTATGAAGTTGCTCTTGCAAAGCGTCTCCAGAAGCTATCTGAAATGGAATATCCAATTTTAGTACTATTCACGTCTCGAAAGAGTATGATGGCTGTTTCGGATTTATTGGATCATAGGGAAGTGCGTCACCTAACTCAAGAGAAAAATGGGACAGCTTTTAATGTCAAAAAACGTTTTGATAGAGGTGAGACCAATCTCCTTCTTGGTATGGGGTCATTCTGGGAAGGCGTTGACTTTGCTCAACAAGATAGGGTAATTGAGGTTATTGCACGTCTGCCGTTTGACAATCCTAAGGATCCTTTCTATCAAAAGATTGAATCTTGGTTTTCTAAGCAAGGAAAGAGTACCTTTGAGAGTTACAGTCTTCCAATGACGGTTTTACGTTTCAAACAAGCTATCGGACGTGCCCAAAGACGCCCAGAACAGCGTTCAGCTATTCTTCTTATGGATAATCGCCCACTCGTTAAGAGCTATGGAAAACTATTTCTAAAAGAAGTTACACGAGAAGTGGTGCTTAAGTATGCTAAGTTTGAGCAAGTCAAAGAGGATATTCAGGATTTCTTAGAAAAAGAAAGTTAACTTTTTAAAACAAACCTTTTCTAAGATTACTCAGGCTTTATGAATTTTACTGAGTTATAAAAAAGATAGACTTAATTGCTCAATACTAGCTATATTGCTATGTAAAGATTTATCATTTTCTGATATAATAAATTCAGAAACTTTTTTAGGAGGCATTATGCGTAAACAACGTTCACCCTGGACAAAAAAGCAACAGCTCATTTTTGGAATAATTGTAATCGTTGTGACCTTAATTGCCTCTGTGACTGCTATTCTTATTGTAGCGACTAAACCTTACGTAGACGCTGAAAAGAAGGTTATTGCCATAGCAGAGAGCAAAGCAGATATTAAGACTGTTACAGAATTTGATATCTACCATGGTGAGGCTACCTATTATGGACTTCTTGGAAAGTCTAGTCAAGGTGAGAAGCTGGCTGTTATCATGAGTCCTGATTCAGGTGTGGTTGATATCTACAAGCAAGCTGATGGTATTAGTAAGTCAGTAGCTAAGAAAGCTGCTAAGGCCTATGGTGCTAAGGAGATATCCTATGTCCACCTAGGAAAATATGGCAAAACTCCTATTTGGGAAGTGAAGTCAGGAACCCAGTATTATCTGGTTGATTTTATCTCAGGTCAGGTTATTAAAGTGGAAGGACTATAATGAAATGACAAAATTATCAAATCGTGTATTACAAATGGAAGAAAGTGTTACTTTAGCTGCCAGTGCGCGTGCTAAAGCTCTTAAAGCTCAAGGACGTGATATTTTGAGTTTGACACTTGGTGAACCAGATTTTGTAACACCTAAGAACATTCAAGATGCGGCCATTGCTTCTATTGAAAATGGTAAAGCAAGTTTTTATACCGTGGCTTCTGGACTTCCGGAACTCAAGGATGCAATCAGCACTTATATGGAAAATTTCTATGGATATGCTGTGAAACCAAATGAGGTTGTTGTCGGTACTGGTGCTAAGTTTATCCTATATGCTTTCTTTGCTACGGTCATTAATCCTGGTGATGAAGTCATTATTCCAACACCTTGCTGGGTTTCTTACGTAGACCAAGTTAAAATGGTTGAGGGTGTTCCGGTTACTTTCCAAACGACTGAAGCTAATCACTTTAAAGCAACGGTTGAACAGCTTGAAGCTGCTCGAACTGAAAAAACTAAGGTTGTCTTGCTTAATTCTCCATCAAATCCAACAGGAATGATTTACAGCAAGGAAGAATTGCAAGCAATCGGTGACTGGGCGGTTGAGCACGATATTTTGATTTTAGCAGATGATATCTATGGCCGTTTGGTCTATAATGGCAACACTTTCACACCCATTTCTAGTCTTTCAGATGCAATTCGTAAGCAAACAATTGTGATTAATGGTGTTTCCAAGACCTATGCTATGACAGGTTGGCGCGTGGGATTTGCTGTAGGAGATCCAGAAATTATTTCAGGAATGGCGAAGATTATTAGCCAAACAACATCAAATCTTACAGCAGTTTCTCAATACGCTGCTATTGAAGCCTTAACTGGTGATCAGTCTTCTATCGAAGAAATGCGTCAGGCCTTTGAAGAACGTTTGAATACAATTTATCCACTCCTAGCTGAAGTACCTGGTTTTGAAGTCATCAAACCTCAAGGTGCCTTTTACCTCTTCCCTAATGTTAAAAAAGCGATGGAAATCAAGGGTTATACAGATGTCAATGATTTTACAAATGCTATTCTTGAAGAGGCTGAAGTGGCTTTGGTAACAGGTGCAGGATTCGGCGCACCTGAAAATATTCGCCTTAGCTATGCAACAGACTTGGATACTTTGAAAGAAGCAGTCCGCCGAATCAAAGCCTTTATGGAAAAATAGAATTAATATAGATTAAAAGAAAAGAGAAGTAATTACATGTCTAAACAATTAGTTTCAATTATTGATGTGCCTAAACATGTGGGTGAAGAAATCACTATCGGTGCATGGGTAGCTAACAAATCAGGTAAAGGGAAATTGGCCTTTCTTCAATTGCGTGACGGAACTGCCTTCTTCCAAGCTGTAGCTTTCAAACCTAACTTCATCGAAAAATATGGTGAAGAAGAAGGTACTGAAAAATTTGATACTGTTAAACGCCTTAGCCAAGAAACATCAGTTTATGTGACTGGTGTGGTCAAAGAAGATGAACGTTCAAAATTTGGTTACGAGTTGGATGTGACAGCAGTAGAAGTTATCGGTGAGTCACATGATTACCCAATCACACCAAAAGAACACGGAACTGACTTCTTGATGGATAATCGTCACCTTTGGTTGCGTTCACGTAAACAAATGGCTGTCCAACAAATTCGTAATGCGATTATTTACGCAACATACGAATTCTTTGATAAAAATGGTTTCATCAAATTTGATAGTCCAATTTTGTCAGGAAATGCCGCTGAGGATTCAACAGAATTGTTTGAAACGGATTACTTTGGTACTCCTGCTTACCTAAGCCAATCTGGTCAGCTTTACCTTGAAGCTGGTGCTATGGCTCTTGGTCGTGTCTTTGACTTTGGTCCTGTTTTCCGTGCTGAAAAATCAAAAACACGCCGTCACTTGACTGAGTTCTGGATGATGGATGCTGAGTATTCATTCTTGTCACATGATGAGTCACTTGATTTGCAAGAAGCTTATGTTAAAGCACTTATTCAAGGTGTGATTGATCGTGCGCCACAAGCTCTTGAAATCCTTGAACGTGATGTGGATCTTCTTAAGAAATACATTGCTGAGCCATTCAAGCGTGTGTCTTATGATGAAGCTATCGACCTTCTTCAAGCACATGAAAATGATGAAGATACAGATTACGAGCACCTCGAACATGGGGATGACTTCGGTTCACCGCACGAAACTTGGATTTCAAACTATTTTGGTGTTCCAACATTCGTTGTTAATTATCCAGCAAGCTTCAAGGCCTTCTACATGAAACCAGTTCCTGGCAATCCTGAGCGCGTTCTTTGTGCAGACCTTTTGGCTCCAGAAGGTTATGGTGAAATCATCGGTGGTTCAATGCGTGAAGATGACTATGATGCCCTTGTAGCTAAAATGGATGAACTCGGAATGGACCGTTCAGAATACGAATTCTACCTTGACCTTCGTAAATATGGTTCGGTACCACACGGTGGTTTTGGTATCGGTATTGAACGTATGGTTACTTTCGTAGCTGGCACAAAACACATTCGTGAAGCTATTCCATTCCCACGTATGTTGCACCGTATCAAACCATAAGTAAAATTCTCTAGGAGTGCAAAAGTATGAAAAGATGGTTTCTTGGTCTTTTGGCCTTACTTTGTATGGTTTCGATGGTAGCTTGTAGCAAGTCTGCCCCCTCACTAGAGGGTGAGTGGCAGGCACAAGATGCCTTAAAGAAGGATTATACTATTGTCTTCAAGAAAGATAAGGTCAAGATTGGTGAGCAGGATTATAACTATACAGTGGATGGTCCCAAGTCTAAAGATGACTTTACCTATTATTCGCTAAAAGTAAAAGATCAGGGGAAAGAGACGTCTTATACGGTATTTTTCCCAACTAAATCCAAAGAGGTTGCTCTTTTTCTACAACCAAATGATGAGAAAGAACCTATTAAGGGTCAAATGCTCTTTGCACTTAATAAAAAAGAAAAACCAGACTACTATAGCTATGTCAAAAAGTATCTGAAATAGTAGGAGAAGGATTAGCCTAGTGCTGATTCTTTTCTTTTTGGAATTATATGTTTCAATTTTCAGAATATTTTGTTATAATAGCAACATATTAGTCAAAGGAGAACTATCATGGCAAAAACTATTCATACTGATAAAGCACCAGCAGCGATCGGTCCTTATGTTCAAGGTAAAATCGTTGGCAATCTTTTGTTCGCTTCTGGTCAAGTACCATTGTCACCAGAAACAGGTGAAATCATTGGCGAAACAATTCAAGAACAAACAGAACAAGTTCTTAAAAATGTTGGGGCTATTTTGGCAGAAGCTGGTACAGACTTTGACCACGTTGTCAAAACAACTTGCTTCCTAAGTGACATTAACGATTTCGTTCCATTTAACGAAGTGTATGCAACTGCCTTTACATCTGATTTTCCAGCACGTTCTGCAGTAGAAGTGGCACGCTTGCCAAAAGATGTTAAAATTGAAATCGAAGTTATTGCTGAGATTGATTAAGGAAGGGAGCTTTGGCTCTTTTCTTTTTTTCTCAACTATGATAAACTATTAAAGATAAATCATTTTCGATGTTTGGGAGACACCATCGCTAAAAAAAACCATTACTGGCGTTTTTTTTTTGGCTCCCTCAAGGGGCCTTTTTATGTGTCTCAAACATCACGAATAAAGAGGAATATTATGAAACGTCAATCAGCTTTGGTCGTCTTTAGTGGCGGTCAAGATTCTACTACTTGCCTATTTTGGGCTCTAAAACATTATGAAACAGTTGAATTAGTTACTTTTGCTTACGGGCAACGTCATAGCTTGGAAATTGAAGTAGCTAAAGAGATTGCACGAGAACAAGGGCTTAAACACCATGTTTTAGATATGTCCTTGCTTGGTCAAATTACTGAAAATGCTTTAACATCTGATATTGAGATTGAGGCAGAAGAAGGTGAAGTTCCTAATACTTTTGTGGACGGGCGTAATCATCTTTTCCTTTCTTTTGCAGCTGTTCTGGCTAAGCAACGTGGTATCACTGACATTGTTACGGGAGTTTGTGAGACAGACTTTTCCGGTTATCCAGACTGTCGTGATGTTTTTGTCAAATCGCTTAATGTTACACTTAATCTTGCCATGGCCTATGATTTCGTTATCCAAACTCCTCTCATGTGGTTAGATAAGGCTGAGACTTGGGCTTTGGCTGATCAACTTGGAGCTTTCGACTACGTTCGTGAAAAAACGCTGACTTGTTATAACGGTATTATTGGGACTGGTTGTGGGGAATGTCCTGCCTGCCATTTGCGTCAAAAAGGACTTGAAAAATATCTAGCAGAAAGAGGAGAAGCTTAATGTTCTTTGCACCGAAAGAAATCAAAAAAGAAACAGGTGAGTCTTTGGTTTACAATTCTCACCGTACAATGGTTTCTAAAGAGTTTACTTTTGATGCTGCCCACCATCTTTTTCATTATGAAGGCAAATGCAAATCGCTTCATGGTCATACCTACCATCTTCAAATAGCAGTGAGTGGTTACTTGGATGAGCGTGGCATGACCTATGATTTTGGTGACCTTAAGAGCATTTACAAGGATCATTTGGAACCTCATCTGGATCACCGTTATCTCAATGAGACTCTGCCTTATATGAACACAACTGCGGAAAATATGGTTTTCTGGATTTTCCAGATGACGAGTCAACATCTGCCAGAGGAGAGAGGACTTCGTTTGGAATATGTACGCCTTTATGAAACACCAACAGCCTTTGCAGAGTTTAGACGGGAGTGGTTGGATGACTAGAGAACGTGTACTCAAACTACCAGTGCTTGAAATTTTTGGACCAACCTTTCAAGGGGAAGGGCGAGCAATTGGTCAAAAAACCATGTTTGTAAGGACAGCAGGATGTGATTACCACTGTGATTGGTGTGATTCTGCCTTCACTTGGGATGGTTCAGAAAAGCCAACTCGTATGACAGCTGACGAAGTCATTAAAGCTTTGGATGCGCTAGGAACTTACGACTATGTTACTCTATCTGGAGGAAACCCAGCTCTGCTAGCGGCTAATATGGCTGAACTCGTTTCAAAACTCAAGGCAAGAGGCGTAACCCTGGCCGTTGAAACACAGGGTTCTCGCTGGCAGGAGTGGCTAAAGGAAATTGACCAAGTAACCTTAAGTCCTAAACCGCCATCATCCAAGATGGAAGTCAATATGGAAACCCTTGACTTTATTGTTTCTCAGCTTGATCCTGATAAAGTTACCTTCAAGGTTCCTGTTTTCGATGATACAGATTTAGCCTTTGCTAAAATGATTCAGGAACGTTATCAGCCAGATGTCATGTTTCTTTCAGCTGGTAATCCTGAACCTAAAGCAGAGGGTAATATTGTCCAACATCAATTAAATCGCCTAAAAGAACTATGGGAGACTGTAGCTGCTGATAATTCGTGGGGCAATGTGCGTGTCCTCCCTCAGCTTCATACCCTACTCTATGATAATGAGCGTGGTGTCTAATCTTCACAGTCTATAAGATTAGAATTGATAGTATTTTGACTTTTTTGATGATTAAGATTAGAAATTAAGATTAAAAATCGACTATGTAAAGGTCTAGAAAAATTAATAACGAAGGAAGAAAAATGTCACAACAAGAAGAAATGAAAAACCTCACTCTCCTTGGTAATAAGGAGACACCTTATATTTTTGAATACTCTCCACAAGTCTTGGAGTCTTTTGATAATCGTCACACTGATAATGATTACTTTATCAAATTCAACTGTCCAGAATTTACGTCACTTTGTCCTATTACTGGCCAACCTGATTTTGCAAGTATCTATATTTCTTATATTCCAGACCAGCTCTGCGTTGAGTCTAAATCTCTAAAGCTTTACCTCTTTAGTTACCGTAATCACGGAGATTTCCATGAAAACTGTATTAATACCATTGGTAAAGATTTGGTGGAGCTTTTGAACCCCCGTTACTTAGAAGTTTGGGGTAAATTTACACCTCGTGGTGGTATTTCTATTGACCCTTATTATAATTATGGCCGTCCAGAAACTAAGTATGAAAAGATGGCAGAGCAACGTCTTTTTAATCACGATCTTTACCCAGAAAATATTGATAATCGTTAATATCATGCTAAAGTCCTTATGTTAAGGGCTTTTTTATTTTGTTAAACACCTGTCTTTAGGGTGTAAAAGAAAGCTGATCAATTATTTTTTACAAGTAAAAGTAAGGTCATTGTTAGTTTTTTATTGGTCTGTTCTTAGAAAGTTCCATTATTAAAATAATTTGACAATAGAAGTATTATCTCCTACAATTAAAGTAAAACAGAAGCGTAAGCGCTTGCTTATAAAAGGTATATTTGTTTTTAAAAAAGGGGATGAAGACAATGAGAAAAAGTTTACGTCTATTTTCGTGCGCTGTTTTAGGGGCAGCAATATTAGCACCAACGGTAGTTGGTAATGATCATGCACAGGCCGATAGTTATTATGGCCGAGGTTACTATAATAACTATTCTTATAATCCATGGTATAACAACTATTATCCAAACTATGGTTATAACTACGGATACAATGGGTATTATCCAGGCTATAATTACAATTATGGCTATAACTACGGTTACAATAATTACTATCCAAACTATAACTATGGCTATAATTATAACTATAATTATGGTTATAACAACTATAATCCTGGTTACAACAACTACAACGAATCAGGTACTTACCGCTATAGCAATGGTTACTTGTACTACATCTTGAGTGATGGTAGCTACTATGTTAACTATAACGGTCGTTGGGTTCGTGGTGGTGACTATAATAACAACAATAGTGGTTCTAACAATACACCAACGACAGGATATGAGGTTTTGAGAAATGACCCTCACTATCGTTACGAAAATGGTACTCACTATTATTTGAAAGATAATGGCGATTACTACTATTATTCAAATGGTAAGTGGGTGCTTGTTAAGGCTTCAAGCACAGATTCTGAAGCTCCAACAACTTCAACTGTAGATTCAACTTCATCAGCAAGTTCAGAAGTAGCTTCAACTGTAGATTCAATGTCATTAGCAAGTTCAGAAATAGCTTCAACCGTGGATTCAACTTCATCAGCAAGTTCAGAAGTAGCCTCAACTGTGGATTCAACTTCATCAGCAAGTTCAGAGGTAGCCTCAACTGTAGATTCAACTTCATCAGCAAGTTCAGAAGTAGCCTCAACTGTGGATTCAACTTCATCTGCAAGTTCAGAAGCACCATCAACTGTAGATTCAACGTCATCAGCAAGTTCAGAGGCAGCGTCAACTGTAGATTCAACTTCGTCTGCAAGTTCAGAAATAGCCTCAACTGTAGATTCAACTTCGTCTGCAAGTTCAGAAGTAGCTTCAACTGTAGATTCAACTTCGTCTGCAAGCTCAGAAGTAGCTTCAACTGGTAACTCAAGTTCGACTGTAACTTCTGAATCTTCTTCAGCAGCAACTTCAGAGACAGGTTCAACATCAGAAACAAGTTCAGAAGCTCCTGAACTTGAAAAACCACCATATGCGCCTGAAACAAACATTGACTATGATAAGTTGCCAAAACCAACATTGCCACCAACAGATTATCGCATGCAGTCAGACCCACGATTTGTAGATGACAACGGTACGTATTACTACCGTGTCGCTATGACTGATGAGGAAAATGCGCGTGGTATCGATGGTTACTACAAATGGGTTGATGGTAAGTGGAAACTCTACAATGGTACTGCCAATGATGACCCTGAGCTTGATCCAGATTTCCATAAACCAGCAGGAAACGACGAATACATGTACGATGACAACGCATCAAGTGTTAAGTTGTATTCTGAAAATGTAGTTGGTACTGGTAAAGCGGGAGAAGCTCTTCCATTCCAAAATGTTGATGAATTCAAAGACTATGTCATTAATAATCTTGCTCCAAAATTCATAGACAATGCTGGCTGGGATTGTAATGTAACTTGGGAAATTGAAGATGTTGATAACTTCAATGCTTCTAAAGGCAGTGCTTGGGCACGTGATTATGTGATTACAGCCAATCTCAAGAGCGGTGTTGACGATAAAAAATATAGTGATGTTGAATTTGGTTATGTAAAATTTGTTTATCATGTAGAACCAACTGAAAACTCTGATTATGTTGAAGTTGATTCAGCTAAGGCTGCCTTTAATGAAATCAATGCTCAACGTACAGCTGCCGGTTTACCAGCGCTTACATGGTCTGATGATCTTTACAATAGCACAACTCTTCCACACGCCAAAGATATTTCACATACTTACAACAGTGACGGTATTGTTTACCGTCGTGAATCTGATGGTTCAGTTGTTGCAAATAAATGGTTGAGCAGTGGTATTCGTGAACTTCTCATGAGTCCAGATGCTACTCAAGCTGCAGTCGCTTGTGTTGTCGCAGGTGATGGTACTTACTACTGGACTTTGAATTACCAATAAGAAGATGTTAAATTAATTGTCCCAATAATGAGGAGTCTGAGGTTAGTCTTGGACTCTTTTCCTTTATCTATTGAACGTTTAAGCTTTCAATATGGTATAATAGAGCCTAGAAAGAAGGCGAAAATATGCAGGTTAAGAGAGTTCAGGATTATATCTCTAAAGAGTGGTTCGATGAAACCGATGGCTCCTATTTCGAACGACTAAATAGTCGTTTGCAGGTGCTTTTGAAAAAAGATTACCCTGATTTACAAGGACATGATTTCATTAGTAATATTAGCCTTTTGGATTATAGGTTAGTTTTTCTCGACGAGATTATCGCAAATGCTAATGAGAAAAATGAGCACGTGCGTGAAACAGTTCATGATGTGACCAAGAGTTTGCTCTACGAGGACCAGGATGTCCAGGAACAATTGGATAGTCGAATTACTTTTGGACAGAAAGTGGCGGATGAAGTGGCCAGATTTGGTGGATCTTGGACTTTTATCTTGTCATTCATTGCTTTCATGGCTATTTGGATGGGGCTAAATGTCATCCAACCCTTTGGGATTGCCTTTGATAAGTATCCTTTTATTCTGTTGAATCTGGCCTTGTCCACTCTAGCTGCCGTTCAGGCACCATTGATTATGATGAGTCAGAATCGGGCATCGGATTACGATCGATTGCAAGCACGAAATGACTATAACGTCAATAAACAATCAAAGGAAGAAATCCGACTTTTACATGAAAAAATTGATCACTTGGTGCAACAAGACCAATCAGATTTGCTTACTATTCAAAAATTGCAGACAGAAATGATTATGGGGGTTAGCCAACAAGTTGAAAAAATGTCAGACGATATTCATGTCTTGAAAGAAGAAAGACTAGAAAGGGAGTCTCATGGGAACGAAAAAAATTAATTTAGTTGTTGTAACAGGGATGAGCGGGGCAGGTAAGACTGTAGCGATTCAATCCTTTGAGGATATTGGATACTTCACTATTGATAATATGCCACCTTCTTTGGTACCAAAGGTTATCGAATTGGTAAAACATAGTGAAGAGACAGATAAGATTGCTCTTGTCGTTGATATGCGAAGTCGCTTGTTCTTCGATGAAATCAACGATATTTTGGATAAATTGGAAAGCAATGAGGAACTTAATTTCAAGATTCTTTTCTTGGACGCTACGGATGGTGAATTGGTTTCTCGTTACAAAGAGACACGTCGTAGTCACCCACTGGCGGCAGATGGCCGTGTTTTGGATGGCATCAAGTTAGAGCGTGAGCTTTTGTCACCGCTTAAGAGTTTGAGTCAAAACGTAGTTGATACGACAGAATTGACTCCGCGTCAACTTCGTAAGGCTATTTCTGAACAGTTTTCATCTGAGCAAGACCAATCTTCTTTCCGTATTGAAGTTTTGAGTTTTGGTTTTAAATATGGACTGCCATTGGATGCAGATCTGGTTTTTGATGTCCGTTTTTTGCCAAACCCTTATTATGATCCTGCCCTTCGTAACCTCACAGGTTTGGATAAAGAGGTTTTTGATTACGTCATGAAGCATACGGAATCAGAAGACTTTTACAATCATTTGACACAGCTTATTAAACCAATCTTACCTGGCTACAAAAAAGAAGGTAAGTCAGTTCTTACTATTGCTGTTGGGTGTACAGGTGGTCAACACCGTAGTGTAGCTTTTGCACATCGTCTAGCCCAAGATCTAAAAAATGATTGGACAGTCAATGAAACACATCGTGATAAGGATCGACGTAAGGAGACGGTGAATCGTTCATGAAAAAACCAAGAATTACAGTAATAGGTGGGGGAACTGGTATTCCAGTCATTCTTCGTAGTTTACGTCATAAGGATGTTGATATCACTGCTGTGGTAACTGTAGCTGATGATGGCGGTTCTTCAGGAGATTTGCGTGATATCATGCAACTGACACCTCCAGGGGATTTGCGTAATGTTTTGGTAGCTATGAGTGATATGCCTAAACTTTATGAAAGAGTTTTCCAATATCGTTTTGATAAAACCGATGGTGCTTTGGCCGGTCATCCACTCGGAAATCTAATCATCGCTGGAATTTCAGAAATGCAGGGATCTACCTATAATGCCATGCAGCTTCTGACGAAGTTTTTCCACGTCACAGCTAAGATTTATCCTGCCAGTGAGACTGCTTTGACGCTTCATGCCGTTTTTCAAGATGGTCATGAAGTAGCAGGTGAGAGTAGTATTGCTCAGTACGATGGCATGATTGAGCGCGTTTATGTGACCAATACCTATAATGATGAAGAGCCTAAGGCCAGTCGTAAGGTTGTTGATGCTATTATGAATAGTGATATGATTGTTTTAGGTCCTGGGTCTCTCTATACATCGATTTTGCCCAACCTGGTGATACCAGAGATTCGTCAGGCTCTTATTGAGACCAAGGCTGATGTCACATACATTTGTAATATTATGACGCAGTACGGAGAAACTGAGCAATTCTCAGATGCCGACCATGTGGCTGTTCTTAATCGTCATCTCGGCTCCGATGTGATTGACAATGTCTTAGTTAATATCAAGAAAGTGCCTAAGGAATACATGGCAAGTAATAAATTTGATGAATACCTTGTTCAGGTTGAGCATGATTTTGAGGGCTTACGTCGTGAAGCAAAAACAGTTGTGTCTTCTAATTTTTTGCGACTTGAAAATGGTGGTGCCTTCCACCATGGTGACTTGGTAGTGGATGAGCTCATGCATCTAGTGAGGAATAAGTCATGAGTTTTACAATTAAGGTTAAAGAAGAGATAATTGCAGCTTCAAGCAAAGACAAGGCTGAATTGTCGGCATTGATTAAGATGTCTGGTTCTGTTGGATTGACCAACCAAGGATTGACTCTTTCCATCTCAACAGAAAATGCAAAGATTGCGAGACATATCTACCAATTAATGGAAAGTCGTTATCAGAGTAATCCTGAATTGAGACATCACAACAAGACTAATCTCAAGAAAAATCGTGTTTACACGGTTTTTGTAGCTGACCATGTCAATGATATTTTGTCCGATTTACAATTGGCGGATTCTTTCTTTGGCTTTGAAACAGGCATTGAAACATCAGTAATGGAAGATGACGAAGCTGGAAGATCCTATTTACGAGGTGCTTTTTTGGCGACTGGAACAGTTCGTGATCCTGAAAAAGGCCGTTATCAATTAGAGATTTTTTCCGTTTACCAAGACCACGCAGAGGACTTGGCTTCTCTCATGAAAAAATTTATGCTCGATGCCAAGGTTTTGAGTCATAAAAATGGTTTTGTGACCTATCTTCAAAAAGCTGAGGATATTATGGATTTCCTCCTTGTTATTGGTGCAATGAACTCTAAGGATACCTTCGAAGAGGTCAAAATTATGCGAGAGACCAGAAATGATCTGAATCGTGCCAATAATGCGGAAACAGCTAATATTGCTAGAACGATTAGTGCTAGTATGAAAACAATTAATAATATTATCAAGATTATGGATACGGTTGGCTTGGAGATTTTACCTGTGGAGCTGCGCCAAATTGCCCAACTCCGTATTGCCAATCCAGATTACTCTATCCAGCAAATAGCAGATAGTATAGAACCTCCTCTGACCAAGAGTGGTGTCAATCATCGTCTCAGAAAAATCAATAAAATTGCGGACGATTTGTAAGTAGAAAGGAAATTTTTATGGCTTGTACAACGATTTTAGTAGGTAAGAAAGCCTCATATGACGGCTCTACCATGATTGCACGTACTGAGGATTCTCAATCTGGCGTTTTTACGCCCAAAGAATTTCTCGTCGTGACCCCTGAAGACCAACCGCGTCATTATCAGTCTGTGCTTAGCAAGTTTTCAATTGATTTGCCAGATAATCCTCTACGTTATACTTCTGTTCCAGATGCACTTGGTAAAGACGGTATCTGGGGTGAAGCTGGTATTAACTCAGCTAATGTTGCCATGAGTGCAACAGAAACAATCACCACCAATGCGCGTGTACTCGGTGCAGACCCTCTTGTTAAAGATGGTTTTGGAGAAGAGGATATGTTAACATTGGTCTTGCCATATATCAAGACGGCGCGTGAAGGTGTCCTTCGTTTGGGGCAACTTCTTGAAACTTACGGAACTTACGAATCTAATGGTATTGCTTTCTCAGATACTGAAGAAATTTGGTGGCTAGAGACCATTGGTGGTCACCATTGGATTGCAAGACGTGTTCCAGACGATGCCTATGTCACTAACCCAAACCAACTTGGCATCGATCATTATGAGTTTGAAAATCCAGACGACTATTTAGCCTCACCAGACATTCGAGATTTTATTAATAAACATCACTTGGATTTGACTTATTCTAATGAACACTTTAATCCACGTTATGCTTTTGGTAGCCAACGAGATAAGGATCGTCATTATAATACACCACGTGCCTGGGCAATGCAGAAATTCTTGAATCCAGAAAAAGATTATGATCCAAAATCATTCTTTATTCCATGGTGTCAAAAACCATACCGCAAAATTACAGTTGAAGATGTTAAATATGTCTTGAGTCTTCATTACCAAGATACACCTTACGATCCTTATGGACCTCAAGGAGATGCGGTGAGTCAACGCCAATTCCGTCCAATCGGTATCAACCGTACTAGTCAAACAGCTCTCTTGCAAATGCGTCCTAACAAACCATCAGAAACGACAGGAATTCAGTGGTTAGCCTATGGATCAATGCCATTTGGTACAATGGTGCCATTCTGGACTCAAGTCGGAACAACACCTGCTTATTTCCGTCAAACAACTGATAAAGTGGATACAGGTAATTTCTACTGGAGTAATCGCTTGATTGCCGCTATCTGTGATCCTCATTTCCAACAGCATGAAGCTGATTTGGATGCTTATGTAGAAACAACTATGGCTCTTGGCCATGCTATGATTAATCATGTAGATACTGCTTTAGCAAATGGTGAGAGTATTGATTTTGAAGCTGAAAATCAAAAGATTAGTGATAAGATTCAGTCAGAAACAGATAAACTATTGGCAAAAGTCTTAGATGATGCAAGTAATTTGATGACCAATCGTTTTTCTATGAGTGATTAAAGTCATTAAAAAAGCCTTTCCATAAAATTGGAAAGGTTTTTTAGTATTGTAAACATTACTTGTTTTCTTTATCCAGTTTCGATAGGAGCTGATAAAGCGTAATAAAGAAGAAAAGATTGAGTGAAATGAGAAGGCCTGATGCCCATGGCAAATCGCTTTCTAAATTTCGAAGAGGTGAATTCCAAGCAAAGTGTGCAGCAAAAGCACCACAAGCATAAAGTATACCAATAAGACTGTATTTAGAATTAATGAGTTTTTGACGGGAACGCCATATAAGGACTAGCCCCATAGCAAGGAAGGATGTGTAAAGCCAGTGAGACGATACAGCACCAATAGTTCGACCAAGAATACCTGAAATCGTATAAGAAAAACCGTCAGGCAAATCTGAAAGAATATAGGAGAAGTCTTCACTAATCTGGAAGCCCAGACCCGCCGTAATAGCGACAAGCAAGAGCCCCTTGTAACTTTTCGTTGGCACCATATAGATAGCAAAGAGAAAAGCTGCTAGTTTTAGGGGTTCTTCAACTAGGGGAGCCATAAGGGCATCCTCAAAGCGGTAGAAGAAACTCTTTGAAGAAAGATGAGCAGTTACCCAATCGTGAGAAATGGTATTGGCATAACCAGCTATCCATCCTGTGATAAAGACTCCACCAATTAGAGCAAATATGAGAACAAGTGGTTTCACCTGCCATCTCTTGCCTAAGTACAGAATCAGAAATATTCCTGGTACGATATAACATAAGGCAATCAGTGTTGATAGTCCAATAATACCGTATGCCGAACCAGACAAAGCGCCTGAAGTGTATGATTGCGTATCATAAGTCAGGCCAATGGCTGAAAGCAATAAAAAAAGATATAGGATTAATTTTCGAAACATGTATAACCTACTTTCCAAATGATATTTCCAGTATATCAAATAATTCTTTCTCGTCGAAATATTTCAATTTTTTTATTTTAGGACTTGCAAAATAAATGAAGTGTGATATACTTAACCAGTAAACTATTAACTGGTTAAGTATTTTGGAAGGAATATCATGAAAAAGAAACGCATTTTTGGCCTAGCAGGATTAGCAGCAGTTGTTTTAGCTGCTGGTGCAGGTATTTATTATACGACTAGTCACCACGGTTCAAAAGGAAATGGTGATTTGAAAGTTGTGACGAGCTTTTACCCTGTTTATGAATTTACCAAGCAGGTTGTAGGAGATGAGGGAGAGGTGTCTTATCTCATTCCTGCTGGAAGTGAAGCCCACGATTTCCAACCATCTACTAAGAATGTCGCTGACATTGAAAAAGCAGACACTTTTGTCTACCTAAATGAAAATATGGAAACCTGGGTTCCAAAAGTTGAAAAGTCTATCAACACAAAAAATACAAAAGTCATTAAGGCAAGTCAAGGCATGGTTCTTTTACCTGGAACAGAGGAAGAAGATCATGATCATGGTGGAGAAGAACATCACCACGAATACGATCCCCATGTTTGGCTCTCACCTAAACGTTCTCAAAAATTAGTTGAAACTATTAGGGACGGTTTGATTGCTCAACACCCAGATAAAAAAGCAGTCTTTACAACTAATGCTGAGAAATACCTTAAAAAATTAAAGACTTTGGATAAGGAGTATACTGAAGCCTTAAGTCAAGCGAAACAGAAAAGTTTTGTTACCCAGCACTCAGCTTTTGCCTACCTTGCTTTAGATTACGGTTTGACACAAGTACCAATTTCAGGTGTTTCAGCTGAATCTGATCCATCTGCAAAACGTATCGCTAGCCTTTCTAAGTATGTCAAAGAATATGACATTAACTATATCTACTTTGAGGAAAATGCTTCAAGTAGCGTTGCCAAAACCTTAGCTAACGAAGTAGGAGTTAAGACAGCAGTTTTAAATCCAATTGAATCACTAACTAAGGAACAGTTGAAAAAAGGTGAAGATTATGTCAGTGTTATGACTGAGAATCTTAAAAACCTTCGTTTAACAACAGATGTTGAAGGTAAAGCTATCCAACCTGAAACAGGAAGTGATGATAAGAAAACAGTCCAAAATGGTTACTTTGATGACAAAGATGTCAAAGATAGAAAACTTTCTGATTGGTCTGGTGAGTGGCAATCGGTCTATCCTTACCTCCAAGATGGTACTTTAGATCAAGTATTTGAATACAAATCTCTATTGAATAAGGATAAAACCGCACAAGAGTACAAAGAGTACTACACTAAGGGCTATCAAACAGATGTTTCTAAAATTGCTATTGATGGTAAAAAGATGACCATGACTTTCACAAAAAATGATGGAAGTAGCGTGACACACACTTATCGTTATGATGGTTATAAGATTTTGACTTATGCTTCTGGTAAAAAAGGTGTCCGTTATCTCTTCACAGCAACTGACAGTCAAGCTGCTGACAATCCTTACCAATATGTCCAATTTTCAGATCATCAAATAGATCCAACAACTTCAGCACATTTCCATATTTTCTTCGGAAATAGTAGCCAAGATGAGATTCTAAAAGAGATGGACAATTGGCCAACTTACTATCCTGAAAAACTTAGTGGCTTGGAAATTGCACAAGAAATGGTTAGTCATTAATACTAGAATTGCACTCATTCGTGAGTGTTTTTCTTTTTTTAAAAAATCTTTCATTTCTTAAACTCTTAGAAAATCGCTAGTGTCATTATTTTTAAATAGAAATTTAAAGCATGGTATTTTTTCTAAAAAAATCCTGTAAAAAATTAAATAATTACTACATTTTTTCATTCTTTAGTGGTACAATAATAGTACGATTTTCAGATGATCAGGAGAGACCCATGAACCAGTATTTAGTAGCGATACATTATATTCAACTGCTTCAAGCAGAACTCGATATTCTAAATCATGATGCACGTTTGCTTTTTGATTTAAAGATTGAACCCAATCTTGCTAAACGAGAGCTTGCTGACTTGAAAGTATCCCTATCTAAATTATCTGACAAAAACCTTTATATCGAAGGTACAATCTGGTATCAACCAAGTTTGTTTGCAATCATTGATCAAAATTTAGGGGTTATTGATGACTGGCTCAAGGAATTAGATGACTTCTTTGAATTTACCTATAGTACAACAGTTTTCACTGTTTTGAAAGAAAATGAAAATCGAAGTTACGACTTATTACTTGGTCTCTATAGCCGTCTTGAATACATTATCTCAGAAATAAAAAATAGCCGTTAGATGACTAACGGCTTTTAGTATATAGAAAAATATAGGTTCTGTTTTAAATATCAAATAATTTGACAAAATACCCAAATGTGTGTAAAATAAAATTTGAAAATACTCTAATAAAAATAATGTTAAGTTAAAGGAAGATAACAATTAAGTGAGTAAACAGGGGTTGAAATTGGGGGCTTTTGTTAAATATTATTTGGTGAGCCTTGCGTCACTGAGCTTTTTATGTCTTATTTTGTATGGGCTATATTCTTTAAACGGGCTCATTCCTTTTTCTCTAGACAGAACTTCAAGTCATGAAGTAAAGCATTATTCAGGGCAGACCACCTCTTCGGTAAAAAAAGATGATGATTATAAGGTTCAGGATATTAGTGGTGAAACCAAGAGCTACAATGTTGATTTGAAAGTAACAAACGATGGGGACAAGGTTATTCAAACCTATGTCTTTGAGTATAAAAAATGATTCTATAATAAAAACTCACAAACTTAGCAAGATTGTGAGTTTTTTAGATGTCTTTTACCAAAGTCCTAATAGCTTTTGCATGAGAAGAGAAGCAAGACTGATTAATAACCAACAAACTCCTCCCACTAGAAGTGCTGAGCCTCCTTTAGTGATTAGTTGTTTGAGATTTGTTTGGAAACCAATAGCTGCCATGGCCATAATAATCATAAATTTCGAAAGGTCTTTTAAAGGTGAAAAGACGGCAGGTGTTACACCGAGTGACATTGAAACAGTTGTAATCAGTGAGGCCAAAAGGAACCAAAGGATAAAGTTAGGCACTGCTTTGGCTAGCGAGAATGCTTCCTTTGTATTGTCCTTTCGCGACTGCCATACAGAAAGCCCAAGAGTTATAGGGATGATAGCAAGCGTTCGAGTCAACTTAACAATTGTTGCCTGCTCTAGAATGGATGTTCCATGTAAGCTATCCCAAGAGCTTGCTGTAGCAGTTACAGAAGAAGTATCATTGACAGCTGTTCCAGCAAATATGGCAAAGCCTTGATTGCTAAGTCCCAACCAGGATCCCAAGTGAGGGAAGAGTAGAGCTGCTAAGATGTTGAAAAAGAAAATTACAGAGATTGCTGTTGCAATAGATTCATCTTTAGCCTTGATTACAGGAGCAGTTGCAGCGATAGCAGAGCCCCCACAAATAGAAGAACCAACACCTACTAAAGTAGCAATTTCACTATCTAACTTGAACATGCGATGAACGGCATAAGCAGTAAGCAGTGCCGTAGTAATAGTTACTAGAATAATGGGAAGTGATGTTACGCCAACCTTAAAGACTTGGGAAAGATTTAGTCCAAATCCAAGAAGAATAACAGCGTATTGTAATACTTTTTTAGATGTGAATTGCATTCCTGCTTTAAGTTTCTGTGAATCTCTTAGAATTATTCCTAGCAGAAGTCCTATAAATAAACCAAGGACAGGTCCACCAATAATAGGGAACAAGTTTCCAAGGAACCATGCTAGGAGAGATATAAGTATTGCAATACTTAATCCGGGTAAGAATTCTTTTATTTTCATTCATCTATCTCCTTAAAATTTGACTATATTATAGCTTATTATAAATATGATGTAAAGATGACATTTGCTTTATTTATCAAGGAAAATAGGTCTGAAAGTTGCGACTTGTCAGTTTTTCTGATAAAATAGTATTAAAATATTATAATCGAAAATCTTATGAAGGAAGGGTTGTATGTATCGTCATTTAAAGAAGTATATGATTTTTATCGTGGGAGCTTTTATGTGTTCACTTTTTTTGGTTCTAGCTTTTACAACAGATAGAAAAAATGATAACAGTGTTAATGCTAAAGCAGAAGCTGCCTACAATCAAACTACGACGGCTTTTATTGATAGTATCGGAGAGACTGCTAGACAGATTGGTCAAGATTACAATATCTATGCTTCTGTTCTAATTGCTCAAGCCATTCTGGAATCAAATTCAGGTCAGTCAGGTCTGAGTCAAGCTCCTTATTACAACTTCTTTGGGATTAAGGGCTCTTATAATGGAAACTCCGTTACTATGCGTACTTGGGAAGATGACGGTACAGGAAAGACTTATGAGATTGATGAACCCTTCCGTTCTTATGGAAGTCTGAGTGATTCCCTAGCAGATTATGCTGCTTTGATGACGTCATCTACTTATGCAGGTACTTGGAAATCAAATACAAGTAGTTATGCAGATGCCACTCAGGCACTGACAGGGACTTATGCTACAGATAGTCTTTACGCTTCTAAATTAAATAGCATTATTGCATACTATGGTTTGACTGCCTATGATCAAGCTCCAGTTACCCAAGCAACTGGTTCAACAAGTGGCCTTGTTTGGAACAGCTATAGAGGCTCATACACAGATGCTGAGACCTTATCTATAGATGAAGCTTGGGCAAGCTATAAAAATTATAAATAATGATGAGAGTCGAAAGGCTCTTTTTTGTGCTTTGAATTGGATAGTTTTGGCTATAAAAAGTCCCCAACATTATGTGCTGGGGTCTAACATCTATTAGTTGTCAAAAGTGACTTCTTTAACGAGGTTATCAAGGAATTTTTCTCCCATTTTAGAGAGGGTTGCCTTTTCATGCTTCAAGTAAACAATATCAATTTCATCATCAATATCAAGTGGGATAGAGACAATATTATCACCATTCAAATTACTATTTAAAATACCTGTAGCAATGGTGTAACCATCCAAACCGATTAATAGGTTGAAGAGTGTCGCTCGGTCTGAAACTACGATAGACTTTTTATGGGGAATCTGAGAGAGAATCTCTTCAGAATAGTAGAAGGAATTATGAATCCCCTGATCATAGCTAAGGTATGGAAATTCTTCTAAATCTTCCAAAGAGACAACTTCATGCTTAGCCAATGGGTTTGACTTGCTGACAAAGATATGGGGTCTAGCTTTGAAGAGACTGGTATATGTGAGGCGGTTGTCATCAAACATCTTAGTCAAGACATCTCGATTATAGCTGTTAAGGAAGAGAACGCCGATCTCTGAACGGAAGTTCTTAACGTCCTCAATGATTTCATAAGTACGTGTTTCGCGTAAGAAGAGCTCGTAACGTGTCATATCAGCTCTCTTGAGAAGTGAGACGAAGGCATTGACAACAAAAGCGTAGTGTTGAGAGGAAACACTAAACAATTCACGTGTTTCTGTGTGACTCTTGTAGCGTTCTTCCAAGAGATTCGTTTGTTCCACTACCTGACGTGCATAAGAGAGAAATTCAACTCCATCCTTGGTTAAAGTGATTCCCTTGGGGTTACGGATAAAGATATCAATTCCCATTTCTCTTTCCAAGTCACGAACAGCATTTGAAAGACTTGGTTGCGTAATGAAAAGTTGTTTTGCAGCTTCATTCATTGAGCCGGTTTCGACGATTTTGATAATATAATGTAATTGTTGAATTCGCATAGCCTTATTATAGCATATTTTAAGGATTATTCCTTAGGATAAGGAGCGACTAAAAGGTCTTTTTAGGACTATACCAATTTTTATGCTTGACAATGTCAAATATATCGAATATACTGTCCTCGTTAAGCTTTTTAAAGAGCTTATTGACTATACCAATTTTAAATGAAGGAGACATGACCTCTTTGATCAGAGGTTATTATTAAAAATATGTGTGGAATTGTTGGTGTTGTAGGTAACACAAATGCAACTGATATCTTGATTCAAGGACTTGAAAAGCTAGAATACCGTGGTTATGATTCAGCTGGTATCTTTGTAGCTGGCGATGCATCTAGTCAATTGGTTAAGGCTGTTGGCCGTATTGCGGAACTTGCTGCTAAAACTGAAGGAGTAGAAGGTACTGCAGGTATCGGACATACTCGTTGGGCAACTCACGGTAAACCAACAGAGGATAATGCTCACCCACACCGCTCAGAAACAGAACGTTTTGTTTTGGTTCACAATGGTGTTATTGAAAACTATCTTGAAATTAAGGAAGAATACCTTTCTGGTCACCATTTCAAAGGCCAAACTGATACTGAAATTGCAGTTCACTTGATTGGAAAATTTGTTGAAGAAGATGGTTTGTCAACTCTTGAAGCATTCAAGAAAGCTCTTCATATTATCCGTGGATCATATGCCTTCGCTCTTATGGATTCTGAAGATGCCTCAACAATTTACGTGGCAAAAAACAAATCACCACTTTTGATTGGTCTTGGTGATGGCTATAACATGGTCTGCTCAGATGCCATGGCTATGATTCGCGAAACTAATCAGTACATGGAAATTCACGATCAAGAGTTAGTTATCGTGAAAGCTGATAGTGTCGAAGTCCAAGATTATGATGGTACTGTTAAAGAACGTGATAGCTATACAGCTGAACTTGACCTTTCTGATATTGGTAAAGGCACATACCCTTACTACATGCTCAAAGAAATCGATGAGCAACCAACAGTGATGCGTAAGCTTATCCAAGCCTACACAGATGACAAGGGACAAGTGACTGTAGATGCTGATATTATCAAGGCTGTTCAAGAGGCTGATCGTATCTATATCCTTGCGGCAGGAACATCATATCATGCTGGTTTTGCTTCTAAGAAGATGCTCGAAGAGTTGACAGATACACCAGTTGAGCTTGGTATTTCTTCTGAGTGGGGTTATGGTATGCCACTCCTTAGCAAGAAACCTCTCTTTGTCTTTATTAGCCAATCAGGTGAAACAGCAGATAGCCGTCAGGTTCTTGTTAAAGCTAACGAGTTGGGTATTCCAAGTTTGACAGTGACAAACGTTCCAGGATCTACCCTTTCTCGTGAAGCTGACCATACAATGCTTCTTCATGCTGGCCCAGAAATTGCCGTAGCTTCTACTAAAGCTTACACTGCTCAGATTGCGGCTCTTGCCTTCTTGGCTAAAGCAGTCGGTGAGGCTAATGGTAATGAAAAAGCTAAAGCTTTCGACTTGGTACATGAATTGTCACTTGTAGCACAATCTATCGAATCAACACTCTCTGAAAAAGAAGTCATTGACGAGAAAGTGGCAGCTCTTCTTGCAGAAACACGTAACGCTTTCTATATTGGTCGTGGTCAAGATTACTATGTTGCTATGGAAGCCAGTCTTAAATTGAAAGAAATCTCATATATCCAATGTGAAGGTTTTGCAGCAGGTGAGTTGAAACACGGAACGATTGCTTTGATCGAAGATGGTACACCTGTTATTGCGCTCTTGTCTGACGCTGTTCTTGCTAGCCACACTCGTGGTAATATTCAAGAGGTAGCAGCACGTGGTGCTAAAGTGTTGACTATTGCTGAGGAAAATGTTGCTAAAGAAGGTGATGACATCGTTCTTAATAATGTTCACCCTTACTTGTCACCAATTTCAATGGTTGTACCGACACAATTGATTGCTTACTTTGCAACACTTCATCGTGGACTTGACGTCGATAAACCACGTAACTTGGCTAAATCAGTTACTGTTGAATAAAAATACTAACATCTCTTACAGTGTAAGGGATGTTGTTTGTTTTTATCCTTGCTTAATTGGAGAATCTAAAGTAGAATAGTACCTATATCACAATCTTAGGAGAGAATTATGTCATTACCAAATTGTCCAAAATGTAACTCAGAGTATGTTTATGAAGATGGAATCTTGCTTGTATGTCCTGAATGTGCCTATGAGTGGGATCCAAACGAAGTTGCAGAAGAAGAAGGACTTGTGGTTCTTGATAGCAATGGAACACGTCTTGCTGACGGTGATACTGTTACAGTTATTAAAGATTTGAAAGTGAAAGGTGCGCCAAAAGATATTAAACAAGGCACACGTGTTAAAAATATTCGTTTGGTTGAAGGTGACCATAACATTGATTGTAAGATTGAAGGTTTTGGTGCTATGAAACTTAAATCTGAATTTGTTAAGAAAATCTAAAATAAGCTTTAGGAATGCTAGACTTAAGTATTGTTTGTTTCTCAGGACAGACTATTTAAGTCTCCCAGGAGTGTGATTATGAACTCATTTTGAAAATTGGGTCTAGTCGCACTCCTTTTTACTATTTTCAAAATCTTATATCATTTTTTCAAAAAAATTGGTATAATATTCAATAATACTAAATAATTATAGGAGTTTATATGTCATACGTTTTGGAAGTATTACCAGCCCTTTTGAACGGTGCGGTAGTCACACTTCAAGTATTTTTCATTGTTATCGTACTGTCGATTCCATTAGGGATTGTACTTGCTTTCTTAATGCAGATTAAATTCAAACCTTTAAATTGGTTATTAACCCTTTACGTTTGGATTATGCGTGGAACGCCTCTCCTTTTACAATTGATCTTCGTTTATTATGTTCTTCCGAGTGTAGGAATTGTCTTTGATCGCCTACCAGCTGCTATTCTTGCTTTTACACTTAATTATGCAGCTTATTTCGCAGAGATTTTCCGTGGAGGAATCTTGGCTATTCCGAAAGGACAATACGAAGCAGCAAAAATGCTTAAACTTAGTCCTTTCCAAACCATCCGCTACATTATCCTTCCTCAGGTGGTCAAGATTGTCTTGCCAAGTATCTTTAACGAGATTATTAACTTGGTTAAGGATTCATCATTGGTTTATGTGCTTGGGGTTGGAGACCTTCTTTTGGAAAGTCGTACCGCTGCGAACCGTGATGCGACCTTAGCACCGATGTTTGTGGCCGGAGCTATCTATCTTATCCTTGTGGGTGTTGTGACTGTGGCTTCGAAAAACATCGAAAAGAAATTCAACTATTATAAATAGGAGACCTTATGTTAGAATTAAAAAATATTTCCAAGCAATTTGGTCAACACAAAATTTTTGATAAGTATAATCTGACAGTAGAAGAAGGAAAAATCTTGGCTATTGTCGGACCATCTGGTGGTGGTAAAACGACTCTCTTGCGTATGCTAGCAGGTCTTGAAACCATTGATTCAGGACAAATTATTTATGAAAATGAAGAGATTCCTTTGGATCAGATGGAAAGTCGTAATTTGCTCGGTTTTGTCTTCCAAGATTTCCAACTGTTTCCACATTTAACAGTCTTAGACAATCTAACGCTTTCTCCAATTAAGACGATGGGAATGTCTAAGGAGGATGCTCAGAAAAAAGCTCAAGCTCTGCTTGACCGTTTAGGCCTTGGAGCTCACGGAAATGCTTATCCTTACTCTCTTTCTGGGGGACAAAAACAACGTGTTGCATTTGCGCGTGCTATGATGATTGATCCGAAAATTGTCGGCTATGATGAACCAACATCAGCTCTTGACCCTGAGTTGCGTCAAGAAGTGGAGAAATTGATTTTGCAGAATCGTGAGACTGGGATTACGCAAATCGTTATCACTCACGATATGCAGTTTGCACAACACATCGCCGATGAGATTGTCACTATCAATCCAAAATAGTGAGGATTTTCCATGAAAAAAATAGTAAAAACGATTTTGCTAGGCTGTCTTGTCATTTTGCCTTTGTTTGCGCTATCAGCTTGCAGCTCGCGCTCACATTTTGCAACTCAGAAAGATCAGTGGCAAACCTATACCAAAGAAAAGAAAATCAAAATTGGTTTTGATGCAACCTTTGTTCCTATGGGATATGAGGAAAAGGATGGTAGCTATGTTGGTTTTGATATTGATCTTGCAACTGCAGTCTTTAAATTGTATGGTATCGATGTCGAATGGCAGGCTATTGACTGGGATATGAAAGAAACAGAACTGAAGAATGGGACAATTGACCTCATTTGGAATGGTTACTCGGTCACGGATGAGCGTAAGCAGTCTGCGGACTTCACGGAACCTTATATGGTCAATGAACAAGTACTGGTAACCAAAAAGTCTTCGGGAATTGATTCTGTTGCTGGAATGTCAGGTAAGACCTTAGGTGCCCAAGCAGGGTCTTCCGGTTATGATGCTTTCAATGCTTCTCCGAAGATTTTGAAGGATATCGTTGCCAACCAAAAAGCAGTCCAATATTCGACCTTTACTCAAGCCTTGATTGACCTTGATAGTGGACGTATTGACGGTCTATTGATTGACCGTGTGTATGCTAATTACTACTTAGAAAAATCAGGGGTTCTGGATCAGTATAATGTTATGCCTGCTGGTTATGAAGGTGAAAGCTTTGCTGTAGGTGCTCGTAAAGCAGATAAGACACTGATCAAAAAAATCAATCAAGGATTTAGAACCCTTTATAAAAAAGGAGAATTCCAAAAGATATCTAACAAGTGGTTTGGCGAAGATGTTGCCACAGACCAAGTTAAAGGGAAAAAATAGAAGGATAACAACATTCTAGAAGGGATGTTGTTATTTTTTTATGGAAAATACTTGAAATATAAGAAGTTATAATTTATACTAGTGTTAGTTTATAAACTAACGAAAGGACAAGCATGGGATATTTTGATTATTCAAGAGAACCGCAAAGTGATATTGCTTTTGTAGATATGAAATCTTTCTATGCAAGTGTGGAGTGTGTTGAACGTGGACTGCACCCTCTTAAGACCTCTCTATGTGTGATGAGTAGGGCTGAAAATGCTAATGGTTTGATACTAGCCTCTTCTCCCATATTTAAGCAGGTCTTTGGCAAGTCAAATGTTAGTCGTTCTTATGACTTACCTTTTGACATTCATTCTCGTAAGTTTCATTATTATAATGCCAAAAAGCAAGGACTTCCAACGGATAGAGATTTTGTAGATTATATCGAATCTTGGGCCAAAGTTACCTTTATCGTTCCTCCTAGAATGGACCTCTATATAAAAAAGAATATCCAGATTCAACACATTTTCCAGAATTATGCCAGTGTTGAAGACATTCTTCCTTATTCCATTGATGAGGGGTTCATTGATCTCACGTCGTCACTGAATTACTTTATTCCCGATAAGACTGTTGCTAGAAAAGATAAGTTAGATATGATTTCAGGGCGTATTCAAAGAGACATTTGGAGGGAGACAGGTATTTACTCAACAGTTGGTATGTCTAACAGCAATCCCTTATTGGCTAAGTTAGCTCTTGATAATGAGGCTAAACATACAGCTACTATGCGAGCTAACTGGTCCTATGAAGATGTTGAAACTAAGGTTTGGAATATTCCCCATATGACCGATTTCTGGGGGATTGGAAAGCGGATGGAGAAGCGTCTAAACAAGTTAGGGATTTTCTCCATTCGAGAACTTGCTAATAGCAATCCTGATACCCTTAAAAAGGAGTTGGGTATTGTAGGCTTAGATCTCTTTTTTCATGCCAACGGTATCGATGAAAGTAATGTTCATAAACCTTATAAACCAAAGTCACATGGCTTAGGGAATTCCCAAATCTTGCCACGAGACTATGAGCGTCAAGCTGATATTGAATTGATTCTAAGAGAGATGGCAGAACAGGTAGCTATTAGGTTAAGACGAGCCCATAAGAAAGCTTGTCAAGTTTCCATCAGCATTGGATTTTCAAAGTTAGAGGGCAAGCGTTCGTTACAAGCACAGATGAAGATTGAACCTGCCAATAATACAAGAGTACTAATAAGTCATGTCATTGAACTCTTTAGGAAGAAATATCAAGGAGGGGCTGTTCGAAGTGTCAGTGTCTCTTATGCAAACTTTGTAGATGAAAGGCTTCAAATTCTTTCTTTATTTGATAACCCAGATGACATTGATAAAGAAGAAAGACTTCAGGCAGCTATAGATAGTATTCGACAGGAATTTGGCTTTACGACCATTCAAAAAGCAACTGCTTTACAGGAGGCATCTAGGAGTCTTGCTCGAAGTAAGCTTATTGGTGGACACTCTGCTGGAGGATTAGATGGCTTAAAATGATAGACCGTAGTTACCTTCCCTTTCAATCAGCTAGGGAACATCAAGATAGGGGAATGATGAAGTGGATGGGCTTTTTCTTATCAGAACACACAAGCTCCCTACATGAAGATAAGACTAAAGAAAATCTTAGGAGTCATTTGGATGATTTAGAGAAGTTTACTTTATTAAACCAGCTTTATTCAGGTCAATTATTGGGAAGTTTCCAGATAAAGGATCAAGGTAGGCGCTGTAGATGTAGTGGCTATGTGGTTGACTTGGATTTTAATCAAGTTACTATAAAATCTTGCAAGCGATATAAATGTATTCGAACAAAGGATATATTAGAAATTAGTTTGGGGGTTGAAAACATAGATGAGGAAGAGAAAAATTTATGATGATAAACTTCAAATTGATTATTTTTCTGATAGCTATTTAAAATTTGAAGAAGACTTTTATCGTTATTCTGCCATGGATATTCCCTTAACCTTTTTGACGGATGATATTATGAGGGAGATGGCTATCAGTCAAAAGAATTATTTTCTATTAAATAAAGAGAATGCCAGAGATGGACGCAATCATTATTTCCATTTTGAAGTCAGTCTAGTTGATTCCAAGACACTTGTGAGACAGTATAGGTATCTTGGAAATGATTGAAACAAAGCAATATCAGCAGCAGAAATAGTAGCAATTCCACTTGTATAGAGAGTTTTCAAGAAAGTTTTCGCAAGCTAAGAAAAGCTTTATGTAAGCGTTGACATAGTCTCTGTAAGTGCTATAATGAAGGTGTTAACAGTTATCATATGGAGGTAATTAAGATGAGAGCAGTTGTTGTTAATCAAGCAAGTACAGGTGTTGAAGTTGTTGATCATGAAAAACCAGCAGTAGTTGGTCATGGTCAAGCTTTGGTTAAAGTTGAGTACTGTGGCGTTTGCCATACTGACCTTCATGTAGCTCATGGAGACTTTGGCCAAGTACCAGGTCGTATCTTAGGACACGAAGGAATTGGTATTGTTGAAGAAGTTGGCGAAGGGGTTGAAACACTTAAAAAAGGTGATCGCGTATCAATCGCTTGGTTCTTCGAAGGATGTGGTCATTGTGAATATTGTACAACTGGTCGTGAAACACTCTGTCGCTCTGTAAAAAATGCTGGTTATAGTGTTGACGGTGGTATGAGTGACTACGCTTTGGTTACTGCTGACTACGCTGTGAAAGTTCCAGAAGGACTTAATCCAGCTCAAGCTTCATCTATTACTTGTGCGGGAGTTACAACATATAAAGCTATTAAAGAAGCTAAAGTTGAACCTGGTCAATGGGTAGCTATTTATGGTGCTGGAGGACTAGGTAACTTGGCTATTCAATATGCTAAGAAGGTTTTCAATGCACGAGTAGTGGCTGTTGATATCAACCAAGATAAACTTGATTTGGCTAAAGAATCTGGCGCTGATTTAGTGGTGAACGGTAAAGAAGTTGAAGATGTAGCAGGTTATATCCAAGAAAAAACTGGTGGTACACACAGTGCTGTTGTAACAGCGGTTTCTAAGGTTGCTTTCAACCAGGCTATCGATAGTGTACGTGCTGGTGGAACAGTCGTTGCGGTTGGTCTCCCATCAGAATATATGGATCTCTCAATTGTCAAAACAGTTCTAGATGGTATCCGTGTTGTTGGATCTCTTGTAGGTACACGTAAAGACTTGGAAGAAGCCTTTGACTTCGGTGCACAAGGCTTGGTAGTACCGGTTGTTGAAACTGTTCCTGTTGATACAGCGGTAGAAGTCTTTGATCAAATGGAAAAAGGTGAAATTCAAGGACGTAAAGTATTGGATTTCACTAAGTAAGCAAACATCTTTATATGCTATCCTGACTATGTGAAGAGTCGAGTGGTGTAAACTTGAACTGATACTAGAAAGTTAGACAAATAATTTAAGTGAAGGATTTAGTTCTCTACTATATAGGACTAGGTCCTTTTAGTTTTACCTTAATTCATTTGTTGTTGTAATGTGTTCTGTCCTCAAAAAGATAGACAAAATTTTATTTATTTGAAAAGTAGTAAAAAAGTTATATAATGATTTCGTAAATAAAGAGTTAAAGAATATTATCATTTATAACAAGGAGTATGAAGTGGATTCTACCAACTTGGACTCGAAACTATTCATAGAATTTAAATCACGTGGGAAACGATGCCAACTTTTATATATATCCGATAGCCATAGTGAAGGGTTATATGAGATTGTTTCTATTGAACGAGAACGTCTTGCTATGTGGCTTCCTTGGGTGGAAGAAATGAAAAGTATTGAAAATGAAAGAGCGTTTATAAAGTATGCACGTGAAAAAATGGAGCGTAATGAGTTATTTATGTTAACAATTTGCGTCAATCAGACACCAGTAGGGATGATAGATATACATAATATTGATTTACAAAAACATCAAGCTGAAATTGGATATTGGATATCAGAAAAATATGAAAATCAAGGTTTTGTAAAGCAGGGATTAAAACAATTAATAAAAATCATTCCATCCAAATTTAAAATTGATAAGCTTTTGATTTATATAGATGTTGAGAATGTTAAAAGTAAGTTTATACCAATCAGTTTAGGTTTTAAAAAGGAAAGCGAAATTTCCCAATTCGAGTTCTATAATGGATCCTACCATGATTTTGAAATTTATGGGCTAAATGTGAATGAAGGAAATATAGCAAATGATTAAAGTGAATTTTTTTACAAATAAATAACTATCAGAGAGTTTTGATTTTACCCCATTATCTAGGTATGATGTAAGAGTTAGTATTGAACATCAGAAAAGCAAAAATTTTTCTGACCCCATAACATTGCTTATTGATTTATTTTTGTAATTAAGATATAAAAAATCCCCACCAGAAAGAAATTCTGGTGGGGTATTTGGTGGGGAACCAAATATAATTAATTAGATTTTAGCGTTTTAAAACAATTCAAAATGCTGTTAAATCAATCAAGTCACTTTAAATTAGGTTTATATTTTACTCCCACTCTACGGTTGCAGGTGGTTTACTTGTAATATCGTAGACGATACGGTTAACGTGGTCAACTTCGTTAACGATTCGAACAGAAATCTTTTGAAGAACTTCCCATGGAAGTTTCGCAAAGTCAGCTGTCATACCGTCGATTGAAGTGATAGCACGGATAGCGATAGTGTAGTCGTAAGTACGGCCATCACCCATAACACCGACAGAGCGAACGCCTGTGTTAACAGTGAAGTATTGCCATACATCACGCTCAAGACAAGCTTTGGCAATTTCTTCGCGAAGGATAGCATCAGACTCACGAACAGTTTCAAGTTTCTCTTCAGTGATCTCACCCATAACACGGATGGCAAGTCCTGGTCCTGGGAAAGGTTGACGCCAAACAACTTCGTCAGGCATTCCCATTTCAGTACCAAGGGCACGTACTTCATCTTTAAAGAGGGTATTAAGTGGTTCAATCAATTCAAACTGCATGTCTTCTGGAAGACCACCAACATTGTGGTGAGATTTGATTGTTTGAGCTGTCTCGGTACCTGATTCAATAATATCAGTGTAGAGTGTTCCTTGAGCTAGGAAGTCTACACCTTTAAGTTTGCTTGCTTCGTCATCAAAGACGTAAACAAACTCGTTACCGATGATTTTACGTTTTTTCTCAGGATCATCAACACCAGCCAAGAGATCTAGGAAGCGTTTAGAAGCGTCAACACGGATAATGTTAAGGCCAAATTTACCTCCGAGCATCTCCATAACTTGGTCACCCTCACCTTTACGGAGAAGACCGTGGTCAACGAAGATACATGTCAATTGATCTCCAATAGCTTTTTGCAAAAGGACACCAACAACAGATGAATCAACCCCACCTGAGAGTCCAAGAAGGACTTTACGGTCACCGACTGTTTCACGGATTTGTGCAATTTGCATATCTACGAAGTTAGCCATTGACCAGTCACCTTTGGCACCACAGATACCGAAAGCGAAGTTTTTCAAGATATCGTTACCATATACAGAGTGACGAACTTCTGGGTGGAATTGGATACCGTAGAAGTTTTTCTCAGTATTTTCCATTGCGGCGAATGGGCAATCTACTGAGTCACCAACAAGATGGAAACCTTCTGGAATTTCTGTAACAGCATCACCGTGGCTCATAAGAACGACTTGTTCTTCAGGAGTCCCTGCAAAGAGTTCTGATTGGGCACGAAGGCGAAGTGTTGATTGGCCATACTCACGGTTACCGGCTTCACCAGCAGGAACAACTTTACCACCGAGTTTGTGGGTCAACAGTTGCATTCCGTAACAGATACCAAGAATTGGAATACCAAGTTCAAAAATTTCTTCGTCAATACCAAATGCATCTTCGGCATAAACAGAGTTAGGACCACCTGAAAGTACGATACCGATAGGATCGATGGCACGGACTTCATCAGCGGTAATTTTATGGCTCTTCAATTCAGAGAAAACGCCAAATTCACGAATACGACGTGCAATCAGCTGATTGTATTGGCTACCATAGTCTAGAACAATGATTTTCTGCACATCATTCAAAGTGGAAATGTCAGTCATTATTACCCTTTCTTTTTACGTCACACATGGACTCTTATGCAATCATTGTATCACAATTTTAAGGACTTAGCACCTAGATTTATACGATGAACTGTAAGTCTTGTCGTCACCTTTACAATTCTATTAGTTTTTTTGTAAAATAGGGGTAAAGAAGGGGGTATTAGATGCTACCAGCATATATTCGCATACATGATAAGATTAAGGCAGATGTTGATGATGGCACTTGGAAAATCGGGCAACGTCTCCCTAGCGAGCGGGATCTTTGCGACACTTTTGATGTGAGTCGTATGACTGTGCGTCAGGCCATAACACTTTTAGTAGACGAGGGTATTTTAGAGCGTAAACCAGGTAGTGGTACTTTTGTGGCCAGCAGTCGAGTTAAGGAAAAGATGCGTGGAACCACGAGTTTCACAGAGATTGTTAAATCCCAAGGCAAGAAACCGTCTAGTGAGCTTATTTCATATAAACGTGTGCATCCCAATGAATTTGAAATCAAAAATTTAGGTGTCTTACCACAGTCCTATGTGATTCGTATGGAACGTGTTCGCTTTGCGGATGATCTTCCAGTTGCCTATGAGATTGCCAGTATCCCTGAGAAGATTATCCGAGGTTTCAAGGAGTCAGAAATTACGGAACATTTCTTCAAGACACTGACCGATAACGGCTATGAAATAGGGAAAAGTCAGCAGACCATATCAGCTAGTTTGGCCAATAGTAGTTTAGCCAAGCACCTTAAGGTTAAGACTGGCGATGCTCTCTTGAGTCTGACACAAATTTCCTTCCTCCAAGACGGTCAGGCTTTCGAATATGTACGAAGTTACTATGTTGGTGACCGTTTTGAATTTTATTTGGAGAATAACTAGAAGTCACTGCTTTTTTCTGCACAAGAATCGTGCTAACACCATGATTTTATGGTAAAATGGAGCTTATGGAAATTGAAAAAACCAATCGCATGAATGCCCTTTTTGAGTTCTATGCTGCACTGTTGACAGATAAGCAAATGAACTATATTGAGCTCTATTATGCGGATGATTACAGTTTGGCAGAAATTGCTGAGGAATTTGGTGTGAGTCGTCAGGCAGTATATGATAACATCAAGCGTACTGAGAAGATTTTAGAAGCTTACGAGATGAAATTACATATGTATTCAGATTACATCGTTCGTAGCCAAATTTTTGATGATATCATGGAAAAATATCCAGACGATAGCTATCTTCAGGAACAAATTGCTGTGCTCAGCAGCATTGATAATAGAGATTAGATTCAAGCAGAAAGTAAGAGAGGAAATGATATATGGCTTTTGAAAGCTTAACGGAACGCTTGCAAGGCGTTTTCAAAAATTTAAGACGTAAAGGAAAACTTTCAGAGAAAGAAGTTCAAGAAGTCACTAAAGAGATTCGTTTGGCACTTCTTGAAGCAGACGTAGCGCTACCAGTCGTTAAGACATTTATTAAACGTGTTCGTGAACGTGCTGTAGGTCACGAAATCATTGATACTCTTGATGCTTCACAACAAATTATCAAGATTGTTAATGAAGAATTGACAGAGATTCTTGGGTCTGAAACATCTGAAATTGAGAAATCTCCAAAGATTCCAACAATCATTATGATGGTTGGTCTCCAAGGTGCTGGTAAGACAACCTTTGCTGGTAAATTGGCTAATAAGTTGATTAAGGAACAAGAGGCCCGTCCAATGATGATTGCGGCGGACATCTATCGTCCAGCAGCCATTGATCAGTTGAAGACTTTGGGGCAACAAATCAATGTTCCTGTTTTTGATATGGGAACAGAGACACCAGCAGTTGAGATTGTCAAAAATGGTTTGGAACAAGCGCGTGCCAACAAGAATGACTATGTCTTGATTGATACGGCTGGTCGTTTGCAGATTGACGAGACTCTCATGCAAGAGTTGCATGATATTAAGGATTTTGCTTATCCAAACGAAATTCTCTTGGTTGTGGATAGCATGATTGGTCAAGAAGCTGCTAACGTTGCCAAGGAGTTCAACGAACAGCTAGATATCACTGGTGTTGTTCTTACAAAAATTGATGGGGACACACGTGGTGGTGCGGCTCTCTCTATTCGTGAGATTACCGGCAAGCCAATCAAATTTACGGGTACTGGTGAGAAAATTACGGATATCGAGACTTTCCACCCAGACCGTATGTCAAGCCGTATTTTGGGTATGGGTGACCTTCTTACCCTTATCGAAAAAGCTTCTCAAGAGTACGATGAGAAAAAATCTCTTGAGTTGGCTGAAAAGATGCGTGAAAACACCTTTGACTTCAATGACTTCATTGACCAATTAGACCAAGTGCAAAATATGGGTCCTATGGAGGATTTGCTTAAGATGTTGCCAGGTATGGCTAACAATCCAGCCTTGGCTAATGTTAAAGTAGATGAGAAACAAATTGCGCGCAAACGTGCCATCGTATCATCTATGACACCTGAAGAACGTGAAAATCCAGATCTTTTGACACCAAGTCGTCGTCGCCGTATTGCCAATGGTTCAGGGAATACCTTCATCGAAGTAAACAAGTTTATTAAAGACTTCAACCAAGCCAAACAAATGATGCAAGGTGTTATGTCTGGTGATATGGAGCAAATGATGCGTCAAATGGGTCTTAACCCAAATAATCTGCCAAAAAACATGCCAAATATGCCTGATATGGGTAATATGGATATGTCTGCTCTCGAAGGCATGATGGGTGGCGCTGGTATGCCAGATCTTGGAAATATGGATCTTAGCCAAATGCTTGGTGGTGGCCTTAAAGGTAAGGTTGGTTCATTTGCCATGAAACATGCGATGAAGCGTCAAGCTAATAAGATGAAAAAAGCTAAGAAAAAACGTAAATAAGAAACATAGAACGCTAGGGCACTTTGCTCTAGTGTTTTTTTCTGAAAAACATTGACTTATATAACTATACACTGTAATATACTAATGTATATACAATAAAAAGGAGTAGATTATGAAACCGAAAAAGAGAATTCAAGAAATGACCTTTGCAGCTTTATTAACTGCAATTGCTATCCTTATCCCAAGTATCATGCCAATTAAACTAATCATCCCACCGGCTTCGTATACTTTGGGGAGTCATGTTCCAATATTTCTAGCTATGTTTATATCTCCCTGGGTAACTGCTTTTGTTATCTTAGCTTCTAGTTTGGGATACTTTATGGCTGGCTATCCGATTGTGGTTGTTTTTAGGGCCTTTTCACATATTATATTTGGCTTTTTAGGCGCACTCTATTTGAAAAAAATTCCACAAACGATAGAAAACCATAAATCATCATTACTTTTCAACTTTGTTTTAGGTCTTATCCATGCCATAGGTGAAGTTCTTGCTTGCGTGATTTTTTATTCTGTAACAGGAGAGGATTTCCAAAAACTGTTCTATGTTCTCTTTGTTTTAGTTGGTTTTGGCACTATTGTCCATAGTATGATAGACTATGTTATAGCATTAACGATTTTCAAAAGTATTCGAAAAATACGCTAATTGAAAGAGGGATGGTTGGTCTATGGCTTCAAATCGAAAACAAGAATTATTGGCACTCTTAAAGGGAGCTAAAGAGTCAATGAATGGACAGAGTTTGGCGGAGCATTTTGGTGTGACACGTCAAATCATTGTTCAAGATATTGCCCTCTTGCGTGCAGATGGTGCCCAGATTATTTCAACTAATAGGGGATATATCTATAAAAGTAGCGATGACAATTCTTATGTACATCGACTATTTAAGGTGAATCATAAAGTGTCCGATATGGAGGATGAGCTTTTGGCTATTGTTGATAATGGAGGCCGTATTCAAAATATCATGATAGATCATCCAGTTTATGGAGAAATTCAGACTTTGTTGAAATTGACTTGTCGTCGAGATGTTAGTCATTTTTTAGACCAGGCCTCGTCAAATGACTTTCGCCCCTTATCTGATTTGACAAACGGTGTTCATTATCATCTTGTCGAAGCAGATAGTGAGCAAGATATAGATTATATTGAAGAGGCACTTAACCATCTAGGATTTTTAGTTAAAGAATGAGATAAAAGAGAAATGTAAAAGTAGTTAGTTTCACTTGAAAACAACTACTTTTTTTGATAAACTTATGTTAGTTTATTAACTTACGGAGGTAGCTATGTTTTCAGGACAACGACTTAAGGAAATTCGAGAAGCACAAGGAATGAGCCAAGCATCAGTAGCTAAGCATCTAGGAATTTCACGCTCCTCTTATTTTAATTGGGAAAATGGTAAGACGAAACCTAATCAAAAGAACCTTTCGGTTTTGGCCGAACTTTTTGGTGTAGCTGAGACCTATTTTCTTTCTGAGCATGAGATTGTAGAAGTCTACTTGGAATTAAATGAGGAAAATCGCCAAGAAGCTTTGCGACTCACTAAGGCTCTCCTAGAAGAGCAAGAAGCAGAAAAGCAAAAAGCACCTGTTGTTCCGCTTTACTCTTACAAAGTTTTCGAGCGTTTATCAGCCGGAACTGGTTACACTTACTTTGGTGATGGCAATTACGATGAAGTTTTCTATGATGAAGAATTAGATCATGATTTTGCGTCATGGGTATTTGGAGACTCTATGGAACCTACGTACCTAAATGGAGAAGTAGTGCTGATCAAACAAACGGGCTTTGATTATGATGGAGCTGTTTATGCTGTAGACTGGGATGGTCAAACCTATATCAAAAAGGTCTATCGTGAGGAAGAGGGTCTTCGTTTAGTTTCTCTCAATAAACGTTATGGTGATAAGTTTGCACCCTATGACGAAGAGCCTCGAATCATTGGTAAGATTGTTGGTAACTTTATGCCTGTTGAGGGGTAGGCAACCTTTATCAATTGGGCATCTCAAATTAAATCTGTTATAATAATAAGTAAAGCAAAGCCAATGATTTGGCTTTTTTTAAAGATTTTAAATGATATTTTGCTAAGAATACAAAAGGAGAAACATATATGGCTACTATTCAATGGTTTCCAGGCCACATGTCTAAGGCCCGTCGACAGGTTCAGGAGAACCTTAAACATGTTGATTTTGTTACAATTTTAGTGGATGCACGTTTGCCACTTTCGAGTCAGAACCCTATGTTGACCAAAATTGTTGGCGATAAACCAAAGCTTCTAATTCTCAATAAGGCTGACCTCGCTGACAGTAATCGTACGAAAGAATGGCGTACCTATTTTAAGAGTCAAGGGATTAAAACCTTGGCCATCAATTCCAAGGAACAATCTACAGTTAAATTGGTAACAGATGCTGCTAAGAGTCTTATGGCTGACAAGATTCAACGGCTACGTGAACGCGGTATTCAGAAAGAGACCTTACGAACCATGATTATTGGGATTCCAAATGCAGGGAAATCTACCTTGATGAACCGCTTAGCTGGTAAAAAGATTGCTGTTGTAGGAAATAAACCCGGCGTTACAAAAGGTCAACAGTGGTTGAAGTCTAATAAAGACTTGGAGATTCTTGATACTCCAGGTATTTTGTGGCCTAAGTTTGAAGATGAATTGGTTGGATTGAAACTCGCTTTGACTGGTGCCATCAAGGACCAGCTATTGCCAATGGATGAAGTGACGATATTTGGACTCAACTATTTTAAAACTTACTATCCTGAACGTTTAGAGGAACGCTTCAAAGGGATTGAACTTGAAGAAGAGGCACCAGAAATCATTATGGAAATGACTCGAAAACTTGGCTTCCGTGAAGATTATGACCGTTTTTATAATCTATTTGTCAAAGAAGTTCGTGATGGAAAACTAGGCCGTTACACACTTGATATTGTTGGGGTCGATACTGATGGCGACAATTAAAGAAGTCAAGGAGCAATTGGCAGCATTGACAGATCTTGATGACTACCGATGGGCAAGTTTTGAGGAAGATAGTCGATCTGGTGTACAGACTGCCATAAAGCAACGTCGCAAAGCTATCCTAGCTGAGATTGCTGAGGAAGAGCGCTTAGAAAAGATGCTCAGTTACGAAAAGTCGCTTTATGCTCATGGAGTTGAACTCATTGCAGGTGTTGATGAAGTTGGACGTGGTCCTTTAGCTGGCCCAGTTGTAGCTGCAGCGGTTATCTTACCAAAGCTTTGCAAAATAAAGGGTCTCAATGACAGTAAAAAGATTCCAAAATCTAAACATGAAGCTATCTATAAGGAGGTAATGAAGGAAGCGGTAGCTGTTGGGATTGGTATAAAGGACAATCATGTGATTGATGACATTAATATTTATGAAGCAACCAAGCTTGCTATGGCTGAAGCTATTGAAAAACTGAGTCCCAAACCAGAACATTTGTTAATTGATGCCATGAGCTTGGACCTACCAATAGGACAAACATCAATCATAAAAGGGGATGCTAATTCTTTATCTATCGCAGCAGCTTCGATCGTAGCAAAGGTAACTCGGGATAATATGATGACTGATTATGATCAGGAGTTCCCTGGCTACGCCTTTGACAAAAATGCAGGCTATGGTACCAAGGATCATCTGTCTGGCCTAGATAACTTTGGTGTTACTCCAATTCATAGAAGAAGTTTCGAACCAATAAAGTCAATCATTAAAAAGTAGGTGAAGTGGCGTGATTTTAGCTATTGATATTGGAGGGACCTTTATCAAGTTTGGGTTAGTTGATGATGATTTTAGAATTAGCAACCAATCTAAAGTGCCGACACCATCGTCCCTAGATAATTTCTGGATAACTTTAGAGAGTATGATTTCATCATTTAAGAATGGTATTTCTGGTATTGCCATTGCATGCCCGGGCGAAATTAATAGTAAACGAGGTTTTGTTTTCAAGGGTGGTCTTATTCCTTATTTGATAGCCATTCCTCTGGGGACACGCTTGTCAAAAACATTTCAACTGCCTGTAAAGGTTATCAATGATGCTGATGCGGCAGCTTTGGCTGAAGCAAGATATGGTAGCTTACAGGATTTGGATTGTGGTGCTGCCTTGGTTTTAGGTACCGGTGTTGGCTTAGGCATTGTCTCACAGGGGGATTTGTTAACTCCTCTGTCGGTTACCCAATATTTGCGTTCTCCAAGTCCCCAAAGAATGAGTCAAACCTCTCTACCTTTCCAGTGGGAATTGTTTATGCATGGCTTAGTAAGCCTTGTCGATAATAAGGGTTCTGCAGTTGGCTTTGTTCATGAAGCCAGTCAATTACTTGGGTTAAATCAAGACGATGGTCCAGCCGTATTCTCAGCTATAGAGGGAAATCAATCGGAAGAGCTAAATCTTTTATTTAAAGACTATTGTCATGAAATTGCTGTTCTTGTGCTAAATTTGCAGAGCTTCTTTAGGCTGGAGAAAGTTGTTATCGGTGGTGGTATCAGTAGGCAAGGTACTTTAATAGAAGGAATAAGTGATGCCTATGAGGAGTTATTTAAGGATAAGCCTGAATTAGGTTTTGAGCCCATAACTATTCAAGCCTGTCATTTCCATAACGATAGTAACCTACTAGGCGCGGCGTCTTATTTTGCTTCTGAAAATGATTTGTAATCACGGAAAGTTCCATAATGGAGCTTTTTTCTTTTCTGTTACGAATAATGAAAAGGAGGTATCTATATGAATAATTTTGAACTTTTTAAACTAAAAGCCGCTGGGTTGACGAATTTAAATATCTTAAATATTTTGGACTATCAAAAAACTCAAGATAGAAAATTAAGTTTACGTGATATGGCAGTGGTATCCAAGTCTAAAAATGCTGTTCTTTTTATGGAAAAGTATAAGAGTTTAGATATTAAGCAACTCAAAGAACAATTCGACCATTTTCCTACGTTATCGATTTTTGATAAAGAATATCCCATTGAGCTGAAGCATACCTATAATCCTCCTGTTCTTCTTTATTATCAAGGGAATCTTGACTTGCTGAGTAAACCAAAGCTAGCTGTTGTTGGGGCAAGAAAGTGTTCTGAAACAGGCAAACAGTCCGTTCGAAAAATTGTTAGTGAACTTGGGAATCACTTTACTATTGTGAGTGGATTGGCGCGTGGGATTGATACTTGTGCGCATATGGAGGCCTTGAAAAATAAGGGGAACACCATTGCAGTTATCGGGACCGGACTTGATGTTTATTATCCTAAAGAAAATAAAGCTTTGCAGGACTATATGGCAAAAAATCATTTAGTTCTTACAGAATATGGACCGGGTGAACAGCCTCTCAAGTACCACTTTCCTGAACGCAATCGGATTATTTCTGGATTGTGTCAAGGAGTTATGGTCGTAGAAGCTAAGCTTCGCTCGGGAAGTCTGATTACTTGTGAGCGTGCCATGGAAGAAGGAAGAGATGTCTTTGCTATTCCAGGAAATATTTTAGATGGAAAGTCAGACGGATGCCATCATTTGATTCAAGAGGGCGCAAAGTGCATTACGACAGGGTTTGACATCCTTTCAGAGTTTTCTTGAAAATCAAAGTTCTCCTATAGAGATAAAGTTTTTTATTGACAGTTAAAGAAAAGGAAGGTATCATGTTAGTTGCTCGGTCCAAGATGTTTCATTTTTTAATGTCTTGTGACTAGATTTTAGACAGATGAGTGGCGCAGCCAGTTTATAACAATATAAGGAAATAGTCTATGGCGACAGCAACGACAACAAAAACGAAAACTAAAACAACAAAGAAAACGACAGCCAAAAAGGCGACTAAAAAGAGAGCGACACCAAAGAAAAATTTGGTCATCGTGGAGTCTCCTGCTAAAGCGAAAACGATTGAGAAGTATCTTGGCCGTAACTATAAAGTTGTAGCCTCTGTTGGGCATATTCGTGATTTGAAAAAATCAAGTATGTCTATTGATTTTGAAAACAACTACGAACCTCAGTACATCAATATTCGAGGTAAGGGACCTCTTATCAATGAATTGAAGAAAGAAGCTAAAAAAGCCAAGCAAGTCTTTCTCGCAAGTGACCCGGACCGTGAAGGGGAAGCCATTTCATGGCATTTGTCACATATTCTTGGATTAGAGCCAGATGATAAGAATCGTGTCGTTTTTAACGAAATTACTAAAGACGCAGTGAAAAATGCCTTTGTAGAGCCACGCGCCATTGACATGGACTTGGTAGATGCCCAGCAAGCTCGTCGTGTCTTGGACCGTATTGTGGGTTACTCTATTTCACCTCTTCTATGGAAGAAGGTTAAGAAAGGTCTTTCGGCCGGTCGTGTACAATCGGTAGCTCTTAAGCTCATTATTGACCGTGAGAATGAAATCAAGGCTTTTAAACCAGAAGAATATTGGACAATTGATGGTGCCTTTAAGAAGGGGGCTAAGAAATTTCAGGCTAGTTTCTATGGCTTGGATGGTAAAAAGCTTAAGCTCAACAATAATGACGATGTTCAAGCTGTTCTCTCTCGTATCACAAGTGACGACTTCAACGTAGATAAGGTAGAGAAAAAAGAACGCCGTCGTAATGCACCATTGCCATATACAACGTCATCACTACAACAGGATGCTGCTAATAAAATCAACTTCCGTACACGTAAGACCATGATGGTTGCTCAACAATTGTACGAAGGGATTAATCTTGGTTCAGGCGCTCAAGGTTTGATTACCTATATGCGTACGGACTCAACACGTATCAGTCCAGTGGCTCAAAATCAAGCGGCTGAATTTATTACAGAACGCTTTGGTTCTAAGTATTCTAAGCATGGTAGTAAGGTGAAAAATAGCTCAGCGGCGCAAGATGCCCACGAGGCTATTCGTCCGTCAAATGTTTTCCAAACACCAGAGAGCATTGCCAAGTATTTGGATAAGGATCAGCTCAAGCTCTATACCCTTATTTGGAATCGTTTTGTGGCCAGTCAAATGACAGCTGCTGTATTTGATACGATGAAGGTGACCTTGTCTCAAAACGGAGTCATTTTCACAGCAAATGGTAGCCAAATCAAGTTTGATGGTTATATGGCCGTTTACAACGACTCTGATAAAAATAAAATGCTTCCTGATATGGCTGAAGGTGATACGGTTAAGAAGGTTGTGACAACGCCTGAACAACACTTTACGCAACCACCTGCACGCTATTCTGAAGCGACACTGATTAAGACGCTGGAAGAAAATGGTGTTGGTCGTCCGTCAACTTATGCACCGACACTTGATGTTATTCAACGTCGTTACTATGTTAAATTAGTAGCTAAACGTTTTGAACCAACAGAACTTGGTGAAATCGTTAATAGCTTAATCGTCGAATTCTTCCCAGACATCGTGGATGTTAAATTCACTGCCGAGATGGAAGGAAAACTCGATAAAGTTGAAATCGGTAAAGAGCAGTGGCAAAAGGTTATTGATGAGTTCTTCAAACCTTTCCAAAAAGAATTGGAAAAAGCTGAAGAAGGTATTGAAAAAATCCAAATCAAGGATGAGCCAGCTGGTTTTGATTGTGACCTCTGTGGTCACCCAATGGTAATCAAACTTGGTCGATATGGTAAGTTTTATGCATGTAGTAACTTCCCAGATTGTCACAATACTAAAGCCATAACCAAAGAAATTGGCGTTACTTGTCCAACCTGTGGTAAAGGTCAGGTCATCGAACGTAAGACAAAACGAAATCGTGTCTTCTATGGTTGTGATCGCTATCCTGACTGTGAATTTACATCGTGGGATATCCCTGTTGGACGTAACTGTCCTAAATCAGGCGATTATCTTGTCGAGAAGAAAGTCCGTGGTGGCGGCAAGCAAGTTATCTGTAGTAACGAAGAGTGTGACTACAAAGAATCTATTGTTAAATAAAAAGAAAACTATCTCAAGTTAAGTCTTGAGATAGTTTTTTGCATTTTATCAAAAAAACTGATACTTTCCTTAAATTTGTTTTTTATACTAAGGATGAAAAGAAAGGAGAGTTATTATGAAACGTTTAAGTCTATCAGGTTTCCAACTCAAATATATAGCTCTAATTACTATGGTATTCGACCATATTCAATATTTTTTTGAATATACAGGAAAAATACCCATTTGGTTTACTATGATTGGGAGATTAGCGGCCCCCATATTTCTATTTGCTGTGATTGAAGGTTTCGTCCATACACACAATCGAAAAAAATACTTCCTAAGGATTTATGCTTTAGCTATTTTAATGGGATTGATTCAGTTTGGATTTTATAATTTTTTACATCCTCTTGTAAGGCCAGATGGTTTCTTTCCACAAAATATGATGTTGTCATCATTCGTTATCTTGCTCGTAGCTCTTCAAGGTATCGCTTGGATTCAAGAAAAGAAATACCTTAAAGGGATACTAACTTTACTTTTTCCAATATTACTCCCATTGCTAATGGTGCCTTTTTATCTGCTAAGTGTGAACAAACCTATGTTAGGTTTTCTACTAAATTTACTCAATTTCACAGTGTTGCCAGTTCATACATTTATCAGCGATGGAGGAACGTGGTTACTTTTGACTGGTATCGCTATGTATCTTTGTCACAAGAATCTTAAGAAAGAAGTACTTGCTTTTGTGACTGTTAGTCTTGTTTGGGTACTAATTACGATTGTTTTAAGTAAGCTATCTATTCATGATCTAATGTTTAAATACATTGAATGGATGGAAATATTTGCAGCTCCTTTAATGCTTTGTTATAACGGTCAAAGAGGTAAAGGGTCAAAATATTTGTTCTATGTCTTTTACCCAACACATATTTATCTACTCTACGCCTTGTCAGTTCTCTTCTATAGATGATATGATAAGGGTAACTTTGTACGAAAGGAAAGGTTATGGCTCAGATACTTGTTGTTGATGATCAGGAAGATATTGTTCAATTGGTTGTTAAGGCTTTAGAGCTCCAAAATCATAAGGTGACGGGCCTTACAAGTGTTTTGGATTTAGATAAGAACTCGTTGCCACGGTTTGACTTGATTTTACTGGATATCATGATGCCTGATGTTGATGGTCTCCAGTTTTGTCATGAGATTCGTGATCAGGTGGATTGTCCTATACTCTTTATTACAGCCAAAACGCAAGAGGCTGATATTGTTCAAGGCTTGACTTATGGTGCTGATGATTATATTTGCAAGCCATTTGGGGTTAAAGAACTTCAAGCGCGTGTGGCTGCACACTTGAGACGTGAACATCGTGAGCGCCACCATAAGCTATTAATTGGAAATATTCAGTTTGATTTGTCTGCTCAGGAGCTTTATGTTGAGAATCAGTTGTTAGATTTGACTAAGTCAGAATATGGTATTTGTCAGTTTCTGGCTGAAAATAAGGGCCAAGTCTTTTCCAAAGAACAAATCTACACGCATTTGTACGGCTATGAGGATAAAGGGAGTCCGACAGCAGTGGCCGAACATATCAAAAATATCCGTGCAAAGCTCAAAGATGTTGGGCAAAATCCTATTGAAACAGTCTGGGGGATTGGTTACAAGTGGCACTAATTAAAAAAAGAGAACACTCTCTAAGAACAATCTTGATATCTTATGTCGTCAGTCTTACAGTTCTATCAGCAATCAGTAGCCTACTTATTTTGTCTTTGTTCAGCTTGTCTTATCGTTTTGGCGTTGTGTTTCCAGCAAATCAGGTAGAAAGTGATTTGTCTGCCGTCAGGAATGAAATTGAAACTTCTAAGGCCTTTAATCCTGATGTTTTACCTGATGGTACTAGTTATGTCTTTTTGACTAGAGATTTTAAGCTTAAGAAGTCTAACATGCCAGTTAACTTGCAAGAAGAATCCTTACTAAATTACCAATTCAAGAATGCTCACGGTGGAATATACGGCTATTTTCAGTCTTTTGAACGGTCAGACGGCATTGTTATTGTCAATTATCAACTATCACCTCGGTATCGTAATGAGTGGATGAACCAGCATTTTCCCAATGCTGATCTATTGATGATTGGCTCAATGATGGTGTCTATCCTACTCATATTTATTACTTTAACTTTTTACTATGCTAGTAAATTGAGTCGGGAGTTAAGACCAATATTGAAGGCAACAAAGAAAATAGCAGAGCAAGACTTGGATTTTCAAACGTCCAAATCTAAAATTACTGAGTTTAACCAGGTTTTAAGTGGTTTGGATCATATGCGAGTAGCACTTCGTGAGTCTTTGATGGAAAATTGGAAGGCAGAGCAAGATAAGCAAAATCAGATTTCTGCCCTAACACATGACTTAAAGACACCACTGACAGTTGCTCGTGGGAATGCAGACCTCTTAGCCATGACTCCCTTGGATGCGGAACAGATGGACTTATTAGAACATTTTCAAAAGGGGATTACACAGGTTGATTCTTATGTTAAAGAGTTGTCCGAACTCAACAAAACGAGTTTGACGAAAACCTTGACGCTTGAAGACATTTCGGTTAGGGAATTTATTGAAGACATTTACGATCAAACCTTGTCACTAGCTCAAACGAAACAAATCAATGTAGTCTTTGACAAGAAGGATATTAGGAAAGAAATCATAGGCCATTGGGACAGGTCCTTGTTGAATCGAGCTTTTATGAATATTGTTTCAAATGCCGTAGAGCATACACCCAGTGGCAGTCAGTTGCTCCTGACCGCTAGGGTAGAAGAAGATGAATTCAAGTTTATCTGCCTTGATTCTGGTCCTGGATTTTCCCTTGAATCTCTTGAAAAGGCTACTCAGCTCTTTTATCAAGAGGATAAAAGTAGACAGAGCCGCAATCATAGTGGCCTTGGTCTGACTATTGCCAATGATATTATTCGCTTACACCATGGTGGTCTTGCTCTTTCGAATGACAATAACACGCATGGTGCTAGAGTGACGATCATTTTACCCCTTTAAATACAGATGACTCCTAGTCGCCAGATGAGGAGTTTTTTGCTATACTACTAAGAGTAAAAATGAAGAAAGATTTGTGGGGGCAGGATTTCATCTTGTTCTCGAAGAGGTATTAGTGTCATGTCTCAATCAAAAGCAGATTATATTAACGTGATTGGAGCTGGTTTGGCCGGCTCTGAAGCAGCTTATCAGATTGCTAAACGTGGTATTCCGGTAAAACTATATGAAATGCGTGGGGTCAAAGCAACACCTCAGCATAAGACAACAAACTTTGCAGAATTGGTTTGCTCTAACTCTTTCCGTGGCGATAGCTTGACAAATGCTGTAGGGCTTCTTAAAGAAGAAATGCGTCGCTTGGACTCTATCATTATGCGTAATGGAGAAGCTCACCGTGTGCCAGCTGGTGGTGCCATGGCGGTTGACCGTGAAGGTTATGCAGAAGCAGTGACAGCTGAAATTGAGAACAATCCATTAATTGAAGTTATCCGTGAAGAAATCACAGAAATTCCTGATGATGCCATTACAGTTATTGCTTCAGGTCCTTTGACTTCTGATGCTTTAGCTGAAAAAATTCACAAGCTTAACGGTGGAGATGGGTTCTATTTCTATGATGCTGCTGCACCGATTGTTGATAAAGCGACTATCGACATGAACAAAGTCTACCTTAAGTCACGCTATGACAAGGGTGAAGCAGCTTACCTAAACTGTCCAATGACCAAGGAAGAGTTCATGGCCTTCCACGAGGCCTTGACAACAGCTGAAGAAGCTCCTTTGAATTCTTTTGAAAAAGAAAAGTATTTCGAGGGCTGTATGCCTATCGAGGTTATGGCTAAACGTGGTATCAAGACAATGCTCTATGGTCCTATGAAACCAGTTGGTTTGGAGTATCCTGAGGATTATAAGGGTCCACGTGATGGTGACTTCAAGACCCCTTATGCGGTTGTTCAGCTTCGTCAGGACAATGCGGCTGGTAGCCTCTACAATATCGTTGGTTTCCAAACCCACCTCAAATGGGGAGAGCAAAAGCGTGTCTTCCAAATGATTCCAGGTCTTGAAAATGCTGAATTTGTGCGATACGGGGTGATGCACCGCAACTCTTACATGGATTCGCCAAACTTGCTTAAACAGACCTTCCAATCAAAATCAAACCCTAATTTGTTCTTTGCGGGACAAATGACTGGTGTTGAAGGTTATGTTGAATCAGCTGCCTCAGGTTTGGTTGCCGGCATCAATGCTGCCCGTCTCTTTATGGGTGAAGATGAGGTTATCTTCCCTCACACAACAGCTATCGGGAGTCTGCCATATTATGTGACACATGCTGAAAGTAAACATTTCCAACCAATGAATGTTAACTTTGGTATTATCAAAGAGTTGGAAGGGCCACGTATTCGTGACAAGAAAGAGCGCTATGAAAAAATTGCTGAGCGAGCTCTTAAAGATTTACAACCTTTTATTCAAGCTTAGACAACATTAAAATCCCTTACCGAATACGGCAAGGGATTTTCAGATTTAAAAGTATTCAATTAGCCAAAGAATTTCTTAGCGATTTCTTGACCTTGTTTGATTTTAGCCCATTGTTGAGGTGTTGCCAACTCATTCCCTGAGTCACATGAGGCGAAACCACATTGGTGAGAGAGGAAAAGACGTTCTTTTGGAAGGATTTGACTCGCTTTTTCAAGCAAATCGAGGACACGTTCTTCGTCATCAAGCTCAGTAGTTTTAGAAGACAAAAGTCCTAGTACAACTTCAGCTTTGCTGTCTTTGAGGGCTTCGAGAGCTTTGATATCACCAGCGGTGTCGCTATCCCACTCAAGGAAGAAACGGTCATAGTGTTGCTCTGCCAAGAACTTCTTAGCGATGGCTTCGTAAGTTCCTTCGGCAGCAGAACGGCTTTCATAGTTACCACGACAGTTGTGCGTCCAAACCGTTAAACCAATTTCGTGAGCATAGTCTACAACCTCGTTATTGATAGCTACAAACTCATCAGCCAATTCTGCTAAATCAGAATTACCTTCCGCAAAGAAACTTGCAGGGTTTGATGGGTCAAAAAGTTCCCAGAGACAGTCATCAAATTGAACAATTTTTCCACCGATAGCCTTGTATTCTTCTAAGAATTCTTTATAGGCATTAATGATACCTTTTTTGAGGTCTTCATTTGTTTCGTAGACTTGTCCAGGACCAGCCAAACGGTCAAAGATAGCAAGTTCAGTGTAGGCATGAGCAGGTCCCCAGATAGTTTGTTTGGTATCTTCATCACCTGCTTCAGCTTTAACCAATTTGTAAATATCTAGGTAATGGTGGTTCTTACCTGAGAGTGGTTCAGTAATACGAATACCAATATCTTTACGAGTCTCATATTGGCCACCATCATGGTCTTTAAAAGTGTAGCCATGTTCAGCAATGTAGCGTTCAATTCCTTTAAATCCCCAGACAAAGTCTAAATGCCACATAGAACGTCCAAACTCACCATCAGTAAGGATGTCAATACCGTTAGCTTTTTGGTTAGCCACAATTTGCTTAATATCTGCTGTTTCAGTTTCTTGATAACCAGGAAGGGCATCATAGAAAGGATACTGGATGTCGTCACGATGCTCGATTTCGTCCTTATGTTTGCGGAGATCCGCTGGACGAAGAAGAGAACCGACTAATTGGAATTTAGATTTTGTCATAAAATTAACCTCAAAATATCATTTTATTCCATGATACTTTTTATTTGCATTAATAAAAAATAGTTAATTTCTTTCTGAGGGCATAGTTTAAGACTATATAAGATTTTACCCTGCAATATGATACTTCCTATGGTAAAATGGAAAAAAACGATGAAGGTTGAGAACATGCAAAAAACATTTTTTATTATTAAACCAGATGCTGTTAAACGCCATCTAATTGGTCAAGTGCTTGATCGAATTGAGCGACGTGGCTTCGTTATTGAGCGTATGGAGATGCTGATGCTTGACGAAGAACGTCTTAAAGAACATTATGCCCAATTGGTTGATAAACCATTTTTCCCTAGTATTTCTGAATTCATGATGAGTGGCCCAGCAGTTATTGGTATTATGTCTGGCCCAGGTGTTATCAAGTCATGGCGTGATATGATGGGAGCAACCAATCCTGGGGATGCTACTCCAGGAACGATTCGTGGAGACTTTGCAACTGCACCAGATGGGGACATGATTCCAAATATTGTTCATGGTTCTGATTCAGAAGAATCTGTGGCTCGAGAAATTCAGATTTGGTTTGGTGAGTAAGATGGATTTAGTAAAGATTCAATCTGATTTAGCTAAGGGTGGACTGTTAATTGATGTCAGAAGTCCAGAAGAGTATGCAGAAGGTCATGTAAAGGGTGCTCGCTTAATACCTCACACCCAGTTTTTCTCTGCTGACATTCCAGCTGAAAAAGACGCTTCAATTTACCTCTATTGTAAAATGGGGCCTCGTGCAGAATTCGCTGCATCAGTTCTTAAAGAGCGAGGATATACTAAGGTGACTAATCTAGGTGGCTTGGACGATATGGAAGCACTAGGTTTTGAAATTGTTTGATAGATATTGTTTATCAGTTAATAAAAAATCTGTAATTTACACTGCTTCATTCTAATGATAAAATAATTTCCAATTTTAAGATTTTGGAGGTTTTAGAATGAAAAAAATAGTTTATAGTATCACAATGGCTTTAGCCATCGTTTTATTAGTTGCTTGTCAATCTAATAGTAAGCATAATGTTAACACAAAAAAGGTTGTGGTAGCGACTGCTGGTAATATAAGACCATTTTCTTATCAAGACAATGGAAAATTAACAGGTTATGATATTGAGGTCATTAGAGCGGCAAATAAGTATATTAAAGGATATGACATTTCGTTTAAAATAACTGCCTGGGATTCCATTTTTGTTGGTATGGATAGTGGAAAGTTTCAAATTGCAGCAAATAATCTCTCTTATACTAAAGAGAGAGCAAGTAAATATCTGTATTCTATTCCGATTGCGACCAATCCTTTAGTCTTAGTTGTTCCAAAGAATTCTAGTATTTCTAAACTAGACGATATTGCGGGAAAGACAACGCAAGACGATACAGGGACTTCTACAGCGAAATTAGTTGATGAATGGAATAGTAAGCATAAAGCGACTCCTTCAACTATTGAGTATTCAGGTGAAGATGTCTCTAAACGTTTACTTGATCTATCCAACGGTGAGTTTGACTACTTAATTTTTGATAAAGTTTCAGTAGAAACAATTATTAAACAGAATAGATATGATTTTAAAGTTATTGAACTAGACACTGGATCAAATCCTAATAATTATATCTTATTTTCGAACGAAAACAATGAATTACAAAGACAGTTTAACCAAGCCGTTAAAAAGCTCTATTCAGATGGAACTTTGAAAAAACTAAGTGAAAAATATCTTGGAGGAGATTATATTCCAGAAAAGAAGGAAATGAAGTAGGCTTATCTTAATCCATCAACTATTTTATTGTTGCGTTTAGGGATTATCTCGAGTATCTAATAGAGACTTTTCTTACTCGGGAAATTTGAGACCCATATCTGAATCTTGAGTAGGGACTATCAAAAAGACTTTGTCATCATTCAAAGACTACCTTAAGGTGGTCTTATTTGTTTTCAGAAAAGTTTGATAATTACTTGACAACGTTTTCATAAAGGGGTAGAATTTTAATTGAGTTAAGACAAAGCCTATGAAAATGACTTTGCCAGAACTTGACTAACTTAGCGTATTCCAATTGAGATAAGGCTCGGTATTAAGCCAGTGACTCTAATTGGTAGAGGAGGATTTCGTATGTCAAAAGTTGCTATTGTTACAGGTGCAGGTCAAGGTATTGGTTTTGCGATTGCAAAACGTTTGGTTGAAGATGGTTTTAAAGTTGGAGTATTGGACTACAACGCTGAAACTGCAGAAAAAGCTGTTGCTGAATTGTCAGTAGACAAGGCATTTGCGGTTGTAGCTGATGTATCTAAACAAGCTGAAGTAGCAGCTGCTTTCCAAAAAGTTGTTGATCACTTTGGTGATTTGAATGTTGTTGTTAATAATGCCGGTGTGGCACCAACAACACCACTTGATACTATTACTGAAGAACAGTTCCAACGTACATTTAACATCAATGTCGGTGGTGTTATCTGGGGTGCTCAAGCTGCACAAGCACAATTTAAAGCACTTGGTCATGGTGGTAAAATCATCAATGCAACATCTCAAGCTGGTGTCGTAGGTAACCCTAACTTGACTGTATATGGTGGTACTAAATTCGCAGTGCGTGGTATCACTCAAACTTTGGCGCGTGACTTGGCTGATTCAGGTATCACTGTCAATGCGTATGCACCAGGTATCGTTAAGACTCCAATGATGTTTGACATTGCTCATGAAGTTGGTAAGAACGCTGGTAAAGATGATGAATGGGGTATGCAAACTTTTGCTAAAGATATTACTCTCAAACGTTTGTCAGAACCTGAAGATGTGGCAGCAGCAGTTAGCTTCTTAGCTGGACCTGACTCAAACTACATCACAGGTCAAACCATCATCGTGGATGGTGGGATGCAATTCCATTAAAATAAAAGGAGAGCGAAAGGCTCTCTTTTTTTGCTTGATAAAACATAATATTTCTGATAATATAATCGTAAATAATTATGATTTAAAAGGAGCCTTTCTATGTCAGACATTTTACACTATATTATAGAGCACCCATTTTTTAGTCTCATTCTATTGGGAATTGTTGTACTAGCCTTCGGTTTAGCTCCATTTTCAAGTAGTTCTACAGAAAACAAGCGCTCGGCAATTATTAATAAGCACTACAACGATAATTTTAAGAAGTAAGAAGGATTAAATGCGGTCAGAAAGCAGATATTAGAGATAGGCAAAAGCCTGTCTTTTTTGTATAATAGAAGGTAACGATTAGTTTTTTTATAATCACAAGTAAGAACTAGGAAAGATAAAAATGCCAAATATTGAAGAATTAAAACAACGACAGGAGAAGATTCGTAACTTCTCTATTATTGCCCATATTGACCATGGTAAATCAACCCTTGCTGACCGTATTTTGGAAAAGACTGAGACAGTATCAAGTCGTGAGATGCAGGCGCAACTCCTTGATAGTATGGACCTCGAGCGTGAACGTGGTATCACTATCAAACTAAATGCCATTGAGCTTAACTATACAGCTAAAGATGGCGAAACATATATTTTCCACCTTATCGATACACCAGGACACGTGGACTTTACTTATGAAGTGTCACGTTCTCTTGCTGCCTGTGAGGGTGCAATCTTGGTGGTGGATGCTGCTCAAGGGATTGAAGCGCAAACACTTGCCAATGTTTACTTGGCCCTAGATAATGACTTGGAAATCTTACCAGTTATCAATAAAATCGACCTTCCAGCTGCAGATCCTGAACGTGTGCGTACAGAGGTTGAAGATGTTATCGGACTAGATGCTTCTGAAGCCGTGCTTGCATCAGCTAAAGCTGGTATCGGTATCGAGGAGATTCTCGAACAAATCGTTGAGAAAGTTCCTGCACCTCAAGGTGAAGTCGAAGCGCCTCTCCAAGCCCTTATCTTTGACTCTGTTTATGATGCCTACCGTGGGGTTATCCTCCAAGTGCGTGTGGTTAACGGAATGGTTAAACCAGGAGATAAGATTCAAATGATGTCTAATGGCAAGACCTTTGATGTTACTGAGGTTGGTATCTTCACGCCTAAAGCTGTTGGCCGTGACTACCTTGCGACGGGTGATGTTGGTTATATCGCGGCCTCAATCAAGACTGTTGCGGATACCCGTGTCGGTGATACAGTAACACTTGCGGATAATCTAGCAGCAGAGCCACTCCATGGCTATAAGCAAATGAATCCAATGGTCTTCGCCGGTCTTTATCCAATTGAGTCTAATAAATACAATGACTTGCGTGAGGCCCTTGAAAAGCTCCAATTGAACGATGCCAGTCTTCAGTTTGAGCCTGAAACGTCTCAAGCCCTTGGTTTTGGTTTCCGTTGTGGTTTCTTGGGTCTTCTTCACATGGATGTTATCCAAGAGCGTTTGGAACGTGAGTTTAATATCGATCTCATTATGACAGCACCATCGGTAGTTTACCATGTTAATACGACTGACGGTGAGATGCTTGAAGTGTCTAACCCTTCTGAGTTCCCAGATCCTACACGTATTGATGCTATTGAAGAACCTTATGTTAAAGCTCAAATCATGGTTCCTCAAGAGTATGTTGGTGCGGTTATGGAGTTGGCACAACGTAAACGTGGTGATTTTGAAACCATGGAATATATCGATGATAATCGTGTGAACGTTATCTATCAGATTCCACTTGCTGAAATCGTCTTTGATTTCTTTGATAAATTGAAATCATCAACACGTGGTTATGCAAGCTTTGACTATGAATTGTCAGAATACCGTCGCTCACAATTGGTGAAAATGGATATTCTCCTTAATGGTGACAAGGTCGATGCCCTTAGCTTCATCGTGCATAAGGAATTTGCCTACGAGCGTGGAAAACTTATCGTTGATAAACTTAAGAAAATCATTCCACGTCAACAATTCGAAGTGCCTATCCAAGCGGCTATCGGTCAAAAAATTGTTGCCCGTACAGACATCAAAGCCCTTCGTAAAAACGTCTTGGCAAAATGTTACGGTGGTGACGTTTCACGTAAACGTAAACTCCTCGAAAAACAAAAAGCCGGTAAGAAACGTATGAAAGCTATCGGTTCGGTTGAAGTACCACAAGAAGCCTTCTTATCAGTACTTTCAATGGACGAAGATGAGAAATAAGAGTAATAGTCAGAATGTGATGTTCTGGCTATTTTTGTAAAAAAGTTATGATAAAGAAGATTTTAAGATTTCCCTTCTCGAAGCGTGGAAGGATTTATACTGCGACTATACTAATGCTTTTCTTTTTAGGGAATATATATATAAAGCACAAATTTCATGAAAAAGCTGTAGAAGAGTTACAGATGGCTCTAAAAGCTGATAAAGTAACTTCCAATGAGATTTTTGGTAGACGTCAACAATATGTTGCAATTAGTCATGAAGAACCCACTTACTATAATTCTGAAGATAATGTAGCTACTGAGATGATTGGTAGAAATCATTTTGTTCGCTATTACGACACCATGAGTAGTCTCCATCAAGCTCATTTGGTAGTTTATGATATCAACAAAAATTTTGAAAAGAAAATTATTAATTTGACCACATATTTGAAGAAAATAAAAGGTTTTAAAGATATTGAGGAGTTGGCTGTGTCTTTAAAATCGATTGATGGTTATGATTATGTTTTCTTGGAGAATTCTCAAAACGATAAGCAATTTGCTTACAATTTAGATACGAATCAATTTTTAACTAGAGACCTACCAGATTATTCTTACAGTAAGGATGAAATGCTTTATTTTGGTGATAAGAGTTCTGCTCGTAATCAGGTGAATGATAGCAACATGTGGGGATATTTAAAGAGAGAAGGAAACTTGGATGAGCTTTTAAGAATGTCTCCAGCTCAAACAAACAACCATTTATCAGCTCATCTAAATGTGATCCTAGAGATTGATAATGTAGATACTTCAAAACAAGAAAATCAAATTAATCTATTTAATGAAAATTCTGAAGTTAAGCCTATTTACGAAGAGGCTGTTAATCAGACAACAACAAACAGTAATACCTTAAAGAAATTTAAACTATTGACCCGTCAAGGTAAGGAGGGAGATTTTCCGGTCGGTCCAACTGAGCCAGTGAAAAGCAGCCTACCTAATAAACCAAGCGAGCCAAAGAAAATTCCAGAATTTAATGTTTTTCCTGATTCTATTTTTCCTATTAAACCTTTAAGTTTTAGTGAGATTCTTAACCAAAAGGCAGAACAAGACTATCAGAAAGACTATCGAGCTTACGAAAAAGCACGTCAAAAAGCCCAAAAAGATTATGATAGGAAATATGATGCCTATAAAAAGAAATTGGCTCAATATGAGTCCTATAGAGATAGAGAGTACGACAAACAATCACAAATCTATTTTTCCCCTGAAGAGCAGACCAATGATATTTTACATTGGTTGGGAACAAATGGAGAGCAAGCAATTGTAATTTCTGTAGAGGACGGTGCTGGTATTAGGAAGGAAATTCATTCGTTTGCTGATTTAAAGGATTGGGTGGATAAACATGATTACGATTCCAGTATTAAGTCAGACTTTAGAGACTACAAAGGGGTTGACTAAGTATTCTTGAATGCCAATGAGGCTTCTACAAACCCTACACAAGCATTTTTCTCAGCTTTAGGCTATAATAGACAAAAAGGAATCTTGGGAGGGCCACTATGGATATCATGAGTTTTATTCCCAGTCAGCGACAGGCTATTCTGGAGCGTTTTCAGCAAGTGGAGGCCTTGGGATTAGGCGCAGTTCGTATTGAATTGAAGGTTGCTAATCCTGTTGGCATCATCTATGAGTGCTTTATTTTAGCAGGGGAGAATTATTTTTCTGATCAAGCAGTGATTTCCTTCCGCATTCTCTATGAAAAAGACCTGGAACGCATTTCTTTGGATGTCGTAGATATCCCTGGTCGCTCAAGCTTGTCTAATTATCTCCAGTTAATAGAGATTTTTGAAGGCTTGCAAAATTATCTTAATCGAGAGTTTGCTAAGGTAAAAAATACATGAACATCTGATGGTTATCAGGTGTTTCTTTTTGTGATGGAAGTTCAAAATTTCACAATCTTTTTTTCACAAGATTGTCTGAAAACTGTGCTATAATGGTAACAGAATTGTGAAGTGATAAAAGTTTGTGAAAAAATGAGCAGACTTTGACACTTTGTGACTTATACTTGAAAGGAAAATTGGCTCTATCATTTTAGGGCCAGAAGGACTGTGTTCATGTCAGAAGAAAAGCAATTGTATGGTGCGGATTTAGTGGTTGATAGTTTGATTAACCATGATGTTGATTATGTCTTTGGGATTCCAGGTGCAAAAATCGATAGGGTTTTTGATACTTTGGAAGATAAGGGACCTGAATTGATTGTTGCCCGTCATGAGCAAAATGCTGCTTTTATGGCTCAAGGTGTTGGACGTATCACAGGGAAACCCGGTGTAGTATTGGTAACATCTGGTCCAGGTGTCTCCAATTTGGCTACTGGTTTGGTAACAGCGACAGATGAAGGAGATCCTGTTCTTGCTATTGGTGGTCAGGTTAAGCGTGCAGATCTTTTGAAACGTGCCCATCAATCAATGAATAACGTTGCTATGCTTGAACCGATTACAAAGTATGCTGCTGAAGTACATGATGCTAACACCCTTTCTGAAACGGTAGCAAATGCCTATCGCCATGCTAAGTCAGGGAAACCGGGTGCAAGCTTTATTTCAATTCCTCAAGACGTGACCGATGCTCCGGTCAGTGTTAAGGCTATCAAGCCTATGACAGATCCAAAACTTGGTTCAGCATCTGTTTCTGATATTAATTATCTCGCACAGGCTATTAAAAATGCCGTATTACCAGTCTTACTTTTAGGGAACGGTGCTTCATCAGAAGCTGTAACTTACTCTATTCGCCAGATTTTGAAACATGTTAAATTACCAGTTGTTGAAACTTTCCAAGGTGCTGGTATCGTGTCACGTGACCTTGAAGAGGATACTTTCTTTGGTCGTGTAGGTCTTTTCCGTAACCAACCGGGGGACATGTTGCTTAAGAAGTCGGACTTGATTATTGCTATTGGTTATGACCCAATTGAGTATGAAGCACGTAACTGGAATGCTGAAATTTCAGCACGTATTATCGTAATTGATGTTGAACCTGCTGAGGTGGATACTTACTTCCAGCCAGAACGTGAATTGATTGGCAATGTAGAAGCAACCTTAGACTTGCTTTTGCCTGCTATTCAAGGCTACAAATTACCTGAAGGATCAGTTGAATATCTAAAAGGGTTAAAAAATACAGTCGTCGAAGATGTTAAATTTGAGCGTCAGCCTGAAGAAGGTACCGTACATCCACTCGATTTAATTGAAGTTTTACAAGAACAAACGGATGATGATATGACAGTTACCGTTGACGTTGGTAGTCACTATATCTGGATGGCTCGTTATTTCAAATCTTATGAACCACGTCATTTGCTTTTCTCAAATGGGATGCAAACTTTGGGGGTTGCTCTTCCGTGGGCCATCTCTGCAGCTTTGGTTCGTCCTAAGACAAAAGTCATTTCTGTTTCTGGTGACGGTGGTTTCCTCTTCTCAGCACAAGAATTGGAGACAGCAGTTCGATTGAAATTGCCAATTGTTCATATTATCTGGAACGATGGCCATTACAATATGGTTGAATTCCAGGAAGAAATGAAGTATGGTCGCTCTTCAGGGGTTGACTTTGGTCCTGTAGATTTTGTAAAATATGCTGAGAGCTTTGGAGCTAAAGGTTATCGTGCAACAAGTAAAGAGGAGTTTTGTAGCTTGCTCCAAGAAGCCTTGGCTCAAGCTGTAGATGGACCAGTCCTTATTGATGTTCCAATCGACTATAAAGATAATATTAAACTCGGCGAAACTATTTTGCCAGATGAATTTTACTAAAAAGAGGGTGTAGACATGTCTGAAGCCATAAAATTATTTCAATATAATACTTTGGGAGCCTTGATGGCTGGGCTTTATGGAGGTACTTTAACAGTTGGTGAATTGTTGGAGCATGGAGACTTGGGTCTTGGAACATTAGATTCTATTGATGGGGAGTTGATTGTTCTTGATGGTAAAGCCTATCAAGCTAAAGGCTCTGAAGGTAAAGTCGAAGTGGTAGAAGTTTCTCCAGATGAAAAAGTTCCCTATGCGGCAGTCGTACCTCACCAAGCTGAAGTTATCTTCCGTCAACGTTATGAAATGACTGATAAAGAACTTGAGGATCGTATTGAATCTTACTATGATGGGGTTAATCTCTTCCGTTCTATCAAAATTAAGGGTCATTTTAAACACATGCACGTGCGCATGATTCCTAAATCAAATGCGGATATTAAGTTTGCTGATGTTGCCACTCGCCAACCTGAGTACGAGGTAGATGATATTTCAGGTACCATCGTTGGTATTTGGACGCCAGAAATGTTTCACGGTGTGAGTGTTGCTGGTTATCACCTTCATTTTATTTCAGACGACTTGACATTCGGTGGTCACGTTATGGACTTTGTTATTGAAAATGGTATTATCGAAGTTGGACCAGTTGACCAACTCGATCAACGTTTCCCAGTTCAAGATCGTCAGTATCTCTTTGCTAAATTCAATGTCGATGAGATGCGTGAAGATATTACCAAGGCTGAATAAAATATTTCAAAGATATCAATCGATTATAGTTAGAACTTTCCTAGATTATTAGGGAAGTTTTTTGTTTGCCATTTTAGTAAGGAATGGTCAAATATACGAAGTTATAGAAGAATATAAATTTCTATATCAAAATAGTTGACAGATGTAATTGATAGAGTTACAATAAAAACAGGAAGTTCGATATAGAAGAAAAAGGAGACAAAAATGGATAAGATGATAGGAGGCTACCAAGCTCTACAGATTCGTTTGTTGAATGGGCGAATCTTTCAAAAACTCTTGAGCAAGGAACCAGATGCTCAATACCGTAGTGAACAGGGGAAAATTTTAACAGTCTTATGGCAAAAAGAGCAAGTAAGGGTAACTGCAACTGATATTGCTTTAGCGACGGGTCTAGCCAATAATACATTGACCAGTATGGTTAAGAAATTGGAAGAACAAGGTTTGGTCACGATTCAACCTTGCACGCAGGATAAAAGGAAAAAATATATCTCTTTGACAGACTTCGGTTGGGCACAAAAAGAAATTGGAGATCGCGTTAGTCAGGAACTGGGAGAGATATTCTACCAAGGCTTTTCGGATAACGAAATCCAAGAATTTGAGGAGTATCAAGAGCGTATAATCTCAAATCTAAAAGCTAAAGAGAATGACATCTAAGGAAAGGAAGTAACAGTTATGATTGGTATTACGGGGGTAACAGGGAAATTAGGTTCTTATGTGGCTAATCTTGTCGATAAGAAGGGAATCGCTTCAGTCCATCTAGCAAGAAGTCCAGAGCGTGCAAAACTCTACGCGTCTGCGGAAATTCGTAAAATAGTGTATGCCAATACTCCAGAGGTGGTTGAGGCCTTGAAGGGAATCGATATCTTGTTGATGGTTTCTGCTCGGGAAAATCTAGAGCGTGTCAAGGAACACAAGGGCTTTTTAGATGCTGCAAAGCTAGCAGGAGTAGAGCATATCGTCTATACCTCCTTTTATGGGGCAGATGAGAAGGCAACTTTCACCTTGTCTCGAGATCATGCCCAGACGGAAGCCTATATCAAGAAGTTAGGGTTCACCTACACTTTTTTGAGAGATAATTTATACTTGGACTTCTTGATTGATATGGCGCTTGAAAATGGAGAGATTCGTGGTCCGGCAGGCAGTGGTCTTGTGTCAGCTGTTGCCCGTAAGGACACATCTAGGGTTGCAGCAGAAATTCTTTTAAATCCTAAGGGGTGGGAAAATCAAACCTTGAATCTGACAGGGCCAGAGGATCTTTCCATGGAAGAAATCGTAGCGCTTCTCTCAAAAGAGACCGGTGAAGCCATCGCGTATGTGGATGAAACAGTAGAAGAAGCATATGAGTCACGGAAAAAATGGCCAGCACAAACTTGGGAGTACGATGCCTGGGTCAGCACCTATACAGCGATTAAAGTTGGGGAACAAGCTGGGGTTTCAACAGATATCGAAAAAGTTCTAGGACATCCGGCAAGTAGCCTATTGGATACTCTTAGAGACAGAAAACTTATTGAGGAAGAATATGATTGAATATAAAAATGTAGTCCTGCGCTACACGGATACAGACATTTTAAAAGATGTCAATCTCCGTATTGAAGATGGAGAATTTATGGTCTTGGTAGGCCCTTCAGGATCTGGAAAAACCACCATGCTCAAGATGATCAATTGTCTTTTGGAGCCGACAGATGGCAATATTTATATGGATGGAAAACGCATCAAGGACTATGATGAACGAGAGTTACGTCTTTCTACTGGTTATGTTTTGCAGGCCATTGCCCTATTTCCTAATTTGACAGTTGCGGAAAATATCGCTCTCATTCCTGAGATGAAGGGCTGGACTAAAAGCCAAATAGCCTCTAAAACAGAAGAACTCTTGGACAAGGTTGGTCTGCCTGCTGCAGAGTATGCAAATCGCAAGCCAAGCGAGTTATCGGGTGGGGAGCAACAACGGATTGGGATTGTGCGTGCCATCATTGGGGAACCAAAGATTCTATTAATGGACGAGCCCTTTTCAGCCTTGGATGCTATTTCTCGCAAACAGCTACAGGCTCTTACCAGAGACTTGCACAAGGAGTTCGGCATGACCACTATCTTTGTTACACACGATACCGATGAAGCCTTGAAATTAGGCGATCGGATTGCGGTGCTACAAGAAGGAGAAATTGTGCAGGTGGCGGATTCTGAGACCATTCTAGCCCAACCGGCCAACGACTTTGTGGCAGATTTGTTTGGAGGTGCTCACCATGTCTAAACTAGTTACAACCTTTCTAGAACGCTTTGGAGACTGGCTCACTGCACTGGGACAACATTTGCAACTGTCGTTACTGACCTTGCTCCTTGCGATTTTTCTGGCGGTCCCTCTGGCTATTTATTTAAGTACACGCAAGAGAGCCAGCAACTGGGTTTTACAGGTAGCTGGGATCTTCCAGACCATTCCTTCCATGGCCCTTTTGGGGCTCTTCATTCCCTTCATGGGGATTGGGACACTTCCGGCCTTGACAGCTCTCGTCATCTATGCCATTTTCCCCATCCTTCAAAATACCATCACTGGTTTGCAAGGGATTGACCCAAGTCTAGAAGAAGCAGGGGTGGCCTTTGGAATGACCAAGTGGGAGCGACTCAAGAAGTTTGAGATTCCCTTGGCCATGCCCGTCATCATGTCTGGGATTCGGACAGCAGCTGTGATGATTATCGGGACGGCTACCCTAGCTGCCTTGATTGGAGCAGGGGGACTCGGTTCCTTTATCCTTCTAGGGATTGACCGCAATAATGCCAGTCTGATTTTGATTGGTGCCCTGTCTTCTGCCTTCTTAGCCATCGCCTTTAACCTTCTTCTCAAATGGATGGAAAAGGCCAAATTGCGGACCATCTTTGCGGCTTTTGCGGTAATGCTTATTGGATTAGGAGTATCTTATACGCCAAGTCTTCTTCCCAAACCGGAAAAAGAAAATCTGGTCATCGCTGGGAAGTTGGGTCCTGAACCGGAAATTCTAGCCAATATGTACAAGATTTTGATCGAAGAAAACACGGACATGACAGTGACTGTTAAACCAAATTTTGGTAAGACTACCTTCCTCTATGAAGCACTGAAAAAAGGGGATATTGCTATCTATCCAGAGTTTACAGGGACCGTGACCGAAAGTCTCCTCAAGCCGGCGCCGCAAGTCGACCATGATCCAGAAGCAGTCTACAAAGCAGCTCGAGATGGAATCAAGAAACAAGACAACCTAGCCTTGCTCAAACCCATGGCTTATCAGAATACCTATGCTGTCGCGGTGCCTAAGAAAATTGCCCAAGAGTATGGACTCAAGACCATTTCCGATTTGAAAAAGGTGGAAGGACAACTCAAGGCGGGATTTACGCTAGAGTTTAATGATCGAGAGGATGGGAACAAGGGCTTGCAGAAAGTCTATGGTCTTAATCTACAAGTCTCCACCATGGAGCCAGCCCTTCGCTACCAGGCAATCCAGTCTGGTGAAATCCAGATCACAGATGCCTACTCAACGGATGCCGAGCTTGCTCGCTATGACCTCGTGGTCCTCCAAGATGACAAGCAACTCTTCCCGCCATATCAAGGGGCTCCCCTCATGAAAGAAGCTCTTCTTAAGAAACATCCAGAATTGGAAGGCATTCTAAACAAGTTAGCTGGTAAAATCACAGCAGAGCAAATGAGCCAGATGAACTACCAAGTGGGAGTAGCAGGTAAACCGGCTGCCCAAGTCGCACATGATTTCTTGGTAAAAGAAGGTGTTATTAAGAAATAATGAAAAATTTGCACAAAAAGTAACTTTTTCAATTAACTTTTTTAGTTACTATTTGTCTGTTGTCTACCCTATTTTCAGATATAATAAAGATAACAAATTAAGGAGCCCTTCATGTCAATTAGTCAATATACGATTTCACAATTTATCGTTGATGCTTTTACAGATACCGTTTTTAAAGGGAACCCAGCTGCTGTTTGTCTTCTGGATGAATGGTTGTCGGATAATACCTTACAGAATATTGCCAAAGAAAATAATCTCTCTGAGACAGCTTTTACGGTTAAAAAGAACGGCTATTACGATTTACGTTGGTTTACTCCCGGTGGAGAAATCGATTTGTGTGGTCATGCGACTTTAGCAACTGCCTTCGTTCTCTTTCAATTTATAGAAGTGGATGTTGATAGTCTAACCTTTACAACTCAGAGTGGGGAGCTTTTGGTAACCAAAAGAGGAGAGCTATATGAGCTGAATTTCCCAGTTTACTCGATGCACCAAGTTCCAGTAACAAGTGAGATGGAAGAAGCAATCGGTATTCGTCCGCTTGAAGCGTGGCTGGGAAGAGACCTAGTGTGTATCCTCCCTCATGAAAATGATGTCATTGCTGCGACTCCAGATTTCGATAAAGTTAAAGCATTAGATGGCTTACTCCTAAATATCACAGCTAAAGGTAAAAACTATGATACCGTTACACGTAGTTTTGCACCAAAATTATCAATCATGGAAGATCCAGTTTGTGGTTCTGGGCATTGTCATGTCATTCCCTTATGGGCTAAAAAGTTAGGACAAGAAGAATTTAGAGCTTATCAAGCCTCTAAGAGAAGTGGTCATCTTATTTGCCGACTAGAAGGCGATAGGCTTTATCTTGCGGGAAAAGCTGCCCTCTATAGCCGTGGCGAGATTAATGTGACAGACTAGATGTTGTCTAGTATAAGAAATAACGATTAAAGTCATTATAGAAACAAAAGATGTCTAGCTGAGCTAGGCATTTTAAATTTTCCAAATTTTTTTGAAGAATTTTCAGAAAAGACTTGACAATTTTGAAAATAAGCGTATGATATAGAGTATGAACTTAGAAATAGTAATTTTACTATATTAATCTATGTCGACTACGGTTGGTATTGTGAAAAGACTAAATAGTTCTATTAACTATTCTATAGAGCGTTGCGTCCGAAAGTCATTCCTGACACGGCTCTTTAAAAACAAAAGGAGAAGATTATGAAAACAGAACCGATTCATCGTACCAGTATGTGGAAATTTAAGTTAAGTGCTTCCACCATGACTTTGATTCCCGCTGCCGTGGGGATTAACTATGTTGCCAAAGCCTTGGCGGAGGGGTTAAAGTTGCCCGTTTGGCTGGGGTCTTTGGGAACCTTTCTTGCCAGCATGTTGGCTGGGCCGGTTGCCGGTGCCATCAGTGGTTTCATCAACAACGTGATCTATGGGCTGACCTTATCGCCAATTTCAACCGTGTATGCGATTACCAGCATCGGAATTGGGATTGCTGTCGGAGTTTTGCACGCCAATGGGTGGTTCTCGTCAGCGCGACGAGTATTTGTTTCTGCTATTATTATTGCCATCGTTTCAGCTGTCATTTCAACGCCACTCAACGTCATCTTTTGGGGTGGTCAGACCGGTATCGCTTGGGGTGACTCATTGTTTGCGGTAATGGTCGCCAATCATGCACCAGTGTGGCTGGCCTCATTTACTGATGAGTTTGTCTTGGATATTTTGGATAAAGTCTGCGTGGCCTACCTGGCATTCTTCATCTATCGTCAGCTGCCGAAGCGGATGGTGCACTTCTTTAGCGGTGATAAATGATGACTGATCAAACATTGATTTCTGGAGCGCCACGGGTCAAGCTCAAGTGGTACCAGGTGATCGATCCGATTACTAAGCTCTTGTTCATCTTGGACATGACGTTGTTGAGCTTTGCCAGTATGAATTTATTGCTTCAGGCCGGATTAATTCTTGTCGCAACATTGCTATTGTTATTTTCCAAATTGAGTTCTACCATCTTTAAAGCGCTGGGATTCAGCCTGTTTCTGATTTGCACCATGCTGATCATCCAAGGGTTATTTTACAGTCGGAATCAAACTGTGCTGTTTTCTGTGCTTGGGGTGTCGCTCTACAAAGAAGGCCTGATTTACGCCACCACTCTGGGTTGTCGAGTATTGGTGATTATTTTGACCAGTGGCTTTTTTATGGTGACCACGAGTATTTCAGAAAACGCGGCCTATTTGGAACTGTCCGGATTGTCTTATAAAACCGTCTACGTTCTGATGTCGGTGTGTTATATTTTGCCGGAAATGATGCGCAATATGCGGAAAATCCAGCAGGCACAAAAAGTTCGCGGAACCAATCCGCAAAAAACGTTGATTCAGAAATTAAAGTCAGTCCTGCCGGTTCTAATTCCATTGGTGATTAAGACCTTGGATCAATCGATGGCGCGGTCGATTTCTCTCCAACTGAGAGGTTTTGATAATCCCAACCGGACTGTCAGAACCTCCCAGCGCGTGTATCGCCTGTCGCGGACGCTGCACATTGGTCTGACTGGATTGGCAATTTTATTGATTGGGTGGAAGATATGGACGAAAATAAACGGATTGTAATTGAAAATTTGACCACCCGTTATCCGGGTACTGAGCAACCGCAACTGCGTCAGATTAACGCGGAGGTTCATACCGGCCAGGTGGTTGGGATTATCGGGAATAGCCACTCCGGCAAATCGACTTTGTGCCGTGTGCTGGCAGGGGTCATTCCCAAAATTGTGTCTGCTGAGATTGAGGGCGACTGGCACATGTTTGGCCAGCGAGTGTCCGACAATTGGCCCGTTTATAATGCCATGAATGGAGTTGTACTGCAAAATCCAGCTGGCCAACTAAGCGGGTTGGCAGACACGGTTGCCGATGAAATCGCCTTTGACTTGATTAACCAGGGAATGGCTGAAGGACTGATTCAAAAACGGGTTGAAGAAGTTGCCACGCAAATGGGGCTGATTGAACAGCTGAATTTGCGTCCCGAGAGCCTTTCCGGTGGTCAGATCCAGCGGTTGGCAATTGCCACGGCGATTGTGGCTAACCCGGCTGTTTTGATTATGGATGATCCGACCAGTCAGATGGATCCCCTTGGCCGCCGGCAATTTTTCCAATGGCTGGCCCAAGTCAAAGAGACGACTGTCTTCATTGTCACCAGTGAAATTGACGATTTGTGCGAAGTCGCCGACGTTGTGTGGGTGCTGCACGAGGGTCAAATGGTAGCCCAGGGCAGGCCGGGTGAGGTGTTTAATCATTTGGCAGCTGACTGGCAGATTCCAGCCCCGACAATCCAGCAACTTGCTCAAAAAATGGATTGGCACTTGGCTGATGGCCGGTATCCGGTGAATGGCGCTGATCTGAAGGAGGCTTGTTATGTCCACAATTGAACTGAACCACCTGACGTTCACTTATCCGGAACGGTCCTTTAGCTTGGATGTTGAAGACAAACACTTCACCGATCCGATGGTGGCGATTGTCGGCCAAAATGGTGCCGGTAAATCAACGCTCTTCAAATTGTTGACGGGCTTGCTGACACCACAAACCGGTGTGATTAAGATCGATGGAGAAAATTTTAATGATCTTAAACCAGTCGAAAAGTTACTGAAGGTTGGGATTACTTTTCAGAATCCTGACGATCAGCTTTTCAACCCGACCGTTCAACGAGAGGTGGAGTGGAGTGTCGCGCAGGTCATGGATGACCACGACACGATTACGAGGCGGGCTTTAGCGGCTCTAAAAAGAGTTGGCTTGGATGATAAAGCAGCTGAAAGTCCATATGACCTGTCATTGTCGGAACGCAAGCTGTTGAGCGTTGCCACAGTTTTGGCAGTGGATCCGGCGATTTATTTATTTGATGAGCCGATGATGTCGCTTGATTGGGAAAGCCGGCGCAAGTTGACCGCAATTTTCCATCAGTTGGCTGATTCGGGCCACCAAGTTGTGACCATCACCCATGACATGGATTGGGTCGCCGCCGAGTTTGAGTCGGTGTATGTTATGGAACACGGGAAGTTTGGCTTCGCCGGCAGTCCACGGGAATTGTTCAGCGATCACGAACTTGTCCAGCGAGTGGGATTACTACCACCGCGGATTATGGACATAGCGGAGTCGCTGGGTGATTCACAGACATATTTATCGGTTAATGATTATTGCCAGAAAAATCGAGATGTATAGAAAAAGTCACCTCTGCGGGTTTTCCAGGTTGAAGGATTAACTTCAGCTTCTGGCAAGAACTCACGTTTCTTTTCTATCATTTGTCAAGTCTATCAAGGCTTTAAGTAAAAAAAGAGATAAGACAGTATCTATTCTGAGGTTACTGTCTTATTTTTAACACTTTTTGATCTATCAAGCCCAGTTCAAAAAAGAACAACAAGAATTTGTTGCACGTAAGTTGGATACCGTGGGATGGACCAAGTACCTATCAATTAGTGTACTTTGGTGGTTAGCTTTTGGTCTAATTTACCAGTCAATTGGAGCTAATCGTCCTTATCGTGATTCTATTACCGATGCGACAAACGGTGTCGGTCAGCTCTTGATGACAGCTGTATATCGTGAGCAGTGGATTTTCTGGGCAGCCACTAATGTTTTCTCTATCTACCTCTGGTGGGGAGAAAGTCTTCAAATTCAAGGGAAATACTTCATTTATCTTATCAACAGTCTAGTTGGTTGGTACCAATGGAGCAAGGCGGCAAAGAAAGCTTAATACATATGTTTATCAATTAATAAGAGGATCCAGTAGGGTCCTTTTTGTGTGTTTTTACAGTGAAGCAAAAGTCTTGCTTTTCTTTTTATTTGTGTTATACTTGTTCTTGTATCGGATACAAGTCATCTAAAGGAGTTTATATGGATACGAAATTTTCAGTAGCCTTGCACATCCTAACCATGATTAGCGAGAGTAAGGAAAACCTAAGTTCACAAGCTCTGGCTGAGAGCGTTGGGACCAATGCGAGTTACATTCGAAAGGTAATCGCCTTATTGAAAAATGCTGGACTAATCCAGTCTCATCAAGGGAAAACGGGCTACCAACTTAGTAAATCGCCAAAGGACATCACCTTACTTAATATTTATTTTGCCACACAAGAAGTCAGCCACATCAGCTTATTTCCTGTTCACCAAAATAGCAATCCGGATTGCCCAGTAGGGAAACATATCCAGGCTGCCGTTTCTCCACTATTTGCTAGCGCTGAAGCTCAACTTGAGAAGGAACTAGCCCAGCAAACCTTAGAAGATGTCATTAACAATCTTTATAAAGTAGCCAAACAAAAACGAAACTGATTTGCATGCAGATCAGTTTTAAAAAGACTATACATGTATCTACATCAGATACAACTAAAATTAGAAAAGAGAAGACAATGAAAGCCGCACAACATACATCATACAACAAAAAGAATATCACACTGAACATCACAGAAGTCGCTAAACCAAGTATTACAGACAAAGAAGTTTTGGTCAAAGTTACCGCTGCTGGTGTTAATCCTCTGGATAATATGATTTCCCGAGGAGAAGTCAAGATGATCGTCCCTTACAAACTCCCACAAACTGCGGGAAATGAAGTGGTCGGTATCATTGAAGAGACCGGTAGACAAGTCGAAAATCTCAAAGTTGGAGACCGAGTTTTTGGACGTTTACCACTTGATCATATTGGCGCCTTTGCGGAATACGTAGCTGTCGATAGCCAAGCCTTAGCCAAGGTTCCGGACTATCTGTCTGACGAGGAAGCGGCTGCTGTACCTTTGACTGCATTGACCATTATGCAAGCCCTAGAACTCATGGGAGCTCAAGCTGGCAAGACCATCTTTATCTCTGGTGGTACAGGCGGTGTCGGTGGAATGGCCATTCCGATTGCTAAGGCTAAAGGTTTGACAGTCATCACCAATGGGGCTGGAGATAGCGCTGAGCGTGTATTGAAGCTAGGAGCAGATCGTTTTATCGATTACAAAACAGAGGATTATACAAAAACGGTTAGCCAGGTTGATTATGTCCTCGATACTCTTGGTGGCGCTGAGACTGAAAAACAAATGTCTATCATGAAAAAAGGTGGTCAGCTTGTGTCCCTCCGTGCTATGCCAAATGGTGACTTTGCCAAACGGATGAACCTGCCAAAATGGAAACAGATCCTACTTGGCTTAGCCGGTCGCAAATTTGATAAGATGGCTGACAAATACGGCGTTCACTACCATTTTATCTTTGTAGAAAGCAATGGCGCTCAATTACAAGAGGTAGCTGACCTCTTTTGCAAATTAGAAATCAAGCCATCTATCGATACAGTCTATCCATTTGAAGAAGTGAATAGTGCCTTAGACAAGGTCGCTAATGGTCGCTCACGTGGAAAAACAGTCCTCAGCTTTAAGAAATAAAAAGGAAAAGATAATGTCATATCTTACAACTAAAACTCAATACATCACTGTCCAAGGAAACAAAATCGCCTATCGCGAACTCAGCAAAGGCAAATCAAAACTACCTCTTCTGATGCTGGTCCATCTGGCAGCAACCCTCGACAACTGGGATCCAAAACTCTTGGACTTGATTGTTGAAAAACACCATGTGATTGTGGTCGACCTTCCTGGTGTCGGAGCCAGTCAAGGCAAAGTGGCCCCAACCATTCCTGGAATGGCTGAGCAGACAATTGCCTTTATAGAAGCTCTTGGTTACGATAAAATCAATCTCCTAGGTCTTTCTATGGGGGGCATGATTGCCCAAGAAATCATCCGAATCAAGCCTGATTTGGTCAACCGTCTCATCTTGGCAGGAACAGGACCTCGAGGAGGAAAAGAGGTCGATAAGGTTACAGGGAAAACATTTAACTATATGTTTAAAGCTGGACTCGAGCGCATCGATCCTAAACGCTATATCTTCTATAACCATGATGAACAAGGAAAAATCGAAGCCTTGAAAGTTCTCGGACGAATGGGAATGCGAACCAAGGAATTTGCGGATAAAGACATGAGTGTGCCTGGTTTCTTGACTCAACTCAAAGCCATTAAACGTTGGGGAAAAGATTCTCAAGACGACCTAAGATTTATCACTCAACCAACCTTAATCGTCAACGGAGACAAGGATATGCAGGTTCCAACAGAAAATTCTTATGATATGCATGAGAAAATAAAAGATAGTAAGCTCATCATCTATCCAAATGCTGGTCACGGTTCGATCTTCCAATATGCGGAAGAGTTTTCAAAAGAACTCATTACTTTCTTGGAGGACTAATATGGTCAAAACCATTCTAATAACAGGCGCTACGGATGGCATTGGAAAGCACTTGGCAAAGAAACTGGCTAGTGAAGGGCATCATGTCATCCTTCATGGTCGCAATCCTCAAAAAATGGAATTGGCTACTCAAGAAGTTCGGGCGATTTCCCTGAGAGGCAGAGTTTCGAGCTACTTGGCAGATTTCTCAAAATTAGAGGATGTTTATCGATTTGTAGAGGAAATTAAGCGAGACTTTCAAAGGATCGATGTCTTGTTTAACAATGCAGGACTGTATGCAGGAAAAGAACGAAAAGCAAGTGCTGAAAATGTCGAGTTGACTTTTATGTTATCCGTTCTCGTTCCCTATCTGTTAACAACTGAGCTAAGCCTCTTGTTAGAAAAATCGGCCGATGGCCGTGTCATTAATACTTCTTCCTATATGCATCATTTTGCAAAGGTCAAGGATTTGGACTTTGGATTTGAGAACAACTATCATCCAGGATTGGCCTATAATAATTCCAAACTCTATACCATCTGGATGACACGCTATCTAGCAAGGGATTTCTTTTTAAAAGGTTCAAATATCACTATTAATGCCTACCATCCAGGTCTTATCTCGCCTAACTTAGGGAATCATTCTAGTGATGAAAAGACGAAAAAGTCTCTCTTCGGACGCTTGATGAAGTCTCTCTCAAAAGATTTAGATCAGGGAATCGAAACAGGCTACTATCTCGCCTTATCAGAAGAAGTCAGGGGCTTGACAGGCTACTATTTTGATGAAAAGAAAGTCAAGTGGGTATCTGAAAAAGGCTACACATTTGAAAAAGCACGGAAATTAATGGATTATTGCCAAGAAAAGGTCAAAATGTTTCAAGAAAAGCAGGATGTTTAATTCCTTATTGATTTCGTAACTACCAAAAAAACTCAAGTTTTCATTGATAAAACTTGAGTTTTTCTTAGATGAGAGCTAACAAAATGGTAAGAATCAGAGCGATTCCCAATCGAATGATATGGTGGGCTGGATTGAAGTTTTCTTTGTGATTGCCATTCCAATAGGCTCCGTAGCAAATCAACCCACAACCAATCAGCCAAAGAGATAGTGCGACAATCGGCAAAAAGAAGTAGAGGGTGAGAGACAGGGTCGCAAGGCTACTTCCGATGACGAGAAATTGATTTCCTGATTGTTAAATGAAGTGATATACTTAGAGGATATGGCTCACATCTATACGACTCTTACTATTTTAACTTTTGACCAAAACATGCTATACTGGAACACAGAAATAAGGCCACTTTGAAATAAAGTGTAGTGAGAGTTGAAAGGATTGGAAGATGAAAAAACAACCGCAAATTATGGAAAAAGAACGCTTGGGAGCTTTTATTGATGCTGTGTTAGCCATCGTGATGACCATTTTGGTACTGGAATTGGAAAAACCGAAGACATTTAATGTACAAGGATTATGGGAGCTTCGAACAAACTTTTTCGCCTATGGCATTTCTTTCTTTTGGTTAGGAGCCATGTGGGTCAATATCCACGCTTCATCTCATCTCATTAAGAAAGTCAGTCAAAAAACGGTTTGGGCTACCATTGTCATGCTCTTTTTCTCCTCTCTCTTTCCTTATACAACTCAGCTCATAGCGACTCACTTTACGAACGGGACTATGCAGGCCTTTTACGGAGTCATCGTACTGCTGATCACTTTTTCAGTCTTATGGTATTATCGTACACTTGAGGAGGTAAATGATGGCACAGAAATGTTTGGATTGATTGCAGATCGCCAAAAATGGTTGGCCTGGGACATTGGCATTAAGATTCTTGGATTAATCTTGTCCCTAACGATTTTTCCCGCAGGAGTTGGTATCTCAGTCTTGGTGACTCTCATTTTTATTGTCATTCCTAAGCAGTTTAATCCGTAAATCATCAAAACGAGCCCGTTTGGACTCGTTTTTTTATATGAGAGCTAACAAAATGGTAAGAATCAGAGCGATTCCCAATCGAATGACATGGTGGGCTAGATGGAAATTTTCTTTTTGCTTGCCATTCCAATAGGCTCCGTAGCAAATCACCCCACAACCAATCAGCCAAAGAGATAGTGCGACAATCGGGAAAAAGAAGTAGAGGAAGAGAGACAAAGTCGCAAGGCTACTTCCGATGAGGAGAAATTGATTTCCTAGAGTGTGATTTCCTTTTTTAACTTCAGAAAGGGAGGCCAACAAATGAAGCAGGACAAAAGAAAGCGCTAAGAAGACTGTGATGATGCTAAAGATGGGATAAAGTGACATAGATGTTTTCTTTCCAAGATATGATTGTCTAAGTGCTATTTTTTATGACTGATTTGATTAAGAATCATAAATGATACTACAAGATTTAAAACGATAACCAGTAAAGTCAAAAAAGAGTAACCATAGAGTTTGACTGAAATTTCAATTTTTAGAAATGCGATGGAGAACAAGCTCGTTAAACTGCCCGTTAACAAGCCAGGAACATATTTTCGAAGGACAATTGTCTGAATCAGATGTCCGAAAATATGGTAGATATAAGCAATTACAATGGTTGCGTAAATAGTATAGTTGCTAAACTGGTAGCTAAGAAAAAGTGATAGAAGCAGGATCAGAAACTGCTCCAAGACAATGACATTGAAAGTAAAAGGAGTGTAATAAGAAAGGAATCGAATATCTGGAAACTGTGCTGATAGTTTTTTGACAAAGGAGGGCATCCATATGATTTCCTCAAGTTCGTGAAGCATGAATAAGGCTGGAAAGAGAAAATAAAATTGAGTGAGGGTCATTAAAAAAACTTCTTTCTAGTTTGAACCAACTTTCAGTATCTCCAAATAAAACTGGACAGCTTCCTGCTCGCTATAGGACTTGCCTTTTTTCAACCACCAGCTGAGGGTTTCAATGAAATGGCTGACGACCAGATGCTTGAGATAGGAGTGAGGGATGGTTGGGTGCGATTGAATCAGCTCCTCGGCAACCATTGGATAGACATCATGTTCTAGCTCTTTTCGCAGTTGCCGGATAAAATAATCATTTTTGGAGAGTAAGAGACTGGTTACATGGTCTTGATTTTTCTTAAAATGTTGAAAGATATGTGCTAGGTAGTCTTGTGGAGAGAGGTGTTGAGCACGCTCAAACAAATGGTGAAAGAGTTTTTGGCAGAGCTCATCCAGTAGTAACTCTTTGCTCTCATAATGGCTGTAAAAGGTCGAACGTCCTACATCAGCCAAGTCAATAATCTCCTGAACGGTGATGGTCTCATAATCTTTTTGGTTAAGTAAGCGCAAGAAAGCTTGATAGATGGCTTTTCTAGTCTTGGTAATGCGACGATCTTGTGCAGTCATATGGACACTATGAACAAACTGTTCAGTAACGTACACAGCGAACGGTTTGCCCCTATCCTTTCTGTTGATAGTATTGGATAATAGATAATGAACATGATGTTCATGAATCTATTATAACAAAGGAAGAAATATAATGAAGACAAAATATGCGGTTTGGTTGGCTTTTTTATTAAATCTAAGCTTTGCCATTGTTGAATTTATTGCGGGGGGAATCTTTGGTTCCAGTGCAGTTCTCGCTGATTCGGTCCATGACTTTGGAGATGCAATCGCCATTGGCATCTCAGCTTTTCTAGAGAGCATTTCCAATCGGAAAGAAGACAGCCATTACACCTTGGGCTACAAGCGTTTTAGCCTTTTAGGTGCCATGGTGACCGCTGTGATTCTGATGACAGGGTCTGGTATGGTGATTTTAGAAAATGTAAGCAAGCTTTTCCACCCTCAGCCCGTCAATGACGAAGGGCTTCTTTGGTTGGGAATTATTGCTATCAGTGTCAATGTGCTGGCGAGTCTGGTCATTCGCAAGGGGCAAACCAAGAATGAATCCATTCTCAGCCTGCATTTTTTGGAAGATACCTTAGGTTGGTTGGCTGTCATCTTGATGGCCATTGTCCTCCGATTTACTGACTGGTATATCCTAGATCCCCTCTTGTCTCTAGCTATTTCCTTCTTTATTCTTTCCAAAGCCATTCCACGATTTTGGAGCACGCTCAAGATTTTCCTAGATGCTGTGCCAGAAGGGGTTGATATCAAGCAAGTTAAGAATGACTTAGAACAGTTGGATAATGTTGCTAGTATCAATCAGCTTAATCTTTGGACCATGGATGGACTAGAGAAAAATGCTATTGTTCATGTTTGTCTGGAGCATGTCAAACATATGGAGGTCTGTAAAGAGTCTATCCGAGACTTGCTCAAAGAGAGTGGCTTTCAAAATGTCACCATCGAAGTTGATGAAGACTTGGCAACTCACCGCGCCCACAAGCGAAATATCGAAGAGCTAGAAGTAGAAAATGAGCAGGGACACCATCATTAAGGTTTGTTTTTAAACTCTTAAAGTCTACCTTTAAGAGTTATTTTGATACCAAGTTCCCTAAAGTAAACCTTTTCATGCTAAAATAGAACAAACGTGAAACAAGGAGTAATTATGAGTAAGAGAGCTGTGTTGATGATGACCTTTGGGTCACCAGAAGAGATTACCTATGAAGGAGTAGCAGAGTTTTTCACGAATATTCGGCGTGGTGTTCGTCCTGAACCACATGAAATTCAGATTTTATATGACAATTACGTACGAATTGGCGGAACTCCACTTCAAAGGATAACTAGAGAAGAAGTAGATTTGGTTGCTTCTGCTCTTGGAGAACGAGCGTCGGTCTACTTTGCTAATAAATTTTCCCGCCCTTTTATCACTGATGTAATCAAAGAGATGGAGAATGATGGAATTGAAGAATGTTTGTGCTTGATTTTAGAGCCTCATTATTCTTACTATTCTGTCATGGGATATGAGAAATTTTTAGAAAGTGAGCAGATTAGGTTCCAAATTATCAAGGATTGGTACCAAGAACCTTCACTTCTTCACTACTGGGCTGATGAGATTCGAAATATTTTAGATCAAATTGGAGATGACAGCTATAAGGTGATTTTTTCAGCTCACAGTGTACCAGTTTTAGCCCTTGATTTTGGCGATCCTTATATCGATCAGATTTATGACAATACTCGCTTGATTGTGGAAATTTTAGGTCTTGAAGAAGACCAGTATACCAATACATGGCAGAGTGAAAGTGATATTGGTATTCCTTGGATTAAACCTGATGTCTTAGAATACCTTCATGATGAGAAGGAACACCCTGACCACTATATTTTTGTCCCGATAGCTTTTATTAGTGAGCATATTGAGGTTCTTTTTGATAATGATGTGGAGTGTAAGGAGCTTTGTCATGAGCTTGGTGTGGCCTATCACCGTCCTCCTATGCCAAATAGCGATTCTCGTTTGATTAAAGCACTTCTTTCAACCATTCAGTCTCATATAGACGGTGACTATCGTTACTATCATCCTCAACTAGAGACTTTTGATGAGTTGGAAGCTCCTTCAAACACAGGACAGATTTTAGAAGAGGAAGAAGATATTCAGATGCCTGATTTCGTCAAAAAATTGATTGCTAAAAAAGGTCGAGAGAATGTCAAGATGCCATATCTAGTTAAGAAAATGCTTGAAAAGAAGTATGGAAAAAAATATGATTAAGTAACTAAATATGACCGTAATAGGGAGTGTTTTGAGCGATTTCTTGTAAAAAAGTGTATACTATCAGAAACGAAAGAATAGAGGTTTTTAAATGAAATCAGTAGTTTACACAAAGGCAGGTCAGGTCGGCATTGAGGAAATCAAACGTCCAAGCATTCAAGAGGCAGATGATGCCATTATCAAGGTAGTACGTACTTGCGTTTGCGGATCGGACCTTTGGAGTTACCGTAATCCGGAAATGGAAGAAGGACATAGAAATAGCGGTCATGAGGCTATCGGAATTGTCGAAGAAGTTGGCGAGGAAGTTACTACAGTAAAACCAGGTGACTTTGTCATTGCCCCTTTCACACATGGTTGTGGACAGTGTGATGCCTGTCGTGCTGGTTTTGATGGCTCTTGTGACAACCACCCAGGTAATAACTGGTCTAGGGGCGTGCAGGCTGAGTATATCCGTTTCCACTTTGCTAACTGGGCCCTTGTCAAAATTCCTGGGCAACCTTCAGATTATAGTGAAGGCATGCTCAAGTCACTTTTGACACTGGCTGATGTCATGCCGACGGGTTACCATGCGGCGCGTGTGGCTAATGTGCAAAAAGGTGACAAGGTGGTCGTTATCGGAGATGGGGCTGTTGGTCAATGTGCTGTCATCGCAGCTAAGATGCGTGGTGCTTCACAAATTGTCCTTATGAGTCGTCACGAAGATCGTCAAAAAATGGCTTTGGAGTCAGGTGCAACTGCAGTTGTTGCTGAACGTGGCGAAAAAGGCATTGCCAAAGTCCGTGAAATCCTCGGGGGAGGAGCAGATGCAGCTCTCGAATGTGTCGGTACAGAAGCAGCGGTGGACCAAGCTCTTGGAGTCCTTCATAATGGTGGTCGCATGGGATTTGTTGGTGTTCCACACTATGAAAATCGTGCCATTGGATCAACCTTTGGACAAAATACAACGATTGGTGGCGGACCAGCCTCTGTCACAACCTATGATAAACAAGTTTTGTTAAAAGCTGTTCTTGATGGCGACATCAATCCAGGCCGAGTCTTTACGACAAGTTATAAATTGGAAGATATTAATCAGGCCTATAAAGATATGGATGAACGCAAGTCTATTAAATCTATGATTGTGATAGAGTAACGAATTAAGTCAATCACTTTTGATTGCGGAAAAGAATTTTCTAATTGGAAATCTATTTCGAATGCACATGACATTGATATTTTCTTTGCGGATCCAGGATGTCCTGGGCAACGAGGTCTCAATGAACATTCTAATGGCTTATTAAGACGAAATGGACTACCTAAACAAATGGCTTTTACGAATATTTCTCAAAATTATTTATCAGCTACAGCTGATAAAAGAAATAGAATTCCTAGGAAGTCTTTGAATTATCAAACACCATACCAAGTTTTTCTGAGTTAAAGGAGTGAAAAAGCCCAATCAGACAAATCTTCAAAGGAAGATTTGTTTTATTTAAAACTTTTGGTTGACAAATGTAAATCTTAGGAGTAGAATAACATCGTAAGGTTTACAAATGTAGATTTAGAAAGGAGAGGTCATGCAAATTTCCAATGCGGAATGGCGCATCATGAAGATTATCTGGATGGAAGGCAAGCAGACCAGCACGGATTTGATCGCCGTCTTGTCCGAGCGCTTTGACTGGTCGAAGTCAACCATCAAGACTCTCTTGACCCGCTTGGTGGAAAAGGGGTGCTTGACTAGAGAAAAATCAGGCAAAGCCTTTGTTTACTCCGCTCTGTTGACGCAGGATCAGAGTTTAGACTTGGTGGTTGAGGAGGTGAAAGACAAGGTTTGCTCCAAAAGGATTGTCCAGGTGCTTGAAAACTTGATTCAGGCGAGTGACTTTACGCTTGCAGATCTTAATCAGCTGCAGCAGGTCCTGGAAGAAAAGAAAGCAGAGGCTGTCGAAACAGTCCCTTGCAATTGTATGTAATAGAAAGAAGGAAATTCCATGTTTGGATTGTTAATTAGTATTGTTTGTTTACTTGTGGTTGCTTTTATTGCTTGGTGGTTCTTTGCAGAGCATGAAAAGGTAAGCGGCCACGCTCGTCAGAAATCAGGTTATCAAGAAATTGAAGTCGAAGTTATGGGGGGCTATTCGCCTGAAACCATTGTCCTGAAAAAGAATGTTCCAGCCCGGATCATCTTTAATCGCAAGGATCCATCTTCATGTCTGGCTCAAGTGATCTTTCCAGATTTTGGCGTTCATGAAGATTTGCCTTTAGGTGAAAAACATGTCATTGAAATTACGCCAGAAAAAGCGGGCGAATATGGGTATTCATGTGGAATGAACATGATGCATGGTCACATGATTGTGGAATAAAGGAGTAGGTATGGTAGAAAAACAAAAAGCAGTTGTGGAAAACGGAGTGCAAAAGATCCGTATTACAGCAGAAAAAGGCTATAGTCCAAAGGAATTTCAACTTCAAAAAGGGATCCCTGCTGAAATCACCTTCCATCGGGTCAATCCTTCTGGCTGTTACAAGGAAATTTTGTTTGAAGATCAGGGGATTTTAGAGCCTTTGGAAGTCGGTGTGGATAAGGTGATATCCTTTACCCCGACAGAAACAGGGGACTTTGAGTTTTCATGTGGAATGAAGATGCAAAAGGGTTCCTACACGGTTGTGGAAAAACGCCGTCGTGTCTTAAGTTTACGGGGTCGCTTTTGGATTACTAGTATCTTTACCCTTCCTTTATTGATCTTGATGATCGGGATGTGGGCAGGATTTGTATCCCATCCAGTCAGTCGCTGGGGAACTTTTCTAGCGACAACGCCGATCATGTTGGTAGCAGGAGTACCTTTTATCAAGAGTGCCTGGGCCTCATTTAAGAAGCACCATTCCAATATGGATACCTTGGTAGCTCTTGGAACCCTGGTAGCCTATGTCTATAGTGTATTTGCCCTTTTTACTGGTCAGCCAGTATACTTTGAGGCTGCGGGTTTTATCATCTTCTTTATCCTCTTAGGGCAAATCTTTGAAGAACGGATGCGTAACAATGCCTCCGAGGCTGTGGAAAAATTGTTGGATTTGCAGGCAAAAACGGCTCAAGTTCTCCGTGATGGGAACTATGTCGAGGTGGCGGCAGAAGATATCCAAATTGGTGACTTGATTCGGGTCCGTCCTGGGGAAAAGATCGCGGTTGATGGGACGATTGTAGAAGGAAGTACGACCATTGATGAGTCGATGGTGACAGGTGAAAGCTTGCCTGTGGAAAAATCAGTTGGCGATGCAGTTATCGGCTCCACTATCAACAGCAATGGGACCATTCTCTTTAAGGCTGAAAAAGTCGGTAGTGAGACCCTCTTATCTCAAATTGTGGACTTTGTCAAAATGGCCCAATCCAGTCGTGCTCCTATTCAAGATTTGACGGATAAGATTTCAGGTATCTTTGTTCCAGTGGTGACGATTTTGGCCATTGCGACTTTCTGGGTTTGGTCCGTGCTTCTGGGCGCGTCGCTTCAAGAGGCCATGCTCTATGCAGTCTCTGTCCTCATTATTGCCTGTCCTTGTGCCCTTGGTTTAGCAACCCCAACAGCCCTGATGGTCGGAACCGGCCGTAGTGCCAAGATGGGGGTTCTGATTAAAAATGGAACAGTTCTTCAAGAAGTGCAAAAGATTCAAACCGTTGTGTTTGATAAGACAGGGACTATTACCATTGGCCAACCACTTGTAACCGATGTTGTAGGAGATGAAGCGCGTGTCTTGACACTGGCTGCTAGTCTTGAAACTTTTTCAGAACATCCACTAGCCCAAGCGGTGTTATCCCAAGCAGAAGAAAAAGGTTTGGTGTTATCGCCTGTGAAAAACTTCCAAGCGATTGAAGGAAAAGGGGTCCAAGGTCAGATCGACCAGCAGTTGGTGACCTTGGGAAATGGCAAACTTCATGACGGGACAGCGATGGATCCGGAGCTTGAAAAACGGATGGTAGACTTGCAAGAGCAGGCCAAGACAGTGATCAGTTTGTCTGTGGATGGGCAAGTGATTGGCTTGATTGCCATTCAAGATGCTCCGAAGGCCAGCTCAAAAGAAGCAATCAAAAAGCTCAAAGAACGGGGCTTGAAAACGGTCATGTTAACGGGGGATAATGAACGGGTGGCCCAAGCTATTGCTAAGCAAGTGGGAATTGACACCGTCATTGCTGATGTCCTTCCTCAAGAAAAAGCTAGCGCCATCCAAAAACTGCAAGAAGCTAGCAAGGTCGCCTTTGTTGGAGATGGGATCAATGATGCTCCAGCTCTCTCGATCGCGGATGTGGGGATCGCTATGGGATCTGGAACGGATATTGCAATCGAGTCCGGTGGCATCGTGCTCACGCAAAATGATTTGCTTGGAGTTGTGCGCGCCTTTGACATGAGTCAAAAGACCTTCCGCAGGATCTTACTCAATCTCTTCTGGGCCTCTATCTACAATATCCTTGGGATTCCAATTGCTGCTGGAGTCTTTGTAGGACTGGGATTGACCCTCAATCCAGAACTAGCAGGTCTTGCTATGGCCCTTAGTTCTTTGTCTGTTTTGATTAGCTCGCTGCTTCTCAATGTTGCGAAAATTGATTAGACTCAATAAAAAAATGGTACAGAATTCATTTAATATTCTGTACCATTTTTTTGTCTTCTCTTACAGCCATCAGAGTATCGTGAATAGGTTCTTAACATCAGAAGTTTTCGTGAGACAATAAAAGATGATTGAAATAATCTTTCTTGAATAGAACACAAAAAGGACATGTTTCTGACTAAAACAGATTCATGTCCTTTTTAGGTATTATGATTAAATCATCTATTTTTCTTGATTATAAGCTAATAGATTTTATGAAATCATATAATCAGTTTGCATTTTTTGATATAATAATTCTTAAAACTTTGGAGGCAACAGATGATATACAAACATGAAATTCCTATTTTAGAGTTTGACGACAATCCTCAGGCAGTGATTATGCCGACCCATGAGGATTTAGATTTGGACTTGCCGGCTAGGTGTGTTTACGGCTTTTTAGAGGAAGAAGTAGAACGCTATGCGATATCAGTTGGCGCTGAAAAAGTTGGCGAATTTGTCTCTGCCACCAAAACCTATCCTGTCTATGTGATGACTTACAACGGGAAGAAGATTTGCTTGGCTCAAGCCCCCGTTGGCTCAGCTGCAGCTGCACAATTTATGGATTGGCTAATTGGTTATGGTGTAAAGCAAATCATATCAACTGGAACTTGTGGCGTCTTGGTGGACATGCCAGAGAATATTTTTTTGATTCCTACTAGAGCGTTGAGGGATGAAGGAGCGAGTTACCACTATGTAGCTCCATCCCGCTATATAGACATGAATAAACAAGCTTTGGAAGCTATTGAGAAAACTTTAAAACAAAAGAAACTCCCCTATGAAGAGGTTATGACCTGGTCGACAGATGGTTTTTATAGAGAAACACCAGATAAGGTTTCCTATCGCATTGAAGAGGGCTGTAGTGTTGTAGAGATGGAATGTTCTGCACTTGCAGCAGTTGCTCAACTTCGAGGAGCTATTTGGGGATTACTACTCTTTACGGCAGATTCCCTTGCAGATATTGACAATTACGATCAAAGAGATTGGGGCTCAGAGGCTTTTGATAAGGCTTTGGCGCTCTGCCTAGATATCATTGTTCAGATGTAATCTAGATTCAATAGAAAAAAAGCATGATTGTCTAGTCATGCTCTTTTCATGTATCAATTATTATTTCAAAATATCCCAAAGTTCTTGGGGAGTCTCAGTTACAAAATCTGGATTTTCTGCTAATAGAGTTTCGTTAGTCCCGAATCCCCAGGTCACCGCTATTGTTTTGATGCCAACTGTTTTTCCACCAATCAAATCAAACTTGGTATCACCAACAATGACGGACTGGTCTTTAGGGGCTTGATTTTCAGTAATGGCACGCTGCAAGACATCAGCCTTATGAAAAGCAGCAGGGGTAGATCCATAAATACCTTCAAAATATTCAGTAATCCCAAGGTGTTGGCACATTTCTAGGGCAATAGGTTCATTTTTTGAAGTTGTGATAAAGATTTTCTTGTTAGGGTCTTTACTAAGTTGTTCAAGAACTTCCTTAATGCCATCATAGAGGTGAGCTTCCAATTGTCCTTTGGTCTCATAATAGTCACGATAAATCTTGACAGCTTTGGCAGCACCTTCTTCACTAACCTCTTCTTTAAAGGTTACCTCGAGAGGTGGTCCCATAAAGGTACGAATTTTCTGATCACTAGGAACAGGGAAGCCTAGTCTTTCAAAAGTTTGAACAAAACCATTGTGAATACCCTCAGAACTATCAACGAGGGTACCATCTAGGTCGAAAAAAATATGTGTGAGTGTCATAGAATTCTCCAATAAATTCTCTTTGGTTTATTATATCATGATAAAAACGGTTAAAGTGGTTAGGGCTATTTATCATTCTAAAGTTGACATGACTTTTTTATGTGTAACTGTTCGTTCTTGCTTATTTCCAAGTGCCTTGATGCGGGCTTCTAGGAGAATAGGACGTCCTTGAATACTTCGCGTATAAATAAGATCATATTTTCCTAGGCTTTTTTGTATATGTCGGAGGAAAGACTCTGCATCTGCCTTTCGCTTTTCAAACATACTTGGAACGGCAAAAAATTCAGTTTGGTCCTTCACTTTGTGACAAGCCTTTAAGATATAGCGTTGATTTTCGATAGGAGCGAAAAATTCAGTCATAGTCTGAGCAAAGATTTCTTTTTCCCTCATGCTAGCACCCTTGAGATAGATGGCGTTATAAATCGCTTGTTTACTGTCTTTTACCACTCTAGGAGCAGATTCTTTAGTCTCAATCTGACCTGAATCCAGCAGGGCTTGGTGGATAGCTTTACCAAAAATTTCCAAACGTTTATAGGGGCTCTTATAGATAAAATATCTTCCCCAGAAGACAGCTAGTAGAAGAAGAGCGAGTAGAAGTATTGGTAGACTATGAACAAACGGCTTTCCAACAATAAAGTATCTTGTCACATCAATGATAAAATAAGTGGCAGCAAAGGCTTGAGAAATAAGTAAGACCTTCATCCAATCATTAAGGTATACCAACGGTAGAAATTGTTTGTCGACCTCAACTTGGTTGACCACTTCCATATCTTCGTATAGTGGCAAGGCTTGTTGCCAACGGTCTTTTAGCTCCTGACGTTTTTGAGATAGTGTAATGGCATTTTGATTAAGTTTTTCTAGACCCTTTCGGCTAAAAGTTATTTGATTGAGGTCAAGGCGGTCAATACCAGATTCGATAGTAGGCTCTTGATAATGGAGGCCCAGAAACTGTGTCATACGCCGATCTAACAAATCTAAGTCAGGACTAAGTGCATACAACTGCAGCTCTAATGTCTCATTGAATTTTTCTTCCTCATCTTGAAAATCAAACCATCTCCTAGGTGATAAATTTATAGAAACCAAATGCCAGATATTACTCGTTTTATTAGGATTGTCTGGCCAGACACGGATGGCACGTCCTCGCATCTGATTACTTAGCATGAAGCTTCCAACAAAACTAGCTAAAATAAGGGAGTTAACACAAGGGGCATCCCAACCTTCGCCCAATAAAGACTTGGTCCCAATAATCACCTGAATATGCCCTTCTTGGAAAAGTTGGGTAAGGGCAGTCACTAAATCATGGTGAGAACCAGAAACACTCACCTTAAGATAGTCTTTTTGGCTCAACTGTCCAATAACATCATAGGATAAACGAGAATTAGGAATGAGTCGCTCTAGATGTTCTTTAGCTGAAGTTGGAATAATCACTAAACTTCCTGTCAATACAGCCACAGGCACCGTCCAAGACTGTTCAATTATTTCTCTACGAATAGATTCAAAGTAAGAGAGCACACCTAGTTGTGTAAATTGTGCACTGTTATCGCCTAGATGAATTTGAAAATCCTTACGTATAAAGTCTGTCAAAACAAGTTGACGGAGATTATTTCCTAGAGACTGGTATTCTGCCTTAAAAATATCTCTAACAGCATTGAGTTTCCCCAATGATTGATTAAGCAGGACATCTTGCTTCTTATTCCGGATAAGTTTAACTTGATTTCTCTCAATAAGACCATTTGCTTTCAAATCACTCTTTAGCTGATTAAAGGCTTCCTCGGTAAATCCATACCAATTTGGGACCTGAAAAATCACGCCATTAAGCAAGGTTTCAAACCACTCAAGCGTAAAAGTTGGCAAGTTTTTTGCAGCGAGAAGTTCTTGAAAACGTTGAGGAAAAGGCAATTCTTTAGACCGTAAAAAAATCAGGGTAGCGGAAAGGTATTTAGGATTAGCCAATAGGTCATCATCGCTAATTTGGCCACTTAGTGCTGGACTAGACTGAATAGCGTTCGAAAAGTTTATATCTCTAGACAATTTAGTTAGAAAGTTAAGTTTCTGCTTATCAAACTGGTCCAATTGTGCACGTTCTTCCTTAGTTGGAAAGGCGAAGTAGACATAGTCCTGGTGAGGACAGAGCGTCCCTTCCTTAACCAGTTCAGGCACTGTAATTTCTTCATCAATCTCACCACACATGCTTATATAACGTTCCCAAAGTGCAGGTTCTCCCTCGTATGGGGGTGTTGCTGTCAAAGAGATCATCTTTATATTTGGAAAAGCTTTATGAAAACTCTCTAAACTCTTCCACCATTCATTTCTTAAATGATGGCATTCATCCAGACAAAGAGTCCCTAAATCTTGGTCCCCAAAAGTTTTTCGAATATCGAAACCTTGAAAATCGAAATGCTCTTGTTGAGACTCATCATCTGTATCCTCAATAAGACTATCGCCAACGACTTGGTTCATAGCACTGTGCAGTGCCTGATAGGTCGCAACCGTAATCATTTTAGGCCTTTTTAAATCCTGTGAAATGAGTTGTTCTACTAGATTGTCATCACTTAAAAAAGCTTGTTTAATCCGATCTCCCCATTGTTGACGGATGGTAACTGTCGGAACTAAAATTAAAGTTGGATTACCAAAACGCTTTATAAATTCAATTCCTAAGGTTGTTTTACCAGAACCAGGAGCAGCCACCAAGTGAATCTTTCCATCATCCATAAAGCTATCGACTTTATCGAGGACACGCCGTTGGTACTGTCGCCATTGTCCCTTAAATGAAAGCTGATTTAACATAATTTCCCTCCAATGTTACTTATCATTATAACATAGATTAATTTTCCAAAATATTGCTCTACCTATGGAACATTCAAAACAATCTATTATTAAAATCAGTAATATTACAGAATCAACTATTCTTTGCTTAAACTAACAAGTAGTGATTGACATTAAAGAAGTTTTAAGATAACTTTAAAGTAACGATTTAATCCGATCTTATCGAGGAGTTGCCATGAAAAAAATAAATCTTCTTTATTTATTAGCCATTCTGGCCATCATATCTGGTCTTTTACTATATTACTTGCCAGACATGACGTCTGGACATAATGCAGAGTCAAATAATACAAGCCAAACTTTTAAGGAGAAGACGATTGTTCATGATTTTGGTACGACAAAGTTGAAAAAAGTTCCTAAACGTATTGTTATCCTCGACAACCTCTATGGTGAAATCTTGAATCCTTTAGATATCACTCCTGTAGGTGCAACAACTGGTCAAGCTGATAGTCAAGAATTTTCAACCCTCTTTAAGAAACAATACAAGGATGCCAAGGTGGTTTCAGTTGGTTGGCAGGGGAGTCCAGATTTGGATAAGATTGCTGAGTTAAAACCTGATTTAATCCTTATGACAGGCGAGCAGGAAGACCTCTACGAGGAGCTGTCTGAGATTGCACCGACTGTTGGTTACCAAATTAATACAGATGAAAATTGGGACTATCACGAAACCTCATTAAAGGTGGCAGAAATCTTCGACAAACGTGATGAGATGAAGAAGGACCTGGATAGAGTGGATGCTAGGGAGGCTGTTTTCGCAGAGAATGTCAAAGCTAAGTTTGGCAATCAAAAACTCATGTATCTGCGCGTGACAGACAATGATATCCGTTATTACGCTTACGGGCATTTTGGTTATCTGTATGATACTTATCATTTCAATCGTGCTGAAACCTTCAACCCAGATGATATGTTCCAAGTTATCGATCCAGATAAACTAAAAGACATTAATCCGGACCTCCTGATTGTTCAAGCAGATTCTCAAGAGCTCCTAGAAAACAAACTTAAAAATAACCCTGTCTGGAGTAGCTTAAAGGCAGTTCAAAATAACAAGGTAATTTATGCTGATTACTCAACCTACATGCTGGGCTTTGGGATTGTCTCCCAAGAGGCCATAATGAAACAGATCTCTGATGAATGGGGATTAAATTAAACTAAAAACGACCGTGATGGTCGTTTTTTCTATGTTTAAAAGTAGTCTAACTGATAAACAAGTGTCGAATATGTTTCCTCAAGGCAATATAAAGTTGAATGGTCATGGGAATCCAAATCAAGGGCTCGCATAGGATAACGCCAAGGTAGCCCATAGAAGGAATAACCAAAAGAACAAAGAGAATTTTTCCAAAAAGCTCAATGAAACTAGAGGTTAAAGGTGTCAGTTTTTTACCTAGGCCTTGGAGACTATTTCTGAAAATGAAAAGCATTCCTAAAATAGGATAGAAGAGAGAACTGATACGGAGGTAGCGACTGGCATTGTCAATAATCACAGCATTATCAGAACCAGAGATAAAACCAGCCAAAAAGGGACTTGCTATATAGAGAAGGACACAAGCAATGACAGACCAAGTGATAGAAACAAGACAAGATTGTTTTAAACCAGCCACTATGCGTTTAAACTGTTTGGCCCCGAAGTTTTGTGAGGTGAAGGTGGTCACCCCAGTAGCAAGTGAGGTCAAAGGGAGAACTGCGAAGGACATAATGCGTCTTGCCGCAACTTGGGCACTGATGATAAGAGGTCCAAAGCCGTTAATGGCATACTGTAAGGTCACAGTCCCAATCGAAACAATAGAATTCATAAGTCCCATGGCCATCCCTTGTCCAAAAAGGTCCAAATAAAGGCTTGAATCAAGAACAAAGTCTGACTTGCTTGGTAGAAGGAAGGTCACTTTTTTCTTAATATAGTACAGACAAAGGATAGCTGAAAGTCCCTGTGAGATAATTGTCGCTAAGCCTGCTGATTGAACACCAAAATGGAGTTGTGTAATAAAGAAAAGGTCTAAAACGATATTGACTAGTGCTGAAAAAATCAGAAAATAGAGGGCGCTAAGACTATCCCCAACCGCTCTGAGGAGTCCTGCACACAGATTATAACCCAAAGTTACTCCAACACAGGAAACAATCATAGAAATATACTGGTAAGATTGCCCGATAATAGAAGTAGGCGTTCCTAAAAATCTAAGCAAAGGATAGAGGCCGAAATGTCCTAGAATCATAACCAAGGCACTTAAGCCTAGACCGATGACAACAGTGGCCGCCACAGACTGACGAAGTTTCCTGTAGTCTTGAGCACCATAATAACGTGCGATAACAACACCCATACCATTTCCAACGCCAAGAGCAAAGCCGATAACCAAATCAAAAATAGCAGAAGAAGCTCCTACAGCAGCCAAGGCATCTGGACCTAGAAAACGCCCCACAATCATGACATCGGCAGTATTGTAGAGTTGCTGGAAAATATTGGATATCAGAATTGGTAGAGCAAAGATTAAAAGAGACCTCAGAATTGGGCCTCGTAAAAGATCAACTGACGCATTTTTCATAGACTTATTATAGCAAGATTGTAATTGTGAAACAATGTTAAAAAGCCATCCTAGGATGACTTTTGCATATTTTTTAGATAGCGGCCGAGTATTTGTGTCATATGATTGTAACCCGCCGCAATCATTGGAATTTGTAAGTAAATATAAGGTAGGGTGTACTGGCTCTTAGTCTCTGATATGAGATGAAAGAGGATGCCACCGAAGAGATAGAGGAAGGCATAGAGGCCCAGTGTCGCTCCATCTCCCATTCGTTTATAAGTGAAAGCATAGTAGAACACACCACCGAGATATAGGACTAGGAGATAGCCTTGCATATAGGTCACAAAAAAGAGATGTAGAGTCCCATCGTGATAGATGGAAGTCGCAAACCTATTCCACAAAGGCTGAAACTTGTCTTTACTTGGACCGTTCCAGATGGACTGGAAGCTTCCTTCTGTCCAGGAACTGATAAACTTGATTCTGAAAAACCAACTAGCCTCATCAGGATGTGCTAGGAGGTATTGAACACGCTTATCAAAAAGATGATTGGCACTTTTTTCAATCTTTTCGATATTGCCCTTTTTCTTAGCGTAAATGTCACGGACATAACCGGTATACCATCCTGGCATTCGTTTAGAATCGGGTTTGTCCTGTAAGCCCATCGCCAACCAAGCAATCTGAGGTGTTCCAGAAATTTTTTGATGAGTGGTAATCTCATAGTAACTGGTTGTCGCTTTATGCAAGCTCATCGGAAAGGCAAAGAAAGCCAAAACCAAAAGTAAATAGCGGTAACGTTTCTCTCTGAGAGTCATTAGTATCAAAATACCAGATAATGCAATAATGAGAATAATATTATTGCTTCTTACCCAGTAAGCCAATGATAGCATGACCACCGAAAGAATCGCATTCCTAGCCTTACCACGCCTTAAGTAACGTAGAAAGAAGAGAATGGCAAAACTAGAAAAGAACAACCCATACATGAGCCCGTAAGCAAACATAATGTTAAAGACTAGAGGCAAGAAACCGAAGCTCATGATGACAGCCAAACGACTGACTAACGGTTTCGTAAACAGTTCATCCGTGATTTTCCATGTCGCATAGTTCATACCAACGACCATGCCAAGATTCAATACATAGAAAACCGAGATGACCGGCAAAGGAATCAGATAGAGAACCAGGCGTTCAAAACTAAGCAATCCCAACTGATGAGGATAGCGGTAGAAGTAGGCTCCCGGTTTAATCAGGGAGAAGTTGCCAGCATTAAACTGGACCGCCCCTTTAAAGACAGTACCTGCATCGTCTCGTCCAGCAAAACTCGTCAGAAAAATCAAAAGTAGGCCAAAAATCATAAAGCAAACGGAAAAAAAGATGAAAATCTGCTTTGTTGTCAGTTCCTTTAAGATTTTGCGCCAGAGAAGTGTCAAAAGCAGAATGACACCACCTGAAACATAAACATACCAAGGAACGCTACTAATCTCTGCCCACTCAAAGTATCCAGTCATCATGGTCGTGCGAATGAGTAAAGCAGTCACAAATAATATGCCGAAGACTAAGAGCCCCACAGAGCGCCCTAACCATTCTAAAACAGAACTCGTATATGACATAAGAGCCTTCATACTGAAAGTCTCCTTTAATATTGGTAATTACCCTTATAGTTTAGCACAGTCGTCGGAAAAATGTAATGAAAACTAGAAGAAAATATCATTCATTTCTGAAACTTACCTACTTAGTTTACGACATAGAAAAACTCTCTTGTATCAGCAACAAGAGAGTTTGATTTTATAAAGTAGTTTACTTCATCCGCATACTATCAATTTTTTCTTCAGTTGGTGTGACACGTAAGGTCTTTTGTCCAGTATAAGTTACAAATCCAGGCTTACCGGCCGTTGGTTTATTAAGCTTCTTCACATCAATCATATCCACTTGAACCAAGTTTGATAGACGAGCCTTAGAATAGTAGGCTGCCAATTCAGCCGCATCGGTCTTGACCTCATCAGTTGGGTTAAGATTGTCCTTGATAACTACGTGACTACCCGGGATATCCTTGGCGTGGAACCAGAGCTCACCTTTTTTAGCCATCTTGAAGGTCAACTCCTCATTTTGCAGGTTGTTACGACCAACCATGATAATGGTCTTGCCATCAGAGGCTAGATACTGTTCAGGTTTCTTACGTTTGTGGCGTTTGTCAGTTGAACGACGCTTCATAAACCCAGCCTGAACAAGCTCCTCACGAATATCTTCGATTTCATCCATATTGGCTTGAGAAAGACTGAATTCAACACTTTCTAAATAATCAATGGTCTGTTTGGTTTCCTCAATCAAACCAGTCAAGTGCTTAACAGCCTCCTTGAGCTTCTGGTATTTCTTGAAGTAACGTTGCGCATTTTGGTTAGGCGTTAGAGCCACATTTAGAGGAATGGTAATCTTATCACCAGTGTAGTAGTTGTCTAGCTCGACACTATCCTTGTCATTTGGCACCATGCTGAGGTAGGTGGTCAACAGTTCCCCTTTTTGACGGAACTCCTCAGCATTTTCAGTCGCCGCAAGCTCTTTTTCCTGTTTAACAAGTTTCTTCTTGTTTTTTTCCAGCTCATTTTGCACACGATGGATCAAATCACTAGCCTGTTGAGCCACACGGTCACGCGCTGCCTTGTCCAAGTAGTAGTAGTCCAAAAGGGCAGACAAGGTTTCAAACTCAGGTTGGTCCTGACTATCAGAGAATCTTACAGCTGAAAATGCTTTTGCCGTTAAGTTTGGCTCTACTTCACGATTGAAAAAGGCACGGAAATTCTTGAGCTTATCAGTCTCAAGTAAAGCTGATAATTCATTGGCCGTGTCACGCCCCAAACCTTGGAAAAGTTTTTGAAGGTTTCTAGCTGACAAATCCTCGGTTTGTAGGATTTCAAAGAGCTTTTCGTCTGCAATGTCAAATGGATTCTTGGCGTCTGTCTTAGGCGGTGCGATGTAGGTTGAGCCTGGCAGAATAGTACGGTAACTATTTTGGGAGAAACCGACATGCTTGATAGACTCGATGATTTTGCTCTCGTTTTTGTCAATCAGGATAATATTGGAGTGTTTCCCCATAATTTCCATGACCAGAGTAACCTTGACGCTGTCACCGATTTCGTTTTTGTTTGATACGGAAATCTCCAGAACACGGTCATTTTCTAGCTGCTGGATATCCTCGATAACCGCTCCCTGAAGGTATTTCCTCATAATCATGGTATAGGTATTTGGATTCTGTGGATTTGGCAAGTCAGCCTTGGTCGTCTGAATACGCCCAAAGACAGGGTGAGCCGAAAGCAGAAGCTTGTAATTCTGACGATTGTTACGAATGGTTAGGACCAACTCACGCTCAAAAGGCTGATTAACTTTCTGGATACGCCCGTAAAGCACCTGCTCACGTAGCTCAGCCGTCATATGATGAAGAAAAAAGCCGTCAAAAGACATGGTGTACTTCCTTTCTTGTTATTGATAATAATTGTTTTATTTTTAAAATAAAATTTTCTGTGAGACTTTCCTTAGGTGTTGGCGGACGTCAGCGAACTTTTACAAAGTTCCATGACTAATTTTTGAGCCTAACGTCTCAAAAATTCCGAGCGCCTGAAACTAAAAGGTTTCAGGCGCTTTTAACACGGCGGAAAGTCTCGGTTAATTGGTCGCTCTGCTCGCAAAAAAATTATTTCAAAAAATTTTCAGAGCTTACTAGTTTAGTTAGATATTTTTAAATAATTTGCATACGTTATGAACGTAAAGATTGCCTAACCATTATAGCATAAAGGGAGTAGAAATGCTTGGTGAGGGGAGTAGGAACTAAAGATATTATTATAATGTGAATTATTCATCATAAAATAGTCTGTCTAAAATTGTTAAAAAGTTATGGCTTTTATTATCATGAATACCTTTGAATTTACATCTAACTTATGGTATCATTTAATATGCTGAAAATTAAAGGAGCATTAAATGAACGATATAAAAAAGATATGCAATGCGACTAATTTAAAATACCTAGCTGTTGCACTTATGTTTTTGGACCAAATCTATCAGATGTTCGGGAGTATGTGGGCACCTATATGGTTGACTATGTTGGGACGTTTGGTTTTTCCAATTTTCCTCTTTCTTGCTGCTGATAGTTTTCACTATACACACGATCGTATGGCGTTTCTTAGGCGGTTGCTTTACATGAGTTGGTTTATGATTATTGGCAACGCCATCATTGGTAGTATTTTTCATAATGGTAGTATCGGTTTAACCAATAATGCCTTCTCAACTTTCTTTATTACTGGGATTTTTATATGTTCTTGGGATTTGTTGGCTAAGGGGCTTCGCGATAAATCGAACAAGGAGTTAATTCAAGGGATTGGTGTCTTTCTCTTGCCGATTCTTTCATCTATTCCAGTAGTAGTCCTGGCAGGTATATTTGAAACACCACATGCAAACCCACTCCTTGTGCAGATTGTTGCCTTTATCTTGTCACTAGTTCCAAGTATTATCATGGTTGAGGGTGGCTTTGTCATGGTTATTCTTGGTTTGCTATTCTATATCTTCCGAACCAATCGCATCGCTCAAATCATTGTCTTAGCTGTTATTTCAGTGATTGCCCATCTCTTTGATCCGACAGGTGTGCAGTGGATGATGGTTTTTGCTGCGATTCCTATGTATTTCTACAATGGTGAGCGTGGTAGTGGCAATAAGAATTTCTTCTATATTTTCTACCCAGCCCATATTTATCTCTTGTGGATCCTAGCAAGTTTGTTTAGATAAAATGACAAAGACAGTCCTTGTGCTGTCTTTTTTTCCTTATTTAAGCGTATTGTTATGGTTTGTTTCCTGCTTCTAAAACTGCTATAATTTAAGGCGTAATAGAATCATGCGATAAGTATATTGGAGGTATATCATGACAAAAGTAGCAGTATTATTTGCGGACGGATTTGAAGAAATCGAAGCCTTGAGCCCAGTGGATGTCTTCCGACGAGCAGGATTTAACTGTAGCATGCTTGGACTTGAAAGTGCGTCAGTAACTGGCTCACATGGAATCCAAGTCGCTATGGATGGCGTATTTGATGGGAATTTTGCGGATTATGACTTGGTGGTCCTTCCTGGAGGTATGCCTGGATCAACTAATCTACGCGACAACGAAACATTGATTGCCTCTCTTCAAGAGGCTGCTAAAGTAGGAAAATATATTGCTGCTATTTGTGCTGCACCAATTGTTCTCGAACGTGCTGGTCTTCTTGAAGGGCGTAAATTCACATGTTTCCCTGGCGTAGAGGAACAAATTGCATCTGGCGAGCATCAAACTGACTTGGTAGTTGTTGATGGTAATATTGTCACTAGCCGTGGTGCTGGAACAGCATTAGCCTTTGCTTATGCCTTGGTCGATCTGTTGGGTGGCGATGGTCAGCAGTTGGCTCATACTATGGTTTACGACAGATTGTTTAAATAATGTTTTTTAGGGCTCTTGTTCAAGAACTCTAGCACCTCTTGTTAGGAATGTTGACAATTTATTTTCCCCTATGAGATGATAGAGAACGTATCAAACAGAGGGCCTAGTTATAGGCTGGAGAGACCTTAGCTTAATTTTATAAGCTTTGGTTTTTTCTTTTCTCCTTTGACATCCGTCTTGAAAACGGTTATAATAATCACAAAATAACCTTTAAATGAGTCCAGAGAGGCTTGAAAGGTCGGACAGGTGAAAAAAACAGGGTTCTCCTGTAATTTTTTGTGCGACCTTGCCATGTGGCGAGGTTTTTTTGATGACAGTTTGCAGTTTAGAAAGGGTTGTCATGATTTTAGTTGAAGATTTAACTATTGTGAGTCAGCGTGAGATTGCACCTCGTATTTTCGAGATGGTGCTTAAGGGAGAGATGGTTGCAGATATGCAGGTTGGTCAGTTCGTCCACCTCAAGGTGCCGGACCCAAGTAAGCTCCTTCGTCGTCCGATTTCCATCTCGGAGATTGACTACGACAAGAAAGAGGCAACCATTGTTTACCGTGTGGAACGTGAGGGAACAGCCATTCTGTCTAAGATGGTAGCTGGTCAAACCATTGATACTATGGGCCCTCAGGGAAATGGTTTTGATATTTCCGTTGTTGAGGTTGGGCAGAGAGCACTCCTCGTTGGTGGTGGTATCGGTGTCCCACCTTTGGTTGAGACGGCTAAACAGTTGAAGGATAAAGGTGTGGAAGTCGTGTCTGTGATTGGTTTTGCCAATAAGGATGCCGTCATCTTGGAGGACAAGCTCAAGGCTTGTGGTGATGTTTATGTGACCACTGATGACGGTTCATACGGTATCAAGGGTTACGTTTCGACGGTTATTGATGGTTTCGACTGGACTCCAGATGCCGTTTACAGTTGCGGTGCGCCAGGCATGCTTAAATATGTCGATAGCAAGTTTGAAAATCATCCTCATGCCTATGTTTCTATGGAAGCTCGCATGGCTTGTGGTATGGGTGCTTGCTATGCCTGTGTGGTTCACGTTAAAGGAGAGTCAGATGCCAAAAATCTTCGTGTTTGCGAGGAAGGGCCAGTCTTCCCTACCGGAAAAGTCATCGTCTAGGAGGTTACCATGTCAGAGACTAAATCAGAAAATCGTTTAGCTATTAGCCTTCCAGGGCTCGACTTGAAAAATCCTATTATCCCAGCCTCAGGTTGCTTTGGCTTCGGTCAAGAGTACGCCAAATATTATGATTTGGACAAACTAGGTTCTATCATGATTAAGGCAACGACTGCCAACCCTCGTTTTGGGAACCCAACGCCCCGTGTGGCAGAAACACCATCAGGCATGCTCAATGCCATTGGACTGCAAAATCCTGGTGTTGATGCTGTCTTGTCAGAAAAACTCCCTTGGTTGCAGGAGCATTATCCTGAGCTTCCAATCATTGCCAATGTGGCTGGATTTTCAAACGAAGAATATGCGGAAGTCTCTCACAAGATTTCCAAAGCCAGTAACGTCAAAGCTATCGAGCTTAACATCTCCTGTCCAAACGTGGACCATGGCAATAACGGCCTTCTTATCGGACAAGTCCCAGAGCTTGCCTACGCAGCAGTAAAAGCCAGTGTCTCTCACTCTGATGTGCCAGTCTATGTCAAACTGACACCGAGTGTGGCTGACATCACGAGTGTCGCTAAAGCAGTCGAAGATGCCGGTGCGACTGGTTTTACCATGATTAACACCTTGGTCGGTACACGCTATGACTTGGCTACTCGCAAACCAATTATTGCCAACGGTCAAGGTGGCATGTCAGGGCCAGCTGTTTTCCCAGTAGCCCTTAAACTTATCCGCCAAGTTGCTCTAGCGTCAAACCTTCCGATCATAGGTATGGGAGGCGTCGACAGTGCCGAAGCGGCTATCGAAATGTTCATCGCTGGTGCCTCAGCCATCGGTGTCGGAACAGCCAACTTCGCAGATCCCTATGCCTGCCCTAAAATTATTGACCGTCTCCCTGAGGTCATGGACAAGTACGGCATCACAACACTCGAAGACTTACGCAAAGAAGTTCGAACAGACTTGTTGGGGAAATAGAATAAATTGATCTAAAAGAAAAAGATGGAAACTAAAACTTCCATCTTTTTTGATTATTTTCTTCTTCGAGCTCTGATTCCCTCAATTACAGTAGCAATTGCCTCTAATTCCCCGTCTGTTAAATGTTCACCATCTAGAACTAAGTTAAGTTGAGAGAGTTGTGAAATCTCAATTCCATTTGAATTCTCTTTCTTTATTTCTTCTTCCAGTCCAAATTTTGTAAGTGAATAATATATTTTCTCGTATGACTTGGGTAACTCATCAAAAGATTCCTCAATAAGTCTTTTAAGTTCATCTCTGTATTTCTCAAGCCAATACTGCGTAACCTCTGCGTCTATATCTAATGTTTCAATAAGATCTATTTTTTTATTAAGACGATTTGGTGTTGATTTTAATACATCAATGTTTAGTTCATGTTTCAAGTAGCTATTTTGGTAATCAGCAAAATCACTCCAACTATAACCTATGAAATATACATGCAAATCATAAGGTTCGATGTTCTTTAGATATAAACCTTTAGAATCTACACAAATTTTTCGACCACAACTGTAATATATAGTATCTTTGCCTTTATGTTCAATGGTAAGTTTACTTTTCCATTCCTCAAAACACTCAGTTGTTGTATAGCGATCCCGTAAAGTCTCGTCAAAACCACTAGCTTTAGCAAGAACTAAAAGATAACTCTCTAGGAATTTTTCTGAGGGAAGTCGTTTCCCAGTTTCAACTAGTGAGATAAGTGTTGATGATGTTTTTGTTTCCTGCTTGATATCTTGAGCAGTCAAAGATAGATTTTCACGTTTCTCTTTTAACCATTTTCCAATCATACAGCAACCTCTCTCGTAGTAATATCGATAATGTGTCCATCCGAAATAATGTCTTCACTTATAAACATTTCTATATTTTCTGGTCTCACGAAACTAGAAAATAAGACCTGTTGACCTTTATTTTGTAACCATTTTGTTAGTTTAATAAGTTCTTTTTTAGCCAATTCAGTTTTGAGGGAGTCGACACCCTCAAAAACAAGAAAATCAATTCCTTCAAAAATTTCAGAAACGTTCTGAGAAATTCCATCATCTTTATTTGATGTAATAATATCTTCAAATTCGGAGGCATTGAAGTATTCAACATTTAGTTTTGGGTGTAATTCAATTATTTTCTCGTAAACTGAATTTAGCACTATTTTTGTTGTTTCTAGTTCGTTACAATATAGAATAAGAGGAATAGATTCTTCATCCAAATTAGTGATAACTTTTTCTATAGTTTTATCTAGTAACTTAGTAGATTCATTGTTGAAGTTTTCTTCAAAACTATCTGAATGTTGATTACTGTAATATTGTAGCGTGCCATATAGATTCTGAGCATCAAATCCTTCCCCTAGAAAAGTAACCTTATTTTGTTCACCTGTTGGGTAAGATTTAATTAATTGCTTTAGTAAAACCCCTAGATCTATACCGTTTTTTAGAATTGCATCATAAATTTCTGAGTCGTTTTGATTTAATATATTTCCTTGATTTTCTATAAAATCAAGGAAACTAATGACAATTTTTTCTTCTTCAGGAGAAAAAATTTCAATAGGAGCCTTAAGTGTTGTTTGTAACTGAACTACAAAAGTATCAATTACCTCATTCTTAAGTTTAATTTTCTTTTTAGTCTCATAGCGTTCTTTAATTATATCCCATATGTTATTCCTCTTATCTTCTGAAATACTAATAAAGAAACGATCCAAGTAATAAATTATAAAATCTCCCGAATCAAGTTTTTCGATATGAATATTATCTTTCCATTCCAAATAGTCAGTTTCATCGTCTGTCATATTATCACTTACTGAAAGATCTGCTAGCTTATCTAGTATATCATAAAGCATGGTAGCCGATGGCAAGTGCTTTTCGACTTGATAATTTTCTATCTGTTTCATTACCTTCTGATATTCATCAGAGTTACTGTTAACTCGAATTTTTTCAGCATGCATTTTCAATAGTTGTTCAAGCATGTTAACACCTCTTTCTTATTTTACAAGAGTATTTTACAATGTAAAAATATAAAAGCAATAAATTTTACATTAAATTTTTACAATGTAAAACTGGATGTAATCTATAACATTAATCAATAGAAGTAGAGGTCTAAGATTAGGTATTTAGAACAAAATCCCCCCTTTGACATTCCCATATAAAAGCGCTATAATGGAACAAATTGAACTGAACCTTTAATCGAGTCCAGAGAGGCGAGAAAGGTGTACTGAGATGCTACGGCATCACTAAAGGGTAGGGTCTGCCCTATTTTCGTGCAACCTTCGCTGACTGGCGGAGGTTTTTTGTGTGAAAGGATATAAGAAATGAGAGAAAATCGTCCTGTTATTGCCCTTGATTTCCCGACTTTTGAGGATGTGAAGGCTTTCCTTGCTAAGTTTCCTGCTGATGAAAAGCTCTATGTGAAGATTGGTATGGAACTTTACTATGCAGCTGGTCCAGAGATTGTTCGCTATGTTAAAGATCTTGGCCATAGTGTTTTCCTTGACCTTAAGCTTCACGATATTCCAAATACTGTCAAATCTGCAATGCGTGTCTTGTCTAACCTTGGTGTTGATATGACAAATGTGCATGCGGCTGGTGGTGTGGAAATGATGAAGGCTGCGCGTGAAGGCTTGGGTGATGGTCCAATCTTGATTGCTGTAACTCAGTTGACCTCTACCTCTGAAGAGCAGATGCATGATTTCCAAAATATCCAAACTACACTTCAAGAATCAGTGGTTCATTATGCTAAGAAGACTGCTGAAGCAGGCCTTGACGGTGTTGTTTGCTCAGCACACGAAGTCGCAAAAATCAAAGACGCAACAAATGAAGACTTCGTTTGTTTGACACCTGGTATTCGCCCAGCAGGAGCAGCGGTTGGTGACCAAAAACGTGTCATGACACCTGCCGATGCGCGTCAAATTGGTTCAGATTACATTGTTGTTGGTCGTCCAATTACACAAGCTGATGATCCAGTAGCAGCTTATCACGACATCAAGGCTCAATGGATCGGTCAATAAATTTTCAAAAAGACCTTATTTCATAGGAAAATAGACCGAATTAGGTTATAATAAAGAGTAGAAAACGCTTTACGGAGGATAATAATTATGACATTAGCATCACAAATCGCATCTGACTTGCTTGATATCAAGGCTGTTTACCTTAAACCTGAAGAACCATTTACATGGGCATCAGGAATCAAATCACCAATCTACACAGACAACCGTATTACTTTGTCTTATCCAGAAACTCGTACACTTATCGAAAATGGTTTTGTGGAAAAAATTAAGGAAGAATTTCCTGAAGTAGAAGTGATTGCTGGTACTGCAACTGCGGGTATTCCTCACGGTGCTATCATCGCTGACAAGATGAACCTTCCATTTGCCTATATCCGTAGCAAACCAAAAGATCACGGTGCTGGTAACCAAATCGAAGGTCGTGTGGTTAAAGGCGAAAAAATGGTTGTTGTTGAAGACTTGATTTCAACTGGTGGATCAGTACTTGATGCTGTAGCAGCTGCAGAGCGTGAAGGGGCTGATGTTATCGGTGTTGTGGCTATCTTCACTTACGAATTGCCAAAAGCTGAGAAAAACTTCGCTGATGCTGGCGTGAAATTGGTCACTCTTTCAAACTACACTGAGTTGATCAAAGTGGCTAAAGTGCAAGGCTACATCACAGCAGACGGACTTCAACTCTTGAAAAAATTTAAAGAAAACCAAGAAACTTGGCAAGACTAAATATCATGATTGAAGGCGGAACGTTTCAGGCGTTTCGTTTTTTTTAGTATAATTTAGGAAATAATAGAAGCAGGGAGAATATAAGATGTCAGTAAATGAGTGGTCAGATGCAACGGCAATGGCTGAGGCCGTGCGAAATAAGACGGTCAGTCCCCGAGAACTAGTAAAGGATACTATAAGTGAAGCGGAAAGGACGAATACTAAAATCAATGCTATCGTCAGTCAACGTTACGAGAAAGCTTTAGAAGAAGCAGAAACTAGAGACTTTTCAGATAAACCTTTTGCTGGTGTCCCAATTTTCCTAAAGGATTTAGGTCAGGAGCAAGCTGGTGAGCCGTCAACAGCGGGTTCTCGCCTATTTACAAGTTATCGGGCTAAGGAAACGGATAATTATGTTAAGAAACTTGAGGAATTGGGCTTTATTATTTTAGGACGTTCTAGCACTCCTGAGTTTGGCTTCAAAAATATCAGTGATGCTCAGATTCATGGTCCTGTCAATCTACCTGATGATGTGAGGCGTAATGCTGGTGGCTCAAGTGGCGGTGCGGCTGCTATTGTGAGCTCTGGCATTTCTCCTTTGGCCCCAGCTAGTGACGGTGGGGGCTCTATTCGAATTCCAGCTTCCTTTAACGGCCTAATCGGTCTCAAGCCTACCAGAGGACGAATTCCTGTCGGTCCTGGTTCGTTTCGTGGATGGCAGGGAGCCTCTGTCCAGTTTGCTTTGACTAAGTCTGTTCGAGATACAAAATGCTTGCTTTATCATATGCAGACGTGTCAGATGGAAAGTCCCTTTATCTTGCCCAAACTTGACAAAGATTCTTTAGATAAACCAGTTCAACCTCTGAAGATTGCTTTTTCTACTGTCTCTCCTATTGGTGGTAAGGTATCAGAATCTGCTATTGCGGCGACAAAAAAGGCTGCTAGAGCATTAGAAAGTCTAGGACATCATGTCCATGAAATCACCTATCAGCCCTTGAATGGGATTGAAGCTATGCAGTCTTACTACATCATGAATAGTGTTGAGACGGCTGCCATGTTTGATGGTATAGAGGCTGGTTTGGGACGTCAGATGACGCTTGAAGATATGGAGTTGATGACTTGGGCTATTTTCCAATCTGGGCAAAAGATTCCTGCCAAAGTTTACTCTAAAGTCCTAACTCAGTGGGACCAGTATAGCCATCAGATGGCGAATTTTCATGAGTCTTACGATATTCTTCTGACTCCTACAGTTGCGGATGTGGCACCTAAGCATGGGCAGTTTGCCCTCTCTGAAAGCCTACAGAACCAACTCAAGCATATGTCTGAGTTTGATTGGCCAAAACAACAAGAACTTATTTGGGATATGTTTGCGGATAGTTTAGATTGGACGCCTTTCACCCAACAAGCTAACCTGACGGGACAACCATCGATTTCTTTACCTGTCTATCGTGATGGGCAAGGGCTGTCCCTTGGTGTTCAACTGACAGCCGCCAAGGGAAGAGAAGACCTCCTCTTACACTTGGCCCAACAAATGGAAGAAGGTTCGGTTTTTAGCTAGCTATACTCATTCTCGGTTCAATTTTTTGTAAAACCCTTTCAAATAGTGTAGTCTAAAATTATAAGTTTTTAACTTAACATTATTATTTGTTCTAAGGAGACACACATAGATGAAAAAGAGATTTTTCGCCGTTTTCAGCCTAATCTTGACTGCGGTCTTTTTGGTTGCCTGCTCGTCACAAAGTACAGGTGAGAAGAACTGGGAAAAGATTGAGAAACGTGGTAGCATCAAGGTTGCGACTGCTGGAACACTTTACCCACAAACCTACCACGATGATAAGAATAATTTGACTGGTTATGACGTTGAGATTCTCAAAGAAGTTGGAAAACGTCTTAAGTTGAAAATTGAATTCACTGAGATGGGTGTAGATGGCATGCTTACTGCTGTAAATAGCGGGCAAGTCGATATCGCTAACTACTCACTCGAAGACGACAATAAGAATGTTAAAAAATTCTTACGTTCTGAACCATACAAGTATTCCTTCACTTCAATGGTCGTTCGTGAATCGGATAATTCTGGAATCTCTTCATGGAAGGATCTTAAAGGCAAAAAGGCAGCCGGTGCTGCAAGTACAAAGTACATGAAGATTGCCAAAAAAATGGGTGCTGAACTAGTCGTATATGATAATGTTACCAATGACGTTTACATGCAAGACTTGGTAAATGGGCGTACAGACGTTATCGTCAACGATTACTATTTGCAAAAGATGGCAGTAGCCGCTATCAAAGACAAGTACCCAGTTAAGATCAACGACGGTATCTACAGTAACCCTTACTCAACAAGCTTTACCTTCTCATTGAAGAATAAAACCCTTCAAGAAAAGGTCAACAAAGCCATCAAAGACATGAAGAAAGATGGTACCCTTACCAAGATTTCAGAGAAATTCTTTGCTGGTCAAGACGTTACAAAGAAAACAAAAGTTGACTATACTGAGATTGATATCTCTGATGTTGAATAATATAAGCGATCCAATTGGATCGCTTATTTGCTAAAGAAATGTTTAGAAAGATAGACTTATGATTATTGATTTTTCACTGATTCTAAAGAGCATTCCCTATGTCCTGTCTGGTCTGCCTTATACGTTAGGAATCTCGCTTTTAAGCTTTATGGTTGGGAATGTTTTTGCTATCATCCTTGCCTTTATGCGAATGTCTCAAAAGCCTTGGTTAAAGTATCCAGCCCGTATTTATATTTCCATCATGCGTGGGGTTCCTATGTTGGTCGTGCTCTTCATTCTTTACTTTGGTTTGCCTTATGTTGGTGTTCAGCTACCTGCCCTTCTTTGTGCCTTTATTGGCTTCTCCTGTGTTAGTGCCGCTTATATGGCAGAGATTTTCCGTTCATCCATAGTGGCCGTAGATAAGGGACAGTGGGAAGCAGCTCGCTCTCTTGGTCTTCCTCAGAAGTCTATTATCCGTCGGATTATCTTACCTCAGGCTATGCGTATAGCAGTAGCCCCTCTTGGTAATGTTATTATTGATATGTTTAAGAGTTCCTCATTGGCGGCTATGATTACAGTGCCTGACATTTTCCAAAATGCTAAGATTATCGGTGGGCGTGAGTATGACTACATGTCTATGTATATCCTAATCGCCCTTATTTACTGGACTTTGAGCTTTACTTTAGAACTGCTTGAAGGCTATCTTGAAAAACGTTTAGATAGCTATTAATTTTTGAAAAAATTGTTTGAATATCTAATAAAATATTGAAATTTATTTAATTCTAATCTTATAAATGTGGTATAATAAAAGCGATTTAAAAATCAGAAAGGTCTTTTGGAATGAAGAAGAAAACAGTCGTTGCAACGACACTATCAACCCTACTTGTCTCAACTGCCATCTTGGCTAATGCTGTCCAAGCTGACGAGGTAGAAACTCATGCAGCTGTAACAGCACCAAGCACTGAAGTTGTGGCTACAGAGGCAACTACCAATGCGACATCTACTGTAGCAACAACTGCAGCAAACGAGTCTGCAGCTCCAATAGCTAGTTCAACATCAGTTGTTACTGCTTCTACAGCTGAAACAAGTGAGACACCAGTTGCCACAGCCAGTGAAACAGCAACTGCAACTGCAGTCGCAACTCCTACAACAGAAGTCGTGACAAATGCTAGCACAAGTGCCAGCAATGACACTGTAACTGTTCTTCACACCAACGACGTTCATGGTCGTATGGTTGAAGATGATCGTAACGGAGTTATTGGTGATGCCCTTTTGTCTGGTATCGTCAATGATTCTCGTTCAAAAGGAACAACCCTTGTCTTTGACTCTGGGGACTCATTCCAAGGTCTTCCAATCTCAAACAGCTCTAAGGGTGAGGACATGGCAAGCGTCATGAATGCTGTTGGTTTTGATGCCATGACAGTGGGGAACCATGAGTTCGACTTTGGTCTTGACCAATTGCGTCGTTTGAGCAAACAAATCAATTTCCCAATCATCACATCTAACGTTTATGTGGACGGCGTACGTCTTTTCCAACCATCTACAATCATTGACAAAACACCTGGTGTTGATGGAGATGAAGTAGTTGTTATTGGTGTTACTACACCTGAGACAGCTACTAAGACACACCCACGTAATATCACTGGTGTCTCTTTCACCGATCCTATTACTGAGGTTAAAGCTGTTGTTGACCAAGTGGAGTCAAATGCTCGTGCTGAAGGTAAGGAATACAAGACTTATATTGTCCTTAGTCACTTGGGTATAGATACAACAACTCCAGTTGAATGGCGTGGATCAACATTGGCAGAAGCTCTTTCAAACTATGCACCTTTGAAAGGAAAACGTGTTCTTGTCCTTGATGGTCACTCACACACTCTTCACACAGCGACATACGGCGATAATGTCACTTACAACCAAACTGGTAGCTACCTTAACAATATCGGCCGCGTCGTTTATAATTCTGACCGTATCTTGTCACATGGCGTGATTTCACACGACGAAGCTAAGAAGAATTATCAAGTTAACCCAACAGTTAAAGCTATGATTGATAATATCCAAGCTAAGTACAAGGCAGATTCTTCGAAAGTCGTTATCGAAAATAGTCCAGTTAAACTTAGTGGTGACCGTATGGATGTTCGTGTTCGCGAAACTAACCTTGGTAATGTTGTCGCTGATTCTCTCTTAGATTACGGACAATCAGCCTTCACACACAAGTCTAACCTTGCCGTAACAAACGGTGGTGGTCTTCGTGAAACAATTGCCAAAGACAAACCAATCACTAAAGGTGATATCATTGCCGTTCTTCCATTTGGTAACTCAGTTGCTCAAATTCAAGTGACAGGTCAAAATATCCATGATATGTTTGTCAAATCTCTTGGTTCTATTCTCCAAGTTGACGAAAGTGGTAAAACTGTTCTAGATGAAAATGGTCAACCTCTTCTTGAACCATCTGGCGGTTTCCTTCAAGTATCAGGAGCTCGTGTTTATTATGACACAACACTTCCAGCAGAAAAACGTATTTTATCAATTGACATTTTTGATCCAGAAACTGGTACCTATAAACCACTCAACACTAATGAAAATTACTACCTTGTAACGAATGACTTCTTAGCTGCTGGTGGTGATGGCTACACAATGCTTGGTGGTCCTCGTGAAGAAGGTCCTTCAATGGATACCGTCTTTGCGGATTACTTGACACATGCAGACCTATCTAAGTATGCAGTTATCAATCCAAACTCACGTACCATTTCTATTTCAAGTGCTGATTTTGCTGCCTTGAACAAAAAAGAAAATGCAGAAGACCCTACACTTAATCCATTGAGTCCTGTTACGCCATCTAGCGTTGCTGAAGACCTTAAAACAACTATACCAGTTGTATCTAAAGTAGTAACGACACCTAATGGTAAAGTATTCTTCGTTTCAACAAGAAACGAAGCACTTAAAGAAACAGAAGAAGTGGCAGAAGCTTCTGCTCAAACTGAAGTTCTTCCTACAACAGGTGACAAGGCCTCACACGCTGGACTCCTCGGACTTGGTATGTTGCTAACTCTCTTTGGACTTAGTGGAAAACACAAAGGTAAAGAGAAATACTAAGAAGTTTGCAGATAAAAAAAGAGTTAACCATTTGGCTAACTCTTTTTTGTTTTCTTGTTGTTGCTATGTGTTTTTCGATACTGACTTGGTGTTTGGTCGTAATAGTGTTTAAATTGACGGTTGAAATTTGATAAATTGTTAAAACCAACATCAGTAGCAATTTCCAAAACTGGTTTAACACTATTACGGAGCTCTTCGCAAGCAGCATTAAGTCTTGCTTGAATGATAAATTCGGTACAAGAGGTACCAGTTTGTTGCTTAAAAATCGTCATAAAGTGAGTCTTACTATACCCCATAAGCAATGACAACTTATCAATAGTAAGATTTTCGGCATAATGCTGGTTAATGTAATCAATAATTTCCCGAATTTTTTCATTCTTACGATAATGATCATCAGAAGTCTTTCGCTCTACCAAGCGATAGAAGTAGAAGAGATAGATTAATTCCTCTAGTTTTGACTTGAGAAGAAGTTCATAGTGACGATCTTTCTGACGAATCATCTTAAAAATCTCAAAAAGAAGAGCTTTAATTTCTGTATAACCCTCGTCTGACGGTCTTAGACATTGTTTAAACTTAAAATTGGAATTCTGTAAGGGCTGAAGATAACGGAGACTAAGCAGATCCACCATAGACTGTCCCAACATATCCAAATGAAAATGAAGAGTATCAGTATGATGAGTCTGATTATCTATGGGATGAATCGAATGAAGCTCATTAGGACATATCAAAAAAATATCTCCAGCCTGACTGTCAAAATAGTCATAATCAATATGATAGCGAGCTGTCCCCTCATAAACGTACTGTATTTCAAGCTCAGGATGCCAATGAAATAGAATATCAGGGCGTCCATTTTCGACCATAGTTTCCTCCAGTCGAAAAGGAAGCAGGTTATCATCAAAATCTATCAAATGTTTAAAATCAGTATCAGTAGCTGCTTGACTCATGATTAACCTTTCAAAATCATAGGATAATACCATGATAGCATTTTCTTTCTTAAAAAGCATGAGTCAATCGTCTTTATAGTATTGGTTGTTTTTTATTTACATAATTTTATTTCTGGAGTTATGTATGTAAAATAAAAAGATGACTAAGCATCCTTTTTACATAAATTTAGTTATGTTTATTTTCCTAGACAGAACTGACTAAAGAGTTGTGTAATGAGTTCATCTGGGGCGGCGTCACCAGTAATTTCTCCTAAAACTTCCCAGGTACGTGTCATATCAACCTGTAAGAGGTCAACAGGCATACCTAATTCAAGACCTTGATTGACTGCTTCAAGACTTTCTAGAGCTTTTTCAATGAGTGAAATGTGACGGGCATTTGAGAGATAAGTAGCATCTTTCTCCACTAGGCCAGCATTATCAAAGAAGAGCTGATTGATGCGATCTTCGATTTTGTCAATATTTTCATTCTTGAGGACCGAAATTGGAATGATATCTTCGGGAAGCTCTTCCATTTGGATTGCTTGTGGTAGGTCTGTCTTATTTAGAAGAATGATGCGATTGCTATTTTTACTGATTTCTAGTAATGTACGGTCTTGCTCTGTTAACGGCTCAGAGCTATTAAGCACAAGGAGAACCAGGTCAGCCTCTTCGAGAGCTTTCTTAGAACGCTCAACACCAATCTTTTCAACCACATCATCTGTGTCTCGAATACCGGCGGTATCGATTAACTTAAGTGGAACACCCTTTATATTAACGTATTCTTCAATGACATCACGGGTGGTACCTTCAATGTCTGTTACGATAGCTTTCTCCTCGCGTAGGAGATTGTTAAGAAGACTAGATTTTCCGACATTTGGACGACCAATGATTGCCGTTGAAAGGCCTTCTCGTAGGATTTTTCCTCGTTTAGCAGTGGCAAGAAGATTTTCTAAAAGTGCTTGGAACTCTTGCGTTTTTTCACGGACAAGAGCTGTGGTGACTTCTTCAACATCATCATATTCTGGGTAATCAATATTAACTTCGACTTGAGCCAAGGTGTTAAGGATTTCTTGGCGAGTGTTGTTAATGAGATCCTTGAGCGAACCATCAAGTTGAGAGACGGCAACGGCCATAGCCTTATCAGTCTTAGCACGAATCAAATCCATTACAGCTTCAGCCTGAGTCAAGTCCACACGACCATTCAAAAAGGCACGTTTGGTAAATTCTCCAGGTTCAGCCATACGAGCTCCAGAACGAATAAGAAGTTGGAGGATTTCATTAGTCACAGCAACCCCACCGTGAGTGTTGATCTCCACGACATCCTCACGCGTAAAGGTCTTTGGCGCACGCATAACACTTACCATGACTTCATCAATGGTTTTCTCATTTTCGACAATATGGCCGTAATTGATAGTATGTGAAGTAACTGATTCTAGATTTCTTCCTTTGAAAACTTTATTAGCAATGGCGATAGCATCGGTTCCAGATAAGCGAACGATACCGATAGCACCTTCACCTAAGGGCGTTGAAATGGCAGTAATCGTATCAAATTCTTTGGTAATTGACATAGTTATTCCTTTGGATTTTTTCTGTATAAGTTTTAAAATGATTTAATTTCATTGTAACGCAAAAGAGCAGTAGTCGCAAGGATTGGTGCTGATAAAGCCAAGAAAAAAGAGCCTGAGCTCTTTTCTTTATTTGTGGCGTTCAAAGTATGATTTGGTTTCTTTAAAGATGATTGGTGAAAGGACTAGGAGGGCAATCAAGTTAGGCAATGCCATCAAGCCGTTTACGATATCCGCAATTTTCCAAACAACATCAAGTGTGAGGTAACCACCAAGAGCAACCATAACCACAAAAATGAAGCGGTAGAGTGGAAGGAATTTAGTTGATTTAAAAATGAATTCGAAACAACGTTCACCATAGTAAGACCAACCCAAGATTGTTGTAAAGGCAAAGAGAACCAAAGAAAGTGTTAAGGCAATCTCACCAAATGTACCAAAAACAGAAGAGAAGGCGGCTTGTGTCATTGGGGCACCTTCTAGGCTACCTGACCATTGACCAGTTACAAGGATAGCAAGACCTGTAAGTGTACAGATGATAATCGTATCAATGAAAGTACCTGTCATCGAAATCAAACCTTGTTCAACAGGTTCTTCGGTCTTAGCGGCAGCGGCAGCGATAGGAGCTGATCCAAGACCTGACTCATTTGAGAAGACACCACGCGCAATACCAAGTCGCATAGCGACCATGACTGTAGCACCAGCAAAACCACCTACGGCTGCTTTACCAGTAAAGGCAGATTGGAAGACCATTTCAAGAACTGGTAAAAGTTGATTAAAGTTTGTAAAGATAACCACAAGAGCTGCTAGGATATAAAGTCCAGCCATAAATGGTACGACCTTTTCAGAAACTTTAGAGATAGATTGGATACCACCAAAAATGATGGCAGCAGTTATAAGAGCAAGTAAGATACTTACGATTTTTGGTGACCAGTCAAAGCTGTTTTGAAGTGAGGCGGTGATTGAGTTAACTTGAGAGAAAGTACCAATCCCCAACCATGCAACAAGCACACCTGCAAAGGCAAAGAAGTAGGCCAAAGGTTTAGCAAATATTTGCCATTTTCCAGAGAAACCGTGTGTGATGTAATACATTGGACCACCAGATACATTACCTTGGTCGTCAAGTGTACGGAATTTAATAGCCAAAAGACCTTCGGAATATTTGGTTGCCATACCAAAGAAAGCGGCAATCCACATCCAGAAAAGGGCACCAGGTCCACCAGTTTTGATGGCTGTAGCTACCCCAACAATGTTACCTGTACCAACAGTTGCAGCAAGAGCTGTCGCAAGGGCTGCAAAACTAGAAATATCACCTTCCCCTTTATCTTCAGCAAAGATAAGTTTAAAAGCTTTAGGAAGACGAAGAACTTGCAAAAGTCCAAGACGAAGCGTAAGGTAAATCCCAGTTCCTACAAGAAGGACCAAAAGTGGGGGACCCCAGACAAAATCATCAATAGTGGTAAAAAAGTCTAACATGAATGTAACAATCTCCTTTAACCGAGACGTCAAAAAAGAGGTTTGGCTTAACCAGACCTCTGAGAATACAAAGCTATTACTACAAGTAAAAAACTTGCGATGCTTTCTGTCCTTTTACCTGAGAGTTTCGGTTGTTACCCCTTGCCCCTTCGGTGTCTTGTTTGCAGCTAAGGCTGCTTCAAGATCTCTCCAGAAGTCCGTCAATCACCAGTCTTCCTGATGACATCACTCGGTTCTTATTTTATTGTGGTTCTATCTTATCGAAAAAACCGAACAGTGTCAACACTAATTTTCATCAAAACTATAAAAAACCGAATATTATACTTAAGAATGCCTTTCACCAAAACCTAGAAAAGCTTGGAATAACAATCATTTTAAGCAAACAACCTCCCAATAAAAACAAACGATTATTTGCTAAAGTTATTTCACACTCATTATGAATAGAGTCTGCATTTTCATCCAAAAAATGATAAAATAGTAGAGCTTATTTTTGAGAATGGAGAATATGATGAACCCATTATTAACTGGTATGAATGACAAACAGGCTGAAGCCGTCCAAACGACTGAAGGTCCTTTGTTGATTATGGCAGGTGCAGGATCAGGTAAGACACGTGTACTTACCCACCGCATTGCCTACCTTATCGACGAAAAAATGATCAATCCTTGGAATATTTTGGCCATTACCTTTACCAATAAGGCAGCTCGTGAGATGCGTGAGCGTGCTATGGCTTTAAACCCAGCAACTTCAGAAACATTGATTGCGACCTTCCATAGTATGTGCGTGCGAATCCTTCGTCGTGAAGCGGACCATATTGGCTACAATCGAAACTTTACTATCGTGGATCCTGGTGAACAACGTACTTTGATGAAACGTATTCTCAAGAATCTTAACCTTGATCCTAAGAAGTGGAATGAACGTGCCATCTTAGGGACGATTTCCAACGCAAAAAATGACCTCTTGGATGAAGTGGCTTATGAGCACCAAGCTGGTGATATGTATACTCAAATCGTTGCTAAATGTTACAAAGCCTATCAGGAAGAGCTCCGTCGTAGTGAAGCCATGGATTTCGACGATTTGATTATGATGACTTTGCGTCTCTTTGACAAAAATCCCGATGTGCTCGCTTATTATCAGCAGCGGTATCAGTATATTCACGTGGATGAATATCAAGATACCAACCATGCTCAGTATCAGTTGGTAAAACTCTTAGCATCTCGCTTCAAGAATATCTGTGTCGTGGGTGATGCTGACCAATCAATCTACGGTTGGCGTGGGGCTGACATGCAGAACATCCTTGATTTTGAGAAGGACTATCCTGAAGCTAAGGTTGTCCTCTTGGAGGAAAACTACCGTTCAACCAAGAAAATTCTCCAAGCAGCCAACGAAGTTATCAAGAACAACCGTAACCGCCGTCCTAAGAAACTTTGGACTCAAAATGATGACGGTGAACAAATTGTTTATTACCGTGCTAATGACGAGCGTGATGAAGCCGTTTTTGTTGCTTCAACTATTGATAACATTATTCGTGAAGAAGGTAAGAACTTCAAAGATTTCGCTGTACTTTACCGTACCAATGCTCAGTCTCGTACCATTGAAGAAGCTTTACTCAAGTCTAATATTCCTTATACCATGGTTGGAGGAACCAAGTTCTATAGCCGTAAAGAAATTCGTGATGTCATTTCTTACTTGAACTTGATTGCCAACCCTGCGGATAATATTAGCTTTGAACGTGTCGTTAATGAACCTAAACGTGGAGTTGGACCTGGGACACTAGAAAAGATTCGTACCTTTGCCTATGAGCAAAACATGAGTCTCCTAGATGCTTCAGCTAATATTATGTTATCACCGATTAAGGGGAAAGCAGCTCAGGGCGTTTACGATTTTGCTAACATGATTCTGAACCTACGCGACCAGCTAGATGGACTAAGCATCACTGAAGCTGTAGAGGCTGTTTTGGATAAGTCTGGTTATCTGGATGCTCTTTCGATGCAACAAACACTTGAAAGTCAAGCGCGCATTGAAAATATCGAAGAATTCATGTCTGTTACTAAGAATTTTGACGAAACCAACACCGATGGTACGGAAGACGAGACAGGTATTGACCGTTTAGGCCGTTTCTTAAACGATTTAGCTTTAATTGCTGATACGGACGATGGTGATATGGAAGCAGCAGAGGTAACCTTGATGACTCTCCATGCTGCCAAAGGGCTTGAATTCCCAGTTGTCTTCCTAATTGGTATGGAAGAGGGAGTTTTCCCTTTGTCACGTGCCTCAGAAGAGCCAGATGAACTCGAAGAAGAGCGTCGTTTGGCTTACGTAGGTATCACTCGGGCAGAAGAGATTCTTTTCCTTACCAACGCTAATACACGTACGCTTTTTGGTAAGACTAGCTATAATCGTCCTAGCCGTTTCTTACGTGAAATTTCAGATGATTTATTACAATATCAAGGTCTAGCACGTCCAGCCAATTCATCATTTGGTGTTCGTTTTACAAAGGAAGAGCCTATACAATTTGGTCAAGGCATGAGTTTACAACAAGCGCTTCAGACCAGAAAAGCAAATGTACAACCGCAAAGACATACTGGCGCTCAGCCATTTTCAAAAGCTACTGGGGGACTACCTTTTGGTAAGACTTCAGACTCTGGCAACTCAGCTACAGATTGGGAAATCGGAGATATCGCTCACCACAAGAAATGGGGAGATGGTACCGTCCTAGAAGTAACTGGAAGTGGCAAGACACAGGAACTTAAGATAAAATTCCCAGAAGTTGGGCTAAAAAAAGTCTTGGCAAGCGTAGCACCGATTGTGAAGAAATAGAAAGGGACCGAAAGGTCCTTTTTATAAGCCCTCCCTATCACATTGATAAAAAATTTCTATTAGACAGCTAGCTTTTCTGGGTGTAGAATGAAGACAACTTTTGTTTTGGAGGACACCCATATGTCACGAGAATTTTCATTTGAAACCTTACAATTACACGCTGGACAAACACCTGACAAGGAAACAAAATCACGTGCTGTTCCAATTTACCAAACCACTTCATATGTTTTTGACGACGCTCAAGAAGGTGAAGATCTCTTTGCCCTTAGAAAGCCTGGTAATATTTACACACGTATTACCAATCCAACAGTAGCAGTACTTGAAGAACGTATTGCAGCCCTCGAAGGTGGTGTTGGTGCCTTGGCTACGGCATCAGGTATGGCTGCAATCACCTATGCTATCATTGGTTTGGCACATGCTGGCGATCACGTTGTTGCTGCGACAACCCTCTATGGTGGGACATTCAATCTCTTAAAAGAAACTCTTCCACGCTATGGTATCACAACAACTTTTGTAGATGTTGACAATCCTGAAGAAATTGAAGCTGCTATCAAAGATAATACCAAGCTTGTCTTGATTGAGTCTTTAGGAAATCCGCTTATCAATATTCCTGATTTTGAAAAAATTGCTGAGATTGCTCACAGTCATAAGATTCCATTGGTTGCTGACAATACTTTTGGAACTCCATATCTCATCAATGTTATCTCCCATGGTGTAGATATCGTGGTTCATTCTGCAACTAAGTTTATCGGTGGACATGGAACAACTATTGGAGGTCTTATCGTCGATTCTGGTAAATTTGACTGGGAAGCTTCAGGCAAATTCCCACAGTTGGTTGACGAGGATCCATCTTACCACAATATCAGCTATACGCGTGATGTTGGGCCAGCAGCATTTGTAACTGCCCTTCGTACACAACTTTTGCGTGACACAGGGGCTGCCTTGGCACCTTTCAATGCTTTCTTGCTCTTGCAAGGACTTGAAACACTTTCACTTCGTGTCGAACGCCACGTCGAAAATACTAAAAAAATCGTAGACTTTTTGGAAAATCATCCAAAAGTTGAAAAAGTGAACTATCCTGGATTACCATCAAGTCCTTACTATGATTTGGCACAAAAATACTTCCCTAAAGGACCAGGTTCTATTTTCACTTTCCATGTTAAAGGTGGACAAGACGAAGCACGTACCGTTATTGATAATCTTGAAATCTTCTCAGATTTAGCTAACGTTGCTGATGCAAAATCTTTGGTGGTTCACCCTGCAACAACAACTCACCAACAATTGGCAGAAGCAGATTTGCTAGCTTGTGGTGTCACTCCAAATCAAATTCGTATCTCAGTTGGTTTAGAAAATGCAGATGATTTGATTGAAGATTTAAAACTAGCCCTTGATAAAATCTAAGTATTTTGATACTAAATATTCAAACCAGCTATAGAGCTGGTTTTTTGTTATACTATCCCTATGAAATTTGTTTTTGATTTGGATGGAACCCTGTGTTTCGATGGTATGACCATGTCAAAAGAACTACAAGAGGTTCTTTTAACAGCACCTAAATACGGTCATGAGATTATTTTTGCAACAGCACGCTCTTAGAGAGACTGTCTTAGTATTTTAGAAGGAGAATTGAGAAAGCTGACAGTAGTTGGCTTAAACGGTGGTGAAGTCTTTCAAGATGAACACTTAGTATCACAATACACAATTCCTTCTCCTGCTCTAAGAACGATTGTTAGCTACTGTGATACTTATAATCTCCCTTATTTTATTGATGATACCTTTAATTATGCTATTCAAAATCCTGAGCAAATCCCTTTTCTTTCAAATGTTGATCCATTAAACAAAGCAAGGATTTTGCCTGTTCATGAACTTAATGAGCCTATCAAAGTTGTTATTCCACTTGTAGAGCATGAAGATATACGTGAAGACCTTATCTTTAATCTAAACAAACTGGAATGTTTAGACCTAACTTACCATGATATCGAAAGGTGTCTATAGATTAATCCTAAAGGTGTGACTAAGGCTAGTACTGTTTTAAACCACTTTGGTAAAGACTTTGTAGCTTTTGGAAATGATCAAAATGATATTTCTCTTTTCAAAAATGCTATATATGGAGTGCAAATTGGTGATTATCCCTACCTAAAAAACTTTGCGGATGAGGTTATTCCTGCAATTAATGCAGTTATTGCTGAAAAAATTAAACTTCTGTTTGAAAAGTTCTAAACAAATGTTTAGGCTTATTGCTATATTTACAGTACAATAGTAAAAAAAGTATTGGAGGACGACTAACATGCCAACATTTATTGGAAAACCAGTTACAGTAGCAGAAGACAAACAACTTCAAGTTGGAGATACCTTGCGTGACTTTAACTTGACCACAACAGATTTGACGAAAAAATCACTTTCAGAATTCGATGGAAAGAAAAAAGTTATCTCTATCGTTCCATCAATCGATACTGGTATCTGTTCAACTCAAACACGTACCTTTAATAAGGAATTGTCAGAATTAGACGATACAGTAGTTATTACTATTTCAGTGGACCTACCATTTGCACAAGCTCGTTGGTGTGGTGCTGAAGGACTTGAAAATGCCATCATGCTGTCAGACTACTATGATAATAGTTTCGGTAAAGATTATGGTGTCCTCATTGAAGAATGGCACTTGTTAGCGCGTGCAGTTTTAGTGGCAGATGCTGACAATAAGATTACTTATGTCGAATATTTGGACAATATCAATACTGATCCAAACTATGAAGCAGCAGTAGCAGCGGTTAAAAGCTTATAAAATGAGGCTCAGGTCTCTTTTTTATTTTGCCTTTCTTACAGTTTTTACTTGCAAAAGTATTAGCTTCTTGCTATTATTGTATAGCAATACTCAATATGGATAGTGAAATATAAAAAGGAGATTCAATGTCTGAAAAAGAAAGACCTCAACTGATTATCGATTACGAAGCTAATACAGACAAACTTGTTCGTTTAGGCGATGTTGTCGATCAATTTAAAGGAAAAGCTGTTCCTGCTAAGGCAGAACCTGGCGAATTTGCTGTCATTAATCTATCGGATATGACACCCAACGGCATTGCCTACGATGACCTAAAGACGTTTTCTGAAGAACGCCGGAAATTATTACGTTTTCTTTTAGAAGACGGTGATGTCCTTATTGCTTCTAAGGGAACGGTTCAGAAAGTGGCTGTTTTCGAAGATCAAGGCAAGCGTGAAGTAGTCGCTTCATCAAATATCACAGTGCTTCGTCCCAAAGAGAAACTCCGTGGTTTCTACATCAAGTTTTTCCTTGAGACAGAGATTGGTCGTGCCTATTTAGACTATGCTGATAAGGGAAAGGCTGTCCTAAATTTATCGACGGCTGACCTCTTGGATATCAAAATTCCTGAGATACCAATTGTGAAGCAAGATTATCAAATTGCTGCCTACTTGCGTGGGCGTGCTGATTACCACCGTAAGATGGTGAGGGCAGAGCAGGAGTGGGAAAATATCCAGCATAATGTCACAGAAGCTCTATTTGGAAATTAATCAAAAGCCAGCAAACTAAGATTTGTTGGTTTTTTTTCATTATTCTCGTGTATAATGGAAGTAGTAAATATGTTATTAGGAGGTCATTATGACTACCAACACTATAGATTTATCACAACCTGTTGCAACAATCATTAAAGAGCATCCAGAGGTTAAGGAATTACTGATTGATCTCGGTTTCAAGCCCTTGTCTAACCCAGCTATGCTAAATACTGTCGGTAAGGTAACAAGTCTAAAGGCTGGCTCTAAGTTAGCAAATATTCCCTTAGAAAAAATTAAGCAAACCTTGCTGTTCAATGGTTATGACGTAATTGGTGACTGATATGGAAGATAATCGTATTCAAATACTCAAAGAAATTCTACTAGATTTGCACCATGGAGCCAGTCCTGAGAGTGTTCAAGAGCGCTTCAATCAACACTTCAAGGGAGTATCAGCCCTCGAAATCTCTATGATGGAGCATGAATTGATGTCATCAGAAGATGGGGTTACCTTTGAAGACGTAATGAGCCTCTGTAATGTCCACGCTAACCTCTTTAAAGGTGCTATTGCAGATGTGGAAGTGGCAGACGCTGATCAAGAGGGCCACCCTGTTTATGTGTTTAAACAAGAGAATTTAGCCCTACGTTCAGCTATTCTCCGTATCCGACGTATCATAGAAAATATTAGTAAGCCTGAAAATGAAGATTTTAAATCTGACCTGTTCAATGGACTGAAGCATCAGATGACTCTACTTGGTCAATTCCATAATCATTATACGCGTAAAGAAAAGCTTTTCTTTCCAATAATGGAGCGTTACGGCCATGACTCCCCTCCAAAAGTGATGTGGGGAGTAGACGATGACATCCGAAAACTTTTTAGAGCGGCAGAAGCTAAACTAAAAGAACTTCCAGAGGCTGATTTAGAAGAATTTTCAAAGTCTTTCGAAGCATTCTCAGAAGAGTTTGAAGCCATGATTTTCAAAGAAGAGGCTATCTTACTTATGATTCTGCTTGAAACCTTCACGCAAGACGATTGGCTTTCGATTGCCGAAGAAAGCGATGCCTATGGCTATGCAATAATAAAACCTACAGCTGTCTGGAAACCTAAGCGTGAGCGTTTTGAGGAGGTAAATGCTGATACATCGCAAGAACAATCTGAACTAAGTAGTGACGAACATCTGGACAATACCCGAATTATTGACACTCCCGAAGGGCAGTTCACCATCAGCTTCACTCCAAAACCAAAAACTGAAACTGTCGTAGATAGAGAAACGACTCAGCCTTTTGGCAATGGTTATCTTTCTGTGGAGCAGGCCAATCTCATTCTCAACCATCTTCCTTTGGAAATCACTTTCGTCAATAAAGACGATATTTTCCAGTACTATAATGATAATGTTCCCGCCAATGAAATGGTTTTTAAACGAACACCGAGCCAAATTGGACGAAACGTTGAACTTTGTCATCCGCCAAAAGTGCTTGATAAGGTCAAGAAAATCTTTGAATTACTGAAGAGTGGGGAGCGTGACCAAGTTCCAATGTGGTTCAAATCTGAACGTTTAGGGAAATTCGTTTATGTTACCTATGCAGCTGTTAGAGATGACAAGGGAGACTTTCAGGGTGTCCTAGAATATGTGCAGGATATTCAGCCTTTCTTTGAATTGGAAAGCGACCTTAATAGAGATATCGATTAATAAGCTAGCAGACCTGCGATTGCTTATGACTATAATACTTAAGAGGTTTGAGACTTTGCTCTCTGCCTCTTTATGTTTCTACCTAGCTCTTTAGGATTGCTTTTGATATAATTAAAAGTATGATTTCAGGAATTATTAATCTAAAAAAAGAGGCTGGAATGACCAGTCATGATGCTGTATTTAAACTACGCAAAATATTACAAGAGAAAAAAATCGGACATGGAGGTACCCTTGATCCAGATGTTACTGGTGTTTTACCTATAGCGATTGGAAAAGCGACTCGTGTTATTGAGTACATGACTGAAGCAGGAAAGGTCTACGAGGGAGAAATTACCATTGGATTTTCAACAACTACCGAGGATGCTAGTGGAGATGTCGTTCAAACAACTCCGGTTACAGAGTTAGATGAAGAAACCGTCGATATGGTAATGGCTAGTTTTGTAGGAGAAATCACACAAATTCCTCCTATGTATTCAGCGGTTAAGGTCAACGGAAAGAAACTTTATGAGTACGCACGCGCTGGAGAAGAAGTAGAGCGTCCACAACGTCAAGTGACAATTTCCGAATTTGTCCGTACCTCTCCTATTGAATTGGAAAACAATACCGCAAAATTCACCTTCCGTGTTGCTTGTAGCAAGGGGACTTATGTCCGTACTTTATCTGTCGATTTGGGTGCTAAGCTCGGCTACGCAAGTCATATGTCTGCTCTTCGTCGAACAGCCTCAGCTGGTCTAACCTTAGATAAGGCACTAACGCTTTCACAAATCTCAGAAATGGTAGAAGCAGGGGATACTTCCTTCCTCCTTCCCATCGAATTTGGTGTTCAGGATTTGCCAGCAGTACAAGTCACAGCAGATGATGCAAAAGAAATCTCATTTGGTCGTTTTATTGCTATTGATAGCCAAGAACCCTTAGTTGCGGCCTTTTTAGGAGACAAGGTTCTAGCCATTATGGAAAAGCGAAATCAAGTTTATAAACCTAGAAAAGTATTAAGTCAATGAAAATAACTTCTATTAACGATTATAAAGATATTCAGCAGGAAAAGGAAACTGTTCTTGTCTTAGGCTATTTCGATGCGCTTCATCGTGGTCATAAGGTCCTTTTTGATAAGGCACGCCAGATTGCTGATGACAAACAGCTTGAAGTAGCTGTCCTTACCTTTAACGAGAGTCCTCAACTGACTTTTCAACGATTTACGGATGATCTCCTCCTTCATATCACAGCACCCAAGAGACGTTGTGATCTTTTTGAAGCCTATGGAACAGATCAGCTTTATTTAACAGATTTCAATAGTGATTTTGCTCGAACAAGTTCAGACGATTTCATTGCTCGTTATATTAAACGTCTAAAAGCCCAAGAGGTTGTTGTGGGCTTTGATTACAAATTTGGACATCATCGAACAGATGCGGACTACCTAGCCCGTAATTTTTCTGGTAATGTTCATGTCATTGAGGAGCAACAAAGCGATGGTGAAAAGATTTCGTCAACACGTGTGCGTCAATTAATACGAGAAGGCAAGGTTAAAGAAGCCAATAAACTCCTTGGCCATGAATTCTCTACACGTGGCATCGTGGTGCATGGTGATGCCCGTGGACGTACCATTGGTTTTCCAACAGCAAATTTAGCACCTATTGATAGGACTTTTCTACCAGCTGATGGTGTCTATGTTGCTGATGTTGTAATTGATGGCAAACATTATCGTTCCATGACTAGCCTAGGAAAAAACGTTACCTTTGGGGGAACAGAACTCCGTCTTGAAGCCAATATCTTTGATTTTGAAGGCGATATTTATGGAAAGACAATTGAAGTTTTTTGGCTGGATTATATCCGTGATATGATTAAGTTCAATAATATCGATGAACTATGTGCTCAACTGGAGGCTGATAAAAAAATCGCGGAAAAATTTTAAGAAAGCGTAGCCAAAACTAATCAAATAATGTATAATGATTAGGAATGTTAAAGTGAAAGGGGTGTTTGCGTGGTAACTTTATTTTTATCACCTAGCTGCACCAGCTGTAGGAAAGCACGAGCCTGGTTGACCAATCATGAAGTTGCTTTTGACGAACACAATATTATCACGAGCCCATTAACTCACGATGAGTTAATGAAGATTTTGTCTTACACGGAAAATGGTACTGAAGATATCATTTCAACTCGTTCAAAAGTCTTTCAGAAGCTGAATATCGATGTGGATGATTTGACCATCAAGGAACTCATTCAATTGATTTCTGAATACCCAAATCTTCTTCGTCGACCTATCATTATGGACACCAAACGCATGCAAATTGGTTTCAACGAAGATGAAATTCGTGCCTTTTTGCCTCGTGATTATAGAAAGCAAGAATTGCGTCAAGCGACCATTCGAGCTGAAATTGAGGGTAACAATGACTAAAGGAAATTATTCCTACCCACTCGATCCATCATGGAGCACTGAGGAAATTACCACAGTGCTTCATTTTTTGAGTCAGGTAGAAAAAGCATACGAGAGCAAGGTTGACCGTGACCAACTCTTGCAAGCCTATAAGGTATTTAAAACTGTTGTCCCAGGCAAAGCGCCTGAAAAGCAACTAGACAAGGCCTTTGAAGAAGCTAGCGGTTTTTCAACCTATCAAGCTGTCAAAGCTGCTAAAGCAAAAGATAAAGGATTTGTATCACTTGGAAAATAAACTGATTTTCGCCAAAGAAATCATCAAAGAAGCTGGTGCTTTTATCAAAGAAAGTTTAAGTAAAACAATCACGGTCGAAGAAAAGACGGCTTTTGATGATTTAGTCACTAATATTGACAAACAAACACAAGATTTACTCGTGGCACGTATTAAATCTGCCTTCCCTTCAGACAATATTTTCGCTGAAGAAAATGGCTTGGTGCATAATATCAAAGATGGAAATGTCTGGGTCTTGGATCCTATTGATGGAACGGTCAATTTTATTGTCCAACAAGATAATTTTTGTGTGATGATTGCCTACTATGAAGAGGGACAAGGAAAATTTGGTCTCATTTATAACGTCATGGCTGATCAACTTTTCTATGGTGGTGGCCAGTTTGATGTGTATTGTAATGACAAATTGCTTCCAGCCTATAAAAGTCGACCATTAGACCGTTGCCTAGTCGCTAGCAATGGAGCCATGTATGCTAAAAATTTTCATGGCTTAAAAGACCTTATTGATAAGACCTTGGGCGTTCGTGTCTACGGTGGTGCTGGTTTAAGCATGTCAAAAGTCCTATCTGGTCAAATTTTAGCTTACTTTTCAGTTATTTACCCATGGGACTATGCCGCAGCAAGTATTATGGGAAAAAAATTGGGTTATCACCTTGAGACCATTTCTGGAGAACCACTGGATTATTCTAGTCGTCAAGCTGTGATGCTTGTCCCTAAAGACAGACTTGAAGAGATCAAGCATATTATGGGCTCAGAAAATTAATTTGAAACATAAAACCATACTGGACAAATCAGAACAGCAAGTTCTCTTGGTTAGTCCAGTTTTTTGATAGAAAGGAAACTATGCAATTTCCATCAGACTTTATAGAAAAATATAATAAGCTCCTTGGAGATGAAGCGAAGGACTTCTTTGCATCTTTTGACCAAGAAGCCGTATCCGCCTACCGTACCAACCCTTTGAAAAAGCAACAGAAGGACTTTCCTGATGCTATCCCTGAAACACCTTGGGGCCATTACGGTAAAATTTCCGGAAAATCTGCCGACCATGCAACTGGTTTGGTTTATTCTCAGGAACCAGCTGCTCAAATGGTAGCCCAAGTGGCAGCTCCGGCCAAGGAAAGTCGTGTCTTAGACCTGGCAGCTGCTCCAGGCGGAAAGTCTACTCATCTTCTAAGCTACTTAGACAATACAGGACTGCTCGTCAGCAATGAAATCAATCCAAAGCGTAGCAAAATTCTGGTTGAAAACATTGAACGTTTTGGGGCGAGAAATGTTGTTGTGACTAACACGTCAGCTGATAAACTAGCCAAAGTTTTCAAAAATTACTTTGATACGATTGTCTTTGATGGACCATGTTCTGGAGAAGGAATGTTTCGTAAGGATCCTGATGCAATCCAATATTGGCATAAGGAGTATCCTAATGAACTGGCACAATTACAGAAGGACATCTTATCAGACGGTTTGAAAATGCTCGCTCCTGGTGGACAATTGATCTACTCAACCTGCACCTGGTCTCCTGAGGAAAATGAAGGTGTTGTTGCTTGGATTTTAGAAAATAATCCTGATCTTGAATTGGTGGCAATCCCTAAATTGAATGGCATGAGTGATGGAATTGATTTTCCAGAAACAGCTCGAATGTATCCACACCATTTCAAAGGTGAAGGTCAGTTTGTGGCAAAATTCCAGGATAAGCGCGTGCCTGAGCAAACACGTATCAAAGAGGGAAAATCTAACCTAAACAAGGAGCAGAAGCAACTTTGGGAAGATTTTGCAAAAAAACACCTTAAAACTAGACTGGATGGTTTGCTGCAAGTTTTTGGGGACAATCTCTACCTGCTTCCAAAAGGGCTCCCAGACCTTTCTAAAGTTAAAATCGCTCGTAACGGTTTGCATCTTGGTGTCTTCAAGAAAAAACGTTTCGAACCAAGTTTTGCTCTTGGAATTGCTTTAACATCTGATGAAGTTGTTTCAAGTATAGAGCTAAGTCAAGACCAGTTTGCCCAATACGTTTCTGGTAATGTGGTTACTGTAGATCAAACTCATCCTAACGGTTGGTATCAGCTTTTAGTGGACGGCAATGGTTTTGGGTTTGCTAAAGTTGTTGGAAATACGGTTAAAAACTACTATCCTAAAGGATTAAGATTTCACATTTAAGAACCTGTAACCAAACTTTAATATGACTTAGTTATCCTATACTTGTTATAATTAGATAGGTGTCTTTTAACAGCATATCTATGAGACACTTTCTTACTTATGTTACAAAATGTCGGAGGACAAAAATGAAAAAAACAAAAGTCCTTGCAGTGATTCTGTCACTGGCAATGGCCATGCTGGTTTTAACTGGCTGTGCCTCTTGGATTGACCGTGGCCAGTCCATTACAGCAGTTGGCTCTACGGCCCTTCAACCCTTAGTGGAGGCGGCAGCAGATGGGTTCGCTGAAAAGAACCCTGACAATATCGTTAACGTTCAGGGGGGCGGTTCTGGTACTGGACTTTCTCAAGTACAATCCGGTGCCGTTCAAATTGGTAATAGTGACCTTTTTGCCGAGGAAAAATCGGGAATTGATGCTAGTAAGCTTGTTGACTTTCAAGTTGCTGTTGCCGGGATTGCAGTTATTACAAACAAAGAAGTCTCTGTAGATAACTTGACAACAGAACAACTGCGTAAGATTTTCACTGGTGAAATCACAAACTGGAAACAGCTTGGTGGTAAAGACCTAGAGATTACTATTATTAACCGTGCAGCTAGCTCAGGATCACGCGCAACTTTCGATGCAGTGATTATGGATGGTAAATCACCAATCCGTACCCAAGAGCAAGATTCTAACGGTATGGTTAAGTCAATCGTTGCTCAGACACCAGGTGCTATTTCATACCTATCATTTGCTTACCTTGATGATTCTGTTAAAACATTGAAGTTAAATGGATTTGAACCCAAAGCTGAAAATGTTGCAACTAACGATTGGCCGATTTGGTCCTACGAACATATGTATACCAAGGGAAAACCGGATAGCTATACCAAACAATTCTTAGATTACATGATGAGTGACGAAGTCCAAGAAAACGTCGTCGCAAAAATGGGTTACATTTCCATCCATAGCATGAAAGTTACCAAGGATGCTGATGGTAAAGTCTCAAAGAAGAGTGAGGAATAAGCATGAAAAATGAAGAATTGGTGAAACAATTAACATCACCCTCTAAAAATTCACGCCTCGAGAAGTTTGGTAAAACAATCACTTTCCTTTGCCTGGCCTTGATTGTTTTCATCGTGGCGATGATTTTACTTTTCGTTGCTCAAAAAGGGCTGGCGACTTTCTTTGTCAATAAAGTTAGCTTGGTCGAGTTTCTCTTTAGTGGTGATTGGTCACCATCTGAAGGCAAGTTCGGAGCTCTTCCAATGATTTTGGGATCATTCGTAGTTACCTTGCTCTCAGCCTTGGTAGCAACGCCATTTGCCATAGGAGCAGCCATCTTTATGACTGAAATTTCTCCGAAAGGGGCTAAATTCCTACAACCAGCTATTGAACTTTTGGTTGGGATTCCATCTGTTGTTTATGGATTTATTGGTCTCCAAGTCGTGGTTCCATTTGTTCGCTTAATTTTTGGTGGAACAGGTTTTGGTATTCTTTCAGGTACCTTTGTCTTGTTCGTCATGATTCTACCAACCGTAACCTTTATGACAACAGATACGCTTCGTGCAGTGCCTCGTCACTATCGTGAAGCCAGTCTGGCCATGGGAGCTACACGCTGGCAAACGATTTGGCGTGTGACACTTAATGCGGCTAAACCAGGTATTTTCACGGCCGTTATCTTTGGTATGGCCCGTGCCTTTGGTGAGGCTCTTGCCATCCAAATGGTTGTCGGAAATTCCGCAGTGATTCCAACTTCTTTAACAACACCAGCAGCAACATTGACATCTGTCTTGACTATGGGAATCGGAAATACAGTCATGGGTACTGTTTCAAACAATGTCCTTTGGTCTCTCGCCTTGGTTCTCTTATTAATGAGTCTTGGTTTCAATATGTTGGTGAAATTCATTACCCGTGAGAGAAAGAGAAATTATGAACGCTAAAAAAATTGATAAAATTGCCATCAGCACACTCTATGTGATTGCTGGCATTATTGTAACAATCCTGGCAGCCTTGATTCTCTATATCTTGGTTCGCGGGATACCACATATCAGCTGGTCATTCTTGACTAGTCGATCATCATCTTACAAAGCTGGTGGAGGAATTGGGGTTCAACTCTACAATTCATTCTTCCTTTTGGTTATTACCCTGATTATTTCTGTGCCTCTTTCTATGGGAGCTGGAATTTTCTTATCAGAATATGCAAAAAAAGGACGTCTTACCAACTTTGTTCGTACCTGTATTGAAATCCTTTCTTCACTGCCTTCAGTAGTGGTCGGACTCTTTGGTTATTTGATTTTTGTTGTCCAATTCCAGTATGGATTTTCAATCCTATCTGGTGCCTTGGCTTTAACGGTCTTTAACCTACCACAAATGACTCGTACGGTTGAAGATAGTTTGCGAACAGTCCACCATACCCAACGTGAAGCTGGGCTAGCTCTAGGCTTGTCTCGATGGGAAACGATCTTACACGTTGTTGTTCCAGAGGCCTTACCTGGTATTGTTACTGGTATCGTTCTTGCTTCTGGTCGTATTTTCGGGGAAGCAGCAGCGCTTATCTATACAGCAGGTCAATCGGCACCAGCACTTAACTGGAGCGACTGGAATCCGCTTAGTATCTCTAGTCCAATCTCGATTTTCCGCCAAGCAGAAACACTTGCTGTTCACATCTGGAAGGTCAACTCAGAAGGTACGACACCTGACGCCACTGCAGTATCAGCTGGTTCAGCAGCAGTACTCTTGATTTTCATTTTGATTTTCAACTTTGGTGCACGTCGTTTGGGAGCATACCTCCATAAGAAATTAACATCCGCTTAAAGGAGTTATCATGACAAAATACAATTGGGACGAGCGTCATATTATCACCTTCCCAGAGAAGGAGCTCGCTCTTGAAACAAAGGACTTGCATGTCTATTATGGTCAAAAAGAAGCCATCAAAGGCATCGACATGCAATTCGAGAAAAATAAAATTACGGCTCTTATTGGGCCTTCAGGATGCGGGAAGTCAACCTTTCTTCGTAGCCTAAACCGTATGAATGATACGATTGATATTGCTAAGGTTACTGGACAAATCCTTTATCAAGGCGTCGATGTCAATGCAAGTAATATCAATGTTTATGAAATGCGTAAACATATTGGAATGGTTTTCCAACGTCCAAATCCATTTGCCAAGTCTATCTACAGAAACATTACCTTTGCTCACGAACGTAAAGGCGTAAGAGATAAGCAAACTTTGGACGAGATTGTTGAGACATCGCTTAAGCAAGCAGGTCTTTGGGATCAGGTTAAAGATGATCTTCATAAATCTGCCTTTACCCTCTCAGGTGGTCAGCAGCAACGTCTTTGTATTGCTAGAGCTATTGCCGTGAAACCGCAGATTCTTCTCATGGATGAACCTGCAGCTTCTTTGGATCCTGTAGCTACTATGCAACTAGAAGAGACCATGTTCGAACTTAAGGAAGATTACTCTATTATCATCGTGACGCACAATATGCAGCAGGCAGCGCGTGCCAGTGATTATACAGCATTCTTCTACCTTGGTGATCTTATCGAATATGATGAGACCAAGAAAATCTTCCAAGATGCTGCCCTACAGTCAACTAATGACTATGTATCAGGACGCTTTGGATAGAAAGGAGCACTTATGACTGAACCTATCATTTCAATCAATGATTTATCGGTGTATTTCAATAAGAAAAAAGCCCTCAATAACGTGACAATGGATTTCTATCCAAATGAAATCACGGCCCTTATCGGACCTTCAGGATCGGGAAAATCAACCTTGCTCCGTTCTATCAACCGAATGGGAGATTTAAATCCCGAGTGGACACTTACTGGTGCTGTTTCCTACAATGGTCACAATGTCTACAGTCCTCGAACAGACACCGTTGAGCTCCGTAAAGAAATCGGAATGGTCTTCCAACAACCCAATCCTTTTCCTATGTCTATCTATGAAAACGTGGTTTATGGGCTTCGTATCAATGGTATCAAAGATAAGGCTGTCCTTGACAAAGCAGTAGAAGAGTCACTAAAAGGTGCTTCAATCTGGGAAGAAGTCAAAGACCGTCTCCATGACTCAGCACTTGGACTTTCAGGAGGGCAACAACAACGTGTCTGTATTGCACGGGTTCTTGCCACGTCTCCAAAGGTTATCCTTCTTGACGAACCAACGTCTGCCCTCGACCCTATCTCCGCTGGTAAGATTGAGGAAACCCTATATAACCTTAAGGACCAATATACCTTGTTGCTCGTCACACGTTCTATGCAACAGGCAAGCCGTATCTCACAACGAACAGCCTTTTTCCTCGATGGAGAACTCATTGAGTATTCATCAACGAAAGACATGTTCCTAAATCCACAACATAAAGAAACAGAAGATTATATTACCGGTAAATTCGGTTAAGAAAGGACAGATTACTAAAACAATTATGATGTTACGAACACCCTTCGAAGAAGAATTAGAAAAACTCCACAACCAATTTTACGCTATGGGTACAGAGGTTGCAGCTCAGCTTAAGAAAGCTGTACGTGCCTTTATCAGCCATGATCGTGATTTGGCTAAGGAAGTCATTGAAAATGACGAAATCGTCAATAACTACGAAACCAAACTTGAGAAAAAATCGCTTGAAATTATCGCTCTTCAGCAACCTGTATCAAGTGATTTGCGAACAGTTATCACAGCGCTCAAAGCATCTAGTGACGTTGAACGCATGGGTGACCATGCCGTTGCTATTGCTCAAGCAACTATCCGCATTAAAGGTGAGGAACGCCTAACTGAAATTGAAGCTGAAATCAAGAAAATGGGGAAAGCAGTTCGCCACATGGTCGAAGATGCTCTAGATGTTTACTTGAACAGTGACGAAAAACGCGCTTATGAAATCGCAGCTTCAGATGAAATCATTGATAACTATTTCCGTGATATTCAAGCCATGACAGTAGAAGGTGTTCGCAAGAATCCTGATGCTGCCTTCGCTGCCAAAGAATATTTCCAAGTACTTATGTATTTGGAACGTATTGGTGACTATGCCCGCAATCTCTGTGAGTGGGTTGTCTACCTCAAGTCTGGGAAAATCATAGAACTGTAGGCAAAGCTTCCAATCTATGTTATAATGGATCTGTATTGAATAATTCAGACCCTTTTCTTTTGCAAAAGAGTCTGATATCGAAACATATGTCAGTCTGTTTCGATACGAAAAGTTAGATTAGGAGTATATACGTATGACAGCATCTGTTGCTCGTTTTATCGAAAGTTTCATCCCTGAAAACTACAATCTTTTCTTGGACATTAATCGTTCTGAAAAGACCTTTACAGGGAATGTTGCCATCACAGGTGAAGCCCTTGATAACCATATCTCCCTTCACCAAAAAGACCTTACCATTAGTTCCGTTCTCTTGGATAATGAATCATTGAACTTCCAAATGGATGATGCTAACGAAGCCTTCCATATTGAACTTCCAGAGACCGGTGTTTTGACGCTTGTCATTGAATTCTCTGGTCGTATTACAGATAATATGACAGGGATTTACCCATCATATTACACCTACAATGGTGAGAAGAAAGAGATTATTTCAACGCAGTTTGAATCTCATTTTGCGCGTGAAGCCTTCCCATCTGTTGATGAACCAGAAGCCAAAGCTACTTTTGATTTCTCATTGAAATTTGATGCTGAAGAAGGCGATATCGCTTTGTCAAACATGCCTGAAATCAATAGCCATTTGCGTGAAGAAACTGGGGTTTGGACATTTGAGACAACCCCTCGTATGTCAACATACCTCCTTGCCTTTGGTTTTGGAGCTCTTCAAGGTAAGACAGCGAAAACGCAAAACGGAACTGAAGTTGGTGTCTTCGCTACAGTTGCACAAGCTGAAAACAGCGTTGACTTTGCCCTTGATATTGCCGTTCGTGTCATTGATTTCTACGAAGACTACTTCCAAGTCAAGTATCCTATCCCATTATCATACCATCTCGCACTTCCTGACTTCTCAGCAGGTGCCATGGAAAACTGGGGACTTGTTACCTATCGTGAAGTTTACCTTCTTGTAGATGAAAATAGCTCAGCTGCAAGTCGTCAACAAGTAGCCCTTGTGGTTGCCCACGAATTGGCTCACCAATGGTTCGGTAACCTTGTTACAATGAAATGGTGGGATGATCTCTGGCTTAACGAAAGCTTTGCCAATATGATGGAGTATGTTTCAGTAGATGCCATTGAGCCTAGCTGGAATATCTTCGAAGATTTCCAAACAACTGGTGTGCCTCATGCCCTCCAACGTGATGCTACAGACGGTGTTCAGTCTGTTCACATGGAAGTCAATCACCCAGATGAGATTAATACCCTCTTTGATAGTGCTATCGTTTATGCTAAAGGTAGCCGTCTCATGCATATGCTTCGCCGTTGGTTAGGTGACGAAGCCTTTGCTAAAGGACTTAAAGCTTACTTCGAAAAACATCAGTACAACAACACTATTGGACGAGATCTCTGGAATGCCCTCTCTGATGCTTCTGGTAAAGATGTCTCTAGTTTCATGGATACTTGGTTGGAGCAGCCAGGTTACCCTGTTGTTAGTGCAGAAGTAGTTGACGACACTCTTATTCTTAGTCAAAAACAATTCTTCATTGGTGAACATGAAGATAAAGGTCGTCTTTGGGAGATTCCATTGAACACAAACTGGAAGGGGCTCCCAGACACACTCTCAGAAGAGCGTATTGAGATTCCAAATTATAACCAGCTTGTTGCTGAAAATAACGGAGCTCTTCGCCTTAATACAGCAAATACAGCACATTACATCACAGATTATCAAGGTGAACTCTTGGACCACCTCTTAGAGGAATTTGCTAACCTTGATACTGTAAGTAAACTTCAGATTTTGCAAGAACGCCGTCTTCTTGCTGAAAGTGGCCGTATCTCGTATGCAAGCCTAGTCGCTCTTCTTGATCTTGTCGAAAAAGAAGAAAGCTTCTTAATTGCTCAGGCTAAGTCTCAAATCCTCGCTGGTTTGAAACGCTTTATCGATGAGGATACAGAAGCAGAAGTGCATTACAAGGCTTTAGTACGTCGTCAATTCCAAAACGACTTTGAGCGTCTTGGTTTCGATGCCAAAGATGGAGAATCAGATGAAGATGAAATGGTTCGTCAAACAGCTCTTAGCTACTTGATTCAAGCAGACTATCAACCAGCAGTCCTTGCGGCCGCAAGTGTTTTCCAAGCTCATAAAGAGAACATTGAAAGCATCCCTGCAAGTGTCCGTGGTCTCGTTCTCATTAACCAAATGAAACAAGAAAACAGTCTAACTCTTGTTGAAGACTATGTCAATGCATATGTAACAACAAATGATAGTAATTTCCGTCGTCAATTGACTCAAGCAGTTTCATACCTTAAAAACCAAGAAGGTCTCGACTACGTGCTAGGTCAGCTTAAAGACAAACATGTCGTTAAACCTCAAGACTTGTACCTATGGTATATGAATTTCCTCAGCAAATCATTTGCACAAGAAACCGTTTGGAACTGGGCGAAAGATAACTGGGATTGGATTAAGGCAGCCCTAGGTGGTGATATGAGCTTTGATAGCTTTGTTAATATCCCAGCAGGAATCTTTAAAACGCAAGAACGTCTTGATCAATATATTGCTTTCTTCGAGCCACAAACAAGTGATAAAGCCTTAGAACGTAATATCTTGATGGGAATTAAGACAATTGCCGCACGAGTAAACTTGATTGAAAAAGAAAAAGCAGCCGTTGAATCTGCCCTTAAAGATTATTAATAAGTAAAACAAGCTTTCCATGGAGGAGAGTTTGTTTTTTGTGTGTAATATTTTACATAAATTTAGTTATGTTTATGTATGATCATAAAATACTTTTAGCATAATTAAATTTATGTAAACTAAAAAATAACCACTCCAAATAGGAATGGTTAGACTAGGGTAATTATAAATTATCTAGAGCATTTTTTTGCTCATCATTGACGATATGAGTATAAAGATCAGTGACCTGAGTGGAAGCATGGCCAAGTTGGTGGCTAACTAAAACTTGAGACTTGGTAGCATCATAAAGACGTGTTGCCAGAGTATGTCGTAGTTTATGGGGAGTCACACGTATCTTGAAATCCTGAGAATATTTGGCAACCATTTTTTCGATACTTGAAGCATCAATACGGTTTGGAACACCTCGATATTCCGTTAAAAATAGGGCAAGGTCATGCTTTTCGGCCTTATAGCGTTTATTACGTATAGTAAGATAATTTTCAAGATAAGGTTTTGCAAAACTTGCTACATTAACTGAGTCTCGTTTGCCACCTTTTCGAGTAACATCAATGACCATCATTTTCAGATTGATATCTTTAAGGTCTAGATTAACAGCTTCAGAGAGTCGAACCCCTGAAGCCAGTAGCAAGGCTATTATCGCTAAATCACGTTCTTTATTCTTATAAAACGAAGATTTTGCGCGATTTGAGAGCTTAACTTCGTATTCATTTTCGACATAATCAAGAAATTCCATGGTTTCATCGCCTAGAAAGAGTTTCTGCTTGATATTCTCAGCACGTGCAGCTAGAGTTTCTTTCTTTTTCTTAGTAGAAACTTTTTTCATGACGTTACGATAGAAATATGGCTCACCGTCAGGACCCTCGACCTCCTCAGTTAAATACTTATAGAGACTAGATAGAGCTGAAAGCGTACGGTTAATGGTTGTTTGAGAAACCCCCTGTTTCTTGGAATAGGTATTTAAGGACGGACGTTCACGTAGATAGAGCACAAATGACTCCATGTCTTTTTTAGTTAGATTTTCCAAGGTTTTGATGTCAATTGAGGCAATATCATCAGCATCTGAAATACCTGAGTCAATCAACCAATCAAAAAAGCGTTTATATTCCTTAAGGTATTCGTATAAAGTTGTAAAAGAATACGGTACCGATAGTTTAGATTGATAATACTCCAGAACAAACCAGGGCATTAGAGATTTGTATTCCTCAATTTTTTCGAGTAAGAGTTCACGTTTCATTTGTTTTTTCTCCAAAGTTACTTAATAGAAGTATATCATACCCTTATCTTTCTTTCAAGAAAATTACAGTTTTTCGGAAAGATGCTATAAGATGTTTTTCACTTAAAGACTTTATAGGTTTAATGTCCAAATATATAAATACCACACTAAATCAATCCTAAACCAACTTTTGAAAAAATCTTTATGGTTCTTTGACTTTTAAAAATCTTTATAACGTATTATTTACTTTTAGAATTTTCCCAAGAAAAAACAACCTGGAGTTTTCCAGATTGTTCAAATAATGATTAAGCTACGATAGCTTTTGCAACGTCCTCGGTTGTCATACGTGAGAAATAATGTGTTGTGTCAATGGTTTTAAGTTTAGCCAAGACATCTTCGTACTCGTAAGGTACACCGACCAGCAAGTTTTCAATATCAGATACATCTCCAATACCAAAGAAATCTCCGTAAATCTTAACAGATTTAATGATAGAATTTTCAACATTGGCATAGGTTGAGATCTTACCAGCTGGGTAACGAACATTACGTTCTACTGTGTATTCTGGTGATTGACCGTATGTCCAGTCCCAGGTATTGAATTGTTTCTCATAAGACTCTTGGATTTTAGCTAATTCATCCTCAGAAAGGACGTATTCAGTCATGTCAGGGTAAAATTCCTTCATTTTTTCCAAGATTTTATCTGAGAATTCATTTACTGTAATCTTTTCTGGCAATTCGTCTACGATGTTTGTCACACGAGCTCGTACAGATTTAACACCTTTTGATTCAATTTTGTCTTTGCTGACTTTGAGGGCTTGGCCAAGAACGGACATATCAACGTCAAAGAGCAAGCAACCATGGTGCATCATACGACCTTTATAGTAAGCTTGAGCATTTCCACAGAACTTTTTACCGTCGATTTCAAGGTCATTTCGGCCAGTAAATTCAGCTTTAACTCCCAAATCAGCAAGTGTCGCGATTACAGGTTGAGAGAAAGTCTTAAAGTCAAAAGCACCTTCATCTGCCTTATTAGAGATAATAGTATAGTTGAGGTTATTCAAATCGTGATAAACAGCGCCACCACCAGACAAACGACGAACAACCTTGATACCATGAGCATCTGTATATTCTTTGTTAATCTCTTGAATGGTATTTTGGTGTTTACCGACAATGATAGCTGGACGGTTAATCCAAAGAATGAACAATTCATCTTCATTCACCAATTCACGAAAGGCATAGGCTTCCAAGGCAATATTATAGGCAGGATCATTTGATGTGTTTACGATATATTTCATGAGGTCTCCTCTTGTAATGTGATACTTATATTATAAAGGAAAACGGTGACAAAGTACACGAAGACGCCTTAGCTATAAGGATTTTCATGATATAATAGTATAAAATATGTGGGGAGTTTTGACATGATACAAAATCCTAGTAAATTGAGTCTCTTTTTCTCAAGGCTAACTAATAAAATAAATAAAAAGTTCAAAATAGCCTTAGCTCTGCTTCTTTTTGTAACCCTTGGAATTTTTCTCTATAATGCCTACCAAAGAGCTTATAAGCCTTACCTCTATGATAAGGAGAATTACTATTACAAGGCTTATCATTACAGTGTCAAGAAGATAATACCTCAAAGAAAAGTTGTCAAAGATATTGAGATTGAGGTTCTACACTTCGGAAAAGACGATTTTCCAAATGATTTGTCTGCCTATAAGGTCGGCCATTATATTGATAAAGGAATTGATCCCCGAAGACTTTTCTTACATATTACTTTTACAGATAATACCAATATGACTTTACCATTTGGACAAGTGACCTCTACTGAAAACCATTATGAAGAATATCAAAACTATTTCGATCATAAAGTATTTGAAGTCGGTCCAGGCTTTGATAAAGAATGGTTTTCTAATGCTGAGAACTACAGACAAATAATTCAGCGTTTCCCTGGATTACATGATAAAACAATAGATTCCGACTTCGAATTATATCTAAGAGATTTTCTTTTTTTGATAGTCCCTGGGGATACCCTATATCAAACTGGAGCTGTCAAAGAAGGCGTCAGTAAATACCACTTTCAGTTGAAAAATCCTAAATCAGGAAAAATGCAAAGTTATTTTATCTATGGAAATGAAGGCAAAATTCCATTATGGGATTGGCAAACTCCCTTTGTTACTTTTGATAAAGATTTTGCTAACAAAGAAAGAATCCAGGAATTTTTCGATGACTACGAAATTAGAGAGTATGGGAATTACTGGGATGGAATGTACAATATAACGTTTCCTCACTTAAATAGCTTTAGGGGTGACAGGTACAACTTTTATAAAATGGCTTTTTACTCAGATGAATTTACAAATTTTCCACTAAGCCTTGATTTAACAGGTAAGAGCGAGAACTTTAAAATTACCATAACAGATTCATACCTACAAGAAGAATCCAGAACTGCAAAAGATCAAATCCATTATCTAAAATACTCAACATCTAAAACTTATGATGCATCAAATAAAGAAGCATATATTAATGATATATTGAATCATTATCATAACTGACAGAATTAAATTTATGTAAACACAGCTAACTATCTAAATTAGCTGTGTTTTTTTCATGCAAAAAAAAACAAGACCATTTCTGATCTTGTTTCCTTCTATGCAACTAGATTTTTATTTTGTGTGCCAGATGTCTTTGTCATACTGTTCGATTGTACGGTCAGATGAGAAGAATCCTGCTTCAGCGATGTTGTAAACAACTTTTTTGTTCCATGCATCTTGATCTTCGTAAGCTGCGTATACTTCTTCTTTCTTGTCGATGTATTCAGCCAAGTCAATCAATGTCATGAACCAGTCTTTAGAGATAAGTTCTTTGTGGAGACGTTCCAAGCGTTCTTTATCACCAAGTTTAACAAGATCTTCGCTTACGATAAAGTCAACAGCTGCTTTGATGTTAGCATCTTTTTTGTAGTAATCACGTGATACATAACCTTCTTTTTCGTAAAGGTCGATGATTGTATCAGAGTCTTTACCGAACGTGAAGATGTTTTCTGGTCCTACCAATTCAGCAATCTCAACGTTGGCACCGTCCATTGTACCAAGTGTAAGGGCACCGTTAAGCATGAATTTCATGTTACCTGTACCTGAAGCTTCTTTAGAAGCCAATGAGATTTGTTCTGAGATATCTGTTGCTGGGATAAGGTGTTCAGCAACTGTTACGTTGTAGTTTTCAACCAAGTGAACGTTGAGGTATTTGCTTACTTCTGGATCATTGTTGATGAGTTCAGAAAGTGACAAGATCAAGTGGATGATGTCTTGTGCAATAACGTAGGCAGGAGCTGCTTTACCACCAAAGATGATAGTGATTTTACGTTTTGGAAGGTTTCCTTTTTTGATTTCCAAGTATTTGTGGATGACATACAAAGCGTTCATTTGTTGACGTTTGTATTCGTGGAAACGTTTGATTTGAGTATCAATAATTGAGTTTTCATCAAGATCGATACCTTTGTTGGCTTTAAGATAACGTTTAAGAGACAATTTGTTATCATATTTGATTTCGGCCAAACGTTTGTGAACTGCTGGATCATCTGCAAAGGCAGCCAATTTTTCCAATTGTGTTGCGTCAGTAAGGTAACCATCACCAATCAATTCTTTGATGTAATCAGCAAGTTCTTGGTTTGAGAATTCCAACCAACGACGGAATGTAATACCGTTTGTTTTGTTGTTGAAGCGTTCTGGGTAAAGGTCGTAGAATGGTTTCAACTCAGAAGATTTAAGGATTTCTGTGTGAAGTGCTGCTACACCGTTAACGCTTGTAGAGAAGTGGATATCCATGTGTGCCATGTGAACACGGTTGTCTTTGTCAATGATTTGAACACGTGGATCTTCGAATTTTTCACGAATGATAGCATCCAATTTCTTGATGATAACAACAAGGTGCGGAACAACTTCTTCAAGGTAGTCAAGAGGCCATTTTTCAAGGGCTTCAGCCAAGATAGTATGGTTTGTGTAACCAACCATTTTGCTTACGATTGCTACTGCTTCATCAAATTCAAATCCATGTTTTTCTGTCAAAAGACGAATCAATTCTGGAATTACCATTGATGGGTGAGTATCGTTGATTTGTACGTAAGCGTAATCTGGAAGGTCGTGAAGATTAGATCCACGTTCGATAGCTTCGTCGATCAAAAGTTGAGCAGCGTTTGATACCATGAAGTATTGTTGGTAGATACGCAAGAGCTCACCTTTACGAGTTGAGTCATCTGGGTAAAGGAAAAGTGTCAAGTTCTTTTGGATTTCGTCTTGATCAAAAGTGATTCCTTTATCAATCAAACCGTAGTCCACACCATTGATATCAAAGAGGTTAAGGTAGTTCTTAGTTTCTTTCTTATAACCCAAGATATCCAAACGGTCCAAACGAGATTTCAAAGTAAAGTTTTTGAATGGAACATCGTAAGAGATATCAGTTGGTACCAACCATGATTGATCTTCAATCCAGTAGTTAGGTTCTGCATCTTGTTTGTTGTCTTTGAAGACTTGTTTGAAAAGACCACAGTGGTAGTTAAGACCAACACCTTCACCGTTGATACCAAGTGTTGACATAGAATCGATGAAACATGAAGCCAAACGTCCCAAACCACCGTTACCAAGAGATGGTTCTGGTTCAACGTCTTCAATTTCGCTGATTGATTTACCAGCAGCATCCAATTCAGCTTTAACATCTTTGTAGATGCCCAAGTTGATCAAGTTGTTAGACAAAAGTTTACCAATCAAGAACTCAGCTGAGATGTAGTAAACTTTACGTTTGCTATCGTTTTTAGGTTTTGGAGCAGCTGCTTCTTTTACGAATTCCAACAAAAGATAGTAGATTTCTTCGTTTGAAAGGTCCTTAAGATTTTTGTTTTTTGCTTCAACATATTGTGTAAATGTAGCCATTTTAGTTATTACCTCGATTATATCTTTCTGTAATGTCTGTCAAAAATTCTTTCTTGTCGACAGTGATTTCACCTGGGAGCATACGCCATTTCCAGTTTTGACCAACTGTGTTAGGGAAGTTTGTACGGCTATTTTCAGGTTTATCAAGGATATCCTGCATAGTCGCAATAGCTGTGTTGCTTACAGTAGCAAAGAGGGTGCGAAGAAGAGCACGTGTAATTGGTTCACCTTGACGACGGTTGATGTATGCATCAGTATAATCACGTTGCTCTTGCGTCAAGTTGTCGTACCAACCGTTGATTACTTCGTTATCATGTGTACCTGTGTAGGCAACTGAATGTTGTGTGTATACGTGTGGAATGTCAATGCTGTTTCCAGTAGTATCGTAGAATCCAAATTGAACAATCTTCATTCCAGGGTAACCACAGTCTGCAAGAAGTTTACGTGTCTTATCATCAATGTTACCAAGGTCTTCGGCAATGATTTTAAGATCACCCAATTCTTCTTTAACCACTTTGAAAAGGTCATAACCAGGTCCAGGAACCCATTCACCATTTTCAGCAGTTTCATCACCTCCAGGAATTTCCCAGAAGTCAGAGAACCCTTTGAAGTGGTCAATACGCAAGTAATCATAAAGTTTAAATGATTCTTGAATACGGAATACCCACCAAGCATAATTTTCTGCTTTGTGTTTATCCCAAGCATAGATTGGGTTACCCCAAAGTTGACCAGTTGCTGAGAAGTTATCTGGTGGAACTCCTGCAATGTAACGCGGTTTACATTCAGCGTCTAGTTTGAAGAGATGCGGTTGAGTCCAAACTTCAACACTATCAGCTGAAATGTAGATTGGCATGTCACCGATGATTTGAATACCATTTTTGTTAGCATAAGCTTTTAGTTCTGCCCATTGGCTAAAGAAGAGGTATTGTACCACTTGGTGATATGTGATAACATCAGCAAGTTCTTTGCGAAGTTTCTCAAGAGTTGCTTCATCGCGTTTAACTGCTTTTTTATCATCCCAATCTTGAAGTGCTTTGTTATCGAAGTGTTCTTTGATAGCCATGAAATCAGCATAATCTGCTAACCAGTTAGCATTTTTAGTTTTAAAAGCTTCGAATCTTTTAGTTTCTTTCTTATCTGCTAAAATTGCTTTAACTGCTTTTTCAAGAATTGGACGACGTGCTTCGTAAACTTTAGCATAGTCAATAAACTCAGGATCTGACCCAAAGTCAGCGTCTTTAACATCAGCTTTAGTTAAAAATTTGTCACGAATTAGGAAATCCAAATCGATAAAGTGTGTATTTCCTGCTACCGCTGAGAATGATTGGTAAGGTGAATCCCCATAACTTGTTGTAGTAAGTGGCAAAATCTGCCAGTAAGTTTGTTTTGTTTCTTTTAAGAAATCAACAAAGTCATAGGCTGCTTGACCGAAAGATCCGATCCCGTAGTCACCTGGAAGTGATGTGATGTGCATCAAAACACCGCTTGCTCGTTTGTTCATAACGTTTACCTCAAATTATTTTTTACACTTATTATTATAATGCAAACGTTTGCATTAGTCAAGATTTTTTAACAAAAAAATAAAAAAATTTATAGCTCTTTAAAATAAAATTCGTAAAACAAGCGCTTACATTACGGGAGTATTTTCTTAAATCCTTATTTCTATTGAATTCGAAAAAATAGGTTTCTTTTTTAAACGAAAAAAGTAGCCGGCTGTTTTTCTAACCAACTACTTGGATGCTCCTTAACCTATTAGGGATAAGTTCAGACGCTTTCTCTTTCTATAAGTTTAAATGGAATAATGACTTTTTGCGACTTAATCTTAGTCGCTTTAAGAATCCCAAGAAGGTTTTGAACACTTTCTTTAGCTAGTTCCTGAATATTAATGTCAAATGTGGTCAAGAAAGGATGCATGATTTCAGCAAAAGTCGAATTATTGAAAGAAATAATAGCATACTCTTCAGGAACTCTAAATCCTTGGTTGTTTAACCATTGAATGAGACGAAGGGCAATAAGGTCATCCTTAACAATCAAAGCTGTCGGAGAAAATCTTTCCAATTCCTTTTTAAAAGTCTCGATTGTTCGAGCTGAAAATACAAGTTCAGGTAAGACATCCAAATTTAGATTGTCTGCCGCTTCCTGATACCCTTGATAACGTTCCTGTCCTACTTGCCCAAATAAATCGTCTGTGACAAAACCAATCTTTCGGTGACCTTTTGCCTGTAAGTAGTTCACAGCTTCATGACCTAATTCCTTATTATCATTATCAATATAGGTTACTTTATTTTCATTATCCACTGCTGCTCCAACCACTACAAAGGGTACTTTTTGTTTTAATAAGTAATCTTTAACCGGATCTTTCTTTTCTGAATAGAGAATTATAAAGCCATCTGCCCGTTTTTGGCGATGCATGAGCTCAACTTGCTTGACTAATTCCTCTAGAGTAGCACCCGTAGCAATACTAACGACCTGAGAATGACAACTAGCCTCTTCATTGATTGCTGTTAAAATCTCCATATAGAAGGGCTGGCTGATATTTTCACGGTCTGTTAAGGGAGGAAGAACAACACCTAAACTATGAGTTAAGCCTGTTGCCAACATTTGTGCTGCTGAGTTTGGTACATAACCTAATTCTTCCATAGCTGCTCTTACTTTAATTTTTGTTTCTTCTGAAATAGCCGAGTTATCCTTTAATGTCCTACTTACCGTTGATGGGCTGACTCCAGCCTTCTTAGCAACATCTTTAATTGTAGCCATTATGTACCTCTCATTCTCATAAAATTTTCTTTATAGTCGTAAAATATAAGAACAATTATAAACTAGATAGGTGTTTTATGCAATCGTTTGCAAAAAAATAATTTTTTTTACAAAATACTTGACAGATTGTGGAAACGGTTGCATAATGGTTATCGTAAACTAAATTTCTGGAGGAAATAGAAATGAAAAAATGGCAAAAGGTATTACTTGGTAGTGCTGGATTACTTGTGGCTGGATCGCTCTTGGTAGCTTGTGGGTCAAACTCAAGCAAGAGCTCAAGTTCAGATAGCAAGACTTTGAAACTTTGGGTACCAACTGGCGCTAAGAAATCTTACTCAGATACAGTAGCACAGTTTGAAAAGAAATCTGGTTACAAAGTTGATATGGTTGAAATGGAAGATCCAAATGCTCAAGAAAACTTGACTAAGGATGCTTCTACTGCTGCAGATGTCTTCTCACTTCCACATGACCAACTCGGTAAATTGGTAGACGCTGGAGCTATCCAAGAAATCCCTGAGCAATACTCAAAAGAAATTGCTGATCAAGATACTGATCAAGCTACTGTAGGTGCTCAATACAAAGGTAAAACTTACGCCTTCCCATACGGTATCGAAACACAAGTTACATACTACAATAAATCTAAACTTAACGAAGAAGATGTTAAATCATATGAAACAATCACTTCTAAAGCTAAATTTGGTAGCAACTTGAAAGAAGTTAATGCTTATGTAACTGGTCCTCTCTTCCTTTCAGTTGGTGACACACTCTTTGGCCCTAACGGTGAAGATGTTAAAGGGACTAACTGGGGCAATGAAGCTGGTGTGAACGTTCTTAAATTCATCGCAGCTCAAAAAGACAACAAAGGATTTGTTAATGTTGATTCAGCTAACATGATGGCTAAATTCGAAGATGGTTCTGTTGATGCTTTCCAATCAGGACCATGGGACTACGCTGCAGCTGCTAAAGCTGTCGGTAAAGACAATCTTGGTATTGCTGTTTACCCAACAGTTAATATCGGTGGTCAAGACGTTCAACAAAAAGCCTTCATGGGTGTAAAACTTTACGCAGTTAACCAAACACCATCTAAAGGTAACGCTGAACGTATTGCTGCTTCTTACCAATTGGCACAAGCTTTGACAAGCAAAGACAGTCAAAATAACCAATTCACTAATGAAGACCGTCACATCATCCCAGCCAACAAAGAAGTTCAAGCTTCTGAAGCTGTTCAAAAGGATGCACTTGCACAAGCTGTAATTACTATGGGTTCATCTGAGCAGTACACAACTGTTATGCCTAAACTTAGTCAAATGTCAGTCTTCTGGACTGAAAGTGCTGCTCTTATGAGTGACGCTTATAACGGTAAAATCAAGGAAGACCAATTCCTTACTAAATTACAACAATTTGATAAAGATTTGGCAGCGGCTAAATAAGAATCCTAACAATGACAAGGTAAAGAGGTGGGTCAAGTTCCTATCCTCTTTATCTTTTATTTGTAGACAAAATAGAAACCATCACTAATCACACATTTATCTGAGGAGATATCTATGTCACAAACAATCTACGACACAACTCCTATGCGCCAAGTCTTCAAAGAAGGTACATGGGATGTCAAATTATCCTTTCTGGTAATGGGATTAGCAAACTTGGTTAACAAACAGTTTACCAAGGGATTGCTTTTCCTCCTTTCTGAGATTGCCTTCTTAGTAGCATTCGTTATCCAAATTGTCCCAGCTCTTCAAGGAATGATTACTTTGGGAACTCAAGAACAAGGTGAGGCCGTTAAAGAAGTTAATGGCGTTAAACTTACAGTTCAGGTTGCTGGAGATAATTCAATGCTTATGTTGATTTTTGGACTTGCGTCATTAATCTTCTGTGCAGTCTTCGCTTATATTTACTGGTGTAACCTTAAAAGCGCTCGTCATCTCATGGCTCTCAAACAGTCTGGACGTAAAGTTCCTAACTTTATCGAAGACTTCAAGACCTTGGCTGATGGCCGTTTCCACATGGGTCTTATGACTGTCCCACTGATTGGAGTTTTGCTCTTCACAATCTTGCCTTTGATCTACATGATCTGTTTGGCCTTTACTAACTTTGACCACAATCACCCAGCACCTAAATCACTCTTTGACTGGGTTGGTTTCTCAAGTTTTGGTGAAGTCTTACAAGGTCGTATGGCTGGTACTTTCTTCCCACTTTTGACATGGACCTTGATTTGGGCCGTTGCTGCAACAGCAACTACTTTCTTCTTCGGTATTGTCCTTGCTCTACTGCTTAACACTAAGGGCCTTAAATTCAAAAAAGTATGGCGTACACTCTTTGTTATCACTATCGCCGTTCCTCAGTTTGTATCACTTCTTTTGATGCGTAACTTCCTTAATGACCATGGGCCTTTGAATGGTTTGCTTCAAACCTTGCATCTCACTAATGGACCTATTCCGTTCTTGACTGATCCTCTCTGGGCGAAGTTCTCTATTATCTTTGTTAATATGTGGATTGGTATTCCATTCACAATGTTGGTCGCAACTGGTATCATCATGAACTTGCCAACTGAGCAGATTGAAGCAGCTGAAATTGATGGAGCAAGCAAGTTCCAAATCTTCAAGAGCATCACTTTCCCACAAATTCTCTTGATTATGGCGCCATCATTGATTCAACAATTCATCGGTAATATCAATAACTTCAACGTTATCTACTTCCTTACTGGTGGTGGACCTAAAAATTCTGAATACTATCAAGCGGGTTCAACTGACCTCTTGGTAACTTGGCTCTACAAACTGACTGTTAGCGCTAAAGACTATAACTTGGCATCTGTTATCGGTATCTTGATTTTCGCCATCTCTGCAACATTCAGTCTCTTGGCCTACACAAGATCATCTTCATTCAAGGAAGGGGCTGCTAAATAATGAAACGTAAGAAAAATCTTTACCTAACTGGTACTTATATTCTATTGACAGTTCTAGCTGTTATCTGGTTGATTCCTATTATCTGGATCTTCCTTACAAGTTTCCGTGGTGAAGGAGCCAATGCGGTGCCTTACTTCTTCCCTAAGACTTACACATTTAATAACTACATCAAACTATTTACCAGCGATGCTTATCCATTTGGAAAATGGTTCATCAATACCTTCATCGTTGCCACATGTACATGTATCCTCTCAACTTTGATTACCGTTGGGATGGCCTACTCACTTAGCCGTATTAAATTCAAACACAGAAATGGCTTCTTGAAATTGGCACTTGTACTTAACATGTTCCCTGGTTTCATGTCTATGATTGCGGTCTACTATATTTTGAAGGCCCTTAATTTGACACAAACCTTGACATCTTTGGTTTTGGTTTATTCTGCTGGGGCAGCACTTGGTTTCTACATTGCGAAAGGTTTCTTTGATACCATTCCCTACTCATTGGATGAATCAGCAATGATTGATGGGGCAACTCGTCTTCAAATCTTTACCAAGATTACCTTGCCACTTTCTAAACCAATCATCGTCTACACTGCCCTCATGGCCTTCATGGGACCTTGGGTAGACTTCATCTTTGCATCTGTTATCCTTGGTGACGTTAAAGATAAATATACCGTTGCCCTTGGACTCTACCAAATGCTTAACCAAGACGCTATCAATGAATGGTTCCTTCCATTTACCTCAGGTGCTATTATCATCGCCATCCCAATCACCCTTCTCTTTATCTTCATGCAGAAATACTATGTTGAAGGTGTAACCGGCGGATCAGTTAAATAATAAAGGATAAATGATATGACAACTCTTAAACTGGATAAAATTTACAAAAAATACCCAAATGCAACTCACTACTCTGTTGAAGATTTCAGTATCGACATCAAAGACAAGGAATTCATCGTTTTCGTAGGTCCTTCAGGATGTGGTAAATCAACAACTCTCCGTATGGTTGCTGGTCTTGAAGAAATCACTGAAGGTAAACTCTATATTGATGGTGAAGTGGTTAATGACAAATCACCAAAAGACCGTGACATTGCCATGGTATTCCAAAACTACGCACTTTACCCACACATGACTGTCTATGAAAATATGGCCTTTGGTCTTAAACTTCGTAAATATAAAAAAGACGATATCGACAAACGTGTGCGTGAAGCTGCTGCTAGCCTTGGGTTGACTGAGTTCTTAGATCGTAAGCCGGCAGATCTTTCTGGTGGTCAACGTCAGCGTGTAGCTATGGGACGTGCCATCGTTCGTGATGCTAAAGTCTTCCTCATGGATGAACCTCTCTCAAACTTGGATGCTAAACTTCGTGTCACTATGCGTGCTGAAATTGCTAAAATTACTCGTAATATTGGCGCAACAACTATCTATGTTACTCACGACCAAACAGAAGCCATGACTCTTGCTGACCGTATCGTTATCATGAGTTCTACTAAAAACCCTGATGGTTCTGGTACTATCGGTCGTATCGAACAAATTGGTACACCTCAGGAACTTTACAATGAACCAGCCAACAAATTTGTTGCTGGATTTATCGGAAGTCCTGCTATGAACTTCTTCAATGTTAAGGTTGATGGCAACCGTATCACTAACTCTGAAGGCTTGGATATTGCAATTTCTGAAGGTCAAGCTAAAATCTTGAAAGAAACAGGTTATCAAGGCAAAGAAGTTATCTTTGGTATCCGTCCTGAAGATGTTTCAAGCCGTCCAATCGTTCAAGAAGTCTATCCAGATGCCAATGTAGATGCTGAAGTCGTCGTTTCAGAGCTCCTTGGTGCAGAAACAATGCTTTACCTAAAACTTGGAGAAACTGAATTTGCTGCCCGTGTTGATGCGCGTGACTTCCACAATCCAGGTGAAAAAGTAAATCTTACTTTCAGTGTTGCAAAAGGTCATTTCTTCGACGCTGAGACAGAAAAACGTATCAGTTTGTAAAATAAAAAAATCAGCTCAAGAAGGCTGATTTTTTTGTATGGCATGATCAAACTACCTTTTAACTTTTACTTCCTGACACTCACTAAACAACTCTCTCAATCTATGATATAATATCCCTTGGCACCTCGACACCGCCTACGAAGGGAGGTGAGTTTGCCTATGATGGATTTACTATTCAAAACTATCATCGGACCTATTGTGGTCGGTGTTATCCTTCGTCTGATCGACAAGTGGTTAAACAAGGATAGATAGTGCTAAAAAAGACCCCGAGCTTATGTGGAAGTTAGCTTGGGGTCTTTTCTTGCCTATGATATAGACTTACTATTCAATACAAGTGTATTATGTCACAAAAGCTTAGAATTGTCAAGAAAATAGAGTATCTAGAAACTAGTCTTTCTTCCCAGTCTCTTGATCCTTTTTATCTTCATCAGTCTTATTTACAGCTGCTTTAAATTCGGCTAGCATTTTACCGATGGATTGCCCGAGTTCTGGCAAGCGTTTAGGACCAAATATGAGGAGGGCTCCTAGAACAATAATGATAAGTCCTGGGGCTCCGATATCACGTAGAATTCCCATGAGATTTCCTTTCTATTTATCTTTATATTTTCTTTGTTTACGTTTATAAATGAGCTTACTTAGAGTTACGCTAACTTCATAAAGCAAGATTAAGGGTGCCGTCATGGCCAGGTCACTGATAAAGTCAGCTGGTGTTAGAATGACCGCCAAAACCAAGAGAATAAAGTAAGCATAGCGTCTATAGTGTGTCAGAAAAACTGGTGTTATTATGCCGATAGATGTCAAAAAACTCACAACTACGGGAAGTTCAAAGAGAACAGCCAAAGGCACTGTCGTATGCAGTAAAAAACTAAGGTAGTTCTGTGCTGTAATTTGTGTATCAAAGAGCCCTTCGCCTAGTTTTAAAAGCACTTCTAAGATAGCTGGACTCACAAAATAATAACCAAAAGCCAAGCCCAATACAAAACAGACAAAAGTTGCTGGGATATAAGCAAAGATAGCACGCGCTTCATTGTCCCTTAAACCTGGTTTCACAAACTGCCAAATCTGGTAAGTGGTAAAAGGCAGCGTCACCGTAAAAGCCATAAGACTTGCTAGGTTAATGTAAATCCAAAGAATATCGTTAGGCCCTAGAACTAATAAAGGCTTGTCAAATCCTCTGGTTAGATAAGCATAGAGTTGCCCAGCAAACAACAGAGTAATACAAAAAACTAGGAAAAAGCATAACACTACTGCAATGAAACGTCTCCGAAATTCCACCAGATGCTCAACAATAGTCATCTCATCTTTATTTCTTGCCATGCTGTTTCACCGTCACAAAGGCAATAATAGCAATAAAGATAAGTTGTGGAATCAAGACTTCCCAGCTTGGATAGATACCAGCCCAATCAATGGTTGGGAAACCACTAATCAAATGATTAGACATCATATTAGTTAACTGAAGGGCATGAAGACTGACACCGAGCATCTTGAAGGCCAAGGCATAAATCAACCAAGTCAAAATAAAGAAAATGCGGTGCGGTTTAATATAGTGACTCGCTTTAGTCATAGCCACAGCAATGATAACAAGAACTGCAATGGCTGAAGCAATACCAATCAAGAAATTAGCTGTCGTGATACGTGGGACAATACCGACATAGAAAAGAATAGTCTCGGCACCTTCACGGAAGACAGCCAAGAAACTGAGTGCAAACATGGACACAAAGCTTCCAGTAGCCGTCACCGTCTTCATCTGGCGATCCATAAAGTCATTCCACTGTTTGACTGAAGACTTGCTATGGAGCCAAATTCCAATCAGAATCATCATCGCAACTGCAAAGATACCAACGCCACCTTCAATAATTTCACGGTTAGCCCCCGAGGTCACAGCTGGAAAGACAACTTGTAAGATAACAGCTATAACTGCGCTAGCAAGAACACCAGCAATGGCTCCGCCATAAACCCATTTGAGTCCCTTACGCATCTTGGCTGCCTTAAGAGTTGTCACAAGTGCCATAACAATGAGGAGGGCTTCAACCCCTTCACGTAAGAGAATCAACATGGCATCAAAGGCATTATAAGAAGCACTTGTATCAATAGCAGATAAGTCTGTGATCAAGGCTTGCAGTTTGTCCTGATAAGCTTTTTCTTTTCCCTTAACCATGATAACAGGTGTTTCACTTTCCACACGCGTATAAAGGCTTGGATTAGTTGTGCTTACATCGCCTTCAATGGTTGGCCAGATAGTGATGAACTTCTTCATAGTTGCCGCAGCCGTTTTTTCATCACCTGCTTGGAATTGACCTAGAGCCTTTTCCAAGAGCTTAATACCATCTTTTAGGGTTAAACTTGAGCTTGTGCTATCAAGAGGGACACCCTTGATAAAGTCATCAATCCCACTCTTGAGATCATCATAAGATGACTGGATGCTGGTGAAATCAGTAGGCTCCGTCTCAATGCTACTTCGCAAAAGTGAAATGGCCGTCTCAATCTTGCCGTAGTAGGCAGTACTGTGGTCACGGACAACAGCTTCATTTCTCGTCCAAGCATTATTTAATTCACTGTAAGTTTTGCGTGTTGCAGCCAGGTCTTTGGCCGTAATGGCATCCTGTAAGTTTTTGAAATAAGGCTCTAGGCGTGTTTCAAGTTTTTCCTTTTCGGCATCTAAATCAACAGGATTTTGCTCTTTCTCAAATTTAAGAAGGGCTGACGAAATAGAGGTTAGGTCCTCTTCTGTCACGTCACCCTTAATATCAAGAGCCTTGCTAACTTTTTTACCCCCCTTGGAATCGTGATTTTCTTTTGTTTCGAAATCAGTCTTAATCTCAGCAACCAATTCCTTAGCTTTAGCTTGATCTTTATTTTGAACAGCTGTTGTCGCATCTGTAATTTTGATATAGAGGTCACTGTATGATTCAGCAGCTACTGGATAGGTCCAGAATAAGGCTAAAAGCCCAAGTAAAACGATGAGTTTATTCAAAGAGTGCTTGACCAAGGTAGCCTCCTTTCTCCACCCCAGCAAAGCAAGCAAAGAGCCCGCTTCCGATATGGGTGATGTACTCGTTCATCTTGTCTACAGCACCAAGATTGGTCTGAATTTTAACAAAACGGTCTGGATCCTTCTGGTAGGCAATGAAAATCAAACCTGAATCAAACTGGCCAGTTCTCTCATCAATGCCATCTGAATAAGAATATGAACGACGTAAGATAGGAAGGTCTACTTCTTTTGCCAAACGCACATGCGAATCGACTGGTAATTTTGACAAATCTACTTCGTCAAACTCATCTTTCTTACCAAAGGGAGCGCCTGATTCCTTGTAACGACCAAAGGTGTTTTCCTGCTCCTGCAAGTTGGTACGATCCCAAGTCTCCAAATGCATCTGTACCAGACGAAGAGCCATATAAGAACCACCCTTCATCCAATCTTGACTATCAGTCCAGACAACCTTGTCGAATTCCTTTTCTGTCGTAACATTGGCAGTACCGTCCTTGAAACCAAAAAGATTTCGAGGCGTTTCCTTGCGGTCTCCGATAGCTGCAAACCCTGATTTGCTCCACTTCATGGTGATTTTATTACGACCTTTACGAATCAGATTGCGGATAGCGTGGAAAGCTACTTGTTCATCGTCCGCACAGGCTTGAATCACGATATCCCCGCCCGTATACTTGTCCTGCAACTGCTCCTTTGGAAATGGAGGCAAATCACGGAAGAGCTTAGGACGTTTGGATTCTAAACCAAGTTTTTTAAGAAAATCAGCCGAAACTCCAAAAGTCAAACTCAGGCGATAGGGATTGAGTCCCACCGTTTCGCCTGTATCCGTAGGAGGCAAGAGGGCATTAGAACCGTCTTTTTTGACTAACTCTCCTTCAACCAATTTACTACTATAATCGGTCCAGTCTTTAAAAAGCTGGATGACTTCTTTTTTATCGGTTGTATGAAGATCTAGCACCACCAAGTAGCAAGCCTTCTGCATAGGAGTCGTAATCCCAGCCTGGTGCTTGCCAAAGAAGCTAATATCTTCATCACCATCATAAGCCTTTTTACTTGAACTATCCTGATTAGCGAAAAAAGCAGATGCACCAGAAAGACCAAGCGCAAGCCCAGCCCCTCCAATACCTGCTTTTTTAAGAAATTCACGACGGTCCATTTTTTGATCTAAAAATTTTTCGTCAGTCATTTTTCTTATTTCCCATCTAGGATAACACCCATTTGTGATAATGGTTCACCAAGTTTAGTTACAGCTTCGGCCAATTCCTTAGTATCTGCCTCACTCAAATCTGTATAAGACTTATAGTTTTTCTCATCAGTCATGTGTTTGTCCAAAAGACCATTCACATTCTTGAATTCAGTTTCCAGAGTCTTCACAAGTTTAGCATCTTTCTTTTGGATCAACGGCTTGAAAAGTTCAAAGATTTTTTCTGCCCCTTCAATATTGGCACGGAAGTCGTAAAGATCAGTATGTGAGAAGACCTCTTCTTCACCTGTAATCTTTTGAGTTGCTACTTCGTTCAGAAGGTCAACAGCACCTGTCAACATGATATCTGGAGTAACTTTAACAGTTGCAATTTTAGCTTTGAGTTCCTTAATATCGTTAACCAATTGATCTACATAGGCATCTGTACCCTCTGTCGTGTTGTCTTGCCACATGATACGTTCGATACGGTGGAACCCTGACCAACCGTCTTCTGATTTATTTTCGTCCATGTAATCAACCAAACGGTAGTCGATTTTCACGTCAGACTCACCAAAGCTTTCTGCAATCGGCTCTGAACGCTCGTAAGCCATACGAATCAATGGGTATTGTTTCTTAGCTTCTTCAAGATTTCCTGACTTGAGGGTTTCACTGAATCCTTCAGTATCTTTCAAAAGCTGATCAATTTCGCCTTCTACGAAAGTCTTATAATCACTTGTCGCCTGCTTCAATTGCTTTTGCTCACTGGCTGTGAGTTTTGAGCTCGTTGAGCTTGAATTACTTGAATTACCAGATTTGGCACAAGCCGTCAATAAAAGTCCTGATGCCAAAAGAACAACACCAAGTTTGCTAAGTTTTTTCATGAATGTCTCCTATTTTCAAGATAGTGTTCGACATTTGTCGTTATATATGTGAATCGTCGTTTTATCATTAATAAAGAACGAACGATGATAAGTCAATAATGATCTCTCGTATGTAAGAGAACATATCTAAACTAACAGAAGAAACCAGCACTGTCAACGGTTTTAGGCTATTTAAGAACTATTCTAAAGAGCAGATAAGAATGATTCTAAATAAAAGAAAACAACAGGAAATAACCTGTTGTCACTTATTTATTTCATCCGTCGTTTTCTAAGGAATCCTAGGCTAAGGATGCTTAGAAGACCTGCTAAAAAGAGTCCACGATTTGTCTTTTCACCAGTGGATGGCAGTTGTTTATCAGTCTGACGACTAGCTTCAGTCTTAGCCTGACCATTGTCACGATTAACAAGTTCAGCATCTCCGACAAGGTCCTCTTTACCTGAAGCCTTGACATTTGCTTTAGTTGCTTCAGTATCTTTACCACCAAATGACCCGGTCTTTTCAGAAGGCTGATCTACTGCCTCAGTTGGCGTCTGAGCATTAGTCAAACGAATAATAGTCGCTGTTAGTGGGTCCAAGGTCAAGATGTGATTGTTGATTGTCACACCTGATAACTCACTAATTCCAGATAAATTGACTTGACTGCCATCTGCCAAAACCATATAAGATAGGCCATTTGTAATCTTGCTCAAATCAAACTGACGAGCCTTGCTATCAGCATTGACATAGACAAGGTAACGATCTCCATTCGAAGCAACAGTTTGGTATCCCAATACCAAATCTTCTTGAGCGACATTGTCCTGACCAAGAACTGTCAATAGCGTTAGACGTGCATCTACATCTGCTTTTGATTTGAAATTGAAGGCATCTGTCGACTTACGTAAGGCGATCAAACCTTTGGTAAAGGCGCGAGTTTTCGTATTTTCTGGGAATGCCTGACTATCAGTTGCTTTAGTCCAATCAAAATGATTGACGGCATCACTAGAATCATAAGAATCATGGATAAAGTAAGGATAGTCAAATGGATTGCCCTTTTCATCCACTAAGAGATGTGACTTATTCGGCACCTTGTCCTCAGACACAGGATAACGGTAGGCAGGATCACGGAACTGTTTGGTGCGGCCGTATTCCTGACCAGAGTGAATAAATGGTGTTCCCTGAGCAGTCAATACCATGAGGTTTCCTAGACGCAAGCGACGATGAATTTCAGCATTATTCTCAGGCTTGCTTGGATCCTTCTTGATTGATTGGGCAATAATATCAAAAAGGGTCAAATTATCGTGAGCAGCAATATATTGAATCACATCACCTGGAGAATCAGCTTCGAAGTTAGTTGGTTGTGCCTTGATATTGTCAAAGACCTTATTAATATCACGTTTGCCACCTGTGATAAAGGCAGGTGTCCCCTCGTTTGGATAACCTGATTTGAGGGTGTTTCGAATATCGTCTGAAAATACAGCTACGGTATCTGTGTCTTTCATCCAAGACTGATCGGCAGGCTGAACAGGGCTATTTTCATCGCCAGTATAAGTCACCCAGCCCTCACCAAGCATAATGAGGTTTGGATTAAGGGCACGTGCAGCATGATAAGCTTGCTCGATACTTTCAGCATCATGGTCACCCATCATATCAAAACGGAAACCATCCACCTTGTATTCCTTAGTAAGATAAGCAATCGAATCAACCAAGACACGACGACTCATATAGTGAGTCGTGCCTAGACGCCCCCCTCCAAAACTCGAACGAGGAGTGCCATCAGCATCCATAAAGTGATAATAATTTGGCTCAAGGTCTTCAAAAATAGCTGTCTTAGCTGTATGATTATAGACCACATCCAAGATAACGCCCATACCGTGGGCATGAATAGCAGCAACTAAATTCTTGAATTCTTCGATACGTTTAGCTGGTTCATTTGGGTTTTCAGAATACATACCCGTCAAAGAGAAATAGTTTTGTGGATCATAGCCCCAGTTGTAGTTACTATCACTTGATGCATAGGCATCCAAACGCTTCCCATTTTGCATTTCATTAACAAAATAGTAGCTTAATACTGGTAAAAGCTGAATATGGGTAACACCGAGATCCTTAAGATAATCCAAACGCTCAGCAAAGGCTGCGAAAGTCCCAAACTGATGTTTCAATTCAGTTGAGATAGCCTTATCAGAGGTGAAATCTCGGACATGAGCCTCATAAATGATGGCATCTTCTCGAGATTTAAAGTTTGGAATCTTAGCGTAGTCAAGATCTTTTGGTCCATAATTAGCAGGATCTACAAAGGCAGCCTTGGCAATCTTGTGTTCAGGTCCCTTGCTGGCATCGTCACTATTCCAAGCAGCCAAAGACTTAGCATAAGGATCCAAAACGATTACAGACTGATCACCACGTTTAATGCGGTACTGATAGAAATAACCTGTTAAGTTTTCCAAACCAAGATCAGTCGCAAGCAAGTCAGCTTGCCAAGTCCCTCGAGGTCCTTTGCTTAGGGCATGTTCAGCAAGAACCATGTCTTGATTATTCTTATCATAGACAATGATATCTACTTGATCTGCACTTGGTGACCAAAGTGTCACATGTGCCTTAGTACCATTCTCTTGAAGACGGGCACCCAATTCACCATCGTAACTGTAGAGCGCATCCTTCAATTGCCAACTCTCAGACGTTTTAAAACTATCATTGCCCAAAGTGACCTTGTAAGGCAGATTTTCCGCAGCAAAATCACCTGTTAATGTAGCTTTTTTGCGTTTAGCATCCAAGTCAAGCTGTTTAAGAGTTGCACTGTTACCATCCTTGTCTGTCACCTTTAGGTCTTTGAGAATGTCCTCAGATGAAACATCTTCTAAATTGGTGAAGCTAAGTTCGATTTGGCTTGGACTAAGCTGCTGAGCTCCAGTCAAACGTACATCCTTAACAAAATAAGGGTTGGTGTAGACTGTCGTATCAGTATCTCGTACGAAAAGCTGACGAGTTTTTTTCAAGTCACTAAATTTATAATCATTTGGTTGAATTTTCACATCATCTCCTGTTTTGCTCTCATCTAAGAGTAAAAATCCGATAGATTTAGCAACCTCTGTTAGCGGAATGTCTAAATAGGCACCATACTTACCATTTGGTTGGAAATTGACACCATCAGGCCAATTACTTGGGGCATCCTTTACATCTCCCCAATACCATACAGACTTATTACTATAGTCGCCATCCGTACGGAAATAATTGATACGAACGTGGTCTTGAGGGATGGGCTGATAGCTGTAAACTTGAAAATCCTTGTCAATCCAGGCCTCATTCATTTGAGGACTTAGAATTTCAACAGTTTTATCTCCTGAAAGGTTCGTTCCAGCAGCATTATTAATAAGGAAGCTAAGTTTTTTAGGTGTTGAAGACAGCTTCACATCCAGGTAAACACCATAATCATCCTGTTTCGCTTCTGCAAATGAGGTTGCTCCTGTTGGCCAAGCACCTTTCTGAGATGATGGCGTCTCCACATCGTCCCAAGTCCAAAGCCCAAGTGATGCCTTATCCTGACTTGGCAACTCTTGGAAATGCAAGCGAATAGACCCGTCAGCAATAGGTTCCTCAGATGCATTCGTAAGAGGTTGACTATTGTTAGTACTTACAGTTTTTGGCGTGTTTTCGCTAGTTTCAGTTAGCTTGGTAGTCTCAGTAGGACTAGTATTTTCTGCTGGAAGAGAAACTGGCTCATTTTCCTTGGACACTGTGCCATTCTCAGCTGTTAGAGGAGCTGTTGGCGTTTCAGTTACTAGACCACTGGTGGTAAGACTAGAATCAGCTGATTCAACCTGTGTACTTGAGGCAGGTGTTGACACTACTTCTTCTGCCTTGACTCCATGAGTAGCAGCAAAGCTCAAAAAAACAGCTCCAATGGTTACAGAAGCCAACCCTAACTTGTACTTGCGAAGACTATAACGAAGGACTTTTTCGTCATTAGTTTGAGTATTCCTTTTCATACTAACTCCTTTTGGTTAACGTTTTCATGTTTTTTAATATACCATTTAGATTAGATTTATGCAAGCGTTTTCGCTCTTTGAAAATAAAAAGAGAACCATTAGATTCTCTCAATTTCTTAATTATAAACAGAATAATAACGCTTAATTCCTGCTACAATCGCATTGGCCAAAGTTTCTTGGTAAGCAGACGTCGTTAAGCGAGCTGCTTCTTGAGGATTTGACAAGAAACCTAGTTCTAGAAGGACTGCCGGCGCTGTTGTTTCTCGCAAGACCGCAAAGGTGCGACGCTTAACGCCCTGATTCTGAGCTCCAGTTGCGTTAATAAGGCTAGACTGAATAGCATTTGCCAAGGTATCGCTCATACTCAAACGAGTCGGATTAGCATGGTAGGTCGCATTAATGCGTGATGGGTATTCTGCATAAGGTTGGTAATAATAAGTTTCGATTCCCTGTGATGCTGAACTTCCTGAAGCATTGATGTGGATACTTACGAAGATATCTGATTCAGAGGCAATAGCTGCACGAGAGCGATCCGTCAAATCAACATAGGTATCGCTGGTACGTGTGGTCACAACTTGATAACCTTCTGATTCTAGTTTAGCTTTCACACGGCTTTGGATGGCCAAAGTCAAGCTCTTTTCAGAAATACCAAAGTACGAAGCTCCTGGATCATAGCCACCATGGCCAGCATCTAGATAGACAACCTTATTTAAAACATCGTAGTTTCCTCTTGATGCCGAACCGATTTTCTTAGGGGCTACCACATCAGCTGAAGTTGCCCCAAAACCAATATTCTTACCTGAAGAATCAACAATATAGCCATGAACGATGTATTTACCTGAATTCCACTTGTGCTGACTAGCTGAAATAGTCACCTTGTAGGAACCATCCTCCTGCTTTGTGGCATTATGCCAAACAAGATCATCCTGACCATTTTGCTCAGACCAAACAGGTATTACCACACCTGAAATACCGCTTGGATTCGTCAGATTGGTGATAAGAACATCAAAAGTTCCACGATTTTTATCATTATTGGTAATAGTCAATGTTCCTTGAGTTTTAGTGATATCAAGTGTCACTTGTTTGCCACCTAGGCCAATGAATTTACCATCATTGTCAACCAAATAGACATGTGAATTATAAAGACCACTATCTCCCTTATGATTGCTTGAACGAACGGTTACCTTATAGTCTCCATTTGCTTGCTTAGCTGCCTTGTACCAGATGATATCATCTTGACCGTTCTTTTCTGACCAGGTTGGAACCAAGACTTCTTTGAAGCCACGCGGCGCAACCAAATTTGAAATGACAAAATCATAGCTACCCGTAGCATTGTTGAGACCAGTGATAGCAAGGTCGGCTTTAGGTTCTGACAAAGTAACTTTTGTTTGTGTTCCTCCCACACCGATTTGTGAGCCATCGTTTTGGATATAGTAAAGATAAACATTATAAAGACCAGTTACGTTTTTGTGGTTGGCAACTTGGACAGTAGCCTTGTAATTGCCATCTGTTTGACGTGTGGCTTCATACCAACGAATATCATCTTGACCATCAGTCTCAGACCATATAGGTACCTGAACCGTACGCACACCTTTCGGGCTATAGACATCGCTGATGACCACATCAAAAGTTCCAGCACCATTGTTATTTAAGATAGAAATACTACCACTTGGCTTAGTTTCATTGACCTCAACCACAGTCTCAGTCAAATACTGGCGGTTACCAGTATTATCTATGAGATAAGCATCCGCTCTGTATTTTCCAGTTGAATGTTTGTGGTCTAAAGCCTTAATCGTCACACGGTAGCTGCCATCTGCTTGCTTACTTGCCTTATGCCAAACCAAATCGTCCTGTCCATTAACAAGACTCCATGACGGTACCAAGATTTCTTTAAGACCATTAGGTGCAACTATATTGCGAACCACCGCGTCAAAAGTTCCTGTCGTAGCATTGTTATTTTCAATCGTTAGGCTGGCACTTGGACGCGATTGGCTAACTTCCACCACTTTTTCAGTCAAGTAAAAACGCTTGTTAAAATTATCTACAATATAAGCATCGGCACGGTATTTACCGGTTGAATTTTTGTGGTCACTTGCCTTAATGGTAGCACGGTAAGAACCATCCGCTTGTTTCGTAGCCTTATGCCAAATCAAATCATCTTGACCACCAACTAGACTCCATGACGGTACTAAGATTTCTTTCACACCTGTAGGAGCTATGATGTTTTTCACCACAGCATCAAAAGTGCCTGTAGCTGCATTATTATTTTCAATAGTTAGGGTTGCGCTTGGACGAGAGTAAGTTACAGAGACTACTTTCTCAGAAATATAATGTCTCTTATTTGTTCGGTCAACAACATAGGCATCTGCACGGTAATTGCCGGCTTCCCCCTTATGATCAACCGCCTTAATCGTTACACGATAAGAGCCGTCCATTTGCTTAGCTGCCTTATGCCAAATCAAGTCATCTTGACCATTAGCTAGACTCCAAGATGGGATAAGAACCTCTTTAACACCCAATGGTGCAACAATATCTCGAACCACTGCATCAAAGGTACCAGTTACCTTGTTGTGGTTCTCAATTGAGAAGCTAGCCTTCGGTTTTAAAACATCAGTATCATTAGATGAACCTGAAGCATGAGTCAATTTAGCAGGTCCAGCTACAACCTCGCTTGAAACCTCAGAAGAAGTCGATACCCTAGCATTTTCAGAACTCTCTACCGTGTTCGGCTGAACTACAGATTCAGATGCAACTCCTCTTGATTCAGATGCTACAACCGTTGTTGAGCTCGCTTGACTGACTTGTGGAGCACTTGAGTTTGTTACTTCACTTGTGGCTGTAGATGTTTCCGCAACAGTTAAACTTGGTCTTGCTGCTGGTGACTCTTGCGCAAGAACTGCTCCATCACCAAAAATATCTGCTGCAGTCGCAGGTTGATATTGGTTCCCTTCAGTAACTGTAGGCATTTGAGTGGCTACCTCATCCGCACTGGCTACCTGAGTGGTCACCGCCATGAGGACAGCTGCACTAGCATAGTAGATAAAATCTTTTGTTCGCATTTAACTTTCCTTTGACACTTTTTAATACGTCACCCATTTTACCATAGAAAATATCTTACGAATAGAGCAAAAGTGATAATTCTCTAAAAAAACTACAAAAATGATAAAATTTTAAGTAATTTCTATGCTAATAGTACTAACACAATCCAAAATAATAACGTAAAAACCTATAAATATAAGATTTCAACCCTGTATATAATATTCTGAAAATAGGTAAGTAACAACATAACTATCAAAAATCAACACTAAAAAAGCCCTTAGAAGTTTCCTTCTAAAGACCTTTGATTGATAGATTAAGCAAAGACAGAGAAGAATGGTGCACCAAGCTTAGTATCCATTGCATCTCTACTCTGAACACCATGAATGTAATCCAATGAATACCATCCATTGTTATTGGCGTTAAATGGATCACGAACATATGTTTTACCATTATCATAGCCATGAAGTACGATTTCATGCGTGTAAGGATAATTGATAAATTGACTTGCTCCTACTGCCGCCAAAACGTGTTGCCCTGACATCAAAGCTGAGGCAATGTTAGCAATACTTGAAAGTACGTTGCTCTTCAGACCCCAATTTTTACTTGCTAATACAATACCATCTGCATCAGTACCAGCGACTGATGTTTTGTTAAATGAATTTGTATTGTAGTACAAATAATCCGCAACTGTCGTTGGTGCAATGACAGTTCCCAAGATATCTGTAAAAGTCATGGCAAGTGATGTTGGAACACAGCCAGATTGATCCATATTGCTGACACCATACCACTTAGAAGCCCAACGAGGGTCACGTTGAGAATAATAAGTCGTCTGAGGCTCAACACGACGATTACGTGGAGCAAGAGCTGTCTCACCAAGGTTGAATCCATCTACAGTATTGTCTACATAGTCTACATAAACATGAGTCGTATAGTTACCTATGAGATTCTTATGATTAACAGTCGATACATTGATTTCAGTATGTGTTCCAGTAGGTGCTGTATTGTACCAAGAAAGGTTTCCTTGGTTACTTTCTGACCATACAGCTACACGAATATTCTTAATCTGACGTCCTTGTGGCGCTTGATCAACTACAACTGTAAAACTACCTGCTTCTGAATTAACATTAGTGATATAGGTTTGCGTTTTAGTCTTAGCATTACGGAATTCAACTGTTGTCGTTGTCCCTCCTACACCAACTTGTGACCCATCATTTAAAATGTAGTACAAATGAATATTGTACAAACCTGTTGAATTTTTGTGGTTAGTAGCTTGAACATTTACCGTATAAGTGCCATTAGCTTGACGTGTGGCTTCATACCAACGAATGTCATCTTGACCATCTTTTTCAGACCAAATAGGTACTTGAACAGTACGAACACCTTTAGAACCATAGACATCACTGATAATGACATCAAAAGTACCAGTATCATTATTGTTATTAACAACTGAAATAGTACCGACTGGCTTATTATGTTTTACGTCTACAATGGTTTCAGTGACATAATGACGTTGGTTGGCATTATCTACGATGTAAACGTCAGCACGGTAATTTCCTAGTGAATTTTTATGCTCACTAGCCTTAATAGTGACACGGTAGCTACCATCAGATTGGCGACTAGCCTTGTGCCAAACGAGATCATCCTGTCCATTAACGAGACTCCATGAAGGAACTAAAACTTCCTTAACCCCATTTGGTGCTACGATATTGCGGATAACAGCGTCAAAAGTACCTAAATCAGCATTATTATTTTCAATAAAGAGGCTTGCACTAGGACGAGTTTGAGAAACTTCTACCACTTTTTCAGTAAGGTAGAAACGTTTGTTAGAGTCATCTACAAGGTAGGCATCGGCACGGTACTTACCAGTTGAATTCTTATGATCCGTTGCTTTGATAGTCACTCGGTAAGAACCATCGGCTTGACGAGTTGCCTTATGCCAGATAAGGTCGTCTTGACCACCAGCTAAACTCCATGAAGGAACAAGAACTTCTTTCAAACCTGTAGGAGCAACAATGTTACGAACAACTGCATCAAAAGTACCTGCTGCGGTATTGTTGTTTTCAATCGTAAGGACACCACTTGGTCGAGCATAATCAACAGCCACTACTTTTTCAGCAATATAATGGCGATTGTTAGAGGTATCCACGATATAAGCATCGGCACGGTAATTTCCTTTAGTGCCCTTATGCTCACTTGCCTTAATGGTTACACGGTAGCTGCCATCAGTTTGCTTAGTCGCCTTATGCCAAATAAGGTCGTCTTGGCCATTTTCAAGACTCCATGATGGCACCAAAACTTCTTTAACACCTAGTGGTGCTGAGATATTGGTGATAACGGCGTCAAAAGTTCCAGCCTTAGCATTATTGTTTTCAATAGCAAAACTTGCTTTAGGTTTCAACTGCTCAGGTGTCTTACCAATGAAGACTTGCGTAGTTGTTCCACCAACACCCGTCAATTGACCATCTTTTTGAACATAATAAAGGTGGATATTATAAAGCCCTGTCGAGTTTTTATGAGCTGAAGCCTTAACGTTTACTGTATAAGTTCCATTATTTTGACGGTTAGCCGTATACCAGATAATGTCATCTTGACCATTAATTTCTGACCAAATTGGGACAGAGACTGTTTCAACACCATTTGGTGCTTTGACATTAGAGATGACAACATCAAAGCTACCAACAGTTGGATTATTGTTGACAATAGAAATGGTTCCACTCAAATTGCCTTGAGTTGCATCAACCTCAGCACTAGCATTAGCTGTGAAACGTCCTGTATAATCCACGCTGTGGTCGAAGACATGTTTACCTGGCAGGATATTAGCAGTTGCTGTAAACTGCCAAGCACCAGTTTTAGCATTGTAACGCATGTTTTTAGCGCTTGTAGCTGTAAGAGTTGATGATGGGTACTGTGCGACCCAGAAATTTTCGATACCAAATTGAGAGGTTGAGACAGGTCCACGGTAGCCTAGATTATTCTCATCCAACCAGCTGGCACTTGTGTAGAACATCAAGTTGTTGTATCCATGCTTACGCATTTCGTTAACCCAAGCTTGAGTGTTACGGTTGATATTTGGAAGCATCTTAGAGTCTTCGAAATCGTTAACCATAACAGTGCTCTTTGGAAGGTTAAGATTTTGTGCAGCTTGAATGTAGAAACGAGCCTCGGCACGTGCTTCTTCCTCTGTTGTGTATCGAGAAAAATGATAGGTAGATACTTGAAGACCGGCAATTTGAGCATTGCGAACTTGTGATGGTGCTTTAGGGTTGTTGTACCAAGTATCCTCAGTCAACTTAACAACGACACCACCAACACCTTGGCGTGCAAGAGCACGATAGTCATCTACACTGATTTCACCATTATGGCTGCTGACATCGATAAAAGTCTTCGGTTGCACCTTAAGAGTTGGCGAAGGAACATCCGTAGAATTCGTTAATTTAGCAGGTGTGGCAACAGCGCTGTTAGGGGCTTCAGAAGCTGTTGAATGTGCAGAAGCGGTCACACTCTCAGAGCTAGCGTTTGAAGTCACTGCTGATGTAGACGTAACAATCGTTGTTGAGTTAGCTACAGATGTTGATGCAGTTGCCGTTGCAGCCTCGGAACTCTGTGAAGCAGGAGACGTAGATACCACTGGAGCACTAGCTTTTGCCACTTCACTCGAAGCTGCGGGTGCTGAAACCGTTGAACTAGGAGTTACAGGTAAGGCTGCTTCACCACCAAAAATCTCAGCCGCTGTCGCAGGTTGATACTGATTCCCTTCAGTAATAGAAGGCGTTTGTGTTGCCACTTCGTCTGCTTGAGCAACCTGAGTAGTTACAGCCAAGAGAACAGCCGCACTAGCATAGTAGATAAAATCTTTTGTTCGCATTTAACTTTCCTTTTGCATTTGTAATACTTGAACCATTTTACCACAGAAAAACTCTCGTGGAAAGGGCGTTATTAAAAATTTTCTAAATAAAATAGAAATATTATAAAATTATAAACGCTACTAAAATAGCGACTTATCTTATTTGAAAACCCTTTAACTAACTATTCGTACTTAACACAAAAAATGCAAAGAAATTTACGAGATTTATCTAAAGATGAAAATTTGCGACAAAAGAAAAATCCTCGAACATCTGTCCGAGAATTTTATCCGTATTATTTACGCTTTGGTGGGTTATGGATTGCTTCTCCAAGTACGTCAGCAAAGGCTTCGTACATGTTTTCAGAGAAGGTTGGGTGACCGTGGATAGATTGCAAGAGCTCATCTACAGTCAATTCATTTTCCATAATTGTTGACGCTTCGTTAATCAATTCAGCTGCAGCCGGTCCAATGATATGAACACCAAGGATTTCATGGTACTTCGCATCTGCAACGACTTTAACAAAACCTTGAGCTTCGTTTGAAGCAATAGCACGTCCATTACCAGCAAAGCTTGATTTACCAATGAGGACATCACCATATTTAGCGCGTGCATCTTCTTCAGTAAGACCACACATTGCGACTTCTGGGTGTGTGTATACAGCAGCTGGTGTGTAGTCAAGGTGAGCCTTACGAACGTTACCATGCATAGCATTTTCAGCTGCAACTTCACCCATACGGTAAGCAGCGTGAGCAAGCATCTTAGTTCCGTTTACATCACCCGGTGCATAGATACCAGGGATTGATGTTTCTTGATAAGCATTCACTTTGATACGACCACGGTCTAATTCAAGGTTAAGATTTTCAAGACCATCCAACTGAGGAACACGACCGATTGAAAGAAGGGCGCGATCAGCTACAATCTCTTCACCATTATTAAGTTTAAGGGTCAATTGGTTGTTGGCTTCAACAATTTCAGAAACACCAACAGAAGTCATGATCTTCATACCCTTCTTAGCAAGGATTTTTTGAAGTTCAAGTGACACTTCTTTATCCATAGCAGGAATAATGCGGTCAGCCATCTCAACAACAGTTACTTCTACACCGTATGAAGCATAAACAAGACCAAGTTCGATACCAACGACACCACCACCCATAACAGCAAGTGATTTAGGCAATTCACGCAAGTCAAGGATATCATCTGATGTCATCACAAGTTGTGACTCAATTCCAGGGATATTGATACGTGAAACTTTTGATCCAGTCGCAAGGATAATATTACGTCCCTTGATTGTTTCTGAACCAATAGTAACTGTCTTATCTGGGTTAACTTGACCAAGACCATTGAAAATAGTAACCTTGTTAGCCTTCAAAAGACCTTGAACACCACCAGTAAGAGTCTTAACAACAGAGTTCTTAAAGTCAACAGTCTTATCCATATCGATAGTGTAGTTTGTTGACGCTAAGTTGATACCACGACCTGCAGCAATCTTAAGCCCATCAAGGATTTCTGCATTTTTAAGGTAGGTCTTAGTTGGAATACATCCTTTATTCAAACATGTTCCACCAAATTCAGATTTTTCAATGATAGCAACCTTACCACCAAGTTGTGCCCCACGAATGGCAGAATAGTAACCAGCAGGACCACCACCGACAACAATAATATCGTACTCATTATCAGCAAGTGGTGCTTTTTCTGCAGTAGCTGCTGGAGCAGCTGTGGCAGGAGCTTTAGGAACTTCAAGACCAGCAGATTCTAATTGAGCAGTTGCTTCTGCAACAGGTGCACTGGCTGCATTATCAGCCACAACTTCACCCTCTGCTCCAATATAACCAATAACCTCAGTAACTGGTACAGTTTCACCAGCCTGACGGGTAATCTTCAAAAGAACACCAGAATCTTCTGCTTCAAGTTCCATGTTCGTTTTATCTGACATGATTTCAAGAAGGATATCTCCCTCATTAACCACATCACCCTCTTGTTTCTTCCACTCGATGATTTCGCCTTCCTGCATGTCCACACCAAGCTTAGGCATAATAATCTCAAAAGCCATATTTTATGATACTAAGAACGCTAAAATGCGACAGAATTTTAGGAGTTTTACGTTAGTGTGCTTGCACACAAGTAAAACTATCTAAATTCCGAAGCATTTCGTTCGAGTTCAAATCAACTCAAACGCTTTAACGCCCTCTCCTTTCTATTTAAAACTTCAGTTTTCAGATATTTTTTTACTTAAATCAACAATTCCATTGGATTTTCAATCAAATGTTTTAAATCAACCATGAATTTGGCACCATTCATACCATCTACAATACGGTGGTCAATAGTCAAGCATAGACCCATGATTGGACGTACGACAACTTCACCATCAACAACAACCGGTGTCTGAATAGTTGCTGAAACACCAAGGATAGCTGAGTTTGGTTGGTTGATGATTGGATTGAATGACTTGGTTCCGAACATTCCCAAGTTAGTGATAGAGAAAGTAGAACCTGACATTTCTGCCGCCTTCAATTTACCAGCCTGAGCTTTCTTGATGACATCCTTAGAGGCCACCACAAAGTCAGACAAACTCATCTTATCTGCACCATGAACGACCGGTACAATCAAGCCATCATCGAGACCAACGGCAATACCGAGATTAACAAATTTGTGTAATTCGATATTTTGCGCATCATCAATCAAGGATGCATTGAGGTAACGGTGTTCCTCTTTCATAAGGGTACGCACAACTGCCAAACCAATCAAATCAGTGAAGGTCACCTTCATGCCAGTCTTATTCATGATTGGATCAAGGACTTGCTTACGAAGAGCCATAAGGTTAGTCATGTCCACATCGTAGTTAAGGGTAAAGGTTGGCGCAGTTAAGTAAGAGTGCGTCATTCCCTTAGAGATAGCCTTACGCATAGCAGACATTGGGATAACTTCCACACCTTCTGGCAAGACTTTTTCTGGCTTAGCTTCAACCACAGGTGCAGCTGCAGCTTCCTTAACTTGGGCTGGGGCACTGATTGCAAGGACATCTTCCTTGGTAATTTTACCACCAAAGCCTGTTCCAGATACGCTAGCTAAATCAATACCAAGGTCCGCTGCAATCTTACGTGCCAACGGAGTTGCCTTAGGTTGAGCACCCTTAAAGTTCTCAACGTCATCAGCATGAACACGACCTTTTGCTCCAGTTCCTGGAACTTGAGCGAGGTCAATCCCCAACTCACGCGCTACTTTACGTGCTTTAGGTGTTGCACGTACTTTGCCACCTTCGTGTACGACAGGGGCTTGGGCTTGTGCTGCCACTACAGGTGCTTCCACAGTAGCAACTTCTTCAACTTGCGGAGCAGCTTCTGCAGCCGGTGCGCTCGCAGCATTATCAGCCACAACTTCACCTTCTGCTCCAATATAACCGATAACTTCAGTAACTGGTACTGTTTCACCAGCTTGACGGGTAATCTTCAAAAGAACACCAGAATCTTCTGCTTCAAGTTCCATGTTCGTTTTATCTGACATGATTTCAAGAAGGATATCTCCCTCATTAACCACATCACCCTCTTGTTTCTTCCACTCGATGATTTCGCCTTCCTGCATGTCCACACCAAGCTTTGGCATAATAATCTCAAAAGCCATATTTTATGATACTAAGAACGCTAAAATGCGACAGAATTTTAGGAGTTTTACGTTAGTGTGCTTGCACACAAATAAAACTATCTAAATTCCGAAGCATTTCGTTTGAGTTCAAATCAACTCAAACGCTTTAACGCCCCCTCCTTTCTACTTTAAATTATATTTTCCGATACTCTCACAGTTAAAACAAGAAACACATTTTACTAGCGAGACATATCACTTAACCGTCGCTAGAAAGTTAGTTTCCTTTATTGGCCATCTTGATAATAGCAGCCTTAATCTTTTCAACATCTGGAAGAACCGCTTGTTCCAAGACACGCGCATAAGGTACAGGGACATCTTCACTTGCCAAACGTACAATTGGGTGGTCAAGGTAATCAAATGCTTCACTTTCAGTAACCATAGCAGCAATCTCACCAATGAATCCACCAGTCTTATATGCATCATTGACCAACATCAGTTTACCAGTCTTCTTAACTGACTCGAAAATCAATTCCTTATCAAGTGGGATAAGCGTCCGTGGGTCAACGACCTCAACGTTAATACCTTGTTCAGCCACTTCTTCAGCAGCCTTAAGAACACGTTCCAACATACGACCATATGTGACAATAGTAAGGTCAGTCCCTTCACGCTTGATTTCCCCTTTTCCAAGTGGAATGTAGAAATCAGGATCTTGAGTCACTTCCTCTTTCTTACCGTAAAGTGCTTTTGGTTCCATGAAGATAACAATGTTATTGTCCTGAATAGCAGATTTCAAAAGACCTTTAGCGTCGTTAGCATTACCTGGAGCAACCACTTTAATCCCTGGAATGTGAGTCAACCATGACTCAAGAGATTGTGAGTGCTGTGCCGCAGAACCAATCCCTGAACCAGAAGCTACACGGAAAGTTACAGGAGTCTTCAAACCACCACCAAACATGTAGTTGTTTTTTGCACCATTATTAACGATAGCATCAAGGGCAATCGTGATGAAGTCCATGAAAGTCAAGTCAACGATTGGACGAAGACCTGTGATGGCAGATCCAACAGCTGCACCAGCGATAGCTGCCTCTGAAATTGGTGTATCTTTAACACGTTTTTCACCAAACTCTGCCAACATCCCAACTGATGTACCGAAGTCACCACCATAGATACCAACATCTTCACCCATAAGGAAGATGTATTCGTCTTTACGCATCTCCTCGCTCATAGCAAGGTTTACTGCCTCACGCAAGGCCATCAATTTTGTTTCACTCATACTTGTATTCCTCAACCTTTCTCTTTAGTCTACCCATACATCTTCAAAGGCAACTGAAAGTTCTGGATCTGGGCTATTTTGGGCGAACTCATAAGCTGCATCAACCTCTGCCTTGACTTGGCTTTGGATAGCATCTAACTCTTCAGCGCTTGCGATATTTTCAGAAACGAGATAGTCACGGTATTTAATAATTGGGTCGTTATTGTTCTTCCACTCGTCAACTTCTTCCTTAGTACGGTAAACACCTGCATCAGCAGTTGAGTGACCAAACCAACGGTAAGATTCTACCTCAACGATAGCGGGACCGTTACCACCACGGACATGCTCAACAGCCTTGCCCATTGTTTCGTATACAGCCAAAACATCGTTACCATCTTCACAGTAGAAACCAGGAATACCATAAGCTTCCGCACGTGTATAAAGGTGAGGTGTGTTTGTAGCTTTATGAATATCCATTGAGATACCATAACGGTTATTGATGATAAAGAAGATAACCGGCAATTTCCAAGTAGCTGCCATATTGACTGACTCATGGAATGAGCCTTCATTAGTTGCACCATCTCCTGAAAAGGCCACAACAATGTTTCCTGTTTCTTTGTATTGCTGAGTGAGAGCTGCACCTACGGCAAGAGCATAACCACCACCAACAATACCGTTAGTTCCGTAGTTACCTTTTTCAAAGTCAGCCAAGTGCATAGAACCACCACGGCCCTTAGAAACACCTGTCGCCTTTCCTGCAAGCTCCGCCATCATTTTATTCAAATCCATGTCTTGGGCAATAGATTGTCCGTGACCACGGTGATTTGAAAAGAAGATATCGTCATAGCTCAAGTGTTGAACAGCCCCAACGTTGGCTGCTTCCTCACCAACTGAAAAGTGAGTCATTCCTTGAACAAAACCACGACGAACCAATTTATTAATACGTGAATCAAATTCACGGATACGTTCCATTTTAGTGAACATCTCAAGATGTGTCTCTTTAGAAAGTTTTACCATATCGATCTCCTCTATCGAAATTTTACTATACATCTAGGATAGGTTAAAAAAACTTAATGGGCAAGAAATATGCTTGAAAAATGAAAAGCCTTACATCTTTATCACTTATAGGCAATTCGTATGCTCTTTTTGTTTGCGATATGGTATAATAGCATGATTGTATAGATTTTACCCGAATAGGAGAATATTTGATATTGAGTGATGTCATAATTCACGGGCTTACGGCATGTATAGCTTTTATTTTACAAATTGTTATCTTCAAGGTAACTACGAAAAGGCCTTTAAGATACTGGATTCTTATTTTAGCAGGTTTAGCCATTTTTGCCTCTAGTTATTTTGGTATTTCCTTTCCAAAATCTGGTTTTATTGCAGTTGTACTCTTTCTAGCTGCCAAATCCTACAAAAATCTAAGACATACCATTTTGGAGACTCTCTTCATACCTTTCACCTTTGCCTTAATGGTAAGATTGGTCATTTTCCTGATTATTCCAATTTTTTTCCCTGCAGTCTTGGATTACTATTTTGCTGGTCCCTTTATTCTCTTTCTTGCTTTTTTACTTTGGTTTGCACAAAGTGCTCTTCTTCAGGTGGACTACTCTCGAATGATGCAAATTGATAAAGCAAGACCATGGTACATGTCAACGTCTGTCGCTCTTTGTAGCTTAGCCTTTATTTACTTTGCTTCTGAACTCGTTTCAACAGACATTCACTTTACCATTGCCTTTCTTATCATTACGGCTCTGATTCTATCTAAGCAGGTTAATCTCTATAGAAAAGACCTCAATGCTCAAACACAAGCAGCCCAAGAGGAACATTCTCACCTTCTTCAAAAATCAAGTCAGAACATCAATACCTGGTACCAGAAAAAGACTAGACAAGAGCTCTTCATCAAAGACGAAGCTGAAAATCTCTACGATATCATTCGTTTTCAACAAAATGAGGAAGCTCAGGAGTTAATTGACTACTTGCTGACACCGAATCCGCTAGATAAGAAGATTGATCATTTTTATCGAGACAAACTAGGAAATATTAAACTGCCAGATTTACAGGTACTCTTTGAAGCTAAATTCCTAAAGGCAAAAGAACTGGATGTTTGGGTTAGTATGGAGGTCCCAGAATCTATTACCGTCTATCCTATTTATCCTTTAGACTGGGTATATGTCCTATCAACTATCTTGGATCATGTCATTGACCAAGCACAAGATAGTGAACAGAAATACCTTAGCTATGCTTATTTTAAGGATGAGGATAGTCAACACTTTGTCGTTGAAAGTTCAAGCACTAAAGAAGATTCAGCCATTACATCTGATTTCTCTGATCCTGAACTAAAACGCGTCAATACTATTCTATCTACTTATCCAAACGTTAACATTGTTTCAAATACACGTACTGGGATTTATCGCTTACAAATTGAAATTGACATGACTAAAGGAGGTTACAATGATTACTAATATTATCAATCCTCTCTTACAGGCCGTTAGTTTCATTTCTATTTGGTACCTCTACCAGACTATGTCTAAGGTAAAGCCACTACGAGGACACCTTTTACTTCTATTTTTATCCTATGTAGTTGCAGCGTCCTACTTTAGTCTCGTAAAAATCGTTGTGGACCCACTTTTCTTCCTTGTTGCTGATTTGGCCCTTGTCAAAGAGCGTTCTTTCTATCATCGATTGCTTTACGCTTTTTATCCAACTATCCTTTTTGATATGGCAACACGACTACTTTCAATTGTCATTATCCCTCACGTCTTACATATCAAAGGTGATATTACCCTCAACACTAACTTACATATCTTGACCTACATCTTAGCACCATTAATCATTTACCTAATGCTTAAAATCTTCGCTGTAGACCTAAATCAGATGAGTAGTCTTGACGAAGCTTGGGCTAGACGTAACTGGTTGCGAAGCACTGCCTTCCTAGCTGTCTATTATGTCTTCTTTACTGTTATCCATGGTCTTAACAGTATTCTTCCAACAGCAAATGACCCTAAAAATTTATTTGAAATAGTTTTCAAGGTCAGTCCTAATAGTTCTGTTATCTTAGTTCTCTATATTGCCCTACTACTATGGGATTTTTACAATTGGAACCAGGCTGTCCACCAACAATCTATCGATAGACTGAACAAAGAACGTCATAAATTGTTGGGTACTATGACTAACTATAGCAAAGCCTTTATCCAGATTATCATGCAAAAGCAAACGTCCTTCGACTTATTCAAGAAAAATCTCAAGGAGGTTTCTCTTGCCTTGGAAAATGAAGATACTGCCAAAGCTACTAGTCTACTTGAGATTTATAAAACAGACAATACTAGCATTGGTAATCCAGAGACTCAAGAAAACTTGGATAGGCTTAGCAATCCAATAATAGCTAGTTTTCTTTCAAATCGTATTTTGGAAATGAGAGCGTCACATGTCGATATTTCCATTAATATTAGTCCTCAGTTTGGTGAGATTCCTTTATCTGACCTCGATTTATATCAACTGCTCCAAGCTTCGGATAGAGCGATATTTAAACTACTTCGTCCTGATGTCAAGGTCAATAGTAGTTACCTTCAACTAGATCACTCACAACTCCTTGTTGTTGAATTACCAGTTTTGGCTGATAAGGTTAGCAAAGATAAAGAACTGAATGATATAGTAAAGAGTTTGCCAAATGTTGACTATCGCATCGGTTTACATGCAGGTTATCTGACTCAAATTATTGAAATCTTTGAACCTGGTTATTAAGATCATATTTAAAAAGAGCCACTGGCTCTTTTTTTGTTACTTTATATCTCTTCTCACTAAAAATTCCTAACAGTTTAGAATGAAAGGAATTATTCGCCAAACAAAAAGACACCCAAGATCATATAGACTGAGTGTCTCTATTGATAGTAAACTCCAACTAGCGTAGCTTAGAAGGCGCCACCACCGCCTCCTCCGCCACCACCAGAGAAGCCACCGCCTCCAAAGCCGCCACTACCACTATTTGAATTGATAGAAAAGCTACTTACGCTATCTGAGGCAGAAACATAAGATTCTAGATAATTGACATTATTCAGCATAATAAATGGTGTCGCAGAATAAGTAAACTCATCTAGAGATGGATTACTGAGGTGAATGTTGTATCGTTTTAGCACATCACTAACTTTTTTCGCCTGTCCATAGAGTGTCGCATAAACCAAGATACGATTCCATAGGATGACAGATTCTAATTCTGACTCTTTAAAGCTAGGAATACTCTGAATCATATTCTTAAAGCTATGCCACTGGTAATAGGTTGAAATTTGAGTTGCATCAAGACATCTCTGACGACGTCTTTTCACCAAGAACCAGAATAAAACGGTAAGTCCTGCTATAGGTAGGAGACCAAGAATATAGTAAAAACCTAGTCCTGATCCAAAGGCAGCAAATAAGAACAAAGTTGAAAGTATACAAAGCATCATTGAAAGTGCCAAAGCTGCTACTCCCAATATGTTAAATGTCTTTTCTTTCGCACTAAAATCTCTATAAATTTTAGGAAGTCCTAGCGCAAACTCCTCTTTTTCAACGCCTTTGGCTACTTGATAGCCGTCATTAGAGAATTGATATTTGACACGTTTTCCCTGAGAACGAATAGTTTCTCGCTCATAGCTTGTTCTAGCACTCTTGAATTGTTTTTCTAGAGCATCTTTATCAAGATAATAGCGCGAGAACATTTCACTATCTCTAATTTCCATGCGACCATCAAACAACATATCTAAGAATGCCCCTTCAAACGAAGAGAGACCTTCCTTTTCAATACGTGTCAGAATATTACTATCACCTTCTCGCCTAAAAGTGAGATAACCTCTATCAATCAAATCGAGGATGGTAGCTTGCACCATATATTTGAACTTCAAAGGACCCGTTTCTTCTTTTAGCCCTGTTTTATCGAACGACTGATTATAAACATTCTTAGCTAAGACCAAAGGTGCTAAATCTTGAGGGGCTTCATAAAGACGTGCATCTCGAGGGAAAGAAGGCGTTCTAGTGCTATAAAGAACAATAAGGTAACAGAAAATACCAATAAGAACAAAGCTTAAAATTACAAGTGGCAAAATGACATAAAAAATGCGTCGGTAGTTTTCTTTAGACTTTTTGATATCTCTTTCTTTTTTAAAAAACTCTGCCTCATTTGTCTTATGTAATAAATAAGCCTGATTATTTTCCCGTAAAGTACTGGTCATCGGCCAGTAGGCATGTAATTCCAATTTACCTGATGATGGTAAATTGTCTACATGAACCTGATAACCTGTAGCGGTACGTTTAACCTGTGGGTCTTTTCCAAAATAGCCAGTGTGGGCGTAAAGCTCTCCTTGACTTGCATCTAGACCATCAACTGTGAAATCAACCTGCCCAAATCCTTTATCCCAATCAGAGATTGGAAACCAATTTAAAACTGCAATATCTGAATATAGATTCAACAACTGTTGGATTTGCCAAGTAACTTTGAGGACAACCCTATCACCATCTGAACCTGAATTATAAACTTTGAGTTTAACACCATCATAAGAGTCTGTTTTTTCAACTGTAATATCTGTTTTTTCTTTCCCATTTACGGTTGCTGAAACCTTGGGATCATCCATAATAGAATAACCACCAATTTTCCCCAAGGTTACATACTGACCTTTATAGTCACTATCAAAATCATAAGTCACTTCCTGAGTAAACGTCGCATTACCATCATCATGTATAGAAAGGTGACCAACATAGGAAGGTAGACTATACTCTACCTCATCCTCGTCAGCTTGAACGCGTTGCAAAGAAAGTGGCAGAAAACAGGCTAACAAAACAGTTAAAGCAAGGTATTTAACAAGACCTTTCAGTATCTTTTTCATCATTTTGCTCCTTTAAGGACTAAAAAAGCAGGTGCAACACCAAGTGTCTCGATGTGCCCTGCTCTGATCTGCTATTTAGGCTTGATAAACAATCTCACCGTCACAGATAGTGTATTTAACACTGCCCGTAAGTTCTTCGCCTACAAATGGTGAATTGGCTGCTTTAGACTTAAAGTCTGCTGTGACCTGACGTTTTTCCTTGTCTGCAAAAATCACAAGGTCAGCTGGTCCATTTTCAGCCAAATAACCAGCATCGAAGCCATAAAGATCAGATGGGTTGCTAGTCATTACTTTCAAGAGTTCCGTCAAGCTTAAGTGTCCTGCTTCAACCAAGTAGGTCAATCCAAGAGATAGAGATGTTTCAAGACCAGTCATTCCTGATGGTGCTTTAGTCACATCATCGACATTCTTTTCATCGGCATGGTGTGGCGCGTGGTCTGTGGCAATAACAGTTATCACTCCAGATTTCAATCCCTCAATAACGGCTTGACGGTCAGATTCCAAACGAAGTGGTGGATTCATCTTGGCATTAGCACCTTTTGAAAGCAAGAGGTCTTCAGTTTTTGAGAAGTGCTGTGGTGCTACTTCCGCTGTGACTTGTGCTCCAAGTTTTTGAGCAAATTCAACCACTTTGACAGATTCAGCTTTTGACAAGTGTTGAATATGAACATGGGCTTGGGTATCATAAGCAATCATGACATCACGCGCAATCATACTGTACTCAGCTACACCTGTTGCCCCACAAATATGGAATTCTTTTTTAGCAATATTTTCATTGAAACCGAGAATACCATTTAGATCAGGATCCTCCTCGTGAAGGCTGATAAAGGTATTATTCTCCTTAGCTAGCTCCATGGCTTTTTTGACAATACCAGCATTGGTCAATGGAATACCATCATCTGAGAATCCGACAGCACCGGCTTCAAGCAAACCCTTGAAATCAGTGAGATTTTCACCATCAAAATTCTTAGTAATAGTCGCAACAGACTTAACATGGATATTTTCCTTAGCTGCCGAAGTCAAGACCTCCTCCAAGGTTTCCTTATCTGAAATCGTTGGATTAGTGTTAGCCATCATTACAACTGTTGTAAAACCACCTGCAGCCGCTGCCAAGGCACCAGTATGAATGTCTTCCTTATGAGTTTGACCTGGCTCACGGAAGTGAACATGGATATCCACCAAGCCAGGAGCAACCACAAGACCAGTCGCATCGATGACTTGAGCATCTCCAGCTTCGATATTTTCAGCAATCTTAACAACTTTTTTACCATCAACAAGAACATCAGCTTGCGTATCCAAACCAGACTTAGGGTCTACAACACGACCATTTTTAATCAGTAACATAATCTTCCAACTTTCTATTTTACTTCAACCAATCAATTGGGGATTGGCCCTGAGATACAAGGTAGGCATTGGCTTTTGAAAATGGCTTGCTGCCAAAAAAACCACGATAGGCCGACAAGGGACTCGGATGGGCACTCTCAATAATGGCATGTTTAGAATTAGTCACTAGCGCCTTCTTCTTACGAGCATAGCCACCCCAAAGTATAAAGACAACAGGAGTATCCTTTTGATTGAGAACCTTAATCACAGCATCTGTAAAAGGTTCCCAAACCTGACCAGCATGCCCATTTGCTTGACCTGCTGGAACTGTTAGACAGGCATTAAGCAAAAGCACCCCCTGCTCGGCCCATGACGTTAAATCATGAAAGGATCTAGGACCTAAATCTTCCTCTAATTCCTTGAGAATATTTTTCAAAGACGGGGGAGCTGGAAGGCTATCAGGTACCGAGAAGGAAAGTCCCTGTGCTTGATGAGGCCCATGATAAGGGTCCTGACCAAGGATTACCACCCGCACTTCTTCAAACGGAGTCTCCAACAAGGCATTAAAAACCTTGTCACGCGGCGGATAAACTGTCCCCTGGCTATAAACCTGGTCCATAAACTGATTTATCTTTGAAAAATAATGGTCAGGCAGCTCCTCTTTCAGAAGCTTGTGCCATGTCGAATGTTCCATAAAAACCTCTTTTTAGACTGTTTTACACCCTAAATTATACCATAATTTGTAGGGAATATTCGGAAAATACTGAAAAAACACCATGATTACGAAGCATTTCTTATCAAGTTTTAAAAATACATTACTCCATAAGTTTAAAGGGCTTACAACCTTTAACTCGTTATAGTTTTATGCTATAATTTAAACTTGTATTTTAACAGAAAAGGTAACCCTATGACTACGTATGAAAATTTAAGAGCAGCCAGACGAGGTCCCATTGTCAGCATCGCTGCCTACCTTCTTCTTACCATTGCAAAACTTCTAGCTGGACACTTTTTAAATTCTAGCTCTTTGATTGCCGATGGTTTCAATAACTTGTCAGATATTTTAGGGAACGTGGCCCTACTCATTGGATTGCACCTAGCTAGTCAACCTGCTGATGCAGATCATAGGTTTGGTCATTGGAAGATTGAAGACTTATCAAGCCTAGTCACTTCCTTTATCATGTTCGTGGTGGGCTTCCAAGTCTTAATTCAAACAGTCCGAAAGATTTTTCTAAGAGAGGAAACTGTAGTCGATCCCCTTGGTGCAACCGTCGGAGTTCTTTCTGCTATCGTCATGTGTGGCGTTTACTTATACAATAAAGGACTTGCTAAAAAGCTGAAATCTAGCGCTTTGATTGCGGCCGCTAAGGATAATCTCTCCGATGCCGTAACTTCTATTGGAACGTCAATCGCCATTGTTGCAGCATCCTTCAACCTCACGATTATTGACTATATTACAGCCATTATCATTACCTCCTTCATTCTAAAGACAGCCTATGATATCTTCATGGAAGCAACCTTTAGTTTGTCAGACGGTTTCGATGAGAGAAACCTAAAAGCCTATGAGAAAGCGATTCTTGAGATTCCAAAAGTCACTAAGGTTAAGAAGCAGCGTGGCCGTTCCTATGGTAGCAACGTCTATCTTGATATGGTGGTTGAAATGAATCCTGACCTCTCTGTTTACGAGAGTCATGCCATTACTGAACAAATTGAAGAGGTTCTCAGCAAGCGTTTCTTTGTCTATGACACTGATGTCCATGTAGAACCAGCTGCCATTCCCGAAGATGAAATTTATGGCAATGTCCTTCACAAACTCTCTCGCAATGAAAAGATTATTCTGTCAAAAATTCCTGACTATGAAAATCTCTTAGCACCAGACTTCTACTTAATCGATGAAAATGGTCACCACTACAATCGTGAAGAAGTCATTGCCAATCACCAACCACTTCTCAATAATTTTGACAGCTTCAAGATGACATCTGTTAGTCAAAAAACGAAATTAATTAGTTATGAGTTGGGAGGAAATTTCCACACTAGTATCTGGCGTCGAAATGAAACCTGGTTCATGATTTACCACCAAGTCACAAGGATAAAAGATGAAAAGTAACGAGCAAGCAAGCTCGTTTTTTTCTGCTTTCAAATAGATTTTGTGTAACATTCAATCGATTCTAAAAATTACATTAAAATACTAAATGTTAGGAAAACTCTAACTTTTATATGTTATAATGGAGATGTTTGTCACTACCGAATTTAGGGTTTTGACAGGCAATTGATATTAATAGATAAAAATAGGTTCTGGCAGCTACAGAACCCCATAGATATTAAAGGAGACACATTGTGAAAAAGAAAATTGTTGCCGTCCTTTTAGCAGCTTGTCTAGCCCTAGCACCGAGTTTGTCTAGTGCAGACGAATTGATGGATATCACACGCGCTGCTGGTTATACTGAAGCCACTGAGGCCTATCGCCCAAAATCAACCCTCTTAATCGATGGAAATACCGGAGATGTCCTCTGGGAAGAAAATGCTGATGAGGTACGTGACCCAGCTTCTATGTCTAAGGCCATGACACTTTATTTGGTCTTTGAAGCTATGTCTAAAGGAGAGATTTCTGAAGATACTGTTATCACAGCTACTCCAACCGACCAAGCTATTGCCGATATTTACGAAATTTCAAACAACAAGATTGTTGCGGGTGTTGATTATACCGTTTCAGAACTCATCACTATGACTGCGGTGCCTTCCTCTAACGTTACAACCGTGATGCTAGCCAACTACTTGACCAATAATGATCCTGATAAATGGCTAGACATGATGAATGAGAAATCTAAAGAGCTAGGGATGACCAATACCAAATGGTTCAACGCTTCTGGTGCCGTTGCTGTTGCCTTCAAAGGTTACTACAGTCCTCAACGTTATGATAACAACCAAACCAACCAAACAACTGCGCGTGATTTGGCTATCATGACCTATAACTTCATCAAGAAATACCCTGACATTCTCAAGTACACTAGCAAACCTGTTGTCACAGTTAAAAAGGGAACACCTTACGAGGAAACCTTTGAAACCTACAACTACTCTATTCCAGGTGCCAAATACGGAATTGATGGGGTTGATGGGTTGAAGACAGGATCTAGCCCAGAAGGTGCTTTCAACTATATTGATACCATCAAGCGTGGTGATCAACGTATGATTGCTGTCATCATGGGTTCTGGTGATTGGTCTGACCAAACAGGTGAAGAGATTCGTCATACCTTTGGTAATGCTCTCGTTGAGAAGATGTACAAAGACTTCTCTTACAAGAAAGTTCTTAGCAAGGGTGAACAAGAAATCGACGGTAAAAAATACAATGTCGAAAAAGACGTCTATGCCACCGTTAAAAAAGGTAAAGACCCTAAAATCTCTGTTAAAGATGATCACATTGTCATTGATAATGGTCTGAAGACAGTGTCACCTAATATCAAAGCTACTTCTGTTAAGGTAACTAAAGTTAAGGGGTGGTTCGATTTTGGAAGTGACCAAAAAGATAAAAAGGCTACTAAAACAACAGATAAGAGCCAACTCCCAGTTTATTTCTGGTTGCTAAGCCTTATCCCAGTTGGTCTCCTCTACTTGATTTACCTTAATGAAAAAGGACGTCGTCAAAAAGTTAAAGAACGTCGTCAAGCAAGACAAATCAATAAATAAAAGAAAGCGTGTCCATGACACGTTTTTTTTTATCCCCTATTAAAGGAGATCACCCCAAGAATACTGATAAAATCACCAAAAACTATGCTATAATGGTACGATGTGACATTTTATTAGGAGACATATAACAAAAATAGATTAAAGGATGCCTTTTAAAAGAGCGTCTAAACGTTGTTACTAAGGAGATTATTTGTGAAAAAGAAATTATTTGGACTCTTCCTGGTAGCTAGTATGGCTTTAGCTCCCAGTCTGACGTCTGCTGACCAACTCGTAGATATTGCACAAAAAGCGGGCTACAAGGAAGCCACCGAGACATACAGACCTAAGTCATCACTTTTGATTGATGCCAATACTGGTGATATCCTTTGGCAAGATAATATCGATGAAGTCCGCGACCCTGCTTCCATGAGTAAGGCCATGTCCCTCTACTTGGTTTTTGATGCACTATCAAAAGGGGAAATCAAAGAAGACACCGTGATTACAGCCAAGCCTACTGATGAGGCTATTGCTAATATCTACGAAATTTCAAATAACAAGATTGTTTCTGGAGTTAAGTACACGGTTTCGGAACTGATCACTATGACAGCTGTGCCATCTTCGAATGTTGCTACAGTCATGCTTGCCAACTATCTCAGTGACAACGATCCTGACAAATGGATTGATCGCATGAACGAAAAGTCTAAAGAGCTCGGGATGACCAATACCAAATGGTACAATGCCTCTGGAGCTGGTGCAGCATCCTACAAAGGGTACTACACACCTAAACGTTATGACAATAACCATTCTAACCAGACGACAGCCCGTGATTTGTCTATCATGGCCTATAACCTTATCAAACATCATCCTGAAATCCTTAAATACACTAGCCAACAGAAAGTAACTGTCAAAAAAGGAACACCATACGAGGAAACCTTTGAAAATTACAACTATTCCTTGCCTGGTGCTGATTACGGCCTCAAAGGTGTTGATGGCTTAAAAACAGGCTCAAGTCCACGAGGAGATTACAACTACATCTCTACATGTAAACGTGGCAATCAACGTGTCATTTCGGTCATCCTCGGTGTTGGAAATTGGGAAGATGAAAGTAGTGAAAAAATTCGCCATGCTTTCGGTAACTCCCTCATTGAGAAGATGTTTAAAGACTATTCCTACAAGAAGGTCCTAAGCAAGGGGAAACAAAAGATTGGTGGTAAAAAATACGATGTCCAAAAGGATGTTTATGCTACAGTCAAAAAAGGACAAGAACCTAAAATCAGTGTCAAAGATGATTATGTCCTTGTAGATAATGGCTTAAAAACAGTCTCACCTAAGATTAAAACAAGTACTGTCAAGGCAACTGAAACTGGCTTCTTCCTCTTTTCAGGTGGTCAGAAGGACAAACAAACAAGTAATAAGCATAACTTTATGAAACACTTTGCCCTGTTCTGCTTCCTCCTATTACCACTTTACGTAATCTACTTGATTTTTATCAATGAGAAAAAGCGTCGTCAAAAAGTCAAAGAACGCCGTCAAGCTCGACAAATGAATAACTAAAAGAACGTGCTCAACCGAGCACGTTTTTAGTTGTCTCCAAGAAATGTTTTGAGATTAGACATATCATTACGCATTTGATCCAATCCTTCTTGATAAATGGCTTCAAACTTTTCAGGATCCTTCTCCAAACGACTAACTTCAAGTGCGTGTTCTGGACGGATAGCATAAAGATTTCCAGTTTTTTCCAAAGCCTCTATCTTTTCAATACTCTTATTGTAGTGGATGTGGCGATTCGAAGCCACTTGGACAAATTCAGGATACTTGCGGTAAAAGAGCTTGTAGATTCGCTTACTCGTTTTAGATGGCTGTTTACGGTAGCCTTTAGGACGTGTCAAAACTACAATGAGTTTGTCAAAACCCAAATTTTCCATAAAATCAATAGGGAGACTATCAGACAGACCACCATCCATGTAGCGTTTACTCTTGTACTCGACAATTTCAGAAACCAGAGGTAGGGCGGAACTTGCACGAAGGGCTTCCATTTGCTCAAAGACATGGTCAATCTTGATATAGTCTGGTTTTCCGGTCTCAATATCTGTAGTGACCACATAGAAGGGAACACCTGAATCAGCAAAGGCCTCCTGATCAAAAACGTCCAACTCCATGGGAACCTTATAATAGGAGAATTCCTTATTAACGAAGTTACCTGTTGTCAGCCATGACCAGAAACTCATATAACGACGGTCTCCCATAAAACGCTTGTTGTAGCGAAGGGCTCTTTGGGGCTGGTTAGAAAGGTAATTAACACCAAAAAGTGCTCCAGCCGATACCGAAACAACGCCATCCACCTTAATACCAGCTTCTAAAAAGGCATCTAATACACCAGCCGTATATAAGCCACGCATCCCCCCGCCTTCGAGGACTAAGCCAACTTTCATTCTAAAATCTCCTTTATGATTGGTTCCGCAAGGACTTGATAACCTTGTGGACTCAAGTGCAAACCATCCGTTGTATAGTTGTCATTTAACTGTCCCATGTCATCAGTAAGGTAATCAAAAAGATCGACATAGGTCACACCGGGGAGGACAGCTAATTGTTGATTTAGCTCACGTACAGTCGTATTATTTCGAATCTTAACCTTAGAAGCATACTGTGATTCTTCACTAACTGGAAAGACACTCAGCAAATAGACCTCAGTAAAGAGGGATTCCTGACGAACTGTCATGATAATATCGGAAATACGAGTGACAATATCTCGAATAGGGTAACCTCTTCCGATGTCGTTAATGCCAATCAAGAGCACCAATTTACTTGGTTCCAAATCTAAGACCTGCTCTTTAAGGTGTTCTAAAAGCCAAACCGAGTCTGTTCCTGCAATCCCACGGTTAACAAGGGGAAACTCTCGACCCAAATATTTTTTCAATGCAAAAAACTCCGTGATGGAGTCCCCTGCAAAAACGATTTGGCCTTTGTCTAACTTTTGATTTTCATTCACAAATTTGGCTAAACGCTCTTCTTGATAAGCCACAAGGTCAGGCCTAGTTGTTTCAATCATACTTTATCCTTTTTTCTTAAATATTATACGCACTACTGTGATTAAAGCTAGAAAAGTTCCAAGTCCAAGAAATAGCCAGGCAAGATTTTCAAAACCTGATTTATTAGCCAAAAGGGCACCGGAAAGTAGAAATCCCAATGACAATAAGGCTAAAACCAGATTATTTAATACTTTCTCAAAAACTTTAATTCGACCCGAAAAGTTAATAAAATCATGGTTCACCACAATTCGTCCGTTTAAAATTTGCTCCAAGAGCTGATGCAGACGACGTGGAATGTTCTTCCCATTGCGAATCAGATAAAAGAGTTCAATCAAGATACTCTCTTTATTCAGGGCCTGCTTAAGCATATCAGGTCCCATATTTTCTAGGAAGTAATCCTTGGCCAGGGTCATAAGATCCATATTTGGCGCTAACTCTCGGAAAATCCCCTCAATTTGAAGCGAAGCCTTCTCCAAAATGGTAATTTGAGAAGAGGCTTTAAGATGATTTTTCTGGAAAATAGCCATCAAATCCTGCAGCAAATCTGTTATAGAGAGACTTCCCAAGTCAATACCAGAATAACGACCTAACATTTGCTCTACATCTTGACTTAGAACTGCACGATTAAGACCATTATCAAATTGTGTAACGGACAAGATGGCCTTGGTCATACCATCAACATCTTGTGCGGTAAAACTGTACAGGATGTCATTTAAGGACGCACGCATCCCTACTTCCAACTCCCCCATAATTCCAAAATCAATGAAATAAATCTTGCCATCACGTACCAACAGATTTCCAGGATGGGGGTCACCATGAAAATAGCCATCTTTGAAGACTTGCTTGATAAATGACAGCATAAGCTTCTTGCCCACATCTTCTAAGTCATAGCCAGCCTCAATCAGTTGGCTGTAGTGATTAAGCGGAATCCCATTGATGTACTCTTCGACTATGAGATGAGGTGTCGTGAATTCATCATAAACCTCTGGAACGCCCAGACAAGCCACTTGCTTATTGTAAGTCCTAAAACGTTTCATGGCCTCTGCTTCATTCCTAAAATCAAGCTCCTTAATTAAGGTTTCACGCAGATTTTCCAAAACCTCCTGAACATCGACCATGGGGATAAAATGCTTTGGTATATGCCGTGCAAGCTTAATGAGAAGCTGAATATCTTCCTTAACGACCTCATCAATACCGGGTCTCTGGATTTTTACAATCACTTCCTGACCAAACAATAATCTAGCTCTATGGGTCTGAGCGACAGAACCAGAAGCTAAGGGCTCTTCCGAAAAATCAAGGAAACTGTCAGAAAGCTCATTAGGTAATTCTTGCCTAATGGCAGTCATGACTTCCTCTTTATTCAAGGGAGGAACTGAGCTCTGGAGCTTTGATAATTCTTTGATATAGTTTTCTGGCAAAAGGTCAGAGCGCGTGGATAGGATTTGACCAATTTTAACAAAACTAGGTCCTAATTGCTCAAAGGCTTGGCGTAGCTTGACAGGTGTTGTCTGTTGGTCTTGAGGAAGATGCTTTTCACGATAAGAAAGGAGACCAACTGACGAGAAAACCTTCAACACATGTCTCAATCGTTTACTAGCCATTTTAGACTCCTTACATTTTATTTATTTTGACTGAGCAAAGCGTCAAGTTTTTCTTCAAGACGTTTCACATCATCCTTAGTCGCATACTCAACTGAAGATTTCTTAGCATCAAGTTTCGCTAAAAATTCTTGAGCTTCTTCCTTACTTTGACGTTTGAGCTCTTGTTCCAGTTCCTTACCTTCTTCAACAGTCAAACGCCCCTTTTCAACCAACTCTTTGACAAAGCTATCGGCCTTATCAACTGTCATAGCAGTCAACCCGATTCCAGCTAAGAGAACTTTTTTCAAATCATTCATGATCGTTACCTCCATCTAAGTAGGAAAAGCAAAGAGATAGACTCGCTACTTCTTCGGAAAATATAAGAACGCTTTCACACTTTTATTCTACCACTTTTTCAGAAAATATGTGGAATAACATAAACAAAGTTATTATGTATGAAAATACTCTCTTTTTACTCATGTCAACAGAAATCCAGATATATCAAAGTTGTACTTAAATACTAAAAAAGAATCTCGAATATTTTTGAGATTCTTAGTCATATTCTATTTGTAAAGGGCTTCACCATTACTTTCGATAACAGACTTATACCAAACAAATGATTTTTTCTTATAACGAGCCAAGCTACCACTACCATCATCATTGCGATCAACGTAGATGAAGCCATAACGTTTACTGAGTTCAGCCGTTGAAGCTGATACCAAATCAATTGGCCCCCATGTCGTATAGCCCCAAAGTTCTACACCATCTTGAAGGGCTTCGCCAACTTGAATCAAGTGTTTTTGAAGGTAATCAATACGATAATCATCTTCAACTGTTGGACCATCTGGGCCATCAACAAGAACATCCTTGGCACCTAAACCATTTTCGACGATAAACAATGGCAACTGATATCGATCATAGAAGTCATTCAAAACTAGTCGAAGACCGATTGGATCAATAGCCCAACCCCATTCAGATTTTTCAAGGTAGGGATTTTCGACACCACCTAAGATGTTGCCTTTTCCAACCTTATAGTCTTGCGGATTGTGTGCTGTTGCCACAGACATATAATATGAGAATGAAATAAAATCAACGGTATTCTTCAAGATTTCTTCATCTCCTGGAGCAAATTGTATTTCAATACCATTCTCTTTGAAATAGCGTTTAATATAGTTTGGATATTTCCCACGCGCATGGATATCTGAGAAAAGATAGTTTTGATTATCAAACTCGTGAACAGCCAACTGATCTAAAGGATTAGCTGTCATTCCATAAGCTGGCATGGCAAGAACCATACAACCAATCTTAAAGTCAGGGTTGATTTCATGACCAATCTTGGTTGCTGAAGCCGAAGCGACTAACTCATGGTGAACTGCTTGGTAAAGATCCTGTTTAGAGAGCTCTTCCATCGGAGTTGCAATCCCACCTGACATGAACGGTGCGTTTATAACAGAGTTCACTTCATTAAAGGTCAACCAATATTTGACCTTATCCTTATAACGTGTGAAGACTGTACGAACATAATTCTCATAAAAACCAATTAATTTACGATTAGTCCATCCATTGTACTCACGCGCCAAATTGAGTGGTGTTTCATAGTGGGACAAGGTTACAAGTGGTTCGATGCCATACTTAGCCAATTCATCAAAGACTTTATCATAGAAGGCTAGGCCAGCTTCATTTGGCTCAGCATCATCACCATTTGGGAAAATACGAGTCCATGCAATTGACATACGAAAGACCTTAAAGCCCATCTCTGCAAAAAGTGCTATGTCTTCTTTATAACGATGATAGAAATCTATACCTTCTAGTTTTAGATTATCTGGTGTGGGTTGGTCAGTAATCAAAGGATTCAAGGCCCCAGGTTCAAAGGGAACACCGCCTTTTGGCGTTACATCCTGTACGGACAAGCCTTTGCCATCTAGGTTGTAAGCACCCTCAAACTGGTTGGCAGCTGTTGCACCACCCCAGAGAAAATCTTTTGGAAATGTATATGTCATCTTTTATCTCCTTGCATTGTTCAATTTACTCATAGTATAACACTTAGAAAACGATTACACTTATACTATATTATTGAAATCTGATACTATAACACGAAAAAAAAACAGACCGAAGTCTGTTTGAATTAGTCATTACTTTCAAGAGCATTTGCTGCTTTGGCTTCTTCTCGCCTAACAACATTATCTTTAACAATCTGATATAAGGTTGCGGCTACTGGCACAGAAACCAACATGCCCAAGATACCACCCAAGGCAGAACCTATGGTGATTGCGAAGATAACCCAAATACCAGGAAGTCCGGTAGATCCACCGACCACATAAGGATAGATGAGATTCCCTTCAAACTGCTGCAAAATAACCACGTAGGCAACAAACAAAAGCGCCAAGGTCACAGAGTGCGTCATAATCAAGATGGTACCAATCGTCACACCAATATAAGCCCCCACAACTGGAATCATTGCTGAAAAACCAATCAGGATAGAGATAGTCGCTGCGTAAGGGAAATTAAAGATAATCATCCCAATATAACACAAGGTCCCCAAAATACAAGCCTCAAGCGACTGATAGACGAAGAAATTACGGAATCGATTATTGAGAATAGCAACTACATAGTGGAAAGTCTTACCATAACGTCCTAAATAGACGTCTACCAAACGATTGACCTGATTCCCAAGTTTCTCTTTTCCAGCTAAGACATAACAAGAAAAGACAATACTGATAAAAAGATTAATCAAGGTTGATGGCAGACTCGTTAAAGAAGTCAAGAAACTGGTCAAACCATTCATGATTTGTTGAAGCAACTGAGCACTGTAGCTATTGATTAGCTCTCTAACCTGTGTCACACCACCAAAATCTTGAATAATTTTTTGCAAGGATTTGTTTTTAAGCAACCAATTAATCAAGTTATTAATAGCTGAGCGGTCTTGACTAATTAAGGTGTTGATACTGTCAATCAAATCAGGAAGGACAGTGAATACTACCCAAGTAAAGACCAAGCCAATGGTTCCCAATGCCGAGAGCAGAGCAATAGGTCGCTTGATTTTAGCGATAAAACCAAATGGAATAAACTTGACCAGCAGCTTCTCATAAAAAGACATCAGGATATTTACCACAAAGGCAATCCCTGCTCCAACCAGGAAGGGCTGACTGGCAACGTAAATGGTGTTACAAATTGAAACAACTGTTTCCCAGTAAGTATAGATCAAGAAACAGCTGAAAAAAAGGACAGCCAACCAAATGAACTGATTTTTTGAAAATTTCATAGACACTCCATAATTTAAAATACCCTTCCATTATACACTAAGAAAGGGGTTCTTACTATCTTTGATCATGAAAGCCACTAAAATTCCACCAACTCTTGATCCGTTAAAGGATCAATCAGTTTGACAAAGTGAAAGTTCGATCCATCGTAATCAAAGTCTAAGATGGCGCAATTGCCTGGACAAGACTGAAAGGCACGCTCCGGCTCCACAGCATGAAGAAAAGTCATCAAGGCTCCTGCGTGACTGACAGCCAAAATAGATTGGTTAGGATGTTTATCCACTATCTCTCTTGCACCGTTTACCACTCGTTCTACAAACTGATCTTGACTTTCCCCACCAAACTGAGCATAATAATCACCGAAATGCCCCTGAATTTGAATTTTAGGATGAAGATACTCCGGTTGCCCCTCAAAGATACCGAAGTGCATCTCTTTAAGTCCCTTAACACGTTTATAATCAGTACGCCCAGTAGCCAACTCAAGCGTATCAGAAGCTCTTTCAGTAGTCGTGCAATAATACTGATCAAAAGTCAAACCATGTTTTTCAAAATAGGCACGCACCTGACGAGCTTGGTCCTGACCTTTTTCAGTCAAAGGGGAATCACACCAACCTTGAATTCGATTGAGTGTGTTAAAAAGTGTTTGTCCATGTCGCATTAAATAGAATCGTGTCATTCTTCACCTCCATAGATATACTCTTCTTCTACTGGATTATAAACTGAGACCAGTCCAAATTGACCTTGGTCATAAGTAAAGTGTAAAATACAACAATTTTTAAGACCACGAATATCTGGAACAGGATCTAAAACACGTCTACAGAATTGCAAAATAGATGGACCATGACTAACCAGCAAGGACTTAGAACCATCGGCCACACTCTCCATGATGGCCCTAATCGTCAACTCCATACGATCACGGACCTGGCTCGTACTCTCACCACCAAATTGAGCAAAGTAATCACCAAAGCCTTGTCCATCAGGTAAGGTTTTAGGAGTAAGATACTCTGGCTGCCCTTCAAAAGCACCAAAATCCTGTCCTTTAAGACCTTTAAGTCTTTCATAGTCTGTTCGTCCAGTCACAATTTCTAGAGTATCGCTAGCTCTCTCAGAGGTTGACGTAAAGACATGATCAAAAATTGGCTCTTGCTTGGCTAGATACTGACCAGCCTTTTTAGCCTGTTCAATCCCGACTTCCGTCAAAGGGGCATCGCAGACCCCCTGAAGCCTATGCTGAACATTAAATCGTGTTTCCCCATGCCTCATTAAATAAAATTCTTTCATAATGTTACCTCTAAACCAGAAATCGGATCAATCACCTGAAGAAGCTCTAATTGTCCTTGGTTATAATCATAAACACAAATATTACAATTCCCAAAACGTACTCCTTCAGGAAAGGCTAAGTCCATGGTAATGATTAATCCCCATAAAGCCGCCCCATGACTGACAAATAGGAGATTCTCAGCACCATCTTTAGTGTGTTCTTCTGCTTTCTCTAATACAGTCTTTAAAACCCTCTGTCCAACCTTGCGAATATCTTCGCCACCGTATGGGACCAAGAGATCTTCAAAGGATCGTGAACCTGGTCGATGTTTGGGGAGGAGGTGCTCTGGTTGAGCTTCAAAAGACCCAAAGTTCATTTCTTTAATTCCCTTTAGCTGGGTTACAGTGTACTCAGGTGCCACAATCTTGGCCGTATCAGTCGCTCTCTCTTGCGTAGAGGAGTAGACAGCATCAAAAGAAATACCTTTCTTCGTAAAGTACTGCTTGGCTTGCTCTGCCTGCAAAATCCCATTTTCAGTCAAGGGCGAGTCACACCAGCCCTGAACTCGCTTTTGTGTATTAAATAGTGTCTCACCATGTCTCATCAAATATAACTTCATTACTCCACCATACTTTCTTTAAATCAATCCTAAATAATCTTCTAAGACAGTCAATACTCCTTGGTCTTTATGATGGGGAGCAATCTGATCAGCCACTTGTAAAATAGCTGGACTGGCATTTTCCATAGCATAAGAGCGACCAGCCATTTGCAAGAGCTCAAGATCATTGTCTCCATCACCGAAGGCCATGACATTGGACTCAGACAAGCCCCAGTGTTTAAGAAGTTGCTTGAGCCCCCAAGCCTTGTGCATGCCTTTTTGAATGAAGTCAATAGCACCAAAACCACTGGGAACAGCAACTAGATTGCCATCAAAATCACGATTAAAAGCCTGTGACACACGATTAGCCTCTTCAGGACTCAGCAACATGGTAATCTTGATGAAATCATCATCTAAATCCTCCAACCCATTCAAACGCTGAATGGCTGCTTCAAGGGCTTTTTGCTCTTCTTCTGTTATCATCTCAGCAAAATTGACCCTAGACCCTTTTAACATATAGGAGCCTTGAGCACCATTAAATATAGTTGGCCTATCCAACAAATCATAATTAAAATAGCTTAGCAAGTTTTCAACATCATTTGATGCCATAAACTCCTGACACAGAAGCTTGCCATAGCTAACCACCTGACCACCATTTTCGGCTACAAAATGCAGGCGGTCAAAAGTCTCCGCAAACATCGGTTTAAGGCGACTCATACTATTGCCTGATGCAACAACAAAGTGCATATCACGCGCAGCCATGGCATCCAAAATCTGACTAAAACGCTCCTTATCATAGCTCCCTTTATCGTCTAAAAATGTTCCATCCATATCTGATGCAATCACCTTAATGGTCATAAAGCACCTCCTTGACTAACTTATCCCTATTATAACCCTTTTGGAAAACGCTTACCAGTACCATACTAGGAAAAACTGATACTATTCTTGGATATTTAATGGTCTTAGGATTGTTTTGTAAGCCTAGATTGTTTATAATTATAGTATGAAATTGAAGAATATTTTAAGAATACTATTTTCTCTTCTAATGATAGGTGCCATAGTTGGTGGACTGCTCTACCTCACCATCTATTTCAACAATCGAGATATTAAGAAGCTTTCCATGCCATCAAATAAGGATGGATTGAACTTTACCATAAAGAATAAAGAGCTCTTAGATCAGTCTGTCTTACTTGAAAAAGGCAATATTAAAAATGTAGACATGCAGATTCTCTCCTTCAAGAAGGACGGAAAGTATGTCCTACAAAAAGGAAGAACCGAAGATAATAATCCTGAACTCACAGAGCAAAGTATTAAGTACGAAGCTAAGCGACGAGAAGCTCTTGCTCTTATTAACTCTGGTTTTTGGTCTTACGAAGGGCTAGATCGTCCTTTCGCTCAAAAGGAAATCGAATTGGGCAAAACAGGCCTTCTATATGGAGATGATCAAAATAATATCACTGCCGGAACCTATCCAAATATCGACACAGCTAAAATGTTTACCCACATGGGAAGCAACGGTTGGGATACAGGTGCCTTTGGTATTCTCATTAAGGATAAAAAAGTAGATAAAACCTGGGAAAAAGGTGATCCTGACCAACCAAATGCTCGTTCCATTTACGTAGAGACCCATGATGGTATTATCCGAATTATCCAAACCTATGGCCACAACTCCCTCAATAAGGGCTTGAATCACGAAGATGTCTATAAGCTTTTAAAAAATATAGGCTACTCGAATATTCGTCTTGCCTTCCTACTAGATGGTGGTGGAACGACTCGTATGTACACGCGATCTGATAATGGTAAGGAAAAGGTTGCTGGTGCCTTTGTCGACAATAGAACCTATATTGAGTACCTCTACCTCACCAAGCGTGATACTAATGCTGCTGATCCAAATATATGGCGTGATCCAGAGCTCGTAAAAGCAGGTAAATCCAAGTCAATCACTTATGACGACTATATTGAAGCAATCTATTCAAATGGAAAAGTTCCAGGAACCCAATACCAGTTTGAAGTCTCCAAGTCAAAACCACCCGTGAGAACGGGTGGCTTGCTCTTCGGCTGAAAGCCTCTGCTACCGGCCGAGGCCTAAAGGCCTACCGAATGGTTTCCCTTCAGCACCACCTTTGCTAGCTGACCCGTCTAGCGGGTCTCTTTAAGATTACTTTCTTTTATTCTTCTCACCTGTAAACGGATCATACTCCTCAAACAGACTAAGCTGATCTGCTACCACGTCTTCTTGTAATTGATTACGAATATATTCTTCAATTCGCTTCTGATTTCGCCCAACCGTATCAACATAAAAGCCTCGACACCAAAATTTGCGATTCCCATATTTATACTTTAAATTTGCGTGTCGATCAAATATCATTAAGCTACTTTTGCCCTTTAAATATCCCATAAATGAAGAAATACTTAGTTTCGGTGGTATACTCACTAACATGTGAATATGATCTGGGCAAGCTTCTGCTTCATGAATTTCAACACCTTTTCTTTCACATAATAATCGTAAGATTTGACCAATACTTGCTTTGTATTTCCCATAGATTATCTGACGTCTATATTTTGGGGCGAAAACAATATGATACTTACAATTCCATGTAGTATGTGCTAAACTATTATTATCCTGTCTCATCAGGGGTCCTCCTTTAGTATATTAGTTAGTGGTCGGGAAACCTTATCTAATATAACACTTTAGGGGGACTTTTTTTGATACATCGCTAAAAGCTTTTCGGAACCACTAGCACAGCTAGTGGTTTTCGTAAGACAACAATAATGCAAAAAATCCTCACTAAAATGAGGATTTTTTATCTTATTTCAAATTATTTAATGCAGTAAGTAGGTAGTGACCATCACGAATACCTTTACCAACACGCTTAGTATTTTCAAGCAAATCTTGGTAATCAGTATCTGAAAGATTGTCAATGGTAGCCTTCAAATCATGAAGCGACTCTACTGCAATCCCACAGCCATTTTCAAGTACAAAGTGAGACAAGGCTGACTGTTTCCAAACAACAAGTGGGAATCCTGATGCCAAGTAAAGTGACGCCTTATGAGAGTTGTTATAGCGAAGGTACTCACCAAAAACACCACTACATGTTTCAGCACTATCACCATCCCAGACAAGCCCAAAACCACCCTCGAGGGCTGCAGGAAGCTCATCAGGTAGAAATGAGCCAAAGTAAGCCTCATTCTCAAGAGCTCTGCTCTCGTCAAAGCCAACACCATAAAGATTATAAGCAGGTTCCGCAGGAAGTGAGTAAAGATAACCAGCTTTTTCTTGTGCCAGATTACCAGCTACAATAATTGGCTGATTCTTACTTAGACCAGTCTTCTCTTGGAAATTTGGAATCAAATAGTCGAAAATGCCAAGACTAACAATCTTATCTTCCGCAATCCCTTTATCCACCAAAACAGATTTCATAATTGAATTGTGGGCGATGATACCATCAGCTGCACCAAGAAGACCTGATTCTTGAATTTGAACCCGAATCTTATGTTTCAAAGGTACTGTATCCAAATTGGCATAACGTAAAACTTCCAAATCGTGGATAATAAAATGAACTTTTACGCCTTTTTTCTGTGCTTTCTTTACATGATGTGTTGTGAAAAAACTATGATGAAGCATTGGGAACTGGATAAGTAACTCATCACCTTGCTTTAGTTGATTCAAGGCCTGTCCAAAAGCCTTCGATTTATGAAGTTGTGCTTTAAGTGTACTCATCTCGTACCAATTATCAACTGAAAGAACCAAGGCTTGATAACCTTCTCTCTTTACAATTTCTTCAACATCATTACGTGCCTTATTACCGGCATTTTTAACATTGTTATCGTGTAAAAATTCTTCTTTTAAATAGTATTTCATCTCTTATTTCTCATTTTTCAAAAGCTGATTTTTCAGGATAGCGTTCTTGTAAGATTTCCTTAAAACGAATGATATTCTCCTCTTTAAAGTCAACTTCATCATTCACACAAAGCAATTTTTTATGTTTATCTTTAAAGATACTCTCTAACCTATCTATTTGATGTAAATTTATCGTTTCACCAAAATTCTTTGATATAGGATAAAACTGATTACTTTCAATATGCCAATACTGACAGATATATTGATTAACGTCTACTTCGTAGTTTCTAATTTTATTTCGTGACGTTCTATCTAAGGTTTCTCCCTCAATTTGCCATAAATTCGCCAAGGTGCTTTTTTTCATTGGTGTAGCTAAATGGTTGTTCACATAGCCAGTTGGCCCCCATGGCAAAAGTAGCAAGTTTTTCAAAACTAAATGCCCATAGCGGTAGTTAAAAAATTTCCAAGGTGAGGACTTTAGGGCCTTCTTATTAGGAAAATGACGATAAATTAACTCAACATTTTTGTAATATGTATTTGTATAAGCTGACCAAGGAACCAAAGCATCATATACAGCAAAAAGCTTAGGTTGACCATTTTTATAAAAATCCGAAGGTTGACTATCCCTAATCAAGTACACATCATCATTGAAATACAAATAATTTTCCGACAATCCTTTAATACGATGAAGATTAAGCTCAATAGCAGCAGAATTATAGGTAGGTAGATACTCTTCAGGCATAAATTCCTTATGAGTAATCCATCTGAGTTTTGGATGCTCCAAGTTCAACCAGTCAGGTTTTTGTCCGTTGGTAACTAAGTAAACATTATTTACCCAAGGGGCATGCTTTTCAATCATTCGGAACCAGTAATTAAAAATTCCAAATTCACGGTATCTTAAATCTCCATCAACTAATTCATTAGAAACTGAGATTTGGCCTGTTACTTCTTGTTTCTCACGGATAAACTCCGGGTCACTGCCATCTACCCAGAGGACAACGATATCAATTTTTTCTTCTGTCATTTACTAAATTCTTTCTCTACGACTTCCAAGGCACGCTCAATGACCACGTGCATGTCGTAGTATTTATAGTCTGCCAAACGTCCACAGAAGATAACCTTGTCATTTTTCTCAGCTTCTTCTTGGTACTTAGCAAACATGGCATTGTTCTTTTCATCATTGATTGGGTAGTATGGTTCATCTCCACGTTTCCAATCAGCTGGGTATTCACGTGTGATAACTGTCTTAGGTTGTGTACCATACTCGAAATGCTTATGCTCAATAATACGAGTATAAGGAATCTCACGCTCTGTGTAGTTGACCACGGCATTTCCTTGATGATTTTCTTCATCCAAGACTTCGTGTTCAAAACGAAGACTGCGATACTCCAACTCACCATGTTTGTAGTCAAAGTACTGGTCAATCATTCCTGTAAAGACAACTTTTTCAGCTGAGGCTTCAAGCTCTTCACGATTGGCAAAGAAGTCAACTCCAAGCTCTACTTCTACATCTCCAAGCATATTTTCAATGATGACATTGTAACCACCGATCGGAATTCCTTGGTAACGGTCATTAAAGTAGTTGTTATCAAAAGTCAGACGAACAGGGAGACGTTTGATGATAAATGGTGGAAGGTCTGTGGCAGAACGTCCCCATTGTTTTTCAGTGTATCCCTTAATCAACTTTTCGTAGATATCTGGACCAATCAACTTGATAGCTTGTTCTTCCAAGTTTTTAGGCTCAACATCTTTCATATCAGCCGTTTGCTCAGCTATCTTGTCCTTAACTTCTTGCGGAGTCTTAGTGCCCCACATAGCATAAAATGTATTCATGTTAAATGGAAGGTTGTAAAGACTACCCTTGTAGTTAGCAATTGGTGAGTTGATATAGTTATTAAACTCAGCAAATTGGTTGACATAATCCCAAACTTTTTTATTTGAGGTATGGAAAATGTGAGCACCATACTTGTGAACGTTGATACCTTCAACATCTTCACAGTAAATATTGCCACCGATGTGATCACGCTTGTCAATCACTTTTACTTTTTTGCCACGTTTTGTAGCTTCATGTGCGAAGATTGCTCCAGACAAACCAGCACCAACGATAAGATAATCGTACATTATAAACTCCTTTTTATAATTTAACTATTCGATTGATATAAGGGATTTTCATTAATATCATACTTATTAGAAAACTAATCACTAATGTGAAAACAGGGAAAAATAAGTGTGCACCTTCTATGTTAAACCCTATCAACTTTTGCCATATTTGCATAACATAGGTATGTATAATAAATACCCCCATCGTTTGGACTGATAACAAGTAGATCATTCTATGTTTAGAAGCATCAATGGTTAGCGTCAATAAGGTAAGAAATAGTCCTAAACTAATTACTTTTACCAAAAGATTGTCATAAAAATATTCAGCAAAAAGATTATGATAAGTAGTTTTTGCTATGAAAAATAATATTATCGGTGAAATCAATAACAAAAGTATGCTAACTATTTTCATCCATACCTTAAAGATTGATTTTAAATTATCTATATTGAATTGTGCTACAAAACCACCTAAAATGTAGTAAAAGAACCAAGTCCATAATCTAAACGTCTGTATAACATAAATTTGCACTGGCATTTGAAACAAAAAATTTATCAATTCAAAAATCAAACCAATAATTGTTAATACAGATAGAAAGTATAAATAACTTCTTTTTGAATGTAAATACTTCTTCAATATCGGCAAGCATAAATAAATAAGTATTAGTGAGCCAAAAAACCAAAATTGGAAGAAATAACCCTTTTGTATCAAAGAAGCCAAAATTTTTTTAATTGGATTAATTGTGAAGTCTCTTTTAAGAAACCAAATGATAACGGTCCATGAAGACACTGTTATTAGAACCCATTTTATTTTATGTAGTATATAGGGATATGTTATCTTGCTCTTACCCAATAATAAATAACCATTTACCATAAAAAACAAGGGAATTGAATAAGTACCTAGATAATATAAATAAGATGAGTAATTCCATCGCCCTGTTTCCTTAAACCCTGGCATCGTAGTATGAAGCAAAACAACTCCTATACAAGCAATTACTTTTATCAAGTCTAAGTTTATATTCCGTGTTTTCTTCATTTCTAATTTTTTCCTATTATTTGTTTTAATTCTTTAACATCTACCACTTTCAAAACTAGAATAGCAAGAAGGTAAATGAGGCCACCAAGCACTGCATACACAAGAACATTTAAAGTAGGTGGAAAATGCAAGAATGGTTTTGCACTTAGCAACAAGCCATACATCATAGCAGATGCGCATACAATTTTTGCCATAGACTCAAGAATCGGTACTTCTTTGAGGTAAGGAAGGCTGAAGTACAATTGAATGAACCATACCAAAGCCTCTGTTAAAACTGATACAATTGAGGCACCAACAAAGCCAAATGGAGGAATTAACAAGAGATTAAGTCCAACACTGACAACAGCCGGAATAGTCGTAGAGAGCATAAACTCACGATGTTTATTGTGTGGAATCAAAATCTGGATTCCCATAATATTTGTCCAACCAATAAAGAACATCCTAAAGACCATGATGGCAATGGCAATATTAGCTGCTTGGAAGTCCTTTCCTAGGAAAAAACTAACAAAGTCTTTATTGACAACCAAGAGACCAGCAATAATTGGGAAAATGACGAGATTATAAATCAAGAAAGAGAATTCATGCATCTTGTTAACAGCCTTATAGTCTCCACTAGACAAAAGACCAGATACCCTTGGAAGCATTACACTTCCCAATGAAGTCACCAACGTCAACAAAATATTAATTATTTTCAAAGCCTGATCATAAATCCCTACATCATTTGTCGATGACAAGGCACCCAACATCGTACGATCCAAAGTCACGTATAGTGAAATGGCAACCTGAGGGAGAAACAGCAAAATAACAGGTTTAAGATGTTTCTTAGCATAGGATAAATCAAATTGTGGTTCTCCAATGTAAGGTCTTGCTGGTAACCACATACTCAATTGCCCAAGCAATTCGAAGAAGGTCAATAGGAAAACATAGAGATATAAATCACCAGGTGTTTTCACAAATAGGAAGATGGAAACAACTCCTAAAACCTTCACCGTTGTATTCCTTGCGGTAATACGACGAAAATCCTCCAAACCCTGGAATAACCAAGAAATGTCCATCCCTTTCGATATCAAGCTTAATCCTAAGATATAAGCCACCATATTTTGCATACCAGGAAAGAACAAACATAATGATGTATACAAGACAAGAGACAAAATAGTCGCAATCAATTGGAGGGTATAAATACCCCAGAAATTTTTGCGAATATCCTTCCGATGCCCTGAAATCTCTTTAGTACCATAATTGGCAACACCTAAAGTCGCCAAAAGAATAAAGTAGGTCACAATAGAGTTAAAGTAACCATAAGTACCTAAATCCTTTGAACTAAAAATCCTAGTAACATAAGGTGTCGTAATGATTGGTAAAACTATGACCAGTAATTGATAGGAAAGATTGTAGGCGTAATTTTTTAAAACTTTCATATGTATATGACTCTGTTTAGACTTTCTAAATGATATACCTCTGTTTCACTTACAAAAAATCTTTATCAGTCTTCATCACAAAGAGTCGACTAATCAATAAGATAAGAGGTGAATAACGAAGAACAAGCATTTGCGGATCAAACATGCCATGAATAATCATAACACCTAAGCAAGCAAGGACAATATCTTTTCGATTAGTCACAAAATAATTCATGACACGTGTTAAAGCAAATAACATAAATGCACTAACAGCCAATCCATCAATTACGAGTAACTGCACAAACGAGCTATCAATAAAGTTATAGTTGCTTGAAAAATTACCGAAGATGTCCATGGTTGTAAATGAAATTGGTCGACCTAATAAGGAAACTCCGAAGTTTCGGAATCCTTGAACACTCAGTCTTAGACGATTATGTGTAAATTGGTCAACAAGATGGAATAAATCACCAGTTGAATAGAAACAGAAATAAAGAGTAATGAGCAATGCAATAATAAAACCATATTTAGAAATATTTGCCGTAATAACATTACTGTCTATAAAATCAAATTTAAAGACCTTAAGACTAAATAACGCATAAGTCAAAATCAAGAGACTAAGATAAAGTGGACTTGAGGTTGAAGTCTGTTGATACATATAAAATGTAGCAAACAGTAGAGCTAACAACTCTAGATAAGAAACTTTCTTTCCTCTGAACATTAAGTAACTACATAGGGCAAAGAACATACGTTGAGAGGCAAAGGACACATAGTTGAATCCTAAACTATAACGATAACCACTATCTGCACTCATTAACATATTTGAGATAATGCCCATCTTACTAGCTAGAATTGTTACAAACAGCACTAAAAATGTGGCGAAGGAGAAAGTCCCTAATAACTTCTTGAACTCTATATCCCTAGCTGAAAAAACTAACAGCAAAACATTGATATCAGGAAGACCATCTCGATTTTTTGACACAATTAACATGGTCAAGGTAAATAATAGGAAAATTATTAATTCCTTCAAGTGGTATCTGAAATAATTAATGGTATTAGGAAGATTAATGAGTTCCTTTATCGTAATCATACCTATTGTAAAATAGAGCAAGATACGATAGAGTGACAAAAAACCATCCACCCTTACAAAATAAGTTGTAGTTACCAGAGATACAAATAATACCCAAATAAAAAGAGTAAATAAATAGATTTTCTCTGAGATAAAGCGACTGCTATTCACAAGTACTTTCCATACCTTTCAATTATTCTTATAAATGTTGTAATACCATCTGTATTTTTTTAAGATAAATCAGAACAACATACATTCGACATTTCAACAACAGTTTTATGAGTGGATTCAATGCAGAAGAATCATTCTTTATAAAATCCTCTATCTCTTGTCTTTCACATGTATCTTTAACAAGCTTAACTTTTCTATTTACAGATAAATTCTGTTTCGTTATATTGTAGATGTTACTCATCAGTATTCTTGATTTTACAGTATTAACGAAGTTTGAACTATCCAAATTCCAGTCAGAAAGTAGACTATCAACCATCTTCAATTCTTGAAGCTGATATTGAAGACGTTTAGGGTTATAGCCCGACATGGCGGAACCTTTTCTACCAATGACATAAACGTAGTAGGAATCTTGAGAAAGATAAATCTTGTTGACTTTACGATAAACATCAAGATTAAAGCGAACATCTTCACCTAACTCATACTGCTCAAAAGAAAGGTTATTTTCAAGAAGAAATTCTCTGCGATATATCTTATTCCAAATTGTGTAAAGCATATCCGATAAGAATAAGTCATTAAATATCTTGATAAAACCATCCTTGTCGTAACTCCCTTTAAACGGAAGTGACTTTTCAGTACGCTGCTTCTCAGTTAAATCTTCCTCAAAAGAATTGTAATAACTAAAAACAGCCAAATCCAAATCTGAGACTAGCTTATCTGCAAAATCAGCAAAGAGATTACCAACAAGATAATCGTCACTATCAACGAAGTAGATAAACTCTCCCCTGGCTTTGGACAAGCCAAAATTACGTGCCGCACCAACACCATGGTTTTCAATATGATAGACCGAAATATTTGAGTACTCACTAGCATAAGTATCGCAAATACTACCACTACTATCAGTAGATCCATTGTCTATCACTATAATTTCCAAGTCATCATAATTTTGAGAAATAATACTTTTCAAACAACGATCAATGTATTTCTCAACATTATAAACTGGAATAATAACAGAGTATTTCAAATTTGACTCCTAAAATAATTTCAAAAAACATTTTGTATACTGAAGGCTAGTTTTAACAATTTTAGTCTAAACAGTACATATTTTAACTTATTTGGTTGGTCTTTCATTTGAGAAAGAGAAACACTATTCTTAAGCAATTCTTGTTTCACTTCGTTAGTAATTTCTATATATTTTTTATCTAATTTAGATTTATACAAACTTGCTAGTATATGAACCAAGCCGTTTACATAATAAAGTTGCGAAATTTGTAATTCTTCTTTATTTAATTGTGAACGGACAGATTCAGAATAGAAAACTTCTTTGTAGAATCCAAACATATCACTAAATTTCTTCTCGTTCCATGACTGAGTAATAGAATCGGGGTTATCGATTAGATAGTGATAATACTTTTGATTGGTCGCATAGACCTTTTTAGCTGATAGAAAGAGTTTGTAATTGGTACCAAGATCCTCATAGTATTTACCAATAGGAAACTGAATGTCATTATCAGTAAATAAAGACTTTCTATAAATTTTGTCATTAGCAAAACCAGTAATATAACTATGCTTAAGCATCTGTACAAAAGCATCTTTACCCTCAAAAACTTGAGTCACTAATGAATCTGAAACTATAGCATCTTCTTCACCTTTCACAAACTCACGATTAAAAGAGATAATATCAAACTTCTGGGATTCCACCACTTCTGCTAACACCATAAAGGTGTCTGGTTCAATCCAATCATCTGAATCAGGGAAATAGACATATTCTCCCTCAGCATGAGAAATACCAGTGTTACGAGCTGCAGATAGTCCACCATTCTTCTTATGAATCACTGAGATAAAGTCATACGCTTTAGCATAGTCATCACAAATTTGAGGAGAATTATCAGTACTTCCATCATCTACAAGTAAGATGTCATAGTGCTTCCACTCTTGAATAAGGATACTCTCAATACAACGTTTTAAATATTTTTCGACATTATAAACTGGAATGACGACAGTTAAAAGTGGTTTCATAGATTATTTACCTAATTTTTTATGTTAAGTCTTCCCCACCCTTATTCAACCAAGTAACGGCATTAAAATAACGGTGGTAAGTTTTCAAATCGATACCAACATGCCCTTGCTTTTCAGCTGATTTAAAGTGGACCAATGAAGGTAAATCACTATAATTCTTTGAAGAGAAGATGACCTTACTCTTGTACGGAAGCTCTTCAAACTCTTTCATCAACTCATACGTGCAGGCATCATTATCATTGAACTTAAAATACAAATTATCCCAATGCATTCTCTTCAAACGGCGTTCCCATTTTTGAGTAGCTTCTTCTTCATCTGCATAATGCAAAAAATGAAGTTCAATATCATCAAGAAGTGCAAGTGGATAAGCATTATCAAAGTCTTTGATATATTTTGATTCCTTAACGAATTTCAAAGGGATGTTTCCACTCAAATAGTGTTTTAAATTCTTAAGCATCTTGATGTAATCAGGCGAAAAGACAAACATCCCTACAAATGGTGTTTGATAAGGCAAGCCCAACTCCTGATAGACTTTTCCAGCCCAACAATTATCACAAATGATCGTAAAATTTTTATTCTTAAGTCTTCGTCTAGGAATAAAATTAATAATTGGATAGACGATTGGTTTTAATTTATTTTTTAGTGTTTCGCTGTTCATATTAGTACTTCTTAGTACTTCTTAGTACTTCTTAGTACTTCTTAGTACTTCTTAGTACTTCTTTTTATTTCTTATATAGTTCTGAGAAATTACGAATATAACTTTGTAATGAGAAGAGTTCTTTTTGGCGTTTGACAGAGGCCTTGCCAAATTGCTCTCTCTTCTCGGTGTTATCAGCCAATTCTTGAATAACTTTAGACAATTCTGCAGGCTGATTTGGTGTGGCAAGAAGGCCGTTTTCGCCTTCTTTAACCATTTCACAGACACCACCATGACGGTAGCCGACTACAGGTTTGCCACAAGCCATTGATTCGAGAACTACGGTTGGTAGGGGATCTGGATTGGTACTTGGCAAGACAAAGATATCAAACATATTATAGAGCTCTGTTGTCTTACTATAATAATCGATACGCTTGATTTGTCCAGCTACTGGTGAATCTGATATTGCCTTTTCCAACTCATCAACACGCCACTCTTCACCTTCAAAAGCACTCCCTGCTAAAAAGGCTACTGCTTTGGGATTAGACTCTAAGATTGGAGTCACAGCTTCTAGGAAGTCTCCTTGACCTTTCCAAGCATTCACTCGACCAACCATTCCGATAACCAAGGCATCCTGTGCGATACCAAACTGGTCACGAACTGCGCTGGCATCCATTTCATGATAGACGGCATTGTCAACACCATTATAGATGACCTGAACTTGGTCATTTTTTACAAAGCGAGACTGCTTCACGTGGTTGGCCACAGCATTTGAAACTGTCACAATCGTATCAGCATAACGCCCCATCAAAAAGTTGATGAAATCAGAGATTGCTTTTGGTTTGACGATAATCTCGTGAACATGCCAAATCAAAGGAAGTTTCAACTTACGTTTGAGATAAATTCCCTCAAGTACCGCAGTCGTATTATTGTGAATAAGAGTAATGCCATTATCCTTAGCATATTTAACAATTTGCTTTGAATAACGATTATAAGAGCCAAAATACTCAAGAATTCCCTTAGGATTAAAATACTTCCGGCGCAAGATTGGATAATCAATAACTTTCACCTTAGCACCAACCTTTTCCAATGCACCCACTAAGACGCCATCGTTGGGCAAGATGACATGAGCCTCAAAGGCTTCTTTATCCAATCCTTTAATAAGCTCCAACAAAACCTTATCAGCACCATACATTTCGGCACCAGCGTGAAGATATAAAATTTTCTGCATTTCTATCCTTTAAATACTTTCTCGTAGTCTGTAACAATTTTTTCCCAAGTAAAGGCTTCTTCGATACGTTTACTTGATTTTTGATTGAGGTCTGCGATAGCTTGTTCATCCAATTGTTCAGCTTGATTAATCACACTTGCCAATTGGTCTTTTTTCCAATAGAGAGCACCATCTTCACCGACTTCACGGTTAAAGCCAACATCCAACAAGAGATTTAGCTTAGTTGACTCAAGTGCCTCAAGAAGTGATGGATTGGTTCCACCTACCTCATGACCATGGAAATAAGCAAAGGCATTCTCACGAATGTACTTGAGCAATTCTTGGTCATAAACAGTTCCGACAAACTTCACACGAGAATCCTTGTCAAAACCAGTTTCCTGGCGCAACTTGTCGTAAAATTTGTTTTCTTCAACATTGGTAATGAGAACAAAATCCTTATCGGAGCTAGACGCCATAAAACCACGAATCATAGCCTCATAGTTATTTTCAGGCACAAAACGTCCTACAACAAGATAATAATTGTTTTCAATAACACCCTTTTCGAAGTACCATGTGCGTACCTTATCATCAACCTTAGTCAATCGAGATTTAGTTGTATCAGTTCCATAGGCAATATAGGTTGTTTGAGGACGATACTTCGCATAATCATTTTGAATATAAGATTCAATGTTTTTACTATCACAAATCAAGAGATCTGCATGTTTAACCATGAGTTGCTCTGAAATTTTCCAATACTTACGAACCGGAAGACTCCACTTTGCACGAAGCCATTCATGACCATCCGGGTTAACCATAAGGGTACCACCGATAGCCTTGATTTTCTTTTTAATACCTGAGATAAATGGACCAATTCGGCAGGCCAAAACATAGAAGATTGGTGCTTGATCATTATTTTCCTTAGCAATCTCAATGGCCTTATTAAGAGCTGCGATGTCATAAGCGATGGCACGTGCAGGCCCGATATTTGGGACGTCAATATTGTAGCATTTAGCACCGTTATGTTCGAAAGTATCTGCTGTAATTCCTGATTTAGCAGAATTTTCACGCATACAAGCTACATAATATTGGATATCTTTGTCTTGTTGGAACTCTGTTAACTTCTCAACAAAGGTCTCAAATCCACCATATTTTGCTGGAATTCCCTTAGAACCAACAATATAAACTGTTTTTGTCATTTAATCACCATTAAAAGAAATGGAGAAAGCCATCACTTTGCTCCATCCTTCATTACTACTACTTTAATTGTTTTCAATAAGATTTTGATATCGCGCCAGATTGTCCATCCGTCCATATAAGCAACGTCTAGTTTTACAACTTCATCAAAATCAGTAATTTCACTTCGACCACTTACTTGCCAAAGACCAGTAATACCTGGTTTAAAGCTGAGGCGACGTTTTTGTTCCGGTGTATAAGATTCGTACTCATCCAAGGTTGGTGGACGTGTTCCTACCAAGCTCATATCACCTTTTAGAACATTCCAAAATTGTGGAAGTTCATCAAGACTCGTTTTACGAATGAAATGTCCAATTTTGGTAATACGTGGATCATTGTCCATCTTAAACATACCACCAGACATTTGATTCTGTGCCATCAAATTCTTCTTGATTTCTTCCGCATCAACACGCATAGAACGGAATTTATAAAACTTGAAGATACGTCCATTTTCTCCCACACGATCTTGAGCAAAAATAGCTGGTCCTCCATCTTTACGAATAAGAGGATAAAGGAAGATTCCAACAATACCACAGAGCACCAAACCAACTAGAGCTCCACAGATATCGAGGAAGCGTTTCGCCAAGATATCTCCATAGCTATAAAAATGCGTAGAAAACGTAACAACTTTGAAAGGACCCAATTGTTGGATACGTTTTTCACCCTGACTCATAAATTCAAGGGCATTCAAATTAATGGATACTGGGATTCCCATAAGTTCAAATGGAGACGCATAATCCCAAATCTTGTACTGCTCACTTGGCAGATTAATCAAAACTTGGTCTACTACTGAGTGTGTCGCATATTCAATCAAATTTTCAGGTTTAACACTCTTGATAAATGGATCAGAGAAATAAGGATTATCCAAGACACAAACTGCTGTAATCCTACCATCCATATTGTCCTTCATACGAGATAAAACATTATCAAGACGTGCCTGATCAGAAATCAAAAGAATATTCTTGTTACTTTTACGACGTGTATAGATAGAAGAGCGGAAATACTTAAGAACAGTATTTGTAACGTATAAGAGAACACCTGAAATCAGAGTAACATAAAGAAGTCCGCGACGTGAGATAGAAAAACTTCCATCTGCAAAAAACGAGAGGAAAGTTGCAATTAGAGCAAATATGAAACAATATTTGACAGTTGCAATGAGTTCATCCAAGTAGCCTCTATACTTAAGATTTTCATAATAACTACTGATATAGTAAGACACTACATGTACGACACCTAAAAGGACAATGCTTCCTTGGGTAATCTCTGTATATGGTATTTTACTAGCTACCATGGCTGCAAAAACAACCACAACCAACTGTATAATACCAATTTCAATGCGACGAATTTCTTGTTTTTCTTTCACTCTAAACCCCTTTTTAATCTGTTAAGGTATAAGGAGCCGCATCATCCCCATTAATGCTATCCTTTTCTACGACGATGTGCTCTTGAATGACCTTCTTTTTGGTCTGATTTTTTCCCGTACTCACCATATGATCCGTAAGAACCATATGATCCATATTTATCAACTGTCATGTCAACTTTATTAAGGACGACACCTAAGAACTGTGAACCACTTTGTTCCAATTGTTCAACGGCCTTAGTAACGAAACGACGTTTAATTTTTCCAGCTGCTGTAACCAAAAGACTGGCATCAGCCTGATGGGCAATAATAACAGCATCAATGACCAAACCAATTGGTGGCGTATCAATGATGACATAATCATAACGACTACGAGCAACTTCCATCAAATGTCTAAAATTGTCATTTTGCAAAAGACTTGTTGGATTAGGTGGTACAGGACCAGATGCAATGACATCCAAACCTGAAATATCAGTTTGACAAATCGTTTCATTTAGATCAGCATTTCCAGAAAGGAAATTTGAAAGGCCTTTATAAGGCTCATTTGATTTAAATGTACCTGACAAAACAGAGTTACGGGTATCCGCATCAATGAGAAGTGTTCGGAGCCCAACACTAGCAAATGAAATCGCCAAGTTAACAGATGTCGTTGATTTTCCTTCACCAGCTTCAACAGAGCTAACCGCAATCACTTTCATCTGAGCACCAGAAAATTGAATATTTGTGCGAATGGCATTGTAATACTCTTCTGTTTGTTTGGCAAAGTTTTCTTTAGATTTTACTAACTTTAATAGAGGCATTTCTTCTCCTTAAATTTTATCTGTATCAGGGACAATTCCAAGAAGTGTCATTCCAAGGGCATCTTCCACATCTTCTGGACGGCGAATACGATCATCTAGGATTTCACGTACCAACACACCAACCACTGCAAGGAATCCTCCAAGCACTGCTCCAAGAAGCACATTACGTTTGATATTTGGAGAAGATGGTGACTCTGGCAATTTAGCTTCTTCAAGCGTTGTGACATCTTCAACTTTTGTCACGTTCTTGATTTTTTCTGAAGCAACTTCACGAACCTTATTGGCAAGTGTTTGCGCATCTTGACCAGTTTTAGCATTAACAGAAATTGAAATAAGACGAGTATCAGTAGGAATATTAACTGAAATCATTTTAGCAAGTTCTGCTTCTGTCATATTCAATTTTTCATCTTTGATAACCTCTGACAAGACATCGTTTGATGTAATAATTTCTTTGTAGTCTTTTGTCAAAAATGTACCGGCCTGCAAATCTTGAGCAGAAAGGTTTTTGCCATCATTAGCTTGATTAACCACATAAATACGTGTAGACGATGTATATGTTGGCTGAATGAGGAAGTAAGTTCCCAAGAAGGCAAAGACAGCGACATAAAAGGCTGTAAATAAAATAAATACTTTTTTAGTCCAAAGTTTTTGCAATAGTGCAAGTACATCGATTTCAACACGCTTCGTGTTTTCCTGAGTCATAGTTTCTCCTATATATATTGATTTTCAAGTAGTGTTTGTGGATTTTCGATAAAAAGGTTACGAGCACGTCTCGTTCCGTAAGTCTTTTCGATAATAGCGTAAGCATCTTTCATAAATGGTGGTCTTGGACCAAGATTATGCATGTCACTAGCAACCATATGAACCAAATTTTTCTCCAAGAAATAACGAACACGTTTTTTTCTTACTTTATCTTTATCTCCAAAGAGCTTTGGTTTTAGAACATGAGAACTATTAACTTGAGTATAGCACCCCATGTTGATGATTTCTCGAACACGGTCAGCATTTTCTTCGAGGGCATCATAGCGCTCAATATGAGCAACAATAGGCGTTACCCCCGCTCGCAAAACATTACTAAGCCCACTATGAATTTCTTTCCAAGATGTGCGAGCACTAAACTCAATCAAAGCAAATTGAGTGTTGTGCATACGCGGAATAAGATTCTTTTCAAGTTTCTCCACAATGTCTGAGGTGTAATAAAGTTCACCACCATAACAAATAGTTAAGTCTGGATAAAGTGCTTCTGCTTCTGCTTTCACCTTAGAAAAGTTGGCAAAAATTTTATCCTCTGGAGTCTCAAACATCCCCTTACGACGGTGAGATGTTGAAACAATCTTACGTACCCCTTGGGCGTAGCTTTCACCAATAAGGTCTAAACTTTCTTCTAAAGTTTTAGGACCATCATCAACATCAAAAACAATATGTGAGTGAACGTCAATCACTTATTTTTCCTCCATCAGATTTTTGATAGCTTGAGAGGCACTTGCCACACTCGAATCATCTAGTTTCATCATGTAAAGACTAGAATTTGGCATAGCATAAGAGGTCAATTGACCAGTAGAACCAGTACCAGTTACTGCTTGAGACGTTACTGTAAATTTAGAGCCTGAATCAAGTTGTGTATTAGCCAAATCATTAATGGTATCCAAAGACATATTTGTCTGAACAGAGTCTTGGAGATTATTAACGATTGAAGTAAAGTTTGATACAGATTTTAGAGAAGCCAACTTGTTTACAATCGCAGAAATAACTTTCTCCTGATTTTTACCACGGTCATTATCTCCGCCATCTAAACTATAGCGTTCACGAACAAATCCAAGTGCTTGCTCTGAATTCATTTGGATATCACCAACTGGGAAATCAAACTTCCCATGAAGACTTGTGAAAGCTTGATCATTATGGACTGTCACACCACCAAGTTGGTCAATCAACTTAAGGAAAGATGTGAAATTAATTCGTGCATAGTAATCAATCTTAATACCATAAAGATTTTCCAGAGTTTGTTCAGATGTTTCAACGCCATAAATACCTGCGTGGGTTAATTTATCATACTGGTCTGCCCCACCACCAGGAATCTTAACGTATGCATCACGTGGAGTAGTCGTCAAGAGAATCTTATGTGTATTCATGTTTACTGTCATAATGATATTGACATCTGAACGTGACACTGTTGAAATCGAACCGTAGGTATCAATACCACTAATATAAATATTGAAGACTTTTGAATCTACTTGTTTTGCAGAGTTGCTATTCTTCTTTTTAATTTTATAAGTATAAATTGTTTTTAGATTTGAAGCATAATTACTATCGACAGACTCTAATAGGCTAGCATAAGAGCCACTCAAGACCATAGCTTTAGATTTGCCAGACTTAAGATTATCATAAGCTTCTTGATATGAGGCAACATCTTCAACTTTAACATCAACTTTTTTATCTTTTTTGAGAGCTGACATCAAGGTCTCGATATTGTTCTTATCAACCTTAGTAGGTGCCTGTACGCTAGTAAGCTGGCTCACATCTTTGATGTCACTTTCCTTAGGAACCACGATGCTCATTTCCACTTCAGAAAATGCTGCCGTCTGATTCATACGGTTAGTGATGTCAATCATTTGTTTAAAACCAAAAATACCAACCAGAGAAACTAGCGAGAAGATAACCAGTACAACCGTTGTCACTAGTGGTGATTTCTTAGTCTTCTGAAGGAAGATGCTAATAGCAAGAACTACCAACAAACCAATGGTGATAATGATGTTCAAAAACCTAAAGGATAGGAAATTATAATTGAACATGGTGAATAATAAGACCAATGCTAAAATAGCATACAGAATGGTCAACCCAATGTTGACCATCCCCCACGATCTATTACTCGTACGTTTTTGCTTACGATTCGTACGCGAACTCATATAAATTGCTCCTATAAATTAAAATTAGACATTTCCCATTATTATTATAACATTACTATAACTTCATTTCAATTGTCATTCTTTTTAAAAAAGAAGAAACCGTTTTTCATTATGATATCAAGCATTTAATTTCTATCATTTTTCATTGTTTTGTAAGTTGTTTTTCACATTTTTAGCGGTTGTTTTTTAAATTGTCGGATATTTACTTATTCCTTAAAAGCATCTTTCTTCCAAATATTTTTATTTTTTTCTAGTAGTTTGAAAAATTTTAACCTATTGTCACTTCGAACAGATATTAGCTACAACATACAACACAAAAGGACGACCAAATGGCGTCCTTTTACAAACTAGTCTGCAATTAGTGTTTCAAGACCAACTTTCATCATGTCAGTGAAAGTATTTTGACGTTCCTCAGCTGTTGTATCCTCATCTGGATTAACCAAACTATCAGAAATAGTCATGATGGCAAGAGCATCTACTTGGTGTTGGGCTGCAAGGTAGTAAAGTGCTGCTGCTTCCATTTCTACAGCTTTCACACCCCATTTACCAAGCTCGATGTTCTTTTCACCATAGTTCGAATAGAAGACGTCAGAAGACAAGACATTACCAACATGTGTAGTCATACCAAGCTCTTTAGCAATGTGGTAAGCCTTATCTAAGAGATTGAAACTTGCAATTTGTGGGAAATCGTATTGTGGCCAATCGTTACGAATAATGTTAGAGTTTGTCGCTGCCGCTTGCGCTAGAACTAACTCACGAACGTGAACATCCTCATTCAATGAACCAGCAGTTCCCACACGGATCAATTTTTTAACCCCGTAGTCAACAATAAGCTCACGAGCATAGATAGAGATAGATGGCATCCCCATTCCAGTTCCCATTACTGAGACACGTTCACCTTTGTATGTTCCTGTGTAACCAAACATATTACGAACTTCATTGAAACATACAGCGTCTTCGAGGAAATTCTCGGCAATGAATTTCGCACGTAAAGGATCTCCAGGTAGGAGAATTTTATCAGCAATTTCACCTTGCTTAGCAGCAATATGGATAGACATAATATAAGATACCAAGGGCGTTAAAGAGGCAAAGTAAAAATAGGAAATCTGACAAAGATGCTTCGCATCTAGGAGGATTTATCTTTTTTACACAGCATCTAGCCCGGGTTCAGTTTCAAACCCGAACTACCCTTCCTTTCATTTTTTATATACAGGAGACAGGCGACAGAGAACAAAGTAATAATAGGAAACTGACGACGCATTATAAATGCTAGACAGTTTATCTTTTTTACTTCGTTCTCCGCTCGTATTCAATTTAGTGAATACAGTTAACCCGTCCTTTCTATTTTTTGATGGTAAAAGAGCAACCTGAACACACTATCTACCATTCTTAATTTTTATTTTTAAATAATTTTTCTACTATTATATAGTTGTTAATAATTACTTTTTTTAAAGTGGATTAAGCTTGAGTCAATGAATCAAGAAAATCATATAACTTCTTGTTCATTTCTGAATAATCGTTGGTACGTAATTGTTCAGGTGTTTGAACAAAAGGTAACTCATTATTTTGCTTACGCAAGTGTTCTTCGCCATCCGCAGCTATGAGCAAATCAATGGCTTGGGAATCAAACTCTAGGTGTGCTTGGAAGGCATAGTGTTTAGGACTAAAGCGAATAATTTGACGTGGACAACCTTGACTAGTAGCAAGAACAACTGCATTATCAGTCAATCCAGGCATATCACCATGCCAGTGGCCAGTATTGAGAGTTGTGCCAAAACCTTTGACATGCTCATCAGCTAAACCATCATCCGTAAGTGTTATTGGAAACACACCAATTTCTCGTTCTGGACTATGCTCATACTTACCACCATAGGCTACAGACAGAAGCTGAGCTCCCAAACATACACCAACAATATAGATATCAGCAGCAATTGCTTTTTGCATAAATGCAATCTCAGCGTTTGGGTCATAATAAGGAAAGGTCTGACGATCCTCATCAGGTGACTGAGGACCACCCATCACAATTAGAAAATCAATACCTTCAACGGTTTCAGGAAGGATCTCTTCCTCATATACCTTGGTTGATGTGATATTATGCCCACGGTCTTGAGCCCATTTTAAATAGGCTCCTGGAACTTCAAACGTTTCGTGTAAGATAAAATGAATATTCATTGTTTTTTCTTCCATTTATTATTAATTATCCTTGATAGTAGACTCGCTAAGATTAGAGGAACTGCTACCAGCCCTCCTTGACCAGTAAAACCTAGAACTAAGGCTATTCCCGTCAGAGGAGCATCCAAAGTTGTTACTAAAAATATGGTTGCACCAAGTAACATTCCTAGATTAGGATTTAGGGATAAACCAAAAGTCTCAAGACACCTTGTTAATAAGAAACCAAATCCGACACCTAAAGTAAACGAAGGCGTCAGTGTCCCTCCATAAGTACCTGACCATAGCAACAAGCACACAATAAGCCCTTTGATTACTAGCAAAATCGGAAGGTATTCCGAAGTTCCTCCAGAGAACATCCATTGTGCTAGAACCTGACCATTTCCCATGATTATAGGATAGAAAGCTACAATACCACCTAATATTATAAAAGAGACGGGCATGGTCCAGAGAATATGTTTATCTGTTATACGACTTTTACTCGCCTTTTTAGCTAAAACTTTAAATATAAGAGCAAGCGGAGTTACAAACAGCGCCAAAACAAGAATCTGTATCAAACTAGTAGGATGTAAGCTTACTTTATCAACTAAATATATAGCTTTCCCACCAACAATTGGACGAGCACAATAAGCTGACAAATAGGTTGTCACAAGAATGATACCAATGTTTTTCAGTTTCCAAGCAACTCCCAAAGTTTCCAAAACAAACAGTGTACTGGCAAAGGGAACTTGGTAAACCGCAGCTAAGCCTGCTCCTGCACCACATGCAATCATGAGTTGTCTTTCAGGAATTTCTAAACCCAGTTTTCTTGATAAACTGCCAGCACATAAGGCACCTAATTCTCGTGGAGCTGCTTCCTTGCCTACCGAAGCACCTGCTCCAACGATTGCTACCTGCACCAAAGCATGTAGACTTTGGCCAAGAAAATTTGGACTCTTCTTGCCAACGAGTTGCTTAGCTTTATTAATTGAAAGAATAGACACTCGTCGCTGAAGGAAATACCAAAAGATACTAGCTAAGACACCAGCTACCACTATAACTACGAAGCGTCGATAAGCACTTATAGAGTTAAATTGTAACAAGAGATCTGACGTATCGTTACCAAAAGCAAGAAATTTTATAAAATCTAAAAGATAGTGGCAAAGAATACCAATCAGACCAGAAGCTATTCCGGTTGTCAAAACAGCCAAACTTAACCTAATCGACTTGGGGAGCCAAGTCAAACTCTTTCTCTCTTTACTACCCATATATTAGAGTATGGCTAAAATTGCTTTAACCAACTTTTCCTACTGTCTTTAGAGTAGGGTCAATCCCTTCTTTGTTTTTATTTCATAGTAAGGCAATCTCGTGCTGAATTAGAAAAACTAAAACTAGCTTTCATTCTTTGACCTTTTTAACTATATTCTAGTCTTAATGATTTTGTTCTATGTTATAAGTAGTTTATCTCTGAATGACCTAAAGTTGTTCTTAACAAAGCAAGTGGCAAACTGTAAATTGTTTTATTATATTGCGACACCATTTCATTGTAGTATAATTTTTGATTAGCAACAAGTACTTCTGACTCTTTAATCTCAGCAATCAAATCCTTTATACTTTGATCAGCTGTAATATTTGTATCTCTTTCGATTTTCTCTATAATTTTATTCTTCGTTTCCTCTAGTTTAGTAGAGTATTCATGTTTAGAAAAATTGCCAGACTCACCGTAAGACTTCCGCTTAGATTCTGAATGATTAGCTTTGTTTTCATCGTTAGTCAAATTGTTGACAGACTTTTTTTCCTCTAACAATTCTGAAACATTTTTTCTAACAGACATTTTTAACTCATGGTCTACAATCTTATCAGTCAGTTCTCGCAGTTGTACAATCAATTTTTCCACATACTGTTCTTTAATTTCAATTGCACTGTATGATGATTTAATTGACTCTTTTAAGTTAACAACTTTATGGTATTGAAATAGGAACACTATTATGATATAGCTTAAAACTGCAAATACGATAGATGCTCCTTGAAATGGTTCATAGTCTATCTCACTACCACTTGTATCTATAGCAGAAAATATAACCAACCAAACCATGGTCAGGAAAGCAATTATAAAAACTCCACGAATGATACGAAATAATGGATTATTCATTAAGTTTGACATCAATTATTCCTTTTTAAAGTTCAGCTAGAATAGCTTTCAGTAAGCCTTTGAAATCCCCTTTAACACGTTCTGTCACTTCCACAACTTCTTCGTGATTGAGTTCTTCTTGGAAACCAGCCGCAAAGTTGGTAATACATGAAATACCAAGAACTTTCAAACCAGAATGTGCTGCAACAATGACTTCAGGGACAGTTGACATCCCAACAGCATCTGCACCAAGAGTCTTATAAGCACGAATTTCAGCTGGAGTTTCGTAAGTTGGACCAGTCACACCGATATAGACACCATCATCTAATTTAATGCCCAATTTGTCAGCAACTCGATGTGCAGTCTCACGGTATTCTGGAGTATACGATTTAGACATATCAGGGAAACGAGGACCAAAATCATCCAAGTTTTCACCAATCAATGGGTTTTGACCAGTCATGTTGATGTGGTCAGTGATGGCCATCAAAGTGCCTGGACCAAAGCCGATACCACCTGCTGCATTGGTTACAACAACTCCTTCGCATCCAAGAGCTTTCATAACACGTACAGGGAAAGTAACTACTTCAAGCGGATTTCCTTCATAAAAATGGAAACGTCCTTGAAGAGCTAAAACCTTACGTCCAGACAAAGTTCCATAAACAAGTTTTCCAGCATGACCGACAACCGTTGACTGTCCCCAGTTTGGAATATCCGCATAGTCAATGACAACTGCGTCTTCAACTTCTTCAGCCAACCCGCCAAGTCCAGAACCCAAAATTAAACCAAACTCAGGTTTTTCAATTCCTTTGCTTTCCAAAAATGCTTGAGTAACTCTAATTTTTTCAAGTAGCGACATGTTAATTCTCCCTTAATTTTATTTCATTCTTAAAAAGTGACCAATTTTTGAAAATGTTCTTGCATTTCGAATGGTTATATAAGGATAAAAAGGTGCTTTCAATAGCTTCTTATGATAAGCCGTTTGGTTATAGCTTGATTTATCAAATTTACCCCAGTAGATCCCAAGTTGACCAAGATGAATAATTTCATCTCCCAACTCTAAAGACTCAATAACATTCCTCATTTCGTTCTTATCAAGTCTTTCAGTATATAAGAGCACATCTTTTCTATAGAAATCATCTTCCCACCACTTAGGTAAAGATGCCACTTCATTTTGGTAATCTTCTAGAGTAAAAAGAGAAAACACCTTAATAAATGGATAAGTCTTATTAAGAAATCTCTCTAAAACTAAGAGGAGTTCCACTTTCATCAAGGATGAATCGAAGAAAAAATTTCCACTATTTATATAGGAAGAAACATTTGACATCCCAAGTTCTTTTAACTCATGACAAAATTCTTCCATGACTACCTTGTGACGACCACCAACGTTTATCCCACGAACCAAAAATGCATAGCGCTTCATTTTAGACAAGTTTATCCAAGAAGCTTTCACCAATCATGGCTTTATCTACACCAAAGTTTTCAGCGACAGTTGCTGAGATGTCAGAGAAATGACCTACTGGAATAAGTCCATTTCCTTTGAATGATGGGCTATAAGCCAAGAAAGGAATATATTCACGAGTATGGTCTGTACCTGCATAAGTTGGATCATTTCCGTGGTCTGCTGTAATCATCAAGAGATCATCTTCACGCATGGCAGCAATGATTTCAGGCAAACGTTGGTCAAATTCGTGCAAACAATCACGATATCCATGTGGATCACGACGGTGTCCATAAAGGGCATCGAAGTCTACCAAGTTTGTGAATGAGAAGCCATGTTTGAAATCTTCAGAAGTCATAGCTTTAATCAAATTATCAATACCATGGCTATTTGATTTGTTGTGGCCCATATCGTGGTTAATACCAGCTCCGTTGAAAATATCATTGATTTTACCAACGGCATAAGTATCAATACCAGCTTCATTCAATTTATCCAAAACAGTGGGTGCAAATGGTGAAACAGCCAAATCTCGACGATTAGATGTACGAGTGAAGTTTCCAGGCTCACCAACGTAAGGACGAGCAATGATACGCCCTAGAAGAGCTGGACGCTCAAGGGTAATTGAACGCGCATATTCACAAATACGATACAACTCATCCAATGGAATAATATCTTCGTGTGCAGCAATTTGAAGAACTGGGTCAGCTGAAGTATAAATAATCAATTCACCAGTTTCCATTTGACGAGGTCCAAAGTCTTCAATAACAGCTGTACCTGAGTATGGTTTATTAGCTTCACGAATGACTTTACGACCTGAGAATTCCTCAATTTTAGTGAGAATTTCTTCTGGGAATCCGTTCCAGAAGGTATCAAAAGGTTCAGTAATATTGAGACCCATGATTTCCCAGTGACCAGTCATCGTATCCTTACCAAGAGAAACTTCCTGCAATTTTGTTGCATAACCAGTTGGGTTACTTTCTGCTGGTACTGTTTTCAAAGGTGTTTCACGAGGAATATTTCCTAGACCAAGCTTAGCCATATTTGGCACATTCAATCCTACTGATTTAGAGATATGACCAAGGGTATCTGAAGCACCATCTGGCACACCTGCATTGACAAAGTCATTGGCATCTGGAGCAGCACCAATTCCTACTGAATCAAGAACGACTAAATGCATTCGGTTAAATTTGGACATAACAACACCACAAAGAGATAAAATCTTTTCGAAATTACCTCTTGCCTTTCTATATTATTTAATAGTTTGACAAAATTAATTAGCTTTCCTCATTAAAAGTGAGGGAAAATCAAAATTGGACTAGGCCTTGACTTCAACGACCTTAACACCGTCTTTTCCTGCAACGATGACTTTGTTAACCATACCATTGAACAATCCATGATCGACAACACCTGTCATAGCTTTTAGTTCTTCACCAAGAGCTACTGGATTTTCAATCTTACCTAAATCAAGATCGATGATATAGTTCTTCATATCCGTAACAAAGCGATTACCTTCCTCCGAAAGTCGGAATGATGGCTTATAGCCCTTCGACTCAAAGACACGATAGAGACGATCAGCACCATATTGAACCACTTCAACTGGTAATTTGAAAGCACCTAATTGATTAACCATTTTTGACTCATCAACTACCCAGATATATTCTTTCGTAGGTGTAGCGACGATTTTTTCCATCAGAAGGGCACCACCGCCACCTTTAATCCCATTGAGTTGAGGGTCTACTTCGTCGGCGCCATCAACAGTAACATCAATACTGTCAATATCATCCACTGCCTTTAAAGGAATACCTAAACCTTCAGCTTGTTTAGTGGTTTGACTGGATGTCGTTACTCCAACAACACTAAGGCCTTCTTCCTTAATACGACGGCCAATTTCCTCCACGAAGAAATAAGCTGTTGACCCTGTACCGAGTCCAACAACCATTCCATCTTCAACGTATTTGGCAGCGGTTACGCCAGCGATTTTCTTAAGTTCTTCCATGCTCGTCTCCTTGCATCTTTCTATAATAGTCGTTCAAAATAATTATAACATGTTTCAACAGTAAATAGAAATGATACGAGGGAGTAAAACCTAGCAAAAATAAAAACTAGATTCTAAATAGAATCTAGTTTTGATGGGGAACTAATTTAATAGCACCACTTAATCTTCTTTACGACGTTTGAAGAATCCTACAAAGGCTGCAAAAATCATTGAAAGAAGTCCAATAAATCCAGCATTGCTAGTGTGCTCACCAGTTTGTGGCAACTCAGCTTGAGGCACTACAGGAACTTCAGTATCTGGAGTTGGTGTAGTTGGCGGTGTCACTGGAGTTGGAGGAGTAACAGGTGTTGGTGGTGTTTGTGGAGTCGGTGGTGTTGGTGGTACCACGTGAGACTCTCTCTCAACGACATAGTTCTTGTGCCATACAACACTTGGTTTTTCAGGAGTTTTAGGTTCTACTGGTTTAGCAGGAACTTCAACTACTTTCGGTGTTGGTGGCGTTGGTGCCGTTGGACCTGTTGGTGGTGTTGGTTCAACCGGTTTTTCTGGAACTTCAACCACTTTTGGTGTTGGTGGCGTTGGTGCCGTTGGACCTGTTGGTGGTGTTGGTTCTTGTGGTTTACCAGGTACTTCAACTACCTTTGGAGTTGGTGGCGTTGGTGCCACTGGCTCTTTTGGTGGTGTTGGTGGTGTTGGTTCTTGTGGATTGATACCAACTGTTTTAATAACTGGTTTAACCGGTGCTGTTGGTGGTGTTGGTGCCTTAGGTTCTTCAGGTTTTTCACCTGGATTCTTAGGCAAACCAAGATTAGAGTTGATTGCGAACCAATATACTGTTGGTGCACCATCAGCATTTGCACCTTCAGCAGTAAATACCAAGTGACCATTTGTCATCTTGATACCTGCACCTCCATAATAGAGGTAAGGTGAATCAGCGTTATCCCAACCTGTCAATTCAGACGTTGTCTCACCATTAAAGACTGCACCATGGTCAATGTATTGGTTATCATTGACTGATGTTACTTCTTTAGTAGCAGCATCATAAGTAACTGATGATTTTGGAATAGCGATGAATTGGTTATCACCAATATTTACATATTCTTGGTGACGTGTTGATTGGTATTTTTTCTTAGGTGTGAATGTAATCAAACCAGTTTCAGCAGAAACGCTGTACGAACCAATAACATCATCTTTATCACCAAATGTATAATCTTGGTTACCAAGAGCGTGTCCATTACCACTACCAGAAGCATTAAGAGTTGTTACATCAGATGGAATTTCACGTGAGACAACCCATTCTGAACCATTCCAGTCAGTGATAGGAACAACTACCTTAAGTGGGTTCTCATCAGAAATGTTAACAGTAGCGCCACCGAAATCAGCGTATCCAGATTTAGTAACAACTTCACCGTTTTGGATTGCCAAAGTAGAGCCATCTGCGTAAGGATTATATGTACCGCGGACAGTATTACCATTAACGTCTTTCGCTTCTACTGTAAGTGGACGTGGACGCTCAGATGTTTCAACATAAGCTGCACCATTCCAGTGGTTTAGTGAGTTAAGTGCTACGATAGCATTACGCTCACTAAGGTTGAACATTTTACCATCTTTATCGTAAAACTCAACATCTACTGCTACTTTAACTGGTTTATCTTGATCAGTTGATGCACCAACTGTCATAGTTACTGTTGGATCCTTACTGATTTTCGCGATACCTTTTCCGTCATTTGATGGAAGGCTAACAATCTCATAGCGGTAAACAACACGTTTGATTGCTGATGCTTCATTCTCAACAATCATGCTTGATTGGTTCAAACCATCATATGTAACAACAAATTTGTCACCTTCTTTAACTTGAACCCACTCGTCTTCAGTATTTGTCCAAGGGCTATTTGAAACAATGTCAGATGCTTGTAACTTGTTAGAGTCATATTGGAAAACATTACTTGTGTTAAGACGCTCTTGTGCTTCTTTTGTCAAGTAGTTACTTACACCTTCAACTTTGTGTGTTGCATCGTTTTCACGTTGGAAGGTCAATTCTTGAACAACTTCAGCATCTTTAAGGTTACGATATACAGGATCATTCATGTATTTATCGTAAGCTGTTTTAGCTTCTTGGTATTGTTTAAGCGCTGTTTGGTAGACAGCTAATTTGTTTTGATACTCAAGGTATTCTTGGTCATATTTAGCTTTTTGCTCATTGTAGACAACCAAGGCTGCTTCGTATTTAGCTTTAGCATCTGCATTGTATTTTTCAATAGCTTGTTTTGTTTCAAGATCTGCTTCATAAGCTGTTTTCTTAGCGTTATAAAGTTCAAGATTCTTGTCATATGCTGCTTTTTCTACATCATATTTAGCTTTTGCTTCATTATATGCTGCTAGCTCAGTTTGATATTTAGCTTCAGCTTCAGCGTTACGTTTTTCAATAACAACTTTTTCAGCTACTTTATTATCATAATTAGCTTTTTCAGCATTGTATTTGGCCTTATCACTATTGTACTGTGCAAGAGCTGCTTCATAATCAGCTTTTGCTTGGTTATAAGTTGCCAATTCTGCTTGGTATTTAGCTGCAGACAAGGCATTTTCTTTATCAGCTGCTTCTTTTTCTGCTACCTTAGCATCATAAGTAACTTTCTTAGTCTTGTACTCTGAAAGGGCTGAGTCATAAGCTTGCTTAGCAATTTGGTATTGCTCTGAAGCTTTATCATAAGCTGTTTTTTCAGTATCATATTTAGCCTGAGCCTCAGCATTTGTTTTATCAGCAAGTGCTTTCTCAGCTAATTTGGCATCGTAGTTTGCTTTTGCTTTATCATAGTCAGCTTTATCTGACTTGTATTGTTCTTTAGCCGCTTTATAATCTGAAACGACTGTATTGATTTTCTCTGCTTGTGCTTTATTATCTGCAGCAGCTGCTTCAACAGTTTCTTTGGTTTGAGCAGGTTCTTCCTTAACCTCAACCCCTTCGTTAGTTGCAGCTGTTTTTGCAGCTTCTAAGCTTGTATTTGTTACTTCACTCGTTGTAACAGTTGTGTTGCCTTCTTCAGTAACGTTAACAACCTTCTTCTCAGTTGAATCTGCTACGGCAGAAGTGCTTTCTTCAACAGCATCTGTTGCTTCAACTGCTGGTGTTACTGAATCTGTAGATGTTGCCACTTCATCAGCGCTTGCATTTGAAGCTCCTACTGCAAGAACTGCAGTCCCCAAAAGAACAGAAGCTGCACCAAGGCTAGACTTTCTGAGTGAATAACGTTGTAATTCCTTTTTCCCCATTTAAATTACGTCCTTCTATATTTAGTTATGTTCATATTCTAACAAAAGAAAGAACCTTGTCAATTTGAGATATCTCATAAAAACATCCATTCCTTTAAATTCTATTAGATTCTTAAATTCAAATACTTTTTAATATCAAAGTATTTAGATAGATAAAACCCTATAATAAATAGTGTTTTCGTTGTAAATAGAAGGTTTAATTTTATAATATCCAGGATGATTCACTTTAATGTTTTTTTATTGAAAAGATTATGAAAAACAATCAACTATAAGCTTTCATTTTATTTTTCATTGTGATATTTAGCTTTTGGATAGCTCTTTCACATAAATCATGTCCTCTCGTTTCCCCTATTAGTTTTAACATTCAAACTTATTTTAAAAGGCAAACATCTATCAATAAGTAACTAAAAAAGACTAGACTGTCTTGCATAACAAAACAACCTAATCTTTTATTTTATCTTATTAATGTTTACGTTTGCGAGCTGACCATAGACCTGTAAGTGCCATTGTAAGCAAGCCTACACCAGTTACAGATGCTAATTTTTGGTTAGAATCTCCTGTTTCTGGCAATTGTCCACTATTAGTTCTTTCTGTTTCTTGCTTAGCAACTACAGAAGAAGTTGGTGTAACGTTTGGTCCTGTAAGTGTTCCAGGAGTTTTTGGTTTTTGAGGTGTTGGTGGCGTCGTTGATACTGGACGTGTTACGCGCTCAACAAGATAATTTTTATGCCATTTTACCTTAGGAGCTACAAGTTCTTTAGGTGAAACAGGTTTATTAGGAACATTAACTGTGACCATAGTTGGTGGTGTTGGAGCTGTTGGAGCTGTTGGTGGCGTTGGTTTTGTTGGCTCACCAGGTACCTCTACAACTACTGGTGTAGGTGGAGTCGGAGCCTTAGGTTCTACTGGAGCCGTAATCTTACGTGGCTCCACTGGCACTTCAACTAAAGCTGGAGTTGGTGGCGTTGGAGCTTTTGGTTCTGTTGGAGCCTTTGGTTCCTCTGCATCAACTGTAACCACAGTGTAGTTAGGTTCTGTCGGTGGTGTTGGCGCTTTAGGTTCTTCTGGTTTGCTTGGTTCCGCTGGAACTTCAACAACTGTCGGAGTTGGTGGCGTTGGAGCTTTTGGTTCTGTTGGAGCCTTTGGTTCCTCTGCATCAACTGTAACCACAGTGTAGTTAGGTTCTGTCGGTGCCGTAGGAGCTGTTGGCGGAGTTGGTTCTGTTGGTACCGCTGGAAGAACTTCCAATGTAATCGTTGGTGGTGTTGGAGCCTTTGGTTCTTCAGGAGCTGTTGGCTCTTTTGGCGCTTCACCTGGATTTTTTGGAATACCAACATTTGAGTTAATCGCAAACCAATATACTGTTGGTTGACCAGCAGCATTAGCTCCATTGGCCGTAAATACCAAGTGACCATCAGCCATCTTCAAGCCTGCTCCACCATAATAGAGGTATGGAGAAGATGGATTATCCCAACCTTCAAGAGTCGTTGAAGATTCACCATTAAAGATAGACCCATGTTCAATGTATTGGTTATCTTTAAATGATGTCACCTCTTTTGTAGCAGAATCATAAGAAACACTTGAATTTGGAATTGGAATGTATTTATTGTTTCCAACATTTACAGATTCTTGGTGCTCTACATTTTCAAATTTCTTCTTAGGAGTAAAGATGATACGTCCTGAAGTTGGATCAATCGTATAAGAACCGATAACATCATCTTTACCGTCTAATGTGAACTCATCTGTTCCGATAGAGTGACCATTCCCAGCACCTGAAGCATTGACTGAAGTCGCGTCAACAACGGTTTCTTCACTAACTGTAAATTCACTACCATTCCACGTTGCTTTTTGTGCCACAATCTTGATTGGATTTTCAGCAGAGATAGTGACATCAGCAGTACCAAAGTCAACAGTTCCATTTTTAACAACAACTGCATTGTTTTCAATGCTCATTGATGAACCATCTGCATACGGATTCCAAGTTCCTCGAACAGTGTTACCATCTTTATCTTTGGCTTCTACTGTAAGGGCACGAGGTTTATCCCCACTATCTACATAAGAAGCACCTGTCCAGTGGTTAAGAGAGTTCAAAGCAACAATCGCATTGTGCTGTGTCAAATCAAACTTATTGCCATTACCATCATAGAATTCAACATCTACAGCAACTTTAACTGGTTTATTTTGGTCTGTTGAAGCACCGACTGTTAGTGTTACAGTTGGGTCTGAGCTAACGGCTGCAATTCCTTTACCGTCATTTGATGGAAGACTCAAAATTTCATAGCGATAAATCACGCGCTTGATCGGATGCATATCCGTATTTTCACGCATGCTTGACTGATTCAAGTTATCATAAGTAACAACAAATTTGTCGCCTTCCTTAACTTGAATATACTCAGTTTCATTATTGGCCCAAGGACTAGTTGCTACAATATCTGAGGCTTCCAATTTATTGGAATCATACTGATGGACATTGCTAGTATTCAAACGAGCTTGAGCATCACGAGTGAGATAAGCGCTGATGCCATTGATGGTATGAATGGCTCCACCTTCACGTTGGAAGGTCAAATCTTGAACAGTTTCTACATCTTTTAGATCTTGGAAACCATTATCATTCATGTACTTATCATAGGCTGCTTTAGCATCTTTGTACTGTGCCAAAGCTGTTTGATATTCAGCAAGTTTTGTTTGGTAGGTAGCAAAATCTTTGCCGTATTGCTCTAGGTCTACATTGTATTTTGCAAGCTCAACCTCATACTTAGCTTTTGCAGCATCTTCTTCTGCTTTAATAGCAACAAGTTGATCATAGGCTGCTTTATCTTTATCGTATTGCGCTTTCTTAGCTTGGTATTCTTGTAAATCTTTATCATATTGTGCTTTAGCTGCATTATAAACAGCCATTTCTGCATCATACTTAGCTTTAGCTTCCGCATTTGCCTTATCAGCAGCTGCTTTTTCGGCTACTTTGACATCGTAGGCTGCTTTAGCAGTCTTGTAGGCAGCTAAATCAGTTTGATATTTTTCGTAAGCCGCATTGTAAGCAGCAAGATCATTCTCATATTGCTCTTGAGCAGCCTTATCAGTAATTTCTGCTTGTGTTTTCTCAGCTACTTTAGCATCATAGGCTGCTTTTTTCGTATTGTATTCAGCTAGAGCGGCATCATACGAAGCCTTATTTGTCTTATATTCAGACAAAGCTGCTTCGTAAGTGACCATTTCTGCGTCATACTTGGCTTTAGCTTGTGCATTGGCTGCATCAGCTGCTGCTTTTTCGGCTACTTTAGCATCGTAGGCGGCTTTGGCAGTCTTGTAGGCAGCTAAATCGGTTTGATATTTTTCGTAAGCGACATTATAAGTAGCTAGATCTTTCTCATACTGCTCTTGAGCTGCCTTGTTTTCGATTTCTGTACGAACTTTTTCAGCTACTTTAGCATCATAAGCTTCCTTCTCAGCATCATATTTTGCCTTGTCTTTGGTATACTGAGCCATAGCAGCTTCATAGTTCTTCTTAGCAGTTTCATAAATAGCCAACTGTACTTTGTAATCGGCTTCTGACTTAGCATTAGCTACATCGGCAGCTGCTTTTTCGGCTACTTTAGAATCATAAGTTAATTTTTGAGTATTATACTCTTCCAATGCTGCATCATAGGCTTTTTTATCAGCTTGGTATTTAGCTAACCCTTTTTCATAAGCAGCTTGATCAGTATCATACTGTGCTTTAGAAGCAGCGTTTGCTTTATCAGCTGCTGCTTTTTCGGCCACTTTAGCATCGTACTCAGCCTTAGCTTTATCATACTCAGCTACATCTTTTTTGTGGCTTTCTTTTGCCTTCTGATAATCCGAAACAACCGTGTTAATCTCTTTTGATTGAGCTTGATTGTCAGCAATAGCACCCTCTAGGGATGTATGTGTTTGAGGTGCAGTTTCTTCGACTTCTACCCCTTCTTTTACCGCAGAAGTTTTAGCATCCTCAAGACTATCAGTTGTAACAACACTTGTTGTTACAGTGGTATTTCCTTCTTCTTTGACAGAAACAACTTGTTTCTCTGAATGATCAACAGTCGTTGCCGGATCGGCAGCAGTATCTGTTAGTACAGAAGCACTAAGTGGTGTATCAGTAGCAGCTGAAGTTGAAACCTCATCTGCATGTACACCAGTTGCCCCCATCGCAAGAATGGTTGTACCCAAAAGAACAGAAGCAGCTCCAAAACTATACTTCCTGATTGAAAAACGTTGTGAATCTTTTCTTCCCATATCACAAATTTCCTTCTAAATTTTCTTAACACCTAAAGTCTATCACTTTTAAACTTTCTGTCAATAGAATTGTCTTAATATTTCCAAAAAATTACACTCATTTTCAATTTGTAAGTATTATTTAATTGATTCTTTAGTTTAAAAGGATAGCTACCTTAATTTTATATGTTACTTCTTCTGAAAATTAGAATTAAATTGCATAATATAAGCTTTATATTAAAGTTTTGTTAATTATTTTTGCGACTCTTTTTGTTAAAGTATCAAAAAGAGCCCCAAGGGGCTCAAATCTTTATATCATTTGGACATGTTCTAAATGTTGCTTCATTAATTTGATAACAATACCTAATGACAATCCAAGTTCATATATCAGAAATCATTGACTTAAGATTTTTTTGACCAAGGCCTTCAAATCTGGAACTACTTCTTCCATAAACCATGGATTTTTGGCTTGCCAAATATTATTTCGTGGAGAGGGATGAACGAGAGGGAAAAACTCAGGAAGGTAATCTTTGTAATGCTTAACTGTATCCGTTAATTTTGCCGATGATTTTTGATGCAAATAGTAACGCTGTGAATAGTTACCTACTAAAATCGTCAATTGAATATCAGGAGCTAAAGCAAGAACTTTCTCATGCCACTTGTCTGCAAATCCTTTGCGAGGAGGTAAATCACCTGATTTACCATGACCTGGGAAATAAAAATCCATTGGTACAATAGCAAACATGCCAGATTCATAAAATTCTTCGCGTGAAACGCCCATCCAATCCCTGAGATTATCACCGCTAGGATCATTCCAATAAAGGCCGGACTCTTGGGCACGAATACCAGGAGCTTGTCCTACAATATTAATTCGTGCCGTTTTTGGAATGGTAAACAAGGGTTTTATACCTTGTTCCGTAAAAGCTTTATTTTGTTCATCGGACATAATTGCTTGTGTTAATTCTTCAAGTGTTTCCATATTTTCCTCCTCAAAAAAGAGACAAAACTGTCTCTCTTTTTTATTTGATTAACTCATAGATAGCTTCTGCATAAATGGCAGCAGCACGGTACAAGTCTTCAACCTCAGTAAACTCATTTGCTTGGTGCATCGTGTTAACATAACCAGGGAACATAGCTCCATAGGCAACACCACGTTTGAGAAGACGTCCAAATGTGCCGCCACCAATAATTTGTTCATGACCTTTAAGCCCTGTTTGTTTCTCATAGACTGAAAGAAGAGTCTCTACCATAGGATCATCAACTGGTACATAGTGTGGCACATGACCGTGTTCTGAGAGACTAACCGCCTTAGGACCTTTGAGTTTTTCAAGATCAGCTTTAATCGCGTCCGTATCAACCCCTTGAGGATAGCGGAAATTCAGAGCAATCGTATTATCTTCAGATTCCTTAGCGAAGTTAAATACACCAGCATTCATGGTCAATTCACCCATCTTAGGGTCTGTATAGGCAAGGCCTGTCTTTTCAGCGAAGAAATCCTTATGAAGTGTTTCAGCAATTAAATCCAAATACGTTTTAGCATTACCTTGGAAATCAAATTGGCTAAGGAAGAGGGCTAAGTAGGTTGCTCCATTAATACCATTTTGAGGCATCATACCATGAGCTGATTTCCCATGAATAGTCACATGGAAAGCCCCCGCTTCTTCGGTCACTTGACCAGTTACTTCTTGTTCCGCAACAAAGTCTTTTAATTTAGCCTCGAGTTCTTTCAAAGTGATAGGTCCAGTGAAATCTGCACTTGCAGATTCAGGAACCATATTTTCACGCAAACCACCATTAAAAGACACTAGACTAAATTCTCCATCATTTTGACCTTCAAAATGGAGGTAAGCTGTAATATTACCCTTTTCACCATTGATAATTGGAAATTCTGCATCAGGTGAAAAACCAAAATCAGGATCTTTCAACCCATTATGAGCGAAGTAATAATCCATATCGCCCCAACCAGATTCTTCATCAGTACCAACAATGAAACGCACACGCTTAGATACTGGAAGCTCGAGTTCTTTAATAATTTTCAAGGCATAGTAACAAGCCATTGTTGGGCCTTTATCATCTGATGACCCGCGAGCATAAAGTTTGCCATCTTTGATTACAGGTTCATAAGGATCTGTATCCCAACCACTCCCAGCTGGAACCACATCCAAGTGTGCAAAGATACCCAATACTTCGTCACCTTGACCAAATTCAAAGTCACCAGCATAATTATCAATATTACGAGTTTTATAACCATCACGTTCAGCTAAAGCAAGAAAATGTTCCAAAGCTTTTACTGGTCCAGGACCAAATGGGTGCTTATCATCAACCTTACTGTCATCACGTTCTGAGTTAATACGCAAAAGACCAAAAAGGTCCTCCATCAAGGTATCTTTGCGCTTATCAACTTCGGCACGAAAATCAATTGTCATAATTTACTCCTTACTGTCTTTAGTTAGCACTATTTTACCATTTTTAGTAAGAGTTTTCATCCCTTATAAACAAAGCCAATAAAAAATGCAATCCCTTACCGAATGTCAAAAGACTTCATACCATCTTCAATAGAATGTGAAAAATTCCTAAATCAGGAACAGTCGAATCTAAAGTAATAGCATTTATATCAGCTAAGAGGTTAAGTTCTTGACTATCTAGCTCTTTATACTTTAGGTCCTCCTATTAGGAATCAGCACATTGTAGCATTTCGATAATATCATTTCAAGAATTTCCATAAACTTTAGAATATTCTCTTCATTAATGCTATAATAGGACTATCAAAACTAAGGAGATGCATTATGCCATTTGTAAAGATTGATCTCTTTGAAGGTCGTACTGAAGAACAAAAAATCGAACTTGCTCGCGAAGTTACTGAGGTTGTATCACGTGTTGCCAAAGCACCTAAAGAAGCCATTCATGTTTTCATTAATGATATGCCAGAGGGAACTTACTACCCACATGGTGAAATGAAGAAGAAAAACTAATCATCATTAAGCAGTCACGTCCGTGGCTGCTTTTGATATAAAAAAACTGGAAAAAAACTCCAGTTTTTTATATTATCGTTGGTAATTCATCATCGTCGTCAAAATTCTCAACGACTTCTTCACCAGGCAATGGTTTTTGTAGTTTTCCCAAGATAAAACGTGAGATTGGACCAACCACTAGAAAATTAAGTGGTAAAGCCATGATAACATTTGTCAACCAAGCACGACCATAGGATAATAGCGTCACCGACTGACTGTTGTAAACTAATCCATAGAATGACATAAACGTTACCATGAGTAGCGCCATGGTCCCAGAAATCACTAAAATCTTTGCCCATCGTTTATCATGGGCTTTTACTTTATGCAAAATTGCAAATGCTATTGTTTTGGCTAGTGGCCCCACCAAAAGCATATCAAGTAAGAAAGCAACCACAAATCCAGGAAGATAACCTTGGAAAAAGTGACCCCAAGCAAAGGGAACTACTCCAGTCCAATCAAGGATGAGAAGATTCCAGAGACTCATCCCACAGACCATCATTCCACACATCAAAAATGTAAAAAGCAAAGCTTCTTTAAAATTACGAGGCATTAAAATTCTCCATTTCTAAAAGTTCTATTTTAGCATATCAAAAATATTTTCTCCTCGTAAGTTAAATTTCTCTCATGAAAACGTATTATTTTAGGATAGTTTCCATTTCTGTATATCTCGGTTTCATACCTAAACGTTCGTAAAAACGTAGAGCACCTGCATTATCATTCCATACGTGAAGTGTCAGATTATAACAACCTAGCTCCTTAGCATAGTCCAAGGCAAATTGGTAAAGCTTTTCTCCTAATTTTTGACCTCGAGCTTCCTTATCAACACATAAATCATCAATAAAAAGAGTCTTAACAGCCTTTTGTGGACCATCATTTTCAGTTTCTTCTTTAATCATTAAGAAAAGATGGCCCAAGATACGCCCTTCGTCATCCTCGTACACAAACACAGGTTTTTTTGAGTCATTAATTACTGCTTCTAACTCTGCATCTGTAAATTTACTGCCTTCTGACTTAAAAACATCAGGACGTGCGTGATGATGAACTAGAAGAATCTGCCCCAATAACTCCTGTAATCTTTGAATATCTTCTGCTCTTGCTAAACGAATCATAATTACCTCCATAAAAAAAGATGGGTAAAACCCATCTTAATTCTTATTTACCAAGTTTTGCTTTAGCTGCATCTGCAAGAGCTGTGAAAGCTGCTGCATCGTTAACTGCCAAATCAGCAAGCATTTTACGGTTAACTTCGATTTCAGCCAATTTCAAACCGTGCATCAATTGTGAGTATGACAAACCGTTCAAACGAGCTGCCGCATTGATACGTGTGATCCAAAGTTTACGGAAATCACGTTTCTTTTGACGACGGTCACGGTATGCATAGTAGTAAGAGTTCATTACTTGTTCTTTTGCAGTACGGAACAAGATGTGTTTTGCACCATAGTAACCTTTAGCAAGTTTCAATACACGTTTACGACGTTTGCGTGATACAACGCCACCTTTAACACGAGCCATTTATATATTCCTCCGAATTAATTCTAGTTTAGTTAATTTGTAATGCTTGTAGCGGATTAACGCATTTGTGAAAGCATTGATTTGATACGTTTAAAGTCACCTGAATGTACCATTGACGCTTTACGAAGGTGACGACGTTGTTTTTTAGTTTTACCGTGGAAACGGTGAGATGTGAAGGCACGGAAGCGTTTCAATCCACCTGAACCTGTACGTTTGAAACGTTTAGCTGATGCGCGGTGTGTTTTTTGTTTTGGCATTTTAAAATTCTCCTCTTAAAATAGTGTTAGTTTGACAATTATTTTTTGTCAGGAATTGGTGCAAGTTGCATGAACATTTGACGTCCATCCATCTTCGCTCTTTGCTCAATAATCGCAATATCTTGCGTTTTTTCAGCAAATTCCGCCAAGACCTTAGCTCCGATTTCTTTGTGAGTAATCATACGACCTTTGAATCGGATAGAAACTTTAACCTTGTTTCCTTTTTCAAGGAACTTACGGCCGTTACGAAGTTTAGTTTCAAAGTCACCTTTATCAATAACTGGACTCAAACGAACTTCCTTAACGGTAACAACGCTTTGTTTCTTACGTTGTTCTTTTTGTTTCTTTTGATACTCAAATTTGAACTTACCATAGTCCATAATCTTCGCAACAGGTGGCGTAGCTTGTGGTTGGATGAGAACCAAGTCAACATTTGCATCATCTGCAATAGCTTGCGCTTCTGACAATGGTTTAATTCCCAATTGTTCACCATCAAGACCAACAAGACGAACTTCGCGAACGCGAATTTCATCGTTAATGAATAGATCTTTCTTAGCTATGATCTTCACCTCTTTATTTTTTTAGAGAAAAACAAAGCGGACTTGATATACAAGCCCGCACACATAATATCCCTATTGGGATTTGACATGTTGGGCCAGACAACCTAAGTCGCAAGGCGAGAAGTTCTCACTTCTGCTTTTCTCATTGTTAATAGTATAACAAGTGAGTCATCCTTTGTCAATAATTTTTTTTGCTTTTTCTTGAATAAATTCCACAACACCATCAATAGATACACCTGTAGTGTCAAAAGTGATGGCATCTTCCGCTGGTTTAAGAGGTGAAACCTTACGATGACTATCTTTATAGTCACGTTCAGCAATTTCTTTCTTCAAAGTCTCAAGGTCAACAGGAATACCTTTTTCGATATTTTCCTTATAACGGCGTTCCGCACGTTCATCAACTGAAGCAATCAAGAAAATCTTAAGTTCTGCATCAGGCAAAACCACAGTCCCAATATCACGTCCATCCATAATAATAGCCCCATCTTGAGCAATACGTTGTTGTTGCGCAACCAGTTCTTGGCGCACTTCAGGAATGGCTGCTACCCAAGAAACATTATTGGTGACTTGGTTATCACGAATGGGGTGTGTAATATCAACATCACCAACATAAACTTGCTGACTACCATCTGCTGCTTTTCCGAATGAAATCGGATGTTGAGATAGTTGCTCCAAAATTTCTGGTACATTTTCCTCAGTCAAACCATTCTGCAAGGCCAAATAAGTTGCAGATCGGTACATAGCACCTGTGTCAAGATAAGTATAGCCAAGATTTTTTGCAATAATCTTGGCTACTGTACTTTTTCCACTTGACGCAGGACCATCAATAGCAATTCTAATATCTTTCATGATGTTCCTTTGCTTTTAAAATTATTGAACGTTAACGACATCACCTGGGTTAGCATACCAGTAACCACTTGTCATGTGATCAGGGTTAAGACGTTCCAACTCATCTACAGAGATACCTGCACGTGCGGCAATTGAACCAGCACCTTCACCAGATTGAACAACAATTGATGAACCATCTGCTGCTGCCGTAGCACTTGATGATGCTGTCTCAGCTGACTCAGTTGCATCTTCTTTTTCTACATGTTTAGAAGAGCTTGATGCTTTAGTTGAAGATGATTTCTCTTTTGAAGATTTTTCTGCAGTAGATTTCTCACTTTCCTCATCTTTGTTTGAGTCTTTCTTGCTAGATGAAGATTTAACAACTTTGCTAGTTGAAGATGAGTAGAATCCAGATGATTCCTTAGATTCCGCAGTTTTGTTTCCACCGACATTTGAAGTATAGAAAACAAAGAACAAAATACATACAACAATAACAAAGAATAATCCAAGCAAGACAGTCAAGAATGATGAATTAATGAATCCGCCACCTTTTTCGCGTTTTTCATCTGAAGGAGTGACATCCTCTTCTTCTTCATAATCCTCAAACTCATCTTCATCATCTAGAAAATCAGCGTCAACTACTTCTTCCAACTCTTCGTCAGAAACCTTATCTTCCCATGGTTTTTTACTCATGATATTCTCCTTGTAAAAACAATAAATCTATTTTAAAATAATACTATGAAAGTATCATTAATTCCAGAAAAATGTATCGCTTGTGGTTTGTGCCAAACCTATTCTCCCGTCTTTGATTATGATGACGAAGGTATTGTTAGGTTCAGAGACAGCGACCAACTCAATCAAATTATTGAAAATAGCCCTGAGACTTTGACTGCCGTCAAGTCTTGTCCCACTAAAGCCCTTATTTGCGAAGTTTAAGCTTCAGGGCTTTTTTTGATTCCTCATAAAAGGCAAAGTAATCAAAGTTTGTCATATGATCCAATAACTCTACCTCACCTTTAAAATCAGGGTGAAGGGCTAATGCATCTAAGAAATATTTCTTAGGCCACTTTCTCATATAAAACCGACGTTTTTTACCATTTTTAAAAATAAGGCACAAGCCAGTTTTAATAACTTCAACTTTTTCAATATCACTAATTTTCACTTTGCGTGGTTTAAAAATATTGAAAGAAACAATACGCAGAATCCCATGATCTTCAATAATAAAGTATCGATGGAAACCTAAACCAAACAAGGCAACGAAAATAGTGAAGAGCATCAAAATATGTGAGGGCACCGAGTACAACTCGAATAGAAGGGCCGCCGCAATAAAGATTGGCGTGATGGCTAAAGACCAGTAGATAATCAGCCAAGATAATTCGGGTTGCCAATGGTAACGATACTTGCCGAAAATTTTAATCATCTCAGCACCTCCATTACTTCTAATTTTACCATAAAATCAGTATTTAGCAAGCTCAATTAAGGTTTACTGACAATTCCAAGAATAACATCTACGGCTTTTTCCATTGTCTGCAAGGAAACGAACTCATATCGACCGTGCATATTTTCGCCACCAGCAAAAAGGTTTGGCGTTGGAATACCCATAAATGAAATCTTTGAACCATCTGTTCCGCCACGAATAGGTTCAATAACTGGCGTAATATCCAATTCCTCCATAACGCCCTTAGCTAACTCAACAGGTGTCATATCTTTTTCAATCACCTGACGCATATTATAGTATTGATCTTTAAGTACCAAATCAACTCGTGTCTGACCATAAGCTTTATTCATTTCGTCGGCAATTTTTTGGAAGACTGCTTTACGATTTTCAAAAGACTCTGTTTCAAAATCACGGATGATATAAGAAGATTTTGCTTCTTCAACAGTACCTGTCATGGTTTGAAGATGGTTGAAACCTTGATAGCCATCTGTCAACTCAGGGCGTTCTTCTGCTGGTAACTGATTATGAAAATCAATTGCCAACTGCAGGGCATTAACCATTTGGTCTTTTGCTGTTCCAGGGTGAACATTGCGTCCATGGAAGGTAAGTTCTGCTCCTGCTGCAGAGAAAGTTTCATACTGTAATTCACCCAAAGGTCCACCGTCAACTGTGTAGGCAAAATCGACATCAAAATCTTCGACATCAAATTTATCTGCACCAATCCCAATTTCTTCATCAGGACCAAAACCTACACGAATCTCACAATGTTTGATTTCAGGATGTGCCTTCAAATAAGCCAAGGCTGTCATAATCTCAGCAATACCTGACTTATCATCAGCCCCAAGAAGGGTGGTCCCATCTGTCGTAATAAGTGTCTGACCGACATAATTCTTAAGATTTGGAAAATCAGCAGGGTCTAGGTTATAACCTGAATTTCCAAGGGGAATGATACCTCCATCATAAGAGTCAATGACTTGTGGTGACACTCCTTCTGCATTAAAATCAGCAGTATCCATATGAGAGATGAAACCAATCTTACGTGTTAACTTGTCATCGTTGGCCGGAAGGGTTGCCACTAGGTAACCATTACTTTCCAAATAATGAATGTTACTTAAACCCAGTTCTTCTAATTCTGGTTTTAAAACCTTCAAGGCAAAATCCACCTGGCTTTGTGTTGTTGGCGTTCTTGTTGCATTTTCATCACTACGTGTATTGATTTTGACGTAACGTAAAAAACGCTCTAAGAGTAAATCGTAAGCCATAAGCACTCCTTTTGTTGTATTTAGTATTTACCTCAATTATAGCATAAAAACCCATCATAATGATGGGTTAACGTATAACTTAAACTTTAGATTCTTTTTCATAGTAAGACTTAATCCCTGCCACGATGGCATTAGCTAAAGTCTCCTGATAAGCAGAGGTATTCAAACGGGCTGCTTCTTGAGGATTTGACAAGAAACCTAGTTCAAGAAGGACTGCTGGCGCTGTTGTCTCACGCAAGACCGCAAAGGTTTGACGTTTTACGCCCTGATTCTGTGCTCCTGTCGCATTAATCAGGCTAGACTGGATGGCATTGGCCAAGGTATCACTCATGCTCAATCGAGTTGAATTGGCATGGTAGGTCGCATTAATACGTGATGGGTATTCTGCATAAGGTTGGTAATAATAAGTCTCAATACCCTGTGCTGCAGAACTTCCTGAAGCATTGATGTGAATGCTTACGAAGATATCTGATTCAGAAGCATTGGCTGCACGAGAGCGATCCGTCAAGTCGACATAGGTATCGCTGGTACGTGTGGTTACAACTTGATAACCTTCTGCTTCTAATTTAGCTTTCACACGACTTTGGATAGCCAAGGTCAAGCTCTTTTCAGAGATACCAAAGTAAGAAGCACCTGGATCATAGCCACCATGACCAGCATCGAGATAGACAATCTTATTTAAAACATCGTAGTTTCCTCTTGATGCCGAACCGATTTTCTTAGTTGCCACCACATCAGCTGAAGTTGCCCCAAAGCCGATATTCTTACCTGAAGCATCAACAATATAGCCATGAACGATGTACTTGCCTGAATTCCACTTGTGCTGACTAGCTGAAATAGTTACTTTATAAGAACCATCATCCTGTTTTGTGGCATTATGCCAAACAAGATCATCCTGACCATTTTGTTCAGACCAGACGGGGATTACCACACCTGAAATACCACTTGGATTCGTCAGATTGGTGATAAGAACATCAAAAGTGCCACGATTTTTATCATTATTGGCAATTGTTAAGGTACCGTGAGTCTTAGTGATATCAAGTGTCACTTGTTTGCCACCTAGGCCAATGTATTTACCATCATTGTCAACCAAATAGACATGGGAATTATACAGACCACTATCACCCTTATGGTTGCTTGAATGAACGGTCACATTAAAGTCTCCATTAGCTTGCTTAGCTGCCTTGTACCAGATGATATCATCTTGACCGTTCTTTTCAGACCAGGTTGGAACTAGAACTTCTTTGAAACCTCGTGGCGCAATCAAGTTTGAAATAACAAGATCATAGCTACCCGTAGTATTGTTGAGACCAGTGATGGTAAGGTCGGCTTTGGGATTTTGGCTTTCTACTCCTCCATTTTCTAAGACAGTATTGGTCGTATTACTTACTGCATCCCATTCATAAAGTTTATAGGCTTCAATTAAACGGATAAGTTTTCCGGGATAACTTGGATCTGTCGCATATCCTGCATTCTTCAGTTCCTGAGCCGCAATGCGATAATCTGTTTCATTCACAACTTTTCGGTAATTGTTTTTTCGCCACTCGGTACTCGTGAAAAATTTTGCATGGTCTACTACGCTATCATTCCATGAGGTATATTTCCGAAAAGCTGCATTGACGGTGATATAGTCACCATTAACATATTCCTGTGTAGGTACAGTTACTATTTCTCCATTCCAGTCCTCTGAATCCTTAATGCCAAAAAGATTATTGTTGGGAGCCTTAGCAAGTTCAGAGCTTCCCCAACCACTTTCTAGGATAGCTTGTGCTGCCGTAATAGAGGGAAGAACTCCTTCCTTGGCTCCATCCATAGCTCCTTGCTTAATGGCACTAAGAAATTGACTTTGATTCTGATCAATTTCGCTAAGATCATCTGCCTCTTGATAAGAGCTTGTGGTCACAGAACTATTGGTTAAGACAGCTATTTTTGAAGAATCTGCCAGACTTGTTTGCTCCTCCTCTAATACCTTTTCACTTTGTAGATTCATTTGACTCGTTGAATTATCGTGTACTCCTACTTCAGAATAACTCGCCTCGTGATTCTCTGTACTTTCTTTCAAAGTTGAAGATGTGTCAGTTGGTGATAACATTTCATCTGCTTTAGCCGAGTGACCAGACATGCCTAAAAATAAGATTGCTAGCATAACACCGCACAGTCCATAAGCTTTGCTTTTCTTAAATCCAAAATGAAATCCTAATTGCATCTTAATTTCCTTTTCTACTTACAATTTCTGCTGATTCATTTTAAGACGATGAAACTATCAGCATCATAACGTCATAATATGAACCATCACCAATTTATTCGCAAAAAAAGCTAGAAACTTATCAAAAGTTCCTAGCTTTTTTAGTAGTATTGAAATATTAATCGACATCAACGAAACCAAAACGTGATAGAGGATACAATCTGAAAGAGATAACACCTTTAATTTGATCTTTGTCAATGAGACCAAACTTACGACTATCATCTGTATTACGACGATTATCGTTCAGTACAAGGTACTGCCCCTTTTCAATCTTAGTTTGTTTATTATCTGTCAATGTTGCAATGGAAAAATCATCAGTGAAGAAATTCCCAGGTGAAACTGTCGCTAAATAAGCTGATTTACCCTTACTAATATAGGCTTCGTCAACTGACTTATCATTAACATAAAGGAAATCATCCATAGCTGTCACGCTCTTACCCTCATCAGCAATAACACGCCCAATGTATTCTTTACCATTAACTGTATAAAGAATAAAATCTTTTTTCTGAGGCTCAACATTTTTATTGAAAGTAACATAGTCACCAGCATGAATATAGTCATTAGCCTGACCTTCAGTCACACGGTGTGTTGAGAAGACAAAAGCTCTCAACAACAAAATCACTACAATGGCAAGAACTGCTATGATAATATTTCGAATTAAATCTCTCTTAACCATACTCACTCCTTATGGGTTCTAATAAAATCATAACATAAATAGAGAAATAAAAAAAGAGGGAGTGAGCAAGCTCAATGTATCTCTCCCTCTCTTAAAACCAATGATTAAAACGTTTCACAGCTTAATAGTCCTCAAAAAATGTTTGCATATTGACATCATCTGGAACTAAGGCAAGGTATTTTTCAGCCGTTGCACGCGCCTGATCCCTGTAACCAAATTCACGCAAAATATATGCATAATCATGGAGGAATTCAGGATTTTCAGATAAATCTTTAGCCAAATCTTGATAGATTTGAAAAGCTTCTTCTTCATCATCAAGTGCTTGGTAGGCCTTGGCAATGTTCCAACGAGCCAAAACAGAATCAACTTCATAATCGGCTAAAGCCACTAGATCCTCGTAACGTTCTTCTTCCAAATAGAGCGTACTTAAACGTAAGATAATCTCATCTTGGTCCTCAGCCAATGGCAAGGCTTGCTTCAAATAAGATTCAGCAGATTGAGTGTCATGCAACTCGTAGGATAACTGTGACGCTAGCAAGAGTAATTGAACATCAAAGGCATTTTTAGAAATCCCTTGTTGTGCCATTCGTAAAGCCTCTTCAGTTTTATGTTCTGCATGTAACGACAAGGCGTAAATATACTCATAACCTTCGAAGTCAGCAGACATGGTTTCTATCTGCTTAAAGTAAAAATTAGCTTTTTGATACTCTTCTTGATCATAGAGCAAAGTGGCTAACTCAAAAGCAACGGTATCATCGTACTCAATCTCAATAGCTTTTTCCAAAAATTCACGAGCAGCTTCAAACTTTCCAAGACTGGCATAAGCCTTACCAATGCGTTCATAAGTTGAAACGCCAGTCATCGCAAGAAGGTCACGATTATCTAATTTAGCATAGTAGTGAATTGCTTGTTCAAAATTTCCAAGTTCAAACTCCATCTCAGCCAAACCAAAAATAATCAATGAGTCATCTGATAATTGACTTGCCTCCAACAACTTATCACGTGCCACATCAGTTAAGCCCTCCATTTGGTAGAGGTCAGCCTTTACAATTAAAGCAGACAAATAGTCGTCAGAGTCTTCAGGTATGACATCCAAATAGAGAAAAGCCTCTTCAATATCACCATCTTCGGCAGCAATTTGTGCTAGATTGACATTAACCTCTGGAAAATCAAAGCGAACTTTTTCATAAATTTCCTGTGCCTGTGGTAAGAAACCAATAGATTCTAAGTATTGGCCCAACTCAACAAGAACCTCTGCAGGGTCCTCTCGTAAAGCTTTTTTAAAATATTTGTCTGCGTGGTCTAAATCTTGGTTTCCAATAGAGGCAACCATTTTTTCACTATTTAACATCGTCTTTTTGTCCTTCATTTTCTAAATCATCTTGATAAAGATTACTTACAGAACGGTACCAATCAAAAATCTCTCTAACAACAACCTTGACAGAGGCATAAATTGGAATCCCCAATAAGACGCCCCAAACACCGTAAAGAGAACCTGCTGTCAAGAGAATGAACATAATGGTAATCGGGTGAATACTTAGTTTATTCCCCAAAACGAGTGGAGAAACAAAACGTCCCTCAATAGTTTGCTCAATGAAGAAAATGATGAGGACCTTGATCAACATAGCGGGTCCTTGCACCAGTCCCATGATTATAACTGGTACCATAGCAAGAAAGCTTCCCAGGTAAGGAACCATATTTAGAAAACCTGCCATAATACCAAAAGTCATACCATATCGAAGACCTACAATCTTAAACATAATACAGAACATAATGGCAACAACAATAGCGACTGTAACCTGGCCTTGAACATACCCTTCGAGCTGACTATTAATATCTGAAAGCATACGAACAGTTGTTTCACGAAAGCGAGTTGGTAAGGCTGAGACAAAGCTATGTTTCATCTTTTGGCTATCTCTTAAAAGGTAGAAGAGAATGAAAGGTGCCAAAATGATAGCTACTGTCACCCTTGCTACTGTGCTCGCAAAAGATCCAACCCATGTCAAAGCCGATGAAGAAAAGTTCTCAGCATAATTGACCATTCTCGCTGAGAAATCACTAAGCATGGACTCTAAATCACCATGGAAGTTAGAAAGAATAGGGAGATTAATCCAACGTTCTGTTTCACTATTGGCACGTGCAATATATGATGGTGCATTTCGTATCAAGATCAAAATTTGATTTTGTAAGCTTGGAATAGCTGTTGAAATCCCCCAAACCAAGAGCAAGCCAAGAATTGCGTAAATGACCAAGATTGACATGGTTCGGTTTAGTCCAGTTCTTTCTACAAGTAGTACCAAAGGTTTTATTAAATAATAAAGGAGCATGGAAATAACCAATGGCAACATAATAATGGTCATAAACTGGATGACGGGTGAAAAAATGGGACTAATCTTGGTAAAAATCAAAACCGTCAAACCAATCAAAAGTAAGATGAAAAAAGCTACGACAGCCTGATTATTCAATATCCACTTAAAAAACCATGTTTCTGAAAAATTTTCTGTTTTTTTACGCTTCATAGTTCCTCCCTATTTATCATAAAATGTTACAGTTTTATCTACCAAGTTCTGGTTACGATCGTAGCTAAATTTTGCAGAGAAGAATGGTCGATCTTCAAGTATCCACTTAAAAATCTCATAGTCACCTTCCCAAGTTGGTTTAGATAAGACCTCATCATATGGTACCCATTCAAGCGTTCCTTCACGAGACTCCTCATCTGAGATGAGTTCTCCTTCAAAACCAGTTACCTTAAAGACATAGGTGTACCAATCATGACCAGGGGTAAATTCTGGAAAGGTAATCATACCTTTAAAATCCATCTCAGTCACTGTAAAATGTGTTTCCTCGAGAATTTCACGACGAGCACATTCATCTGGTGTCTCCCCAGCTTCTAGTTTTCCCCCGACAGAAATCCACTTTCCTTCATGAACATCATTAGGCTTTTTATTACGATGTAGGAGCAAAAGCTCCTTTCCATTGTCAATATAACAAATGGTAGCTAACTTTGTCATAATGCATCTCTTTTCCAATGTTTTTTAAATATTATACCAAATATGGGATTGGATTTGGGCTTTGAGCAGACGATTTTGAGATATAGTTGAAAATCTGCTTTTCTGAATCTCCGGACAAACAAAAAGAGAACCAAAATAGTTCTCCTTTAATCTCTTAGTATTTCAAATAACGGCGCATTGCCATACGTGACCCAATCGAACCGATAATAATACCGACTGCGAAAAGGGTTCCGATAACCGCATAGACAAACCACTCTGGATCATACAACGAAATACCACCTTTGACAAAATCTGGATTCAAAGATGAGTAAACCATGTGATACAAAAGATAAATGAGCCCAGAAGGAATGATGGCACCAAGTGCTCCAATCCAAGCACCTTCCATCAAGTAGGGACGACGAATATATGAATTCTTAGCACCTACCAAACGCATGATTTGAATTTCAGTCGCACGTGACATAATGGTAATACGGATGGTATTTGAAATCAATAGGACAGCCACAATAGTTAAGAGTGCTGTGGCAATGATTCCCCAAAATTGAACACGTTTCATAGTGGACATCAGAATTTCAGTATCTGAGCCACCAAAGTTAGCATTATCAACACCCTGAATGGCTTTTGCTTCCTTGGCAACTCGACTGACATCATCTGGTGATTTCGTTTGGACGATGTAAACATCTGAAAGAGGGTTGGCATCTCCAGTAGCTGTCTCGAAACTTGAACCCATTGTTTCAATCAGTTGTTTCTTTTGTTCTTCTTTACTAGAGAAAGTAACCTTATCTACACCTTTGATTTTGGTCAAAGAATCATAAATCTTATGGTAGTCTTTATTAGCAACAATCTGTCCAGAAAGTTCCTTGACTGTTTTCGAGGCATCTGATGAATCTGGATCCAAGTAGACATTGACCTGAATATTCTTTTCAATATCTGAAGCCAATTTCTGTGTATTTAAGATAACAGATCCAAAGACACCTAAAAGTGAAAGAACAATCATTACCGAAAATACTGCAGTAAGTGTCGACAACAAATTACGTTTGAGATTCTTAATCGATTCTCCTAAATGGCGGAAAAAGCGTCTAATCATGGTAACCGTACTCTCCTTCCTCTTCATCACGAACAATACGTCCTTCTTCAATCGCTACGACACGATGACGAAGGTTATTAACGATAGTTGAGTTATGGGTTGCCATTATAATGGTAGTCCCTTGCAAGTTAATACGTTCAAGGACTTGCATAATTTCCCATGAAATCTCTGGGTCCAAGTTCCCTGTTGGTTCATCCGCAATCAAAACTTTTGGATTATTGACGATAGCACGCGCAATAGCGACACGTTGTTGCTCACCACCAGACAATTGATTTGGGAATGAACGCATCTTGTGTTTAAGACCAACTAACTCGAGAACCTCTGTCACCCGTTTCTTGATATGACGAGGTTTCTCACCAATAACTTCCATGGCATAGGCAACGTTTTCAAAAGCTGTTTTCTTTGGAAGGAGTTTATAATCCTGGAAAACAACTCCAATAGAACGTCTCAAGAGTGGAACATCTTTCTTACGAAGTCGAGTTAAATCAAACTCTCCAACCTTCATAGAACCACTCGTTAATTTTTCTTCTTGGTAGAACAAGCGAATTAAGCTTGATTTACCAGCACCAGAAGGGCCGACTAAGTAAACAAACTCCCCAGAGTTAACAGACAAATCAATGTGTCTAAGGGCTGTTGTTGACTTATCATACTTCTTAGTAACATCTTTTAATTCAATAAGAGCCATAATATCAGTATTCAACTACTAAAATAGCTGAAGCCTTCCTTTCATTGAGATAGAGTATCTAAATACTTAAAAATAGTATATTGTTACTATTCTTCCATACGCCACTTGAGGTAGGCATCGATGAAGCCTTCAATATCCCCATCCATTACCTTATCAACCTGGGCAACTTCATAACCTGTACGGTGATCTTTAACCATGGTATATGGCGTGAAAACGTATGAGCGAATTTGACTTCCCCAAGTGATTTCTTTCTTATCACCTTTCAAAGCATTCACTTCTTCTGCTTTCTTTTCTTGCTCCATTTGATAGAGCTTAGCTTGAAGCATCTTCATCGCACGGTCACGGTTCCCGTATTGTGTACGATCAACCGTTGAAGCTACAACAATACCTGTTGGAATGTGGGTCAAACGCACACCTGTAGAAACCTTGTTGACGTTCTGACCACCAGCACCACCTGAACGAAATGTATCCATCTTGATATCATCATCACGAATCTCAACTTCAATGGTATCATCCAATTCAGGCATGACTTCAACGGACGTGAATGAAGTATGACGACGTTTGGCAGAGTCAAATGGTGAAATACGAACCAAACGGTGGACACCCATTTCTGACTTGAGGAAACCATAAGCATTAGGTCCTTCAAAAGCAAGGGTTACAGATTTGATTCCAGCCTCATCACCCGCCTGATAATCCAAAGTTTCGACCTTGAAACCTTTGGCATTTCCATAACGTTGGTACATACGGAGCAACATATCAGCCCAGTCTTGAGCTTCTGTCCCACCAGAGCCTGGGTGAATTTCCAGAATGGCATTGTTATGGTCATATGGTTCAGACAAGAGCAGTGTCATCTCGTAACTTGTCATAATCCTATCAAGCTTTTCGAGTGTTTCTTCAAGCTCTTCTTGAACACTATCATCTTCTTCCAACATTTCTAAATAAAGCTCTGTCTCGTCAGAGAGTTCTTGCATATTGTTGAAAGTTTCGTATTTCATTTTTAGCTCATTTAACTCTTGTGAGGTCTTTTGAGCTGCAATATTATCATTCCAAAAATCTGGCTCAGTCATTCGGTTTTCGAGGAGCGCAATGTCCTCTTCCAAACGATCTAAGTCAAAGAGACCTCCCGAAGCTCACGAGCTTCTCTTGATTTTCAGAGATTTTTTGGCGAATTTCTGCCACTTCCATGGATAGGTTTCCTCCATTTTATAGTATTATGCTTAATTCTAGCATAAATCACTTAAATTTGCCATTTTGCACACACAAGCTCCCACTCCGCTTGGGATTCTTCATCCTTAGGTGACAGTTCCCTCATGTAATCTAACATAGCCTCATCGGGTTTCTTAACAATCTCACCGAGAGCCCAAATGGCAGTCGCCGTATGGATGGGATTATTATTCTTATCAATTATCTCCATCAGTTTGACAATAGCATTGCGATCATGTAGGTTAGCCAAGGCAATAATAGCATTACGTTGAAGAATATTCTTCCCGCGCCATGAACCGGCAATCATCCCAAATTTCTCCTTGAAGGATTTGTTGGTCAGCTCAAGAAAAGGAAGTAATTCGGGCATGGCAAGCTCAGGATCAATGTCCGAAGCCAGTGGATTATCGATACCTCTGTTATATGGACAGGAAATCTGACAAATGTCACAACCATAGATAACAGTCTTTATCTTCTTTCGAAACTCCATATCCATCATGCCTTTATCCTGTGTTTGAAAGGATAGGCAACGACGAGCATTCATAGTCCCATCGCCAATGAGACAAGATGTCGGACAGGCATCCAAACAACGACGGCAATCCCCACAACCATAATCAACTTCTTGGTCTGGTTCAATCTCTAGATTAGTGATAAGCTCACCAAGATACATGTAGGACCCGTATTCTTTCGAAATAACTAGTCCATTCTTTCCGATAAAGCCAATACCAGCTCGCTTGGCCACTGCTGTATCGACCAAGGCTCCAGTATCCACCATACCTTTATATTCGAAGTTTTCCGTCAGTTTTTCAATGCCTTCTGCAAGGCGTTTTAGTTTGTCCTGCAAAACATAGTGATAATCTAGACCCCATGAATTTGGAGTGATTTTGCCACGCTTATATTCTGTTTTTTGAGGTTGTTGTGGCAGCTTATGCGGATAGGCAACTGCAATGGAAATGATGGTTTTAGCTGATTCCAAGGTCAACTTAGGATAAATACGCTCTTCAATATTTTTATGTTCAAAGCCTGTTGTTCGCCCTTCTTCGACACCAAGTCGAAGGGATTTTTCCAGATAGGCGAAATCATCGGCGGTAGTAAAACCAATTTTTGAAATGCCAATCTCCTTGGCCATCTTTTGAATTTCTAATTTGATATCCATATTATTATCATAATGAAATTGTAGTCTAAGGGCAAGTATTTTCCACCATCTTCATTTACAGACAAGCCTTAACCTTTTTGTTACAATGTTTCTATGACGAGACTTGCAGTAATGAGTGATTTACATATTGATATTAATCACTTTGAAACATATGAAATTGATACTCTTATAAAGTGCCTAAAAAATCAAGAGGTTAGCCATCTCCATATCGCTGGTGATATTTCTAACCATTATTTTATCGACACAAAACCTTTTCTACGAAAACTGTCTAAGGAGGTCAAGGTCACCTATAATTTAGGCAATCATGATATGCTTGATTTAGAAGATAACCTTATTGATAATCTTGATTTTCAGGTGATAAATTTAAGTAGTAAGACATTATTGGCTTTTCACGGGTGGTATGATTATTCCTATTCAGATGAGACGTTAGATAAGATTCTTAAACGTAAGAAACAACTTTGGTTCGACCGACGACTTAAACGATTGGGGACTGATCCGGATATCTGTCAAACTAGTCTTAAAAGGCTAGATAATGCCTTAAGTGAGTTAGACACTAGTAACCTTATAGTTGCCATGCATTTTGTTCCTCACAGCCGCTTTACCATGACGCATCAACGTTTTGCACCTTTTAATGCCTACTTAGGCTCGGAAAAATTCCACCATATTTTCGCCAAGCATGGCGTTAAAGATGTTGTTTTTGGTCATGCCCACCGCAGTTATGGGACGGTAACTATTGATGGTGTAACCTATCACTCGCGTCCTCTTGGATACCGACGAGAATGGGATTTAACCATTGACTTTGTTTCCAATCACCCCAAACTCAATCCTACTGGAACATGGAACCTCTCCAAACGTTACAACCTGGTCAAGAAACGGTCGGAGTTTTTAGAATATGAAAAAAAGGAACTGGCAAATGAGTTCCTTTCATCCATGACACTATTTGATTTGTAGAACGACTCTTTAGGAGTCGTTTTTTAGTCGGTGAAAAATCCCTGCTTTTGAAGGTCCTTCAAGGTATTCGCACGATTGGCAACGGATTGATCCATTGTCTTTGCAATCTGTGTTGTAAATTCATCAACTCTGTTATTGAGATCACGAAGGTCATAATACTCATGAACTTCAGCGTCGTAATCTTTTAGCTCATCTAAGGGATGTTCTAAGTCTCGATAATAATTTTCCATATGGATGACGTGACGGGGTAAACGAGGTTTAAGCTGCGGTTCTTGATCTGGCCAACCAACTGCTAATCCTACTGCTGGATAGACATACTTTGGAAGTTTGAGAAGCTCTGAAAGTTTAGCGTTATCATTCAAGATACTGCCAAGGTAAACTGTTCCCATACCTAAACTCTCAGCAGCTACTACCATATTTTGAGCAGCTATCATAGCATCCGAGAAGGCCGAGATAAAGCGTTCGGGACTACCTTGGACCAAGGCTTCAGCACCTTTAGCCTCTGCAATCAGTGTGTTACGTCTTTGGTCCACAACAAATACAAAAAGATGCCCAGCATTTGGAATATAGGGTTGGTTAGCAATCTCTGCAATTTCTTCCTTCAATGTTTCATCAGTAATACTGATAATCGAATAGGACTGTCTAAAATTACTCGTTGCTGTATGTCTGGCAACATCAACCAAAAGGTTAACTTCTTCTCGTGTCAAAGCTAGAGGTTTAAATTGACGGATGCTACGGTGATTGAGTTGTGTCTTAATAGTCTCGTTCATGGCCTTCTCCTTAACTTGTGATCATTTCTCTTCAATTATAAACAAGACTCCTCCTGAATTCAAGATATGATAAGAAAAAGCCAGAGACCATTATCTCTGACTTTATGTCTTAAATAGCGTCCTTATCCTTACCAAGGGCACGTTGAATAGCTTTGACTAATTCAACCAATACCACAATCAAGAAGGAACCTACAATAACTGCAAGCCATTGTGTCATACTAAGGTGTGACACATGGAAGAGGTTATTAAATCCAGGAACTACGATAGTTGCCATCAAAAGAACGAAGGCTACTGGAATTGCCCAGTTGAAAGTCTTGTTTCTAAAGAGGCCAACTTTAAAGACTGATTGATACACAGATTTAACGTTAAAGGCATGGAGCAACTGAATTAATCCAAGTGTTGCAAAAGCCATTGTAAGGGCATCCGCATGAATTTCTGCTTGTGTATGATGCTCTGGGAAGACAAGGCCCCAACCATATACTGCAAGAACGAGGATGGTTTGGAAAACACCTTGATACATGATAGCACCGAAGACACCTCCATCAAAGAAGTTCGATTGACGTCCACGAGGTTTATGAGTCATAATACCTGGTTCTGCTGGCTCAACACCAAGAGCGATGGCTGGAAGGGTATCTGTTACCAAATTAATCCAGAGAAGATGTACTGGTTGAAGCACATCCCAACCAAACAGTGTGGCAAAGAAGATAATAAAGACTTCGGCCATGTTGGCTGACAAGAGGTACTGGATTGATTTTTGAATATTTGAGAAGACCTTACGCCCTTCTTCTACAGCAACAATAATTGTCGCAAAGTTATCATCGGCAAGGACCATATCAGAAGCTCCCTTAGAAACCTCTGTACCTGTGATTCCCATACCGATACCAATATCAGCTGTTTTAAGTGATGGTGCATCATTAACCCCGTCACCTGTCATAGCAACAACCTTGCCATCATTTTGCCAAGCCTTGACGATACGAACCTTGTGTTCAGGAGAAACACGCGCATAGACAGAGTACTGTTTGAAGACTTTCTGGAATTCTTCATCAGAAAGCTCATTAAGCTCAGCACCAGTAAAGACATGATCTTCCGTATCATTTGGATCGATGATACCGAGACGCTTGGCAATGGCTTCTGCCGTATCTTGGTGGTCACCTGTAATCATAATTGGACGGATTCCCGCTTCTTTAGCGACACGGACAGCCTCTGCTGCTTCTGGACGTTCTGGGTCAATCATACCTACCAAGCCTGAGAAAATCAAATCAGACTCAACAACCTCAGATTCCAAGGTAGGAATATCATTCGTTGTCTTATAAGCCATCATCAAGACACGAAGAGCTTGTTTTGCCAAGTCCTTATTAGTCGCAAGGATAGCTTGTTTATCTTCATCCGTGATAGGACGAACCTCACCATTGATTTCAATACGAGTCACACGTTTGAGCAATTGGTCAGGCGCACCCTTGACGGCTACAAAGTATGTACCATCCGCTTCCTTATGGATAGTAGACATGAGTTTACGGTCAGAGTCAAATGGCAACTCTGCCACACGAGGCTCTGATTTCAAGACGTCACGAACATCAAAGTTGTGGTCCAAACCAAATTGAACAAGGGCTGTTTCCGTTGGATCCCCAATTAGCTTACCATCTGGGTCCACCTTGGTATCATTGGCAAAGTTCATAATACGAAGGGTTGTATTGTCAGCACTAAGTTCTGTAGCAGCGCTTTGCAATTGACCGTTTGTATAGACTTTTTCAACAGTCATTTGGTTCATGGTTAAGGTACCAGTCTTATCTGATGCGATAATCTCAGTTGAACCAAGAGTCTCAACAGCTGGCAATTTACGAACAATCGAATTACGTTTGGCAAGAGTCGTTGTTCCAAGTGACAAGAGAATCGTTACAATAGCAGGCAAACCTTCAGGAATCGCGGCAACGGCTAGAGCAACGGCAACCATCAAGCCTTCGAGGGGCTGTTCACCACGAATGAAGACACTAACCAAGAATGTCACTAAGGCAATAGCAATAATAAGATAAGTCAAAGTCTTAGACAGTTGCTCCAAGCTTTGCTTCAACGGCGTTTGTGATTCGTCCGCATTAGCTAGCATATCAGCAATTTTACCGACCTCAGTATACATACCAGTATTAGTTACAACCCCTGTACCACGACCGTAAGTAACGTTAGAGTTTTGGTAACCCATATTCACACGGTCACCAATTCCGGCTTCTGCTTCAACCGTCTCGGTAACATCCTTTTCAACCGGAACGGATTCACCGGTAAGGGCTGCTTCTTCAATCTTAAGTGAGGCAGCTTCGAGCAAACGCATATCAGCTGGAACAACATCACCAGCTTCAAGCAAGACGATATCTCCAGGAACCAACTCGCGTGAATCAATTTCAACCACATTGCCATCACGACGCACACGAGCCAGAGGGCTTGACATGTTTTTAAGAGCTTCAATAGCCGCTTCTGCTTGTCCTTCTTGATAAACACCAAAAGCTGCATTCAAAACAACAACGGCTAAAATAATGCAGGCATCGGTCAGACCATGCATACCTTCTGTAATAACAGAAAGGGCGGCTGCGACAAGCAAGATGATAATCATCAAATCTTTAAACTGATCGATGAATTTTGACAAGAGGCTGCGTTTTTCACCTTCATCCAACTCGTTATAGCCATAGGCATCCAATCGTTCCTTGGCTTGTGCAGTAGACAAACCATCAATGGAAGTGTCCAAGCTTTTTAGGACTTCTTCCTCTCCTTGTGTATAAAACAAGGCTTTACTTTGTTCTTTCGACAAAATAATCTCCTCCTTCTCTATAGGGAAAAATGGCTAACAAGACTCTTTTTATATAAAAAATTATACAAAAAGAGACTTGTTTAATTAAAAACAAGTCTCGCTGTTTAAGAATATGCCGGAAATGTAAAATTTCGTAATGACGACATAATCGCAACTGTTAATCAAATCTCATGATTACAGTCGCCTGCTACTCCCTTATTTGTACTTTACATTTTATCATAAATTATTCTTTATTCAAGCGAAATGATTCTATTTTTTTCAAAAATTAAAACCAAGAAACCTCTAATTCATAATCAGCAAAAACGTCTTCTGTTTCTGGATGTTTCAATTGATAATGAATATCAACTGTCTGTCCATTTAGGTCATGGGCGAATAGACTAGTATCTGTCAGAAAATGCTGGGTACCAAGTGGTGTCGGTATGTGGACCAAGGCAGGGACCTTAGCCGAAAAACGCATAATTGATTTAGGATTAGAAAAGCGTGTCATCACCAGCTCTTCCTGATTCAACTTAATAACCACTTTTTCTTTCTCGGAATTATGGTGAACAAGATAAGTAAAGTCTCCTTTTTCCATAACCTCACAAGCGTGGATTTCTTCGATAATCTCCGTTTGATCTCCTACTTTTATTTTGTTTTTAATTTTAATTTCCATTAAGTATTCCTTCTATTCTAAAACTATTTTTCTACTTAAGATAATAGCAACTCTATACTAAAAGAGAGTATCAGTATTGCGTCTACCATTTCTATTTCAAGTAAACCACCTGGGTCTGTTTAACAAAGCCGATATTTTCATACAAACGTTTGGCTCCAATATTGCTATCTTCTACTGCAATTTGAAAGGGCTTGTCGTTATGCGCAATGAGTTGATTGACGACTGATTTTGCCAGATAGCTGCCATAGCCCTGTCCACGATAAGCTTCAGCAATCGCAAGTCCATAGAGGTAGTTGCTATTCCCAGATAAATCGACCGTACACACTCCAATGACCTGAGCTTCTTTGAGGAGGATGTAAAGTAGGCCATCGGAATCCTTCAAGGCCTCTGTAATGTATCTGCGACTCACATCGAGCGTTTCCTCTGGATCAGAAAAGGCCTGGTGATGGAGTTGGGCAATTTCATCTAGGTAAGAAGGTTCAGCTAAGAGCACCTTGACATCTGAACGAGAATCCAGAGCATATGGTGTTTTATCTCGTCCTAGCCAGGTTTCGGTCTCTTCATCCTCAACCACCCCCCAATGACTTGCCAGATCAGGATGACAATCTAGAAAAACACGCTCTGTCTGAAAGGTCACTGAGCGAATAGGGTAAGCTGACGTTTCCTTCTGAAATTTGTCAAACAAACTCCTCGCAATGCCTTTGTGGCGATAATCTGGGGCAACTAAAATCGCCACTTCCACATCATGGTCATCCGCATAAACCGTTAATAAACCAAGCAACTCTCCCTCTTGATAATGGAGGAAAAAGGCCGGCATATTGGGATCAAAATTAAGCATATTGGAGAGATAAGGTTCTCGAAAGGTTTGGTCATAGGCTTGACAGCTAGCAATCAATGCTTTTGCTGCCTTTCGTTCTTTTTCTGTCAATTGGTTGGTTGCTCGAATCACTCTTGTCTCTCCTTTATTAGTCTGACCTTATTTTACCAATTAAAAAGCATTTGGGCAATTTTTACCTAAACGACTTCTTTAAAGAGGCAATAATACTTTTCTCAGGAAGAACTATGACAAAGCGCCTAAATTTTAGTAAAATAGAAGGGAAACTAACTAAACGAAACAGGTAATTATTATGTCTATTAAACTTATTGCAGTTGATATTGATGGAACGCTTTTAAATAGCCAACGTCAAGTTACACCGGAAGTCTTTCAAGCCATTCAAGATGCCAAGGCTGCTGGTGTAAAGGTTGTTATCGCGACTGGTCGTCCTATTCCTGGGGTGCTTCCTCTTCTTGAAGAACTTAACCTCAACCAAGACGGAGATTATGTTATCACCTTCAATGGTGGGCTTGTCCAAGAAACTTCTACTGGTAATGAATTAATTCGTGAGACACTCTCATACGAAGACTACCTTGACATTGAGGTTTTGGCTAACAAGCTTGGTGTTCATTCTCACGCTATTACTAAAGATGGTATCTACACAAGTAATCGCAACATTGGCCGCTACACGGTTCATGAGTCTACACTTGTTCATATGCCGATTTACTATCGTACACCTGAAGAGGTGGCTGACAAGGAATTCGTTAAGGCCATGTATATCGATGAACCTGAAATTCTTGATGCAGCTATTGCCAAACTTCCACAGGAATTTTATGACCGCTTTACTATTGTAAAATCAACACCATTTTACCTAGAAATTCTCAAGAAAACAGCCAACAAAGGAATTGCTGTAACCCATCTTGCTGAGAAACTCGGTCTTTCTAAAGAAGAAACAATGGCTATCGGTGATGAAGAAAATGACCGTGCTATGCTTGAAGTCGTTGGCTCTCCTGTTGTTATGGAAAATGGTAATCCAGAAATGAAGAAAATTGCGAAACACATCACAAAATCAAATGATGAATCTGGTGTCGCTTATGCTATTAGAAAGTGGGTTCTAGAATAATATGTATACCTATAAAACTGGACTCAGTACTTCTGAGCATGACCGCTTTGTTATAGATAGTCCTCAAACGAATTTATTACAGAGTAGTTCATGGGCTAAAATCAAGGATAGTTGGGGAAATGACCGCCTAGGTTTCTATCAAGATGGTAATCTCGTTGCTGTCGCTAGTGTCCTTATTCAGCCACTTCCTCTTGGCTTTTCTATGATTTATATCCCTCGTGGACCTATTATGGACTATCAAGATAAAGAGTTGCTCGCCTTTGTTATGGCTTCGCTTAAAAAATATGCCAAAACAAAGCGTGCCCTCTTTGTGAAATTTGACCCTAGCCTCTTTGTTACTAAAAACTTGATTTCACAAGAAGCTGAAATCCGTAAAGAGACTATGGCAATTGCCAAAGACATCCAAGCTCTTGGTATTGAATGGACAGGCCTCACTGAAGATATGGCTGAAAATATCCAACCTCGTTTCCAGGCTAATATCCATAAGGAAGATTTCACTGAGGAACAACTCTCTAAGAGTACCAAGCAGGCTGTTCGTACTGCTCGAAACAAGGGGATTTCAGTCCAATTTGGTGGCACTGAGCTTCTTGAACAATTCGCATCTTTGATGAAGAAGACAGAGGCCCGTAAGAACATCCACCTTCGTGGCATTGATTATTATGAAAAGTTGTTGACTACCTACCCAGAATCTTCTTACATTACACTCTCAACTCTTGATTTACCAGCCCGTCTCAAAGACCTCAACAAACAACTCGAAAAGAACATTGCTGATGCAGCCAAGTTCACTGAAAAAACTAAACCAGGAAAAATCGAGAATAATAAGCAAGAGCACAAAAGACTTAAAGAAGAGATTGACTTTCTTCAAGAAAAAGTTGATGCTGGGAATAAGACGGTCCCACTCTCTGGTACACTCGTTCTTGAATTTGGAAAGACGTCTGAGAATATCTATGCAGGAATGGATGAAGACTACCGTCGTTATCAACCAGCTATCCTGACATGGTATGAAACAGCTAATCACGCTTTCGAGCGTGGTGCTGAGTGGCAAAACATGGGAGGAATAGAAAATTCACTAGATGGTGGCTTGTATAATTTCAAGTCCAAATTTAACCCACGTATTGAACAATTCATTGGAGAATTCAACCTTCCAGTTAGCCCTCTTTACGGACCAGCCAATTTTGCCTATAAACTCCGTAAGAAATTACGTAGCAAACATTAATAATATATAAAATGAGACTCCATCTTGGAAGTCTCATTTTTTGATGATAGCTTAGTCTTTATCAGGAATAACCTTAAAGAGATAATAAGTGATGAAGACCGTCAGGCAAAAGAGTCCGATTTTCACCCAAAGGATAGGTGCAAAAAAGATTGAAATCCCCATCAAAACATAGATTTGGATGATAATCTTTTTCTTTCGTTCTTTGGCAATTGATTTGGTTTCTCGAAAATCGGCTACATAACTTTGATACAACTTAGTCTGATATAACCATTTCTCAAAACGTTTGGAACTTCTAGCAAAGCAAGCAATGGCTAAAAGTAGAAAAGGTGTTGTGGGTAAGATAGGAAGAGGAATCCCAAGAATTCCCAAACCGAGCGAGACAAACCCTAACGAGAGATAAATTACTTTCATAAATACATTCCTTTTAAAAAGCTGCACTAAACGCATTAGTGCAGCTCTTCTGCTATTTTTAAATGTCTGTCAGCGGAATCGCTGTGTCTGGTGAGGTATCATAAACTTTAAAGTCAGTTCCAACACCAAAGTCAGCACGTGCCAACTGATTTTCCATCGTCATGTGAGCCAACTCCTTGATATTATTTTCTTTGGAAAGGTGACCCAAGTAGATTTTTTTAGTTTTATTACCGATGGTACGAATCATAGCATCCGCTCCATCTTCATTACACAAGTGACCTTGATCAGAGAGGATACGTTGCTTGGTTGACCAAGGATATGAACCTGCTCTAAGGATTTCAACATCATGATTGGACTCAATCAGATAGCCATCGGCATTTTCAATAATACCTGCCATACGATCAGAAACATAACCCGTATCCGTCAACATGACGAAACTCTTTCCATCTTTCATAAAGCGATAGAACTGTGGATCAATAGCATCGTGACTAACTCCAAAAGACTCAATATCAATGTCTCCAAAGGTCAGAAGCTTATCACGAGAAAAAACATGTTTCTGGCTATTATCAATCTTGCCAAGCATATTTTTACTATCCATAATCTGCCAGGTTTTCTCGTTGGCGTAGATATCCATGCCATATTTACGAGCTAAAACGCCTACACCATGGATGTGATCCTTGTGTTCATGCGTAACTAAGATAGCATCCAAATCGCTCGGATCACGATCAATCTCAGCTAGCAAACTTGTGATTTTCTTACCAGACAAACCAGCATCTACAAGAATCTTCTTCTCTGGAGTTTCCAAATAAAAGGAATTACCAGTTGACCCTGAAGCCAAAATACTATATTTAAACCCTAAATCTGAGGTCATTTCTACTACATCTCCCATTCATCAACCATCATGGCATCCTTGTCATATGGAAGCACAATTGTAAAAGTTGAACCCTTACCATACTCACTCTTAGCCCAAATAAAGCCCTTATGTTGTTTAATAATTTCTTTTGCAATAGACAAGCCTAGACCAGTTCCACCTTGGGCACGACTTCTGGCCTTATCAACACGGTAAAAACGGTCAAAAATTAACGGCAAATCTTTCTTAGGAATACCCAAACCTTGGTCAGAAATAGAAACAATCAACTGTGAATCAGTTGTCTTCATAGACACTGTAATCTTACCACCATCAGGCGAATACTTGATAGCATTATTAAGAATATTATCCACGACCTGGGTCATCTTATCTGTATCAATCTCCACCCAAATCGAGTTTACCGGATAATCTCGAATAATTTCGTAAGTTTTACCTGTATTAGTTTCTTGACTCTTAATCTGATCGAAACGATTCAATATATAGGTCATGAAGGCCGTGAAATTAGTCATTTCAACGTCAAGCTGGGTACTCTTATTGTCAATACGAGACAGTGCCAAGAGGTCAGAAATCATTCGCATCATACGATTGGTCTCATCCAAAGAAACTTTGATAAAGTTAGGGGCAATCTCTTCGTCAAGAGCACCATCATCAAGTGCCTCCAGATAAGATTTTACAGAAGTCAAAGGTGTACGCAACTCATGACTAACGTTTGATACAAAGAGTCGACGTTCCCGCTCTTCTTTTTCCTGCTCAGTGGCATCGTGAAGGACGGCAACCAGACCTGAGATAAAACCAGATTCTTTACGAATAAGAGCAAAGTTAACGCGTAGGGTCACAAACTCATCGTTGGCATCTCGACGAGACAAATGAATCTCAGGAGTCTTAGATAACAATTCATTATAGGTATAGGGATTTTCGCCATCTAATAAATCTAAAATGGACATCTGTGTCGCTGTTTCAAAATCTAGATTCAACAAACGCTGAGCTGTGCTATTAATCATGGTAATTTGACCACGTCGATTAGTCGCAATGACTCCATCACTCATATAAGAGAGGACTGATGATAAGCGGTTTTTTTCCTGGGCTAGATTTTCATGCGTCAAACGAAAAACGTCCGATAAATCATTCAAGCTGTCAGCTAGCTCTAAAAGCTCTGGATCACCCTTTAAGCGTAACTCCTCATTATAGTTACCTGCCATTAGGGACTTGACTCTCTTGGTCAACTTTCGAATATTTTTGACTCGTCGATAATCACGATAAGCAAGAAAAATAAAGTAGAAAGCCACAAAAAGGAGCGTAAAGAGTAAGGCTAGTTCAAAGCTTGTGATGTTTAAGCCAATACTAGTCATAATTCTTCATATAATAACCAACACCACGACGCGTCAAAATATATTCAGGACGACTAGGTGTGTCTTCAATTTTTTCACGGAGACGACGAATGGTTACGTCAACCGTACGAACATCACCAAAATAGTCATAACCCCAAACAGTTTCAAGCAAATGTTCACGAGTCATCACTTGTCCCATATGAGTTGCCAAATGGAAAAGCAACTCAAATTCACGGTGTGTGAGTTCGACTTCATTTCCACGTTTTTTAGCAACAAATGCATCTGGAACAATAATCAACTCCCCAATTGAAATCTCCTGCTTGCCTGAGTTAGAGCTTTCTTCTGCTGCTGTTTCAATAGTCTCTGTACGACGCAAGTGAGCTTTGATACGTGCCAACAATTCACGATTAGAAAATGGTTTCGTCACATAGTCATCTGCCCCAATTTCTAGCCCGATAACCTTATCAAACTCGCTATCCTTAGCTGAAAGCATGATAATTGGTGTATGACTTGTCTTTCGAATTTCCTTAGCAACTTCTAAACCATCTAGTTCAGGCAGCATCAAGTCCAGGATGACCAAGTCTGGTTTTTCAGCTTCAAACTGCTCCAATGCTTCACGACCATCAAAGGCCGTAACCACTTCATAACCTTCTTTAGTCAGATTAAACTTGATGATATCCGAAATTGGTCTTTCATCATCAACAACAAGAATTTTTTTCATATAAACACCTCATCGGTTTTCTTAAGTCATTCAATTTTGTAAAGTAAAAAACTTTACATATCAAACATATTATACCAAAAAATAGGTTAAGGACCAAGTTTCTACTATAGATATTAAGCTAATATACAAGCTTTCCTTGTTTTTTGAGATACCTTTGCTATGTGTAATCGGTTAAAAAACGAACCTTATGATTGAATTTTCAAACATTTTTGACATTTTCCTACATATATAGTAAAATACACTCTTGTTATTACATATATTAATGTAAAATTTTTGGAGGCTCTTATGGCACTTATCGAATTTAAAAATGTTAATAAATACTACGGAGATTATCATGCACTTCGTGATATCAATCTAGAAATTGAAAAAGGACAAGTTGTGGTTCTCTTGGGACCTTCTGGGTCTGGGAAATCTACCCTTATCCGTACAATCAACGCCTTGGAATCAATTGATAACGGTACACTTATCGTTAACGGGCATAATGTGACAGAAGCTTCTGCCAAAGACTTGGTTGAGCTTCGTAAGGAAGCAGGGATGGTATTCCAGCACTTTAACCTCTACCCTCACAAAACTGTTCTTGAAAATGTCACTTTGGCACCTATCAAGGTTCTCGGAATCAGTAAGGCAGAGGCTGAAAAGACTGCTGAAAAATTCCTTCGTTACGTTAACATGTGGGACAAGAAAGATTCTTACCCTGGTATGCTTTCTGGTGGGCAAAAACAGCGTATCGCTATTGCCCGTGGTCTTGCCATGAATCCTGAGCTCTTGCTCTTTGATGAGCCAACGTCAGCCCTTGACCCAGAGACTATCGGTGACGTACTGGCGGTTATGCAGAACCTTGCCAAAGGTGGCATGAACATGGTAGTTGTTACCCATGAAATGGGCTTTGCTCGCAGTGTGGCAGACCGTATCATTTTCATGGCTGAAGGTCAGGTTCTCGTGGATACTACGGATGTGGATGGTTTCTTTGACAATCCAACTGAACCTCGTGCTGTTCAATTCCTTTCTAAGATTATCGACCACAACTCTGATCGTGTCCAAGTGGATGCCTAAGGAGGGCTTATGTTAATCAAAAAACTTAGTCGCATTTTAGCTATCTCTGCTTTAGCATTTGTAGCAGTTCTCCTCTGGAACACTAAAAGTAGTCAAGCTGATGAAAGCAGTAAACTACTCAATAATGCTGCAATTCAAAAAATTGTCAAAAAAGGGACTCTAAACGTTGGTGTCAAACAGGATGTCCCAAACTTTGGTTACTACTCAGCCAAAACCAATACCTATCAAGGTATGGAAATTGACCTCGCTAAGAAGATTGCCAAAGAACTTAAGGTTAAGGTGAATTTTACAGCGGTTACCCCTCAAACTCGTGAGGCCCTTATGGATAATGGGACTATTGACATGCTTATCGCTACTTATACCATTACAGATGAGCGTAAAGCTTCATATGCCATGTCAAATCCTTACTACTATGACCAAATCGGTTTCCTCGTTCAAACCAAATCTGGCTATAAGAAACTTTCTGATCTTAACGGTAAAACTATTGGAGTGTCTCAAGGGTCATCTGCCAAAGCCGCTGTTGAAGAGTACGCTTCAGCTAATAACCTTAAGTTCAATTATGTCCAACTCGGATCTTATCCTGAGTTAGCCGTATCACTCTATGCATACCGTATTGACGCCTTTGCTGGTGATAAATCAATCCTATCAGGTTACGAAAGTGATAAAACCAAAATTCTTGATGAAGGTTTCAAAACACAAGAATACGGTATTGCTTCAAGCAAGTCTAACCAAGAGTTGATTGATTATACCAATGATTTGTTGGCTAAGTGGCAAAAAGATGGTAGCCTTCAAAAGCTCTACAATAAGTATCACTTGAAACCAGCTAAGGCTGAAGATAAATAGAAAGGAGTCCTGAATTTATGTATCTTTTAACTGAAACGGCTAGTCCTTTCGCTCTTGAACGTTGGGCTGCTTTCTTCGCTAACTTTGGACAATTTGCCAAAGGTTTCTTCTATACCCTTGGCATTTCGATTGGTGCCTTGATTGTTGCCCTTCTTCTTGGGCTCATCTTTGGGGCTATGAGCTCTACTCACAACAAGGTTCTTCGTGGCATCTCACGTGTTTATGTCGAAATCTTCCAGAATACACCCTTGCTTGTCCAATTCGTGGTCGTCTTCTATGGAATTTCAATCTTGACTGATGGCCATGTCATGATTCCAATTTCATTGACAGCCATCCTTTGTGTGGGGGTCTACACAGGAGCCTATATCTCTGAGATTATTCGTACAGGTATTGAGGCGGTTCCTAAAGGTCAAACCGAAGCGGCCTTGTCTCAAGGATTCACCTACGCTGATACCATGCGTATCATCATCTTGCCTCAAGCAGTCCGTACTATCTTGCCACCGTTGACCAACCAAGTGGTTAACTTGATTAAGAATACTTCTACAGTTGCCATTATTTCTGGGGCTGATATCATGTTCACTGCTAAGGCTTGGGCTTATGATACCACTAACTATGTGCCGGCCTTCGCTGGGGCTGCCTTCCTCTACTTTATCATGTGTTTCCCTCTAGCTACTTGGGCACGTCGTAAAGAAGAAGAGAATAAGAAAGCTTACTAAGGAGGTCCACTATGTCAGAAGTTTTATCAGCTACTAACCTTAAATTCTTGGCACAAGGGATGTGGACGACCCTTTACTTGTCTTTCTTCATCATTGTGCTGTCTACCTTGTTCGGAACTATTCTGGCGGTTATGCGTAACGGAAAGAATCCTATTCTTCGTTGGATGGCTTCTATCTACGTTGAGTTCGTTCGTAACGTTCCTAACTTGCTTTGGATTTTCATTATCTTCTTGGTCTTCCAGCTTAAGTCTACAGCGGCAGGAATTACCTCTTTCACGGTCTTCACTTCAGCGGCCTTGGCGGAAATCATTCGTGGGGGACTGAACTCTATCGACCATGGCCAAACGGAAGCCGGCTTGTCTCAAGGGTTTAACAACAGACAAATCTTTATTTACATCATCTTCCCACAAGCTATTCGTAAGATGTTACCATCTATCATTTCTCAATTCGTAACAGTCATCAAGGATACTTCCTTCCTTTACTCTGTTATCGCCTTACAGGAATTATTTGGTAAAAGTCAGATTTTGATGGGTGGTTACTACGAACCAAGCCAAATCTTTACCTTATACGGTATCGTGGCTTTAGCCTATTTCGTGGTCAACTTTGCCATTTCTAGCTACTCTCGCTACCTCTCTAAACAATGGGAGCAAGCTAGTGAATAAAACAAAAAACTCACCTGAGGGTGGGTTTTTGTTTGCTCATATTTATATCAAAAAAATGATTAATTATTTAGTAAAAACCGAACGTTTTGAAAGAATATTCGGAATTTTTTGACTTTCGTCTTTACTTATGCTAAAATTTAATACATGTTAGAAAAGCTAACAAGTAAATCCATTATAGGAGGCTCTTATGGCACTTATTGAATTTAAAAATGTTAATAAATACTACGGAGATTATCATGCACTTCGTGATATCAATCTAGAAATTGAAAAAGGACAAGTTGTGGTTCTCTTGGGACCTTCTGGGTCTGGGAAATCTACCCTTATCCGTACAATCAACGCCTTGGAATCAATTGATAACGGTACACTTATCGTTAACGGGCATAATGTGACAGAAGCTTCTGCCAAAGACTTGGTTGAGCTTCGTAAGGAAGCAGGGATGGTATTTCAACACTTCAACCTCTACCCTCACAAAACCGTTCTTGAAAATGTAACCTTGGCACCTATCAAGGTTCTTGGAATCAGTAAGGCAGAGGCTGAAAAGACTGCTGAAAAATTCCTTCGTTACGTTAATATGTGGGACAAGAAAGATTCATACCCTGGTATGCTTTCTGGTGGACAAAAACAACGTATCGCTATTGCCCGTGGTCTTGCCATGAATCCTGAGCTCTTGCTCTTTGATGAGCCAACGTCAGCCCTTGACCCAGAGACTATCGGTGACGTACTGGCGGTTATGCAAAACCCTGCCAAAGGTGGCATGAACATGGTAGTTGTTACCCATGAAATGGGCTTTGCCCGCAGTGTGGCAGACCGTATCATTTTCATGGCTGAAGGTCAGGTTCTCGTGGATACTACGGATGTGGATGGTTTCTTTGACAATCCAACTGAACCTCGTGCTGTTCAATTCCTTTCTAAGATTATCGACCACAACTCTGATCGTGTCCAAGTGGATGCCTAAGGAGGTTGCCTATGATTTTCAAAAAAATCTTACGTTACCTAACTGTCGCATGCTTAGCAATAGTCACTATTTTTCTTATCACGAGTCACAAGACTAAGGCGGAAGACACTAGCAAGCTCCTAGATAGTAAAGCAGTCCAAAAGATTGTTAAGCGAGGGACACTCAATGTCGGTGTGAAGCAAGACGTTCCTAACTTTGGTTACTATTCTGCTAAGACTAATTCCTACGAAGGGATGGAAGTTGATCTTGCTAAAAAGATCGCCAAAGAACTTAAGGTTAAGGTCAATTACATTCCAGTAACAACGCAAACCCGTGAACCACTTATGGATAACGGAACTATCGACTTACTTATCGCTACCTATACCATCAATGATGAACGTAAGGCTTCTTATGCCATCTCAAATCCTTACTACTATGACCAAATTGGTTTCTTGGTTCTTAAGGACTCAGGTATTAACAAAATTTCAGACTTGAATGGTAAGACTATCGGTGTTTCTCAAGGTGCGTCAACTAAGGCTGCTTTGCAAGAGTATGCTTCAGCTAATAACCTTAAATTCAACTATGTCCAACTCGGATCTTTCCCAGAATTGGCTGTTTCTCTTTACGCTCACCGCGTCGATGCTTTCTCAGTTGATAAATCTATCCTCTCCGGATATGAAAGTAAAAAGACTAAAACCTTAAAAGAAGGTTTCAAAACACAAGAATACGGTATTGCTTCAAGCAAGTCTAACCAAGAGTTGATTGATTATACCAACGATTTGTTGGCTAAGTGGCAAAAAGATGGTAGCCTTCAAAAGCTCTACAATAAGTATCACTTGAAACCAGCTAAAGCTGAAGATAAATAGAAAGGAGTCCTGAATTTATGTATCTTTTAACTGAAACGGCTAGTCCTTTCGCTCTTGAACGTTGGGCTGCTTTCTTCGCTAACTTTGGACAATTTGCCAAAGGTTTCTTCTATACCCTTGGCATTTCGATTGGTGCCTTGATTGTTGCCCTTCTTCTTGGGCTCATCTTTGGGGCTATGAGCTCTACTCACAACAAGGTTCTTCGCGGTATTTCACGTGTTTATGTCGAAATCTTCCAGAACACACCCTTGCTTGTCCAATTCGTGGTCGTCTTCTATGGAATTTCAATCTTGACTGATGGCCATGTCATGATCCCAATTTCATTGACAGCCATCCTTTGTGTGGGGGTCTACACAGGAGCCTATATCTCTGAAATTATTCGTACAGGTATTGAGGCGGTTCCTAAAGGTCAAACCGAAGCGGCTTTGTCTCAAGGATTCACCTACGCTGATACCATGCGTATCATTATCTTGCCTCAAGCAGTCCGTACTATCTTGCCACCGTTAACCAACCAAGTGGTTAACTTGATTAAGAATACTTCTACAGTTGCCATTATTTCTGGGGCTGATATCATGTTCACTGCTAAGGCTTGGGCTTATGATACCACTAACTATGTGCCGGCCTTCGCTGGGGCTGCCTTCCTCTACTTTATCATGTGTTTCCCTCTAGCTACTTGGGCACGTCGTAAAGAAGAAGAGAATAAGAAAGCTTACTAAGGAGGTTCACTATGTCAGAAGTTTTATCAGCTACTAACCTTAAATTCTTGGCACAAGGGATGTGGACGACCCTTTACTTGTCTTTCTTCATCATTGTGCTGTCTACCTTGTTCGGAACTATTCTGGCGGTTATGCGTAACGGAAAGAATCCTATTCTTCGTTGGATGGCTTCTATCTACGTTGAGTTCGTTCGTAACGTTCCTAACTTGCTTTGGATTTTCATTATCTTCTTGGTCTTCCAGCTTAAGTCTACAGCGGCAGGAATTACCTCTTTCACGGTCTTCACTTCAGCTGCCTTGGCGGAAATCATTCGTGGGGGACTGAACTCTATCGACCATGGCCAAACGGAAGCCGGCTTGTCTCAAGGGTTTAACAACAGACAAATCTTTATTTACATCATCTTCCCACAAGTTATTCGTAAGATGTTACCATCTATCATTTCTCAATTCGTAACAGTCATCAAGGATACTTCTTTCCTTTACTCTGTTATCGCCTTACAGGAATTATTTGGTAAGAGTCAGATTTTGATGGGTGGTTACTACGAACCAAGCCAAATCTTTACCTTATACGGTATTGTGGCTTTAGCTTATTTCGTGGTTAACTTTGCCATCTCTAGCTACTCTCGCTACCTCTCTAAACAATGGGAGCAAGCTAGTGAATAAAACAAAAAACTCACCTGAGGGTGGGTTTTTGTTTTCTGGATACTAAAAACGACTCCAATCCGAGTCGTTTGTTGCTTTAATTCACCGTTACTTTTCCTGAATAATAATCTAGGGTAATCCCTTCTTGTACATTTGGAACAAAGACATTGAACTCAAGTGAGCTATCAGCTGACTTGGCTTCAAGGTGTGATCCTGATGGAATGAGGTTATCTCCTTCATAAATGAGGGTAACACGGTAACGGACACGTTTATTTTTATCCTGAGCTTTTCGTACCAGACTTTCATAATAGTTTTGTCCTGTAGAACTTTCGCTATTAGCTTGGTTAGCCCAAGCAGTTTGAACGGCAATATTTTCTGGATTTGAAGTCGAGGCATCAAATCCTTTGAGACCACCTACAAGTGCATAGCCCAACAAATGACCTCTATCTACGGCATGGCTATACTCTCCTGAAAGATTGTGAACTTGATGCCATCCCGCAGGTGTCCAAGAGGTTGAGCCATTCCCTGTTTCTTGACGATTTTTGTACTGTCTGGTTGCTTTACTTAATAAGGCATTCGCAACTGTAGGAACCGTTTGTCCTTGAACCGTTTTGACTTGGTTATTGGCATAGGGTTGGCTAGAAACCTTAGCATTTAGATTAGTCTTATTACCATTAACAATATAAGCCCCTGCCCCATTCCATTCAATGGAGTTTCCTAGTTGACTCTTGACGGAGCTAGTCATCACTGACTCAGCAAGCTGCTCTTGTGGCGTAGCCTTTCCATTTGTTGAACCGTTTGATTTAACGGAGTTATTGGATTTTCCCGAGACTAGACTAGCTACCTGCTTGATTGGATTATTAGGCGATAGCTTATTGCTCGTCCCAATGTAACCTAAAACTGCAATCAAGACCGCTATTAGTAACGAGACTAGCTGACGTTTCTGTTTATTTGTTAAAGATGTCTTTCTTTTTGCCATTGTTCTCTTTCTTTTATATGAATGTCATGACTAAAGGAGCGGGATTACTTCCCACTCCCTTTTATTTTCCTGTAAATTTAGCAACAATTGCCTGCCAGGTTTCTGGTTTTAAGATGCTTATAGGATCCTTGCCCTCTCCTAAAACAGCATAGCCAATCATCAATCCGATTGCTAGAAAAGCAAGGCCAATCACACACACACTCAAAACAAGTAATAATTGACGAAAAACATAGCCTTTACCAGTTTCCATACTAAGCCTCACTTACACGTGAAATATTTGCTCCTAGTTTAGCTAGTTTCTCATGGAATTGATAGTAACCACGATCCAAGTGTGTCAACTTACCAACAGTAGTTGTTCCTTCAGCCACCATCCCTGTAAGAATTAGTGCTGCCGAAGCTCGAAGGTCAGTAGACATAACTTGAGCACCTTGAAGTGGCAAACCACCGTGAATCATAGCCGTATCACGAAGGATTTCTGAATGAAGTCCCATACGACGCATTTCTTCTAAGTGTTGGAAGCGATTCTCAAAGACTGTTTCAATCATGGTTGATTCCCCGTTTACCACTGCCATAAGTGCTGTAAATTGAGCTTGCATGTCAGTTGGGAAACCTGGGTGAGGTAGAGTTTTAACGGTTACTGGTTTCAATTGTGAAACATCAGATTTAACACGAATACCGCCGTCTTCTTCCTTAACATAGACACCCATTTCCAATAATTTTGAAATCAAAGGACGGTTATGTTCCCAAATAGCATCTTTGATAAGGACATCACCAGAAGTCATGGCTGCTGCTACCATAAAGGTACCTGCTTCAATACGGTCCTGAACAACTGCATGTTTAGTACCATGGAGAGCTTTAACACCTTTAATCACGAGTGATTCAGTTCCAGCACCTTTGACATCTGCTCCCATCTCGTTAAGAAGAAGGGCCAAGTCAACGATTTCTGGTTCACGCGCAGCATTTTCAATGGTTGTAACTCCATCAGCCAAAGTGGCTGCCATCATAAGGTTTTGAGTGGCACCGACAGATGGAAAGTCCATATAAATAGTTGCACCTTTTAGTTTTTCTGCTGTCGCAGTGATGTCACCACCAACTTGGGTAATTTTAGCACCCATTGCTTCTAAACCTTTGAGGTGGAGGTCAATCGGACGGCTACCAATCGTACAACCACCAGGCATTGAAACCTTCGCGTGGCCATTGCGGGCAAGAATTGGTCCAAGTACTACGATAGACGCACGCATCTTGCTCACATACTCATATGGCGCCTGATCGAGAATTTCTCCACTAGCATCAACGACAACGGTATTGTTTTCCTCGTCAAAGTCTACAGCAATATCTAAACCACGAACAACATTATTCATCGTGTAAACATCTGACAAGATTGGAACATTAGTTAAGGTTGTTTGACCTTCCGAGGCCAAGATAGTCGCTGCCAACAAGGGTAGGACAGCGTTTTTAGCACCTTCAATGACAACCTCACCACTTAATCGAGTGTTGCCACCCTGTACAATAATTTTATCCATAAGGATTCCTTTCAAGGGTCAATTTCATCTTTTTATATTATATCAAAAGTCTTTTAAATTCACTAATTTAAGATATTGAGCTAGCCATATTCTGTCCAAAAGCTAAAACCGACAGAATAAAGGAACTGATAAGATAGCCTAAGGCAATACTGATAAAGAGCAAAAAGAGTTTCAATTTACCAGTATTTTCAATCGGATTTTTGATGATTTTTGCCCAATCAAAGAGGCTAATCAGCATGTGGTAGCTCAATCCTATAAATACAAGGTGACTCGCCAAAGTGACGAATTGATTAATAATAGTCATAACTTCATTATACCATAGAAAGCTAAGCTAAAACATAAAAAGAGGGTGAGACAGTTCTAAATCTGTAATCATTTAGTGACTGCTTCCACTCCTCTTCTCTTTATTTTTGAAGCTACTAGATTAGGGATACTTTAAAATAATCTAGTGCTTATCTTACACTCTCTAGGGACTGATAATTTGAGTTATGCAACTTAGTCTTCATAACCGTTAGGGTTAGTCGTTTGCCAACGCCAAGAATCTCTAACCATTTCCTTCAAGGTCTTCTTAGCTTCCCAGCCAAGAACTTCTTTGGCCTTTTCAGGAGAGGCATAGCAAGTAGCAATATCACCAGCACGACGTCCTTGAATACGGTATGGAATAGCAACCTTGTTTTCAGCTTCGAAAGTCTTAACGAGATCCAATACGCTATAACCATGTCCAGTACCCAAGTTGAAAATCTCAGCACCTTTATGACTCAAATTATATTTGACAGCAGCCAAGTGACCTGAGGCCAAGTCAAGGACGTGAATGTAGTCACGCACACCTGTACCATCTGGAGTTGGATAGTCATCCCCAAAGACGTTAAGCTCAGGAAGTTTACCAATAGCTACCTGTGTAATATATGGCATAAGGTTGTTTGGAATACCGTTTGGCAATTCCCCAATCAAACCACTTTCATGAGCACCGATAGGATTGAAATAACGAAGATTTGTGACTGACCATGACGGATCTGAAGCCGCTACGTCTGTAAGAATTTGTTCCATCATCAACTTAGTATAACCATATGGGTTGATAGCTGATGTTGGCATATCTTCCGTCATTGGAGAAGGATTATTGGTACCGTAAACTGTTGCACTTGAACTGAAGACGATGTTTTTAACATCATATTCTTTCATTTTTTCAAGAAGAGTAATGGTACCACTGATATTGTTTTTATAATATTTCAAAGGTTTTTGAACAGATTCCCCCACTGCCTTGAAGGCCGCAAAGTGAATAACTAACTCAATATCTTCACTTGTAAAAACCTTATCCAAAAAATCAGTATCTAAAATGGAACCTTGATAAAATGGAAATTTTTTACCAGTAATCTTTTCCAAACGTTCAAGAACTGCTGGCGAACTATTTGAAAAGTCGTCAACTAAGACTACATCGAAACCTGCATTAAGGAGTTCAACGGTTGTGTGGCTACCGATATAGCCAGCTCCTCCTGTAATTAAAATAGACATTTATTTTTCCTTTCTTACTTGTCAGTGCCTTTTTGATCCTTTTGAATCGTTGCTAATTTAGGCATGACTTCTCCTTCAAAACCTTTCATGGCAAAATGAACCGAAGGCTCTTGTGTCATTGGAGATAGAATTCCTAGCTTCACCTGATAATTCTGATCTTTGGAATAGGCGAAACTTGCCATAAGTTCAGTTGTTTGATCTGGAAGCAATTCTGACAAACGACAATCAAGTTGTTGGGCTTGAAGAACCTTGCCATTAGCATTACACAAGTATAATACCACAGGCCAATCCCCATATAAAGGGGCAACCCCAGAATTTTCCAAATTAAGGGTAATTTCAACCTTGCTCTCTCCTTTGGAAATTCTCAAACCTGATACCCAGAGGCGGTAGCCCATGTTTTTCAAGAGTTCCTTATAAGCAGCTTGCCCATCACCAATATCTTCAGCAACCTTTGGACCCAAGAAGGTCAAATGAGCTGCTTTGGCTTCATCTGTAAGCTCGTCTAAGTTATTACCAAGTAAGGTAGACATAGATTGCGAACTTGTCAATTCACCTCCGATTGGTGCTTTCTCCCAGGCCTTAGGCATAGCTTTCAAGGCAGCTTGCTCTTGGGTTTGATCGTATGCGCCACCATTTTGGATCCAATTTAACCAGGTTTTAGTTGCTGATTTGTCTCCAAAGACATCATTGTAGATTCCAAAATCACCTTCCAAACCTGTATCAAAAGGTCTTCTCATAAGAATCTTTGCTTTAGGAAAGGCTGGTTGAAACGGAGCAATGTAGTCCTTACGAACTTCTTTTCGTGGCAATTGGCGAATGCCCGCATCTGAGTGAACATGCCACTCACCCCAGTGGCCTAGGCCACCAAGCTCGATGTAGGCGATAAAATCATCATTGCCCCAACGCTGTCCCATAGCAGTAACAGCATCTTTATAGTATTTTCTAAGCAGTTTATTTTGGTAATTTGGTGAAAATCCCTTACCGTAGGATGTGCTATAAGCATCTCCAAGGTCAGAAATTTCATTTCCCAACCAGTCAGGGATATCCTTATGACTTGATTTGCCAGGGTAATCTAGCAAGAAACGTAAGACGACCTGCTTGCCTTCTTTCTTCCATCGTTTAAACTGGTTACTTTCTTCAATTGTTTCCCAGTTATAGTGGCCCTTTTTAGGTTCCAATTCTTTCCATGTAATATCAACATAGACAAGGTGAACGTCTTCAGAAACTGTTTTTTCTTCAGCTGAAGGGACATAACCCATGAGCGGATTCCCAAAACTCTTGTCTGAAAGCGTATATTCAAACTTGGTACCTGTGTTTCTGGTATTCAAATACACAAAAATGGCATAAAGACCACTTGTAATAATGATTAGACAGATGACGAGCCAAAGTTTCTTCTTTCGACTACTCCAACTTTTCTTCTCACGTCTTCTAGCCATGGTATTCGCCGTTGTATTGGATCAGTGTAAGGTCTTTGACACCTTCGATAGATTTAATGTTTTCAACGAAGGTAAGGTCGTTATTTTTCACAAAGACTTCAATAGCCATCTCAACACTGTCTTTTCGCATAGTTTCAGACTTGATAAAGTGCTTGATGCGACCAAGTTCTTGAATAACTTTGTCACCTGTATGCTCACCATCAAAGTGAACCACAGCGATATACACCTTACCAGTCTCTTGCAAGCGGCTAAAGACAATAAGCATCAGTAGGATAACGATAGACGTTACAACGGCTAGGACATACATACCTGCCCCTACCGTAATCCCTGAGGTAATTGCCCAGAAAAGATAGAGCAAGTCCATAGGATCCTTAACTGCAGTACGGTAACGGACGATAGAGAGGGCACCGACCATACCAAGTGAGATAACGATGTTTGAACTGATTGCCAGTGTTACCATTGATGTGAGCAAGGTCATACCGACCAAAGTCATGGCAAAACTGCGTGAATAAATAACGCCTGTAAAGAAATGCTGGTAAACCTTATAGATAAAGGCTCCAATCAACAAGGCAAGTAGCAAGACGATAACAATACGAAACGGTGACTGCGTCGCATAGTTATCAGACTGCAAAATAGATTTTTTTATAAAGTCTTGAACACTCATAAATTCCCCTTTTTATACTAAGTTCTTCCAAGCTTAGCACTTTTCCGATTTATATATTCCCATCTTCCCAGTATTCAAAACCATTTAGATACTGAGATTTTTCATAAGCCAATACGTACTTAGAGACAGCCATCATGTCTGCTTTCCCTGGCAAGACACTTTGGACAATCTTTGGCAGATACTCTGTATATTTAACTTCGAAAACCATCTTTTCCGGATCAATGACTGGAATTGTTGGTAAGTCCGGATCAAAAATATCAAAACTTCCAACCGCTACTCTGACATTTTGGTCAAAGGTTAAGCGAACTGTTCCAAAGTCATAAACCCACGGCTCTCGTTCATAATCAACGATGGTCCGTGGACGCATCATGTTACTAACACATTCATAGTAAAATTCCTGACAGAGAGGATAGGGACTTTTCAAGAGAAAGTCATAATCCCCATCAATGATTTTATAAAATTCTTCGACAGTTAATGGTGCATCCTCTTTCAGAATGTAGGTATCAACCTTTTTCTTACGCTCTAGTTTGATACTATTGGTCCCGAAATTGTAGATACGAATCCGATATTTTTTACGAACCAGAATACCTGCATCTTTTTCAGCATAGGCACTATTCCAATAGTCATCAAAGTAAAGACTTCGAATGGTATAACCACCATTTGTCGCATGCTTATCCAACTGAATCAAATGTTTGAAACGTTCAGTCAACAGGGATTTTTCTGGTTCACCAATGACGTATTTCAACTCATGGCGAAAGGGCTTCTCTTTAGTCTTCATAACCATCTACCCCAATTTTTCCATCTTCGAGGACAAAGAAGCTCATAATACCAAATTGTTTAGAGTTATCACTATTGACATAGTAATCAAAGGCACGTTGTGATTGTCCAGCCTCATTAGTTGCAGTCACACGTACGAAGTATTGTCCCTTAGGCAAGGTATCTGTTTCGGCACTTAGAGTTTTAAGACCAGATTTTTCAAAGACCTTGTCTTTAAATTCATAGTCTTTAGCTAATTCTACAGTGTAAGTCAACTTGCTGTTATTGAAATCGTAAGAGGCACCCCAACTTAATTTCAATTTGTTATTGGCCACTTCCGGCTTATTGATAAAGAATGGTTGTGGTTTTTCAAGACTTGTTTTATAAATCTTGTAGTTGTTCTCCAACTCATTTGGCAAATCTGCCAAAATCTTGTCGTAATTGTCAGGAGTTGTCTTAGCATGCATTTGGTCAGGCATCTTAGCTAGGTAAGGTCTAATGACTGCTGCGTATTCATTACTCATAGAAGTAATCTTGTCACCAGTAATTGTCTTACGTAGCTCATCCATCTTCTCATCTAGACCCTTGCGGAACTCTTTTGATTTGAGCAAACGTTGGAAAAGTTGGTTACCCCAATAGTTGCTGACACCGACTTCCCAGCTATTGGCTTGGTCGCTGTCCTTACTTACCAAACGACGTTCATTCTTCATCAAGATACTATCGTTATCCCAAGGAATGATGTACCATTTGGTTGAGTTTTGTGGGCTATAGAGATACATGTTACGACTCTGTGTATCATCATTACCAAGCAACATCTGGAAGGCCATCCAATATTGGATATTCTCAGGATCTACATACTTGTCCATGATGGTTTCGATCTTCACCGATGGATCGTTGAGCTTGGTTAGAAAATCAATAAGTTTGGTGTGATCATGGCTACCTTTGATTTCCAAAAGTTTCTCGAATTTATCCTTATCGAATTTAGGATCATCTTCTTTAACAATCGTATCTTCATAACGGAAGAATTCGAAGAAGTTTGGTTTATAAAGGTTGGCATTTTCATCCAGACCATGATCTTTCAGATAGTTTTTGTTAATCTGTTCGACTTGCGTGTAGAGACCATAATCTTCAAATTTACCTGAAGGATTGTCAGAGGTTTCATCTTTAACGTAGAGGTGAACAAAACTCGTTCTAGCACCCATGAGTTGTGGAATCTCTTCCATTAGATCATAGGACAACTTATTTCTAAAGCGAAGGGCTTCAGTCTGGTGTTTGTTAAGGTTGATCGTACGTTGACCGTTCCACTCACCCTTGTTCTTTTTAATCTTGATTTTGTAGTTCTTTTGGGCGTTCTTACTTGAACTTTCCCCACGAATCTGAACACTGGCATTTGGCACGTCTTGGTCATAACCTAACTCACCAGAGACAGGACCGTCCTCGTTACCAACTTGAAGGAGCCCTGCTACTTGATATCGTTTAACATGCATTTTCTGATAATCTTCAACGGAATATTGATTGACCTCAGACCATGAGTGATTTTGATTTTCTGTAGCATCTCCTCGACGTACTGTCAGGTACATGGTCGTTACCTTTGTATGATCCTTATCATAGAGACTCTTTTTGTCTCTTAAGTGTACATTAGAGATATCAGTGGCCGCTTGTTTATCTACTTTTTTAGTTGTCACACCGTTTTTTGTCTGTTCCTTGGTTCCACATGCTGTAAAACCAAATACCGTACAGAGCAACAAAACCGCTGCTAAACTCTTTTTCCTATTCATTTCCCCCACCTCTTTTGTATGTTTTCTAAACGCTCAGTCCATTTTTCAAAATAGCCCACGTCTTTCTTAGATACCATGGCTTGGCTTCCTAAGAAATGATACTGAAGATCACTTGTGTATTTATCGATTTCCTGACCACTTTCAAGGAAAAGAAGTAAAGAAGAAATCAAGAAGGCGTAACCGAGAAAGGCTGAGTCCAAGAACTGAGAACCAAAACTCAAAACTACTGTCAAAATAGCAAAGTGTTTGGCAAGTTTCTTGGCCCCCTTATAATCTGCAAAATACATCAATAGCAAGATATTTACATTACCAACAGCATAGAGACCATAAGCCAGACATAGCGTTAAAAAGTACCCATGCATTTGATTGTTAAAACCAATTGGTAAATAAGTCAAGGCCACGCTTCCGAAGAACATAATGAAAATTGTCGCTAGCAATTGTTTCCAAAAAACATATTTGAGTTCGTTACTCATGACATCCAGCATTTGAGTTTCAGCTTCCTGGATATCCGAAAGACTTCCCTCTTCATTGTAGAGGTTAAAATAACGTCGGAAATGCGGATAGAAGGAAACCTCGACAGACATAACGAAATTAAGTGTTGATACTAAAGTCGTTAAGTAGGCTAACATGGCTGGTACATCGTAGACTGGAGCTGTACGGAAGAAGCCGTCAAAACTCTTACTAATTGGCCCAAACCAGTTAATAATAATATGAGCAAAGAGGGCCACCAACATGTAAAGCCCTGTCTTGGCAAGATCAGAAAATTGATCAAACCATTTCAAAAACTCAAAGGACATTTTAAGATTAGATGGGAAATAGTCATGGATAAGACGAACCATCCAAAACATCATTCCACCGTATCCCAAACAAACACTTAGGAAGATACCATACTTTTGATGTAGGAAAATACTAAGTAACCCAGAGACAACCGTCACACCAATCGCTAAAAAGAAACCTTTGATAATTTCTTTATAGGATTTAATTGCTGTCAAGTAGGTAATGACATTCCAAACGAGACAGAGCTCACCAAAGAGCAAAACTCCCATAGCCACTTCTGCTAAGCTTCGACTAGCAAAGGCTAGATAGATCGCATAAAGTGGTGTTCCAATCATAAGCATCAAAGCACTCGACGCATAAAATGAAGGGATAATAGTCTCAAATTTTTTCTCGTAGAGCATGTCCGCAACAAAGCGAGTTACCACCAGAGAGAAGAGACTGGTAATCACGAGTGAAAAGATGATAGCGTAGGTTAAGTTCGAAAGAATATAATCACGCTCATGTTCACTGATTCCCGCTACCATTGTCAAAACAACGACACCAGCTGTAAGTAAAATCCCCAAAAGCATAGGACCGGTATAAACAATTCCAGCATAAGCGTAGGCCTTTTGTTTTGAAAAAAGGCTATCCTCGTTGTAAATTTTACGTAATTCAAATCCAATACCGGCCATTAAACAGCCACCTCCTCATATAAGCGTCGGTACTGACCGATCATTTGCGGATATTGATATATCGCTTCAACACGCTTACGCGCAATTTCACCCATTTCAAGACGTCTAGCATCATTAATCGCCATCTTCTTCATAGCTTCTGCAAGAGGTCCTGTACAAGTAGGTGGCGCACAAAATCCTGCAATCCCTAGATTGTCATCCTCACGACCTTCTAGCAATTCTCGACAACATCCGACATCTGTCGTCACACAAGGACGACTAGCCGCCATTGATTCCAAAACAGAAAGTGGCAAACCTTCAGAAAGGCTGGTCAAAAGCGTAAAATCAATTTTCTTCATATATTCTCGAATATTAACACGACCAGTGAATAGGAGACGATCTCCCAAATCCATCTTATCGGCCAAGCTAAAACACTCATCCGCATATTCTTGGTCATCTATACCACCCATGATATGCAAACGAACGTTTGGCACTTGCTGAGCCAGTTCGTAGAAAGAATACAACATGGTTTTGATGTCCTTAATTGGAGCCAAACGTACCACGGCTCCAATATCAATCCAACCATCTGGTTCTTTCAAAGAAATTTGAGAAAACGCATCGTAGTCAATCCCGTTTGAGATAACCTGACATTTCTCTGGATCACACCCCATCTCAATCTGAATTTCCTTGGCCTTAGTAAAGAGGCTGGTAATTTTTTGAGCATTTTGATAAATCGCATCAGACAACATATAGAAGAACCTTACCCACTGTTGGCGCATTGTAGGTAAAACCCACTTGGCACGAAGCAATTCTTCCTCACGTTCACGCGTATAAATCCCGTGTTCAGTTAAGAAGAGAGGTTTGTCATAAGTCAAACTTCCCAAAGTTGCAAGAATACCACCATAACCTGTAGAGATTGAGTGGTAAACATCTGCTTCAGGAGGTGGACAAGATAAAATATTTAAAAGTGGAAACAGCATAGAACGGATCGTGTGAAAAACATCTGAAAAAGATAGCTGCGTGTAGCGCTCACTACAGAGATCCTTCAAGACCTGAAAAAAGGCCTCACTACTCAAGAGATCGTTAGGAACGACCTTACCATCCTGTAAAATTTTAAACAAGACTTTCCAATCAGGTTGTTGACAAAAAACCATATCTTTAAGGGCTTGTTTTTCCTCATCTGTAAACTGATGTGGCTCTATGTCTTCTTCTTTATCTGGCACAACATAGTCCAAAAAGACTTCGTGTACTTCTACGACATTTTCAGGAAGTTCATAAACAAACTTTCCCTTTTGCTCATGTGTTGCCCCCACAACCCAGAGAACAAATTCATGCTCTTTCATTTCTGTAATATATTGATGCATCCAAGTAGAGACACCACCGTGAACATACGGATAGGACCCTTCAAGAATTAAACATATCTTCATCGGCATTTTCCCCTATTTTGCCTTATTTTAATGTGATGGTGACTGACTTATTCGTAGCCTCCAATAGGTAAAGATCACCCGTTAAATGCGTAGCCTTACCATTTTTTACCTTCTTAACCTCGTTTTGATTTAAACGAACCATAAGGTAAGCATGATCATGAAAATTCTCAAGATCAATTTTTAGGGCGTCTTTGGTATATTTTTGAGAAACTTTCAAAATACCGTAACGCTGAACAGCACCTGCTAATTCTGAACCTGTTAGATTCCTTAGTGAAGGTGACATATTGTGGACCCAACTAACTTCCTTGTCCAAGGCCTTGTACATCTTTGCCCAACCCAATTCTGCACCACGATCGACATCAAGAACGTCATCAGGGTGAAGGAAATGGTTATTGACATAGTGCATATTCATTTCAGAAAAGACCGTCATCTGTGAGAAATCGTCCCAAACCGCACCAGAAACTGTACGTGGCTCTTCAATCATTCCATCAGGCGACACTTCAAACTCTTGCGAATAAGTGAAATCTCCTGGGAAATAGTTACTTGAGATAGCCTTGATTTCTGGGAAATCATTAACGATTACCTCTCGCCCTTCTTTTGAAAGGATATTTGATGGTGGAACGTAGACTGATTTTTGCGCTTTAGGAAAGAGTTGGTTGACAAAACGAATCAACTCAGACAGACCAGCCTTCATAGCAGCCTTATCCTTCCAAGTCTTGTAGCTGGCATACTTTTCACCATAATTAACAGATGAAGGACTCAAAGGTTGGTGATTATAACCATGATAACCAAGCTCACCACCGTTAGCCAAAAGCGAATTTCCAAAATACTTGAAACGATCTAAATCGTTTTGTTGAACAATTTTACCATCTGTCTGGGCCTCATAGTTTTCAATGACCACACCTGTATGAACGATACCATACTTTTCGTGCAGTTTAAGAAGGTCTGGCCACCAAACATTAGTATAAAATTCAGATACAGACATGTCATAGTCACGTTTAACGAAACGACCATCTCCGGCTGGAACAGGTGATGGGAAATCATCTATATAATAGGTAGAACCATTGATTACTGGATAAACTGTCGCTTCAGTCAAAAGACTATAGGAAGCGGCATAAATACCACGGACATTACGCTCATAGATTCCAAGATTGTCAACGACAAACTTACCTTTGCCGTATGATTTTTCCCAAATCAACGGTGTATGAGAATCATCTGTTGTTTTAGCATGTACCTTAACATCACTTTCAAGTGAGACTTTTCTAGCTGACTCAAAAGGTTCTTCAATTTTATAATTGCGTCCCCCACCAATCATGAAGTCAGGATCCACGTAGATTTCCTTGACCTCATCCATCTCAAAATTGGAATAACTTACGCCGAGATTATGATCAATGGCATCCAGATTACTTTCTTTCCCCATGGTTACTGCAAAAAGTGTTTGACCACCTTTTTCAGTCCAATCCATGAGTGGCTGAACTTGGTCCTCCATTCGAGAAAGGTCAGTGACAAGAAGGACTACTTTTTTATAATCTGAAAGTGAATAGGACTCGTGTTTAGCCACATCGACTAACTTAGCTCCCATACGCATATCTTTTAGAATTTGCTCAAACTGTTTCCAAGCCCTTTGACTCGTATCGTTTTCACTATCATAAAGAACCAGCGTATCTTTATCTAAATCTTTGACCACTGAGGCCGTAGATGGTACTTTTCCGGTAAGATAGGCTTCCTTACCTTGAGTTGGATACCATTCCCCCTTCTTTTGAACAAAGAGTCCGATGGCCAAACACAAAATAAGTCCGACACCTAGCAAGGTTTCTTTGCGGATAACATTCTTTTTACCTAATTTCATGCCATCACCTCTTTTCCTTGCCAGAAGTTCAAGAGATCTTGCTTGTCCTTAGAAAGAACAACCTGTTTGCCTTGCATCTCACGAATCATGTTCTTAAATTCATCAAACTGACCAGTTTGATAGTAATATTCCAAATACAAATAATACACATCATCCGCATTTGATTTAATTGAAAGCTGTGTCAAATGCTTTTGAGCCAAATCATACAAACCAAGAGCTAGTTCATTATGGATAACTCTCACTAAGTCTTTAGCAGTCGTTCCGTGACTAAGTTTTTGCAAGAGACGTTCCTCGTACTCCTTACGAAGCAAACCTTCCATTTGTTTACTTAGAAGTTCTTTAGAGAGGTAATCTTCCATAAAATCACAATACTCGGTTAAGAGGTCAAAGTCTGCTTCACCCTTTTCAAAACGTTTCTCAAAAGCACTCAACTTCTCATCGTATTGACTTGAAATCTCAGAAATAAAGGTTGTCGCATAGTGAACAATTTCACTGTCCTCATTTAAGCGAGCCAAATAGAGCAAATCCATAAAATGAGATGGATCATTATTAGCCAATCCCATCAATTGCTGACGAGCTTCCTTAGCCTTATTCAAATAGAGAGATTCTTCAAGAGGAACGATGTCTTCTTCAACCAATTTCTTAGGACGTTGAAAATCATCGATATTTCCAAAATCAATAGTCAAATCTTTAATTTTGCCACCAACTGCTGCTTCTTGACCACGACGGTGTCTACCAGGATTTGGCTTAGAAATCATATGAATCAGACCAGCACCAAAGAAAGGTAAAGCAATTGGGAAAATCAAGTAAAAAATGGTTAAATCTGATCTGCCACTAACAATGGCTTTATAGACAAGTGCTATAGATAGGAAGTAACAAACCGTTAAAATACTAGTAATTAGGACTGGAATCATTGTGCAACCCTCCCTTGATGACTAGCTTGTTCAAGAAGTTCTGCCTTTTCAATGAAAGAACGACTCATTTTTGAAAGAACCTCAAGCTCGTTTAACACTTTAGTAGACATAGCTTCAAAAGGAACAGCCTCTACCCAAATGATAAAGGTACCCTCTCCCTTGGTCTTAACTTCCATGGCATAAGCTGGACGATTCTCAAGCAATGATTTATTAGCCCAGACACGTCCATGACCGAAGGCATCTCCAACTTCTTTAAAATCTGTCAAAGATACTTGCTTCTTATCGTTATCTCCCAAAAGAAGTTCATATTGGAAAGGACCACCACCATAAAGTGAAACAGGAGCATTCAAAATCTCTGAAACCAAATCAATCGTCTGTCTGAGAACCTTCTCAACACTAGCATGATCTAAAGTCACAAAGTAAGAATAGGCTTTTCCAAGACCATCTTGACTTGCTAACAAGGCATTTTTCAGGTCTTTATTTTCATTAAGTAATGTATGGTAGGATTGATTAAGGATAAGATAGTCTTCCTTAACTGTTTCCAACTGTTTGTCTAGTTGTAGCTTGTCATCTTTTTTCTTCATTTCCACAAAACCACAAACAACAGCGATAAAGATATAGGCAATAAAAGCAACCCAACGATCCGTATTATATAGAAGTAATTGCCAGCTAGTTCCAGACAAAATTTGACTAATTGTCAAACCAATAATTGCAAGGACTGCTGAGAACAAGCCATAACCCATACCCAAAACTGTACTAATCAAGACAACAAAGAGCAAACGTAGGTCAATCAATTGAAACTGTAACTGACCTTGAGTCATATATCGAAAGGCTTCAAAGACTAAGAAGGTCGCGACAACAGCAGCAAGTTTCTTATTTCTCTTTTGCTTAACGATATTATCTACGAAGTTGCGGAACTTAGAAACACGCAAAGACCCTTTTCGCTGTTTTTGATAATCTTCGTAAATATCTGGCAAGTCACGCACCAAGGCATAACGCATAAACCAAGCGAATCGATCACGCAAATCATGGTACTTTTCAGGATCGTTATCATATTTCCTAATTCTTCTTTCCTCTAAGAAATGAACCTGCTTATTAGGGAAATATTTATCCAAAGCTTGCAAGAGCTCACCAAAAGTCAGTTGGAAGGGATCCGGAATAATAATACTTTCATAGGTGTCATTCCACCGCTCACATAATTTGTGAAGCAAATCTCCCAAGTCAGATAGACTGATAAAAGTCGTCTGACTTTGTGATGACTCCTTCAACTCCACCTGCTCATGATCGTCTAAACGTACAAACAGTTTATATAGATAATCTTCTTTATTAATGACTGAATAAAGAAAGGGACTATGTAGAACTTTAAGGTTGATCCCAAATTCTCGAGTCCAGGATAATAAGGTATCCTTAGTTGTTGTCTGTAAGCTTCTTTTCCCATCCTCAAGGACAGGACCTGTGATATAAAGTAAACGTTTGTTTTTTCTATCTTTAAGACACTCTAACAATCTGATGAGATTTTCAATCTCCCCTGAACTTTCATGTCCATAATTGAGATATTCCGAAAAATAGATGATTTGATCATAATCATGAAAATCAAAAACATCTTCTAATTGATTGTTCTCATAATGTTTGGTATATACGGTGATTTTATTCTTACGAGAGTTCTTTACACCTGTATGACCAAAAATAAAAACTGCTTGATTAGGAAACGTTTTCAAAATGAAATCGTTTGTTAATCCAGCAGTATTACCAAGTATCAAAATATTCATAAACTTCTCCCCACTTTTAAGAGTGTCCCCTTAACTACACTCTCTACCCATTCTAATCATTAGTCTCAAGTATTTCCCAATAATCTCAAGACCACAATGTAATGCCTTTCTTAAGAAAGCTCTTTGAAAGTTATGGCCTCCTCCCCAATGAGTGAGCACGTAACTCTCATCTGAATCTCTTTCGAAGATTCTTAAAGATTTTAAAAATATAAGAAAGAACAAGATTATTCTAAATAAACATTAACGTAAATTAATATTATTAAAGAATAGATTAAATTGACTAACTAAATATCTTGTTATGTTGATTAGCTTCCCCAAGAAATCACAAACTAACCAGATCACTTTAGATTGTCTAACACCTGTTAAACCTTATTTAAAGGTATTTCTTCTTACTCTATCAATCTAAAATGACTCTAGTTTCATATTTACATCGTCACTCTTATTATAGCAATTTTTTCTTATTTTTCAACTCCTTTCAAAGTTTTTCACCTAAAGAATTTATTTTTAGCTAGTCGTTTTTACCCTTTAATTACTCAATCCTTTGGGTTTACATGTGTCTGAAGTCAGAAAATTCATATTATTCATTTTCAAAATAAAAAACAGAATTCAAAAAAATTAAATTCTGTTGTTTTGATATTATTAAATTGAAAGTTATATTAAATATTTTTAATCTCCTACAGCTGCTTTGAGGGCATCTACCTTGTCCAATTTTTCCCATGGAAGATCGATGTCAGTACGTCCCATGTGACCATAGGCCGCTGTTTGACGGTAGATAGGACGTTTAAGATCAAGCATTTGAATGATACCTGCAGGACGCAAGTCAAAGAGATCACGGACAGCAGCTTCAAGTTTGCTTTCAGCAACTGTCGCCGTTCCGAAGGTATCAACACGGACAGACACAGGATTAGCAACACCAATAGCATAAGCCAATTGTACTTCTGCTTTCTTAGCAAGACCAGCAGCTACGATGTTTTTGGCAATATAGCGAGCGGCATATGAAGCTGAACGGTCAACCTTAGTGGCATCCTTACCTGAGAAGGCACCACCACCGTGTCTTGAGTAACCACCATAAGTATCAACAATAATCTTACGGCCAGTCAAACCAGAGTCCCCTTGAGGTCCTCCAATAACAAAACGACCTGTTGGATTGATAAAGAATTTTGTCTCGTCATCCAAGTATTCGACTGGAATAACTGCTTTAATGACTTTTTCAATGACGTCTTGACGAATTTGATCGTTAGTTGCTTCAGGATCGTGTTGCGTTGAGATAACGACTGTATCAACACGTACTGGTTGGTCATTCTCATCATACTCAACAGTAACCTGAGATTTAGCATCCGGACGAAGGTATGAAATCTCACCAGATTTACGCAAATCTGCCAATTTTTTAACCAATTTATGTGAAAGGCTAACTGGAAGTGGCATAAACTCTGGAGTTTCATCAATAGCAAAACCGAACATCAAACCTTGGTCACCAGCTCCGATAAGATCAAGTGGATCTTGGTCACCAGTTCCACGAACTTCAAGTGATTCATTGACACCTTGAGCAATATCTGGAGATTGTTCGATCAATGATGGGTGAACCCCAACAGATTCTGCTGCAAAGCCGTATTCTGCATTGTTATAACCAATTTCAGCGATAGTATCACGAACCACACGGTTAATGTCCACATAAGCTGTTGTAGAAACTTCACCGAAAACGTGGACAGAACCAGTGTAGACAGCTGTTTCTGCTGCAACGTGTGCATCTGGATCCTCTGCTAAAATCGCATCAAGAATGGCATCTGAAATTTGGTCTGCAATTTTATCTGGATGCCCCTCAGATACAGATTCAGACGTGAAAAGTTTACGTTCTGACATATAAAATGTCCCCCTTTTAATATGAAAAATAGTATTAGATAAAACAGATTTGACCGTCTCCTAATAGGTAAAACGCTATACTCCTAATAGAGCTAGACGCCGTTAAAAAGTTACAAAGAACCAACAGCCAACCCTAGGATGACTGTTGCCTTATCGGGACTTAATAACTACCTTCCATTATATCATGTTTTTTCAGTCTAGTCATATAGTTATTTATTATCAAGCCTTATCAATAATTTATAGTGAGCATTTTACCATCTTTTGTATTATACTTAGGATATGAAAACTTATGAACACGTTTATGACATCTTATCGAAGAGTCCTGACTTTGTGACGGGAGAGAGTTTGGCAAAAAGCCTTGGTGTCTCACGGACAGCCATTTGGAAGGCAATCCAAACACTACAAGAACAAGGAATTGACATTACAAGTGTACGGAAGAAAGGCTACTATTTAGAAAAGGGAGATATTCTTCTTCCTCAAGATATTTCTAAGCAACTCAACATTCCAGTCTACTTTAATCCAGATTCTAACTCTACCCAACTAGATGCTAAACATGGCATGGAAAAGAATAATCCGACGCCTGCACTTTATCTGGCATCAAGTCAAAAGGCAGCCAAAGGACGATTTGAACGTCACTTCTTTGCCAGTCCACAAGGTGGTATCTACATGAGTATCCACTTAAAGCCCAACTGTCATTTTGAGGAGTTACAACCTTATACGATGATGGTGGCAGCTGCTATTGTCAAAGCTATCCAGCGTCTAACTGGCATCAATACAGAAATCAAATGGGTTAATGACATCTACCTCAACAACAAAAAAATGGCTGGTATCCTTACCGAAGCCATTAGTTCTATCGAATCTGGTCGCATCACAGATGTCATTATCGGGGTTGGGCTTAACTTCTCAATCACTGATTTCCCTGAAGAGTTAGCTAATAAAGCTACTAGTCTTTTTACTTCTGAAAAACCAAGCATTACTCGAAACCAGCTCATTTCAGAAATTTGGAAACTCTTTTTAACCATTCCTACTAGCGATTTAGTCAAAGTTTATAAAGAAAAGTCCCTTGTTTTAGACAAACAAGTGACCTTTGAACAAGCTGGAAGGACTTATACTGGTATTGCCAAGGAAATTGGCGATAAGGGCCAACTTCTCGTTCTTACTGATGATGGTCAGGAAAAACGGTTGACCGCTGGCGAAGTGAGCCTTACTTCTTGGTAGACTTATCGGCTGCACGCGCAATGCGTGAAACAACATAGGTTGTCCAAAGACGACGAAACAGTAAATACCCAAAAAAGGCTGTAAAAAAGTAATAGCCGTGCTGTAAACTGTAATTAAAACAAACCGTTTCAAAAATAGTTTCAAGCGTAATAAACAAAATTTGTTGAATCATAAGATTATTATATCAATAGATAGAGCCTAGGACAAGCAGTCTAGGCTCTTTTCATTTTTACAAGGATGGACCTTCCAATTATTAGCTTGAGAAATCTATCAAATTACACTGGACATCCTCGCTTTTCTTTTTCTGGACTCGGACCTAAAAAGGTCCAATGGGCCTCCTCGCTTTTCTATTTCTGGGCTCGGACCTAAAAAGGTCCAATGGACATCCTCGCTTTTGGGTTTCTTGGCTCGGACCTAAAAAGGTCCAATGGAACTTCCTCGCTTTTTCATTTCTGGGCTCGGACCTAAAAAGGTCCACTGGACCTTTTTAGTCCTCTATTTCTACAACATCAGAGAGAAACTCGAGTTCTTGCGGGATATACTCTTCGCGATCTTCTTTTTCCAATTCTTCTTTGGATTTGAGACTGCGTGCAAATTCTGTACGGAGTTTTTCAAATTCTGCTTTTGGAACAGCCATAATATTAGGTGAGAAACCGGCAGCTGAACTCATGATATTACCAAACATATCATTGAGATCACTGCGTTTCATGACCTGTTCAGCATTAAAGGCAGCATTAAATGCCAGGATAGCATTTTCCTGATTAGCTAATACAGGCTCAGAGCCATTCAAAAGTGCCCTATTTTGTGGGCTGATAGAATCCAAAATTTCAGGCCAAGTTGCCTTTAGGGCATCCAGACACTGGCGTGATTTCTGAGGATTTTCCATAGTTTCACGCATAATCGTGAGAATCTTTTCACGATCCACCTTGTACTGATAAGCAGGTTTGGCTTTTCGAGTTGGTGCTACTTCTCCTTGTACTTTGCCCTCTTTAAGAGCTTTACGTAGACCTTCTACCTCGCGACGAAGACTATCTAACTCTTCTTGCAAATTCCCTGGAATTTCTTGTGAAACCTGAGTATGAGTTTCTGACAATTTTATAGTCAGCATTTCCGCATAGATTTTAGGATGTGTTCCAGTTTTAATTTCTGGCAAGGCACTTGTAACCAAGTCAATCAATTGGAAAAGTCGGTCTTGCTCCAGAGAAAGATTCTCTTCAAAAAGGGGACTATGGTGACTGTTCTCTCCGCCCGCTTTGACAATCAAAAGATCACGGAAATACTCCAAGAGATCCGTCGCAAAACGGCTCATAGACTTACCATTATCAAAAAGAGTTTCAAGATTTGATAAAGCTTGCGTAGTCTCTTGATTGCGAACGTTAGCGACAAAACTGTCTAAGGCTGTCAAACCAATAGAACCAGTGATTTCTTCAGCTACAGCTTGGCTGACATGATTGTCAGGAGACAGACTCAGTGCTTGGTCTAAGATTGACAAAGCATCACGCATACCACCTTCCGCACGACGAGCAATAATGGTCAAAGCCTCATCATCAAAGGTCAATCCTTCTTTTTCCAGAATTGAAGCCAAATGCTCTTTAATAGCTCCCTGCTTGATCGATTTAAACTCAAAACGTTGGACACGAGAAAGGATGGTTGCAGGAATCTTATGTAATTCAGTGGTCGCCAGAATAAAAACAACATTTTCAGTTGGTTCTTCCAAAGTCTTCAAAAGAGCATTGAAGGCACCTGTCGAAAGCATGTGCACTTCGTCGATAATATAGACCTTATAAGTTGCACGACTTGGGGCATAGGTCGATTTATCACGGATTTCACGAATCTCATCCACACCGTTGTTGGAAGCCGCATCAATCTCGATAACATCTTCGAGACTTCCGTTAGTAATATCACGACAAATATCGCAGTGATTACAAGGCTCACCATCAACTTGATTAGGACAGTTCATAGCCTTGGCAAAGATTTTTGCCGCACTGGTTTTACCGGTACCACGTGGTCCAGAAAAAAGATAGGCATGGCTGATTTTCCCCGACTCTACCGCCTGTCTGAGCGTGGTTGAAATCACTTTTTGACCAACCATTTCGCCAAAGGTTTGACTACGGTATTTACGATATAAGGCTTGATACATTAGTTTACCTCAAACATTCCAAATGTAAGCTCGGTTTTCTCAAGTAAAATTTTGACAAATGCTTCAAGATAATCTTGGTCTACTTGGTTATAGTCTCCTACTTGGTGAGAATCCAAATCGAGAACACCAACTAATTTGCCATCTTTGACCATTGGTACAACAATTTCACTTCGAGCAGCGGAATCACAAGCGATGTAATTAGCGTGTTTGGTGACATCTTCGACAATTAGGGTTCTATTTTCTGCTGCAGACTGACCACAAACACCCTTACCTAAGGCAATTCGAACACAAGAAACATTACCTTGGAAAGGGCCAAGGATTAACTCATTCTTGACATTATCCATCAGGTAGAAGCCTGTGAACACAGAATTTGGCAGGGTTGTATTCAAGAGAGCTGAGGCATTAGAAAAGTTGGCCAGAGCATTGTTTTCATTGGCAAAAAGCACTTTAGCCTGTGCTAGCATTAATTCATAGGCTGATTTTTTTTCTTCGTTAGTCATAACTACCATTATAGCAAAGATTGGTTCTTAAAACTAAGATTGACCTACCTTTTCTCCTTCCCTTTCATTTAAAAATAATTCAAGATCTTGAACGACATTTTCAGGATATTCTGGACTAGAAATCTGATAAAACTTAACAGTCATTCGATTTCTGAACCAAGTTAATTGACGTTTAGCAAATCGACGCGTATTTTGCTTGAGTTTTTCCAAGGCTTCGTCCAAGCTCTGGTTCCCAGAAAAATAAGGAAACAACTCCTTGTAGCCTATACCACGAGCTGACTGGGCATTAGGATAATTATCGTACAACCATTTGGCTTCTTCCAAGAGCCCAAGTTCAACCATCTTGTCTACTCGTGTATTAATTCGATTATAGATTAAGGAGCGTTCATCATCTAATCCGATAAGAAAGGGATCATAAGTCGTCTCAGTATTTTCAAGATTCTTCGAAAAACGATGAAGCTCAAGTGCTCTGATAGCACGACGACGGTTAATCTCTTTAATCTCAATACCTAAGCGATCAATTTTTTCAAAAAGTTCCTGATCAGATAATTGCTCTAATTCTGTGCGATAGGCTAAGACCTGCTCCTGATCTACCTGCCCCCCTAGGTGATACCCTTCTAGGAGACTTTGTAAATAGAGACCTGTTCCTCCTACTACAATAGGCAGCTTACCACGACTAACGATATCTGTAATGGCAGCCTCTGCCTCTGTCACAAAATCATAAGCTGAATAGGACTCATCAACATTGCGAACATCAATCAGATGATGTACTGCTGCTGCCTGCTCTTCAGGAGTGGCCTTGGCGGTTCCTATATTCAATTGTCGGTAAACCTGCTGGCTATCTCCTGAAATAATTTCGCCATTAAAACGCTTGGCCAATTCAATTCCAAGCGCTGTTTTTCCCACAGCAGTAGGACCAGCTACTACAATAAGTTTGGTTTTCATAATGTTTTCACTTGCTATTCTAGATATTTTTTTAGATAATATAAGCATATTATAACATATACGGAGGATAGTCTCATGGCTAAAAAACATTCATTCGCTAAAGGTGTCGCTACTGGCGTTATCGGAACTGCTGCTACTGTAGCAGGTGCTGTCTTCGCAGTTAAGAAAACCATTATCGAACCAGAAGAAAAGAAATTGGCTTTCATCGAAGAAAACCGTAAAAAAGCAGCTCGCCGTCGTGTAAGCCGCTAATAATGAGAACCAGGGAAACCTGGTTTTTTACTGTTATTTTTAACTCTTCATCTATGACTAGGAACGGAGCCAAATTTGAAAAGAAAAAAATATAATATTATCACCTTCTCTTTGCTAGCTTTCTTCTTTCTCTTTGGTTTTTTATCAAAACATTTAAAAGAACCTGTAAAGTCAGCAGCAAAATCACATTACATTTCTCATACCCTCTCATCTAAAAGTAGCTCATCTAACAATAAATCTACTAATAAATCTTCAACAGCCACTTCGACAGAAGATAATAAGAAGGATGCTAAAGATGAAAATAAAGATCAAGCATCTCCTTCTGTTCAAGAATCTAATCAGAAACAATCTAACCAAAAAACTCATCAAGATGGAGCTCAAGAAAAGCCAAAATCTGCTGAAGGTGGTCGAGGTTGGGGCGGACCAGAAGACGGCTCTTATGCCATTAGTGGAGGCGGTGGTGGAGGTCACGATGCAGCCTTCGCCGCAGGTGCTGGCGGAGGAAGCAATCGCTCAAGCTCAACTGATCAGAGCAATGAATGGATTAACGACGTTGATAACAATCCTTACGAGTACCCACAAGCTTCATCAAGCACAGATACAACTGCCAATTCCAATGAATGAGATAACAGAATACTAAACATCACCAGTATTCTATTTTGAACCCTAGTTAGGACTAATCCTGACTAGGGTTTTTGCTTATCAAAAAAACACCTATAATTCAATAGGCGTCAATTACATTTGGCTTAAATTCGGGGCAAACTAGCTTAAAACCGCATGGTTAAAGGCTTAAAAATGTCCCCTGCCGGAATCGAACCAGCAACGACTCCTTAGGAGGGAGTTGTTATATCCATTTAACTAAGAGGACTTATGAAAAAATCTGCCACGAGGACAGATTTTTTATGTGAAATCTGTAAATTATTTACGGATTTCTTTGATACGTGCAGCTTTACCTTGCAAAGCACGCAAGTAGTAAAGTTTAGCACGGCGGACTTTACCGTAGCGTACAACTTCAATCTTTTCAACACGTGGAGTGTGGATTGGGAAAGTACGTTCTACACCGATACCGCTTGAAATTTTACGAACTGTGTACATTTCTGAGATCCCTTGACCTTTGCGTGAAATAACTACACCTTCAAAGATCTGGATACGTTCGCGAGTTCCTTCGACAACTTTCGCGTGAACGCGAACTGTGTCACCAGGACGGAATGATGGGATGTCAGTACGAAGTTGACCTTCTGTCAAACTTTGGATCAATGGATTCATTTTTATATTCTCCTATCTTACTAATCTTAAGAGCAACCTCTGTGTCTCAGCGGATTAGCCGTTATTTTTGTGTGTCCATTACACACCCTTAGTATCTTATCAAAAAATTATCAGGATGTCTAGTATCTTATTGCATTTCTAGCATTTTTTGTTGTCCATAAATGCTCGTCTTATGATTAATGAGATAAGCAAAAGCTATGACAATCGCGTAAGGGACTGTATTAGAGGGACCAAAGACTTCAACGCCAATGAAAATAGGTGCTAAAAGGGTATTGGTACTGCTACCAAAGACAGACAGATAGCCAAGACCTGCTACAAGTGGAATTGGAAGTCCTAGAACTGGTGCTAGAACAGCACCAAGACTTGCTCCGATTGCAAACAAAGGGGTTACTTCTCCTCCTTGGAAACCAAGAGATAAGGTAAAGACCGTCAAGAGCAATTTCAAGAGCCAATCCAATGGATAAATGGTCCCACCATCAACACTTAAAGAAATCAAATTCGTTCCAAGACCTGTATAGCGTCCCTTCCACAAAATCAAAAGAAGACAGGTTAAGACGACACTTCCTAAGAGAACACGATAATAAGGATTTGGGAGCAGACTTGCTACTTTCTTTTTAGCTATTGACAAGAGAAAAGCAAAGAGATTTCCTGCTAGACCAAAGGCCAGACCTAAAAGAGCTAACTTAATAAACGTCCCAAGGTCAATAGTTAAACTTTCAGATACAAAGTGGCTAAATTTTTCAAGACCTAAGAGATGGCTTGTCGTACTCGCCACAAAAGATGCAATAAGAGTCGGTACCAATATTGGCAGACTTAACTGTCCTAGGGTCAAGACCTCAAGCGCAAAGAAGGTCGCAGCAATTGGTGTTTGGAAGAGTCCTCCAAAACCAGCTGCCATACCCATGGTCAAGAAAATACGTGAAGCATTCGGGAACTTAAAATAGCGACTAAAAGCATGAGAAACTGTGGCCCCCAGTTGTACAGCAACTCCCTCACGACCTGCAGAACCCCCGAAAAGGTGGGTCAGCCATGTGGTTACAGTCACAAGTGGAATTAACCTTAGGGGGATTTGATCCTCCTCATTATGTCCAACCTTGAAAATCAAGCCCATTCCCTGTGCTGCCTTACCCGCAAACTTTTGGTAAAGGTAAACTATCAAAAGTCCAGCCAAAGGAAGTGCTGGTACCAGATAAAAGAGATGGTGGTCACGAAATTCCGAGAGTCCTATCAGCACGCGCCCAAAAATAGCATCAATCAGCCCAACAAGCACACCTAACAAGATTGCATAAAGACTTAACATTACTAAATGTAAGTAAGAAAGACCTTGACTATCACTTAATTGTTTTACTTTCATCCTAGTTACCTACTTTTCTTCTAGCTTACTTGCTTGATAAGTACGTGAATGCTTCATAATATCCGCAAAACTAGCGACGATAGCTTCTTTATATTCAGGATTAACGACACTAGCGCCTACTTTGTCTAGCAAGGTTTGCTCTCGTTCGGGATCATAAATCGCCTTTCCAGTGCGTTGTTTATAAGCACTTACTCGAGTTACCAATTTCATACGTTCTTCCAACAAAGCCACAATCTCATTATCAACGGTATCAATCTGTTGGCGAATCTCATTTAAGTTCATACTGACCTCCTTTTTTTCTCTCCATTATAACAAAAATGACCTGAGGACAAAAGAGCCTCAAGCCATTGAATTGCTTATAAAAAGAGTTTTCTTACCTGACTGATATTACTTTCATTAACAACTAGATACAGGGTTGCTCCTGCTTTTAGACGTGTGTCTCCATGAACAACTTCAGACTGGTCTTGAAAAATCTGAGTGGAAATCAAAACTCCATCAGGTAAGGTTAAATCCTTAACCAATCGACCAGCTAGACTCTCTGTAACCGGCAAGTCAATCATCGTCGGTATATTATCAACTTGCTTTGGTTCGTGAGCAATCAGATTGTGAAGCATGGCTTCATAGACAGGTTCTCCTCCCATGAAATCCATGACTAGATAGGCAATCAGGGTCACGACACCAATTGTCATCAATTGGTGAAGGTCACCCACCATCTCAGTCACTAAAATCATAGCAGTTAGCGGTGCCTTAGATACCGCACCGAAATAACCAGCCATACCAAGAATGATAAAAATAGGGAATTGACTGACTTGTAAGAATCCTAGATTTTCAAAAGCTGCCGCAAAAACGCTACCTGAAAGAGCACCTAGAGTCAAAATCGGCAAGAAAATCCCACCAGGAAAACCTGAACCAAAGGACAACATACTCCAAACAAAGCGAATAGCCAAATAGAGGATAGCCACAGCTAGAGCAGGATGTAAACCATTTAGAGCAAGAATCAATTCATTCCCACCACCTAAAAGATGTGGAAAATAGAGACCAATAGGAATGATAAACAGAACTGCCAAGAGGCCATGAAAATGAGATGGCAAGTGGAAGATTTTCCCTAACCCTTGGTAGACCTTACCAATACGTAAGACAACCCACTCATAACCGTATCCAAGCACACCTAGAAAAATCCCCAAGACAATAAGAATCCAATAATCCTTCAAAGGAAATACGGGTAATTTTTCTGTCATAGCAAGGACTGGTACCTGGCCAAAGATGCGTAAGGAAACAGCATTGGCCACTAAAGATGCCGTTAAAGCTGTCACCCAAACATGACGAGAGAAATGATGATAGACTTCTTCGACGACAAACAAAAGACCAGCAATTGGGGCATTGAAGGCAGCCGATAACCCTGCTGCTGCTCCTGCAGCAATCAAGACACGCTTCTCACGTGCAGAGAGCTTAAGTCCCTTGGCTAATCCCTTAGCAGTCATGGCACCTAGTTGAATACTAGGTCCCTCACGTCCCAACATCAGTCCCATTGAAATCCCAAGGACTCCACCTAGGAATTTACGCCATAAAACTGACCACCAAGACGGATGTAAGAGCCCCATCAGTTCCCCTTCAACATGGGGAATCCCTGAGCCCTTGATGTCTTTTTCCTGCTTAATAAGGTAACCAATAAAAAGGGCAATCAAGAGATTAACAAGTACAATTCCCAGAATCAGGAGGGGATTATGAAGGGCGTCTTCGTAAATAGCTACAGAAAATGCGGCCCCTTTGGCAATTAACCAACGAAAAAGACTGACCACTGCTCCTGCTGTCACCCCCACTAAGAGCCCTCGCCAAACAGACCAAAGGAGATGTTGAGATTGCGTCCTAAAATCTCTTTCTATTTCATTCATAAAAACTCCATTTTTAACTACAATAAAAGCAGACTTTACTCTGCTTTTTTCTTATGCTAATGCTTCTGAAACTTTTTCAGCGAAAGCTTCAAGATTTTCGATATCTTCATCTTCAGCAGAAAGGTCAACCTTGACGCTATCAGCACCTTTAGTCGCCCCTGTGAATGTGAATTGATTTTCAAACTCATCCACTGAATGACAGAAATAATCGTAGAAGGTATCTCCTGAACCTACAACACCAAAGATTTTACCTGACAAGTCGAGGTCAGCCAAATCTTCGTAAAAGTCAACGATTTCATCTGGCAACTCACCATCACCATAAGTGTAAGTCGCTACGATACAGATGTCCGCATCTTCAAAATCAGCGGCATCAACCGTTGTACACTCGTCTACATCTACAGTGTGACCCAATTCTTCCAATTTTTTGGCAACGATATCTGCGATTTCTTCCGTGTTACCGGTCATACTGGCATAAACGATTTTTGCTAAAGCCATAATGTCCTCCAAAATAATAAATTAGCTATATTATATCATATTTTTTCAGAAAATAAATGACCTAACAACTCAAAAAAACTGCCCATCAGGACAGTTTTAGATTCTTTTTACAAGTGACTTGGCGTCTAAACATATAGAACTTTCTGTAGATGAAATGAGATAGTCCCTTTAATAATTTCAGAGCGAGCTATAGTCAAGACTTTTCGCTGTGAGAAAAGTGCCTAAAGTTAAATAACTTTAGGCACTCGGAAGTTTTGAGACACTAGGCTCAAAACTTAGCTATGGAATTCCGAAGGAAGTCGCTAGCGTCCGTACTCGCCTAAGAAAAGTCTAAAAAGAAGAATTCATTTCAATTTAAAACTGCCCATCAGGACAGTTTTAGATTTTGTAAGAGTTCAAAGTGTCGATAGACTAGCCATAAGCCAAGACCAACTATCAGAATGAGAATCACTGCTCTCATGAGACCTCTCAGAAAAGTCAAGAACCAAGTAAGAAGCATAGAGGCGATTAGCCAACTCCAACCAGAGGCCCCGTATAGGGTTTGAATACTCTGTATGGAATGACTGGTCAGCGTTTTTACCCAATTGGGAATATAAAACCAAATGCCATCACCTGATAGGCCCAAACGATTGGCAATCATGGTTCCTGTTGTTTGCAACCAAGTAAAGACCCCAGCATTGAAAAGAAAAAGGAAGGTTTGCATGGGGTAACGTCTAGCAAGGCGTTTCAAATAGCGCATGACACCCCTCCCTAATTTGCATAGAGAGCATGGACCGTATCAATATCCACCTGTTGAATCCCGTAATAAGATCCTGCTGATTGCATAACGGATGTCTTAGAGTCATCATGGTCTAAGCCAATGGCATGTCCCAATTCGTGTTCAGCCGTATTCACAATACGCTTGTGAGTATAACCAAAATCACTATTCAAGAGGAAATAACGGTTCAACTTCACATCTACATGAGTGATGCGATTGGTCAAAACATTGGTTTGAGTGTCTGCTAAACCTGCTGCCTGTGAATTCGCATCAGAATAGTCTGTCGCAACAATGTCAGCTGTTGAGGCATCATCAGTTAAAGTAAAGATGAAAGCACCCGTGTTATTCCAGCTAGTAATAGCTTCCTTATAAGCTGCTACCAAGGTTTCATCTGTAGATTGTATATAGATGCTAGCTGTATTTTGCGCCCATCTAGCTCCATTAGACTCTGGAATGGTATCAGTCGTTGATAGGTTAGAGACAACTTTCTCAACGTCACTAGTACTGGTACCACTAAAACCTAGCTCTACTTGATGAAAGGCTTGGTTAATGTTTGTGGCTAAGGTACTTGAAGAGTTATTGGCATAGTAGACGAGTCCATAAGCAATAAGGGCTAGGACTAGGGCAAGTTTAAATATAGCCCAAATAAGATTCCAAATAAATTGTAAAAGAAGTTTGGGAATATAGAAGATTACTCTGAATAATTTTTTCATTATTGAGCCTCCTTTTCGAAACTTCCCCTAGTATATCAAGCTCTAATAGTTCTGACAAGCAAAAAATATCACTTTAAGATTTTATCATCTCTTTGATAAGATGTTACAAAATTGACCTATTAAGACAAGCGTTCTTCTTTAACGTAATCAATAGGTAACCATTCTAAGTAGGCTTCTAGTTGTTTTTCCCAATAATACCACTCATGTCTTCCATGGTCTGTACGGTAGTCAATGTCTAAACCAAGGGCCTTCAAATCAGCAACTGCCTTATCTTGAGAATCAAAAAGGAAATCCTCAAGGCCACACCAGGCAAAGAATTTGGTTTTCTTGTCATGTTGTTTGGCTAGGTTAACCAATTTGTGCTGCTCAATGTCTTTTCCTTCCAAATCGCCAAAGACACCTTGCCAGTATTCCTTAGACTCACTCGTTTCATCTGTAATCATCTCTACTGATAATCCAAGGGCACCAGAGAAGGAACCCGCACAAGCAAAGTTATTTGTCGTTAAGGCTAGTTTGAAAGAACCATAGCCACCCATAGAAAGTCCAGCGATAAAGGTCTTTTCACGCTTCTTAGTCATACTAGGGAAGAAACGTTGCATGACTTGAGGAAGCTCCTTAGCAATGGCATCGTAATACTTAACCCCGTAATTGGTATTTGTATACCAGCCATTTTCAGAGTTAGGCATAATAACAATGAGATTAGTCTTACGAAGGAGACGCTGAATATTGGTACGGAAGGCCCAAGAATTATGATTGCCCCCCATGCCATGAAGGAGATAGAGAACTGGGATGTCCGTATCACTTTCCGTTTCAGCAATCTGATCACGATCTGGATAGATGACATCCACTTGGCGGTATTGTCCTAGAACATCTGATGAGTATTCAATTTGAAAAAAAGCCATTTGTATTTTCCTTTCTTAATGTTAGAAAAGCTGGGACACCCCAGCTTTTGATTTTAGAACAAAGTCTTCTTGAGACTTTTCTCAATGTCTATGGTGCAAGCGACACGCTCACACTCTTATGTGTTAGTCAGTTATTAGCGCACTTCCATAACTACTGGAAGGATAGCAGGACGGCGTTTGGTTTGGTCAAAGAGGAACTTAGCTACATCGTCTCGAACGGCACCTTTAAGTTCACCCCAGTCGAAGCTGTCTCCTGCCAAGTAATTTTCAACGGTAGCATTGACAATGTCAGCAGCCTCACGGAGAATGTCACGGCTCTTCTTCACATAAACAAACCCACGTGTATTCACACGCGCTTTAGAGACAATCTTACGTTCCTTCTTGTTCACAGTAATAGCTACGATAAAGATACCATCTTCAGACAAGACCTTGCGGTCACGAAGGACGATATTACCCACATCACCAATGGCATTACCGTCGATCATCACATCACCAGCTGGAACAGCTCCTTCATGAAGGAAACCTTGATCTTCAGACAAGTGCATGATATCACCGCGTTTAACGATATAAATATTTTCTGGAAGAATACCAACATCCAAGGCTAACTCTGCATGGGCTTGAAGGTCACGGTACTCACCTTGGACAGGGAAGAGATACTGTGGACGAAGGAGATTAATCATCAATTGAAGTTCACGAGCATTGGCATGTCCAGATACACGAAGGCTCTGCGTAATCATCTTAACAGTTCCACCAGCCTTATAGATAGCGTTGTTGACACGTGCCACTACAGCTTCTTTAGCAATGCTTGGAGTTGTTACGATATAAACCAGATCTCCATCCTTAATTTGAACGTAACGGTGACGACCAACAGCCATCTTTTGGAGACCATCGATTGGTTCACCCATACGACCATTTTCAAGGATAATCAACTCGTGGTCTTCAAATTTGTTCATGTCTTTTGGTTTGACAATAAGTTTTTCATGCTCCACAGTCAATTTTTTGAGACGGATGGCTGTGCGGACAATATTTTCAACGTCAAAACCAGTAAGAACAACGCGACGTCCGTGATCAGCAGCTGAATCGAAGACTTGTTGAATACGTACCAAGTTTGAGGCAACTGCAGCAACAATAACACGTCCTTCTGCGTCGGCAATGACTTGGTCAATTTCTTGACCAACTTCTGCTTCCGAAGCTGTTTGTTCAGTACTTGTCGCATTTGCTGAATCTGACAAGAGGGCTAAAACACCTTCACGGCCGATTTCAGCCAAACGACCTAAATCAGTTTTGTAGTAAGGACGGGCAGCCTGGTCAAATTTGAAGTCACCAGTATAAACAATGTTGCCTTGGTCAGTTCCAAGAACAATCCCCATTGATTCTGGAATAGAGTGCGTTGTTTTGAAGAATGAAACTTCAGCATTCTCAAATTCAATTTCAGTTTCTGCGTCAATAACATGGAAATTATTGAATTTCTTAACGCCAGCATTCTTCACAAAAAGCTTAGCCAACTCAATTGTGAGTGATGATCCAAAAACTGGTGCTTTGACTTCTTGCAAGATATAAGGTAGGGCACCAATGGCATCGGCATGTCCATGCGTCAAGAAAATCCCTTCGATACGATCTCTATTTTCAATCAAGTAATCTAAGTTAGGAATGACAAAGTCAACACCTAGTTGTTCATTTTCAGGATACTTTAGACCAGCATCCAAGATAAAGATAGAGTCGTTAATCTCAACAATATAGAGGTTCTTAGCATTTTCACGTACTCCACCTAGGGCAATAATTTTAATATCGCTCATGCTTGTTTTTCTCCTTTTTAGTTTGACTCTCTTCTAGAGCCTATTTTTACAGACGGTCCAAGAAGCTGAACGTTCGTGCGAACAGCCTCCTTGTCGATTTACAGGCCACAACAAAAAGTTGCATACTCTTTAAGTATACAACTTTTTAGCTTATTTTACAATTTAGAGTCAGACGAGAGTTACTCAAACATAGCGTAATAGTCTGTGATATCTAATTGACCTTTTTCTTCCTTGGTAAGGTCTTTAATGATTTGACCATCCTTCATAACGATAAGACGATTTCCGTATTTAAGGGCATCTTCCATATGGTGAGTAATCATCAAGGCTGTCAAGTGGTCGCCCGTCACAAACTCATCGGTCAACTCCATGAGAGCCACACTTGTCTTAGGATCCAAGGCTGCGGTATGTTCGTCTAAGAGCAAGAGCTCAGGACGTTTAAGTGTCGCCATCAAAAGACTGAGTGCTTGACGCTGACCCCCTGAGAGGAGACCTGCTGGTGTATCTAAGTGTTTTTCTAAACCATTACTGATACGTTCAATCAGACCTTGAAATTCCTCTGTGTAGAGATGAATTTGGCGTGATTTAAGACCTCGTTTTTCGCCACGGTATTTGGCAATCAAAAGATTTTCTGCAACCGTCATACGAGGTGCTGTTCCCATTTTAGGATCTTGGAAGACCCGTGAGAGGTACTTGGCACGTTTCTCAGCAGGCAGAGCCGTAACATCCTCACCCATGATAAAAACATGACCACTGGTCAACATGAGGGTCCCTGCAATGACATTGAAGAGGGTTGATTTTCCAGCACCATTTCCACCAAGAATGGTAATAAAATCACCTTCTCTAATGGTAAGATTGACATGGTCCAGGATGGTTTTTTCGGTATCAAAACCATTATTAACCTTAACAGTCGCATCTTTAAGTTCTACAATAGCTGTCATCGTGATAAGGTCACCCCCTTAAAGAATTTTCGGCGTAGGACAGGCGAGATCAAGCAAATGGCCAGAACAATCGCACTAAAGAGTTTGAGGTAGTTCGTGTTAAAGCCAAGAGCGATAACTGCTGTCAAAAGGAACTGATAGAGGATTGAACCAATACAGATGGCAATCAAACGTTCCAACAGAGTCAAGTTAGTCGCATAGAGGACCTCACCAATGATGATGCTGGCAAGACCAATGACGATAACACCAATACCTTTAGAAACATCGGCATAACCGTCCTGTTGGCTAATCAAGGCTCCTGAGAGGGCAATGATACCGTTTGAGATAACAAGACCCATCACTTCCATATTGTCTGTGTTGATACCAAAAGATTTGGCCATGTCTCTATTATCACCTGTGGCAATATATGCTTGTCCTAGGCGCGTGTTAAGAAAGGCAATCAAGGCAGTGATAACAATGGTTACAGCAATGAGACCAACAATCAAGAGGTTGTAGTCCTTGCTGAAAGGAAGTAAATCTTGAATAGTCTTAATATCAAGAAGTCCTAGGTTGGCCCTTCCCATAATCATAAGCATGACTGAGTTAAGAGAAGTCATGACCAAAATCCCTGCCAAAATAGTAGGAATTTCTCCCTTAGTATAGAGGAGACCAGTCACAAGTCCAGCACCACAGCCGGCCAAAACAGCAACCAAGGTTGCTAAAATTGGGTTCCAACCAAAGTTCATAAGAGTTACTGCTACTGCCCCACCAAGAGGAAAGGAACCTTCTGTTGTCAAATCAGGAAAATCCAAAATACGGAAAGTCATGTAAATCCCAAGACCTAGGATTCCGTATAGAAGCCCCTGATAAATAGATGAAATAATCATAAGTCCTCCTTATTTATCAGCTTTAACAGCGATGTCTGACTGTTTAAGCACATCGTCAGGGATGGTGATGTTGAGGTCTTGAGCAACTTTAAGGTTGAGCGTTGGAGTACCATCATCAATAACATCAACTGGGACATCCTTAACTTTCTTACCTTTAAGAACCTTAACAGCACTACGAGCTGTGGCTTTTCCAAGTTCATATTGGCTTTGAGCAACTGAGGCCAAACCGCCCTCTTTCACCATAGTATCGACAGTCGTATAAACTGGAATCTTAGCTTGGTTGGCTGATGAGATTACTGTTGAAAAGGCTGAGGCAATAGTATTATCTTGAGGCGTCCAGATAGCATCTACCTTACCAGTCATGACTGACATAGTTGTATTGATTTCATTGGTTGATGGTACGGCATACTCGACCACATTTAGACCATCTTTTTCAGCAAATTTCTTAAAGCTTTCAACCTGTGATTTGGAATTATCCTCGCTTGAAGCGTAGAGAATACCAATTGTCTTAGCATTTGGTGTCAATGATTTGACCAATTCCACTGTCTGCTTAATCGGCACTTGGTTAGAGGTACCAGTGACATTGCCTTCTGGATGCTTGAGGTCCTTAACCAATTTGGCCCCAACAGGGTCTGAGATAGCTCCCATAATGACTGGAATGTTCTTGGTAGCTGCCGCTAGTCCTTGTGCTGCTGGCGTTGCAATACCGATAACGACATCATTCTTGTCATTGACCAATTGTTTAGACATGGTTTGAATTTTAGACTGGTCTCCTTCGGCATTTAGGAGGGTGATTTTAACCTTGTCTCCCTTATAACCAGCTTCCTTAAGACCATCCTCAATTCCCTTCTCGATTTGATCCAGGGCATCGTGAGTCACGAACTGGAGGATTCCTACTTTGACGACCTTATTAGCATCTTGGTGCTCTTTTTTGAAAAGATCTGTACCAATAGAACCGAGCGTCAAGATAGCTAAGAAAACCAAAGTCCAAATTAAACGCTTGTTTTTCATATGTGTCTCCTTCTATAAATTCTTCCTTTCTATTGTAAGTCATTTTCAGTCAATTAGCAATATTCTTAATTTATAAAAATTACCTTTCTCAAAGAAAAAGAATCAGAACACGATGTCTGATTCTTTTTCCTATTATTACTGATATTGTGTCAAGTCTAGCTTCATAATATAAAAGTAAAGGTCGCCATATTGTCCTTTGTAGCCAATATCATGTCCGTTTATCGTCACCTTAGTGACTGGCGTTGAATCCGGTAAGGCAATCCAACAAGCTTGCTGTGCTCTGACAAATTCATTGTAATCTTCAAAAGAAGTATGTTTTTCTTGCTTTGCAGTATTTAAATAAGTTACTTCAATCATCGAGGGACCTCCTTTTAATCCTTTAATTAAATTCTAGATTACGCTTCCTAGAGAGTAAAGTCAATCATGACGTCTTAAAAAAACTAGCAGGCTAGTCCATACAAATAGACCCCATGGCAAATGCCATGAGGTCTATTTTAATTGGAATCTGGATTCTTAAGGTCCTATCCGACCGTTAAATCATCTTAACGTTTGCGTCGTTTTGCGCCATAGAGTCCAAATCCAGCTAGAAGACTTGCCAAACCAAAGATTGCAAGGTTTGAATCCTCACTACCAGTTTCTGGAAGTTGAGCTGTCTTATCACTTGGATTGATAAAGTGAGCTTCTTCTTTTGTTTCTGGAAGTACTGGAGCCTTAGGCTCTTCTGTTTGTGGAGCTGGCTGTGGCTCTGGTGTCGGAGTTGTATCCGGCACTGGTGTTGGAGTCACAATTTGTTTGTAGATGTGTTGAGTATTACCATTTTCATCTACAACTGTCTTCACAAATTCATAACCTGGGATATCTTTCTTAGGTTGTTGGCCATTTTCGCTTGGATAACCAGGGATAGGAGTACCATTTTCATCAACGTATGACGTCGTCACTTGCTCGTAGACATGTTCGATATCACCATTAGGTAATTTCTTAGTTTCTACGAAGCGGTAACCTGGAATTTCAGCTTTTGGCTGTTCACCATCAACTGTAGGATATCCTGGGATTTCCTTACCTTTTTTATCAACAAACTTAGTGATTGGAAGGACAGTTGGTGTGTAGGTAGCTGAAGCCTTAGTTCCGTTAACATCTTCACGAACCACTGTGACTGCTGGGGCAGTACCTGTAAATTCAGTTTCTGGTGTGAATGTTACAGTGCCATCTGCAGCTACTGTGTAAGTTCCGACACCTGCAATAGTCTTAGTTGTTGAGCCATCCTCAAAGGTAGCTGGTACTTGGTTATTCATTGGTACACGGCTATCGCCTTCAGTGAAGCTTGGCTTACCTGTTTGCGTTTGACCTTTATTACCAATTGAAGTAACGGATTCTGCAGTTGGTGTTACTGGTGTTACGGTTGGCGTGTAAGTTGCTGTAATGGCTGTACCGTTCTTATCAACACGTTTCACGGTCACACCTGTACCTGTTCCTGTGAATGCTTTTTCTGGGACGAAGGTTACAGTTCCGTCTGGAGCAACTGTGTAAGTTCCTTCACCTGGAATAACTTTAGTTGTTGAGCCGTCTTCAAAGGTAGCAGGTACATCATCATCCATTGGGACACTTGGGTTACCAGGCGTGAAGCTTGGTTTACCTGTTTGTGTTTGACCTTGGATATCTGTAGATGTTGCTGGTTCCGCTGTTGGAGTAACTGGAGTTACTGTTGGCGTGTAGGTTGCAGAGGCTTTGGTTCCGTTCTTATCCTCACGAACCACTGTTACAGCTGGTGCAGTTCCTACGAATGATTTTTCTGGAACAAAGGTTACGGTTCCGTCTGCTGCTACTGTGTATGTACCAACACCATCAACAGTCTTAGTCGTTGAACCATCATCAAATGTTGCTGGAACATCGTCATTCATTGGTACACGGCTGTCACCTTCGGTGAAGGTTGGCTTACCGGTTTGAGTTGCACCTTGAATATCTGTTGATGTTGCTGGTTCCGCTGTTGGAGTAACAGGAGTTACTGTTGGGGTGTAAGTTGCAGAAGCTTTGGTTCCGTTCTTATCTTCACGAACCACTGTTACAGCTGGTGCAGTTCCTACGAATGATTTTTCTGGAACAAAGGTTACGGTTCCGTCTGCTACTACTGTGTATGTACCAACACCATCAACAGTCTTAGTCGTTGAACCATCTTCAAATGTTGCTGGAACATCATCGTTCATTGGTACACGGCTATCACCTTCGGTGAAGGTTGGTTTACCGGTTTGAGTTGCACCTTGGATATCTGTTGATTCAGTTGGTGTCGCTGTTGGAGTTACTGGTGTCACAGTTGGTGTGTACTTCGCTGTGATTTCAGTTCCGTTCTTATCCACACGTTTCACGGTTACGCCTGTAGCAGTTCCAGTAAATGATTTTTCTGGTACGAAAGTTACTGTACCATCTGGAGAAACGGTGTAAGTTCCTTCACCATCTACTGTCTTAGTGGTTGAACCATCTTCGAAGGTAGCTGGAGTATCTTCATCGATTGGAACATTAGGATCCCCTTCTGTGAAGATTGGTTTACCAGATTGTGTTTGGCCTTGGATATCTGTTGATGTAGCATCTTCAGAAGTTGGAACGACTGGAGTAATTTTAGGTGTGTAAGTTGTTTCTACAGTTGTTCCATTAGTATCCGCAGCTTGAACTTTCACTGGAACAACATCACCTGAATAAGATTTGTCTGTTGGTGTGAAGGTTACAACACCTGTCTCTTTATCAACGGTGAAGGTACCAATAATATTGCCTGCTGGTGATTTCGCAAACACTGCCGCTGCTGGTTGGCCATTTTCATCAAGAAGTGTAATGGTATCCTTATCGATTGGTGCAACTGGGTCACCTTCGGTGAAGGTCACAGTTCCAGTTTGAACCACACCTTGAGGTGCTTCTGATTCAGCTGGAGTTGCTGTTGGAGTTACTGGAGTCACAGTTGGTGTGTAAGTCGCAGAAGCTTTGGTTCCGTTCTTGTCTTCACGAACAACTGTTACTGCTGGTGCAGTTCCAACAAATGATTTCTCTGGAACAAAAGTTACAGTTCCGTCTGCTGCTACTGTGTAAGTACCAACTCCATCAACTGTCTTGGTAGTTGAACCATCTTCAAATGTTGCTGGAACATCGTCATTCATTGGTACACGACTGTCACCTTCAGTAAATTCAGGCTTACCTGTTTGGGTTTGACCTTGTTTACCTGTTGATGTTGTATCTTCCGCAGTAGGAGTTACTGGTGTTACTGTTGGCGTGTACTTAGCTGTAGCTGGTGTACCATTCTTATCTACACGTTTAACGGTTACACCTGTACCTTCTCCTGTGAATGATTTTTCTGGAACAAATGTTACGGTTCCGTCTGGAGCAACTGTGTAAATACCTTCTCCTGGAATAACTTTAGTTGTTGAGCCATCTTCAAAGGTTGCTGGTACATCATCATCCATTGGGATTGCAGGGTTACCAGGTGTGAAGCTTGGTGTACCTGTTTGAGTTTGACCTTGGATGTCTGTAGATGTTGCAGGATCAGCAGTTGGGACAACTGGAGTGATCTTCGGTGTGTAAGTTGTTTCTACAGCTGTACCATTTGTATCTTTACCTTGAACCTTGACTGGAACAACATCACCTGAGTAAGATTTATCCGTTGGGGTGAAGGTCACAACACCTGTTTCTTTATCAACGGTGAAGGTACCGATCACGTCACCTGCTGGTGATTTCGCTTCTACTGATGCTGCTGGTTGACCATTTTCATCAAGAAGAGTAATGGTATCCTTATCAATTGATGCAACTGGGTCACCTTCAGTGAAGGTTACTGTTCCAGTTTGAACCACGCCTTGAGGACCAGTTGATTCTGCTGGTGTAGCAGTTGGTGTCACCGGTGTTACTGTTGGTGTGTAAGTCGCTGAAGCCTTAGTTCCGTTCATATCTTCACGAACAACTGTTACTGCTGGTGCAGTTCCAACAAATGATTTCTCTGGAACAAAAGTTACAGTTCCGTCTGCTGCTACTGTGTAAGTACCAACTCCATCAACTGTCTTGGTAGTTGAACCATCTTCAAATGTTGCTGGAACATCGTCATTCATCGGTACACGACTGTCACCTTCAGTAAATTCAGGCTTACCTGTTTGGGTTTGACCTTGTTTACCTGTTGTTTCAACTGGTGTCGCTGTCGGTGTTACAGGAGTTACTGTTGGTGTGTACTTCGCTGTGATTTCAGTACCGTTCTTATCCACGCGTTTCACTGTTACGCCTGTAGCAGTTCCAGTAAATGATTTTTCTGGCACGAAGGTTACTGTTCCATCTGGTGCAACTGTGTAAGTTCCTTCTCCTGGAATGGTCTTCGTAGTTGAACCATCTTCAAAGGTTGCTGGAACATCATCATCCATTGGGATTGCAGGGTTACCAGGTGTGAAGCTTGGTGTACCTGTTTGTGTTTTACCTTGGATATCTGTAGATGTTGCAGGTTCAGCAGTTGGGACAACTGGAGTGATCTTCGGTGTGTAAGTTGTTTCAGCAACTGTTCCGTTTGTATCTTTACCTTGAACCTTAACTGGAACCACATCACCTGAGTAAGATTTATCAGTTGGTGTGAAGGTTACAACACCTGTTTCTTTATCAACTGTGAAAGTACCAATTTCTTTACCTTCTGGTGATTTAGCAACTACAGATTCTGCTGGCTGACCATTTTCATCAAGAAGAGTAATGGTATCCTTATCGATTGGTGCAACTGGGTCACCTTCGGTGAAGGTCACAGTTCCAGTTTGAACCACACCTTGAGGTGCTTCTGATTCAGCTGGAGTTGCTGTTGGGGTTACTGGAGTCACAGTTGGTGTGTACTTAGCAGTAACTGGAGTACCGTTCTTATCGACACGTTTAACCGTTACGCCTGTACCTTCTCCAGTGAATGATTTTTCTGGAACAAATGTTACGGTTCCGTCTGGAGCAACTGTGTAAGTTCCTTCACCAGGAACGGTCTTCGTAGTTGAGCCATCTTCAAATGTTGCAGGTGTATCATCATCCATTGGAACATTTGGATTACCTGGTGTGAAGGTTGGTGTACCTGTTTGCGTTTGACCTTGTTTGTCAGTAGATGTTGTATCTTCTGCAGTTGGTGTAACTGGTGTTACGGTTGGTGTATAAGTTGCAGAAGCTTTGGTTCCGTTCTTATCTTCACGAACCACTGTTACAGCTGGTGCAGTACCGACGAATGATTTTTCTGGTACGAAGGTTACTGTTCCATCTGCTGCTACTGTGTAAGTACCAACACCGTCTACAGTCTTAGTCGTAGAGCCATCGTCAAATGTTGCTGGAACATCATCGTTCATTGGCACACGGCTATCGCCTTCTGTAAATACTGGCTTACCTGTTTGTGTAGCACCTTGGATATCTGTAGTTTCAACTGGTGTTGCAGTTGGAGTTACTGGAGTTACTGTTGGTGTATACTTCGCTGTAATTTCAGTACCGTTCTTATCCACGCGTTTCACTGTTACGCCTGTAGCAGTTCCAGTGAATGATTTTTCAGGAACGAAGGTTACTGTTCCATCTGGAGCAACTGTGTAAGTTCCTTCACCATCGACAGTCTTCGTAGTTGAGCCATCTTCGAAGGTAGCTGGAGTATCTTCATCGATTGGAACATTTGGATTTCCTTCGGTGAAGGTTGGTTTACCTGTTTGAGTGGCACCTTGGATATCTGTCGTTGTTGCATCTTCAGAAGTTGGAACGACTGGAGTAATCTTAGGTGTGTAAGTTGTTTCTACTGTTGTACCATTTGTATCAGCTGCTTGAACCTTAACTGGGACAACATCACCTGAATAAGATTTATCCGTTGGTGTGAAAGTAACCACACCTGTTTCTTTATCAACGGTGAAGGTACCAATTACATCACCTGCTGGTGATTTCGCTTCTACTGATGCTGCTGGCTGACCATTTTCATCAAGAAGGGTAATTGAATCCTTGTTAATTGGTGCGACTTCATCACCTTCAGTAAAGGTAACTGTTCCAGTTTGAACAAGACCTTGAGGGCCAGTTGATTCTGCTGGTGTAGCAGTTGGAGTTACTGGAGTCACAGTTGGTGTGTAAGTTGCAGAAGCTTTGGTTCCGTTCTTATCTTCACGAACAACCGTTACGGCCGGCGCTTTACCTGTGAATGATTTCTCAGGAACAAAGGTTACTGTTCCGTCAGCTGCTACTGTGTATGTACCAACTCCATCAACAGTCTTGGTAGTTGAACCATCTTCAAATGTTGCTGGAACATCGTCATTCATTGGTACACGACTATCACCTTCAGTAAATTCAGGCTTACCTGTTTGCGTTTGACCTTGTTTACCTGTTGTTTCAATTGGTGTCGCTGTCGGTGTTACAGGAGTTACTGTTGGTGTGTACTTAGCTGTGATTTCAGTTCCGTTCTTATCCACACGTTTCACTGTTACACCTGAAGCAGTTCCAGTAAATGATTTTTCTGGGACGAAAGTTACTGTACCATCTGGAGAAACGGTGTAAGTTCCTTCACCATCTACTGTCTTCGTAGTTGATCCATCTTCAAAGGTCGCTGGTGTATCTTCATCAATTGGAACATTTGGATCACCTTCAGTAAAGGTTGGTTTACCTGTTTGAGTGGCACCTTGGATATCTGTCGATGTTGCAGGTTCAGCAGTTGGGACAACTGGAGTGATCTTCGGTGTGTAAGTTGTTTCTACTGTTGTACCATTTGTATCAGCTGCTTGAACCTTAACTGGAACCACATCACCTGAGTAAGATTTTTCAGTTGGTGTGAAGGTTACAACACCTGTTTCTTTATCAACTGTGAAAGTACCAATTTCTTTACCTTCTGGTGATTTAGCAACTACAGATTCTGCTGGCTGAGCATTTTCATCAAGGAGAGTAATGGTATCCTTATCAATTGGTGCAACTGGGTCACCTTCAGTAAAGGTAACTGTTCCAGTTTGAACCAAACCTTGAGGTCCCGTAGATTCAGCTGGTGTTGCTGTTGGAGTTACTGGAGTCACAGTTGGTGTGTAAGTCGCAGAAGCTTTGGTTCCGTTCTTGTCTTCACGAACCACTGTCACTGCTGGTGCTGTTCCAGTAAATGATTTCTCTGGAACAAAAGTTACAGTTCCGTCTGCTGCTACTGTGTAGGTACCAACGCCATCAACTGTCTTGGTAGTTGAACCATCGTCGAAAGTAGCTGGAATGTCATCGTTCATTGGCACACGGCTGTCGCCTTTAGTAAATTCAGGCTTACCTGTTTGAGTTTGACCTTGTTTACCTGTTGATGTTGTATCTTCTGCTGTTGGTGTAACTGGTGTTACTGTTGGGGTGTAAGTCGCAGAGGCTTTGGTTCCGTTCTTGTCTTCACGAACAACCGTTACAGCCGGTGCAGTTCCGACAAATGATTTCTCAGGAACAAATGTCACCGTACCGTCGGCTGCTACTGTGTAAGTACCAACGCCGTCAACTGTCTTAGTCGTTGAACCATCGTCAAATGTCGCTGGAACATCTTCATTGATAGCTACTGTTTTCTCAACACCATCAACGGTTACTGTTCCACCCTTGAATTCAGGTTTACCAGTTTGAGTAGCACCTTGGATATCTTTTGTTTCAGCTGGAGTTGCTGTTGGGGTTACTGGAACGATTTCAGGCGTGTAAGTTGTGTCCACCTTGATACCGTTTGAGCTTTCAGCTTGAACCTTGGCCGGTGTTACTACACCTGTGTATGATTTATCAGTCGGTGTGAAAGTGACTTGACCAGTAGCTGAATCGATAGAGTAAGTACCGATTTCAGTTGTACCATCAGCAGCATAAGCTGGTGTGCTTGAAACTTCGTTACCTTCTTTATCCAAAAGCGTGTAGCTATTATCTTTGATCGTAATAGCTTTATCTTCACCATTCACTTGAACAGTTGTTCCTGCGAAGGTTGGTGTGCCTGTTTGAGTCGCACCTTGGATATCTTTTGAAGTTGCAGGGTTTGCAGTTGGAACTGCTGGCACAACAGTTGGTGTGTAGGTCGCATCTGAAGTAATGGTTGCAGTCTTACCATTAGCATTTGTAATCGTAGCAGTTGCCTGAACAGTTACTCCTTTTGCAGTACCAACAAAGTCTTTTTCTGGCGTAAATGTTACTGCTCCAGTCGTTGGGTCGATAGTATAGCTACCTTCACCTGCTACTGTCACTGTTGTTTCGTCAGTTGGTTGACCAGTTGCTGGATCCACCAATTTCTTGCTAGTGATTTCAGCAGTCTTGTCGTTACTCAAATCAAAGGTTGGTGTTTGGGTTTGAGGAACGTTTTGAATATCCGCAGAAACCTTGTCTGTAGGAGTCACTGTAATTGGTGTTACTGATGGTGTGTAAGTCGCTGAAGCTTTTGTTCCGTTCTTGTCTTCACGAACGACTGTAACCGCTGGTGCTGTTCCTGTAAAACTTGGTTCTGGAACAAATGTAACAGTACCGTCGGCTGCTACTGTGTAGGTACCAACGCCATCAACTGACTTGGTAGTTGAGCCATCATCAAATGTTGCTGGAACGTCATCGTTCATTGGCACACGGCTATCGCCTTCAGTAAATACAGGTTTACCAGTTTGTGTCGCACCTTGGATATCTGTTGTTTCAACTGGTGTTGCAGTTGGAGTTACTGGAGTCACAGTTGGTGTATAAGTTGCAGAGGCTTTGGTTCCGTTCTTGTCTTCACGAACAACCGTAACAGCCGGTGCAGTTCCGACAAATGATTTCTCAGGAACAAATGTCACCGTACCGTCGGCTGCTACTGTGTAAGTACCAACGCCGTCAACTGTCTTAGTCGTTGAACCATCGTCAAATGTCGCTGGAACATCTTCATTGATTTCAACAGTCTTCTCAACGCCATCAACCGTTACAGTTCCACCCTTGAATTCAGGTTTACCAGTTTGTGTCGCACCTTGAATATCAGTTGTTTCAGCTGGTGTTGCTGTTGGGGTTACTGGAACGATTTCTGGTGTGTAAGTTGTATCCACCTTGATACCGTTTGAGCTTTCAGCTTGAACCTTGGCCGGTGTTACTACACCTGTGTATGATTTATCAGTCGGTGTGAAAGTGACTTGACCAGTAGCTGAATCAATTGAGTAAGTACCAATTTCAGTTGTACCATCAGCGGCATAAGCTGGTGTACTTGTCACTTCATTACCATCATTATCCAAAAGCGTGTAGCTATTATCTTTGATCGTAATAGCTTTATCTTCACCATTCACTTGAACAGTTGTTCCTGCAAAAGTTGGTGTCCCTGTTTGCGTTGCACCTTGGATATCTTTAGATGTAGCTGGTTGAGCTGTTGGAACAGCAGCTACAACTGTTGGTGTGTAGGTTGCATCTGAAGTAATGGTTGCAGTCTTACCATTAGCATTTGTAATCGTAGCAGTTGCCTGAACAGTTACTCCTTTTGCAGTACCAACAAAGTCTTTTTCTGGCGTAAATGTTACTGCTCCAGTCGTTGGGTCGATAGTATAGCTACCTTCTCCTGCTACTGTTACTGTTGTTTCATCAGTAGGCTGACCAGTTGCTGGATCTACCAATTTCTTGCTTGTGATTTCAGCAGTCTTATCATTACTCAAATCAAAGGTTGGTGTTTGGGTTTGAGGAACGTTTTGAACATCCGCAGAAACCTTGTCTGTAGGAGTCACTGTGATTGGTGTGACAGTTGGAGTGTACTTAGCTGTTGCAGTCTTGATGTAGTCCTGTTGGATCTTACCATCTTTGTTTCGACCAACTGGCGCTGACAATGTAACATCCACACCTTTGGCTGTACCAGTAAAGCTTGGATCTGGAATGAAGGTTACTTCACCCGTTGAAGGATTAATGGTGTAAGTTCCTTCCCCTTCAACTGTTACAGATGGCGCATCAGTAGTGAGACCTGTGGCAGGATCCACCAACTTAGCAGGATATTCTGCACTTGGAGTGATTGCAATCTTGTCACCATTTGAGTTAGTCTCAGTTGTGTTAAAGGTCGGAGTTTCTTTTTGAGTCGCCCCTTGAACATCAGTCGAAGTTTTGTCAACTCCTTCGATTTCAATTGGAGTGACTGTTGGAACGTATTGACCATCCATGGTATTCAACTGACCATTAATGTTTGGTTCTTGATCTGGGAATTTTGTTGACCAACCAGTATCATAACCGTTGTTATCTGAACGACGGATAGAAATACCATCAGCTGTTCCAAGGAAGTTATCTTCAGGAATAAATTCAACGTCTACATCTTTACCGTTGGCAGTAATCTTATACTTACCTTGTCCTGGAACGACATAGTAACCGTCCGCATCAAGAGTTGCACGGTTGCCATCTTTATCAACGATGTATGGTTCTACCGTTTCGTCAATAACGGCACTAGAATTAAGCTCATACTTGTGTTCTCCACGTGCTGTAAAGGTTACAGTTGCAGTTTGCTTCGCCCCTTGAAGACCACTTGTTTCCTTGAATTCCCCTTTTGGTGGGTGCGTAATTTGAGTTCTGAAGTCTTCCACTTCCCCTGAGAAGGCCATACCAGTTGGGCTCTCAATCTCGGTAGCCTTCTTGGCAATACGAACACGAGCACCTAGTTCTTTAACGCTAGGGTCGATATAAGTCTTGCTATTTGCAAAGGTCAACTCAACGGTGCCGTCATTTGTGATTCTTGCAAGATTAGAGCGTTCATCTTCATCAAAGGTACCATTTTGGTTAAAGTCTATCCAACCGTAGATATAAGCTTCTGAAGCTCCATCTGTATGGGCTTCTATTGACAGCTTGTAGTTACCTGGGCGTGTACGATCCATCTTGATCATCTCATTGGTTGAACCTTTAAGCTCATCTGGAAGCAATTGGTCAATTCCTTCATCGGCCGTAGTTGCCTTATCATCACCGAACCAGTCAAGAACAGTATTCTCATCCATATCTGGGCTCACATTACCAATATATGGTTGATTTACTTTAGCACCAGTTATACCATCTACAGTTGCAATGGTATGCATAGCTTTTCCGTATGACTCAGGAGCGTCCCCTTCATCAATTGGGAAGAATCCTAGCATTGCTGACTGTTTACCACCTGAAGCGACATAAAGTCCAACTTCAGAGGCACCACGCGTCATAACGATTGGAACAGTATAATTACCTTCAGAAATGTTTGGTCCAAAGATACCGGTTCCTAGACCACCTGTAACTTGGTCAGGATTTCCAAAATACTTCCAAGCTACTGGTTTCTTTTCTGGTCCAACTTGAGTAGATCTACGAAGTTGGTTTAAGTTGGTATTATTAAATTTAGGATTAGGTCCAAAAAGATTTTCAGTATCTTGTGGTGAATATGTTACAGAAGTACTTGGTCTGGTAAACTTTTTCCATTCTCCAATATGCTGCCAACCTTCTCCATTGGTAGTAAACATAACTAATTCACCTGGGTTAGCAGACTCCCCATCAGCCATAACAATAGCTGGCTTAACTGTCTTACCACGGAAGGTTGCAGAGATTTCAAACTGAACTCCAATATTTCCACCATTCAAAGCTGAACTTATGGTAGTCTTCTTGGTTTTCGTATCAATATTCTCAAATCTGATTTCAGTCCAATTATTTTGGGCATCAGCGACGATTTTGGCCTCTTCACCATTGTTAAAAGCTTGCTTAGCAGCATTTGAAGTGACTCCACTTACATAACCATTTTTTGCATTTGGATCATAGGTTGCTTTTTCAGCTTCTGTAGCCCCTTGATTTTCCATCCGTTTCTTATAGATTTCAGTCGCTTGGAAAGGTTTCAAAGATTTGACTTTTACAGTAACTACATAACCAGGCATGATTTCCTTGGTATAGGTAGACCCAACTTGAAGAGCCAATTTTTCTTCTAAGTTCTCAGTTGGTTTAACTTCACTTTTAGGAACTAATACTGTAGTAGTTCCTGTCCAGTTAGCTACATCTCCAAAGTCCAACCATGAGATTTGGCTAGCCATTGATTTGGCATCAACATTTGTAGTAAAGCCTGGTTTTTCAACTTTTGGAGTTGAGGTTGCGTCTTCTACATCATCACCAATCAAGTTTGGATCATTGGCATCACCAAGGGCACGACGTGTACGACGGCGACCAGAAGTTTCTGCTGTTACAACAGGTTGCACTACAGCAGACGCTTCGGCACCACTTGAAAGAGCATTCGTTGTAGAAGCTTCTGCTTGAACGTCCACACCTTGTGCTTCAGATGCTGTTTCTGAAGCAGGTGTCTCAGATGATGCTGATGTAACAGAGGCTGTCGTTGAAACTCCCCTAGTATTGCCTACACTTGTAGAGCCAGCAACACTAGTGGTAGATGCTGCAGTAGTTGCTGACGTTGACGAAGCTGCTTGAGATGTTGTCTCACTAGAAGCTTGTGTTGTAGACGTTTCAGAAGTAGCTGCGCTAGCATTTGAAACGGTTTGAGACTGACTATTAGTCTCAGTACTAGATAAAATATTTGCGACTTCCGTCGAAGCTTGAGCAGCAACAGCATTCTGAGAAGATGTCTCATCACTCACTGTAGAAGTAGTGCTAGCTACATCTCCTGCTTGGACTTGGTTAGCTGTTTCATCGGCAGATACTTGACTAGCAGTACCAACCATAACCAGAGTTCCAAGAAGAACGGAGCAAACCCCTACATTCAGCTTACGAATCGAAAATCGACTTATTCGATCATTAAATAAATCTTTACCCACTTTGGTAATCCTCCACACTTATACTATTAAGTATCTCACCCCTCAATGAGATTAAAAGTATTTAAAAATACTAATCGTTAAATATTTTAACAAAATTCCTAATATTTGTGAAAAGAAATGCTCTTATTTTCAAATTTTTTATAAGGTTCACTTAAAAATAATCATGTAAACAATAGAATGATTATAGATATCACTATTTTTATAAACGTTTCAATTAATATTTTATATTTATTTACTTTTAGAATTGTCAGTAAAAAGAAACTTATGATTTCATTTTTTTCAAAAATCGATTTTCAGAATTAATAATTCATTAGAACTTTTAAATTAGTAAGTCATTATTGAAATAAAAATGGTTGGTTATCAACTCAGTCCTTCTAAAAAATATAGCTTATAACCATCTTAACTATAGTTTAGAAGCCTATTTAACGACATTTTTTATCCTGTTGTTTTCAAGAAAAGCAAAATTTCTTTGAAAAGATAATTTCCCTCTTCGCTAAATACCTTCTAAGTCATATGACACTTAGAACTAAATCTGTTGAAAATACAAACCAAATCAGCCATCTTGCTTTAAACCATTCGGAATAAGTATGATATTCTTCACTTTTTCACTTGTTATTATTATCCAATTGATTTACCTACCTACGCAAAAAGCTCTATAATCTCTTCAATAGTTTAACCTACTAAATCGATTATAGAGCCAAAAAAAGAAGATCCTAAAGACCTTCTTTCAATTTAAGTTCTACTTAAATTATTTTACTGTGCGGATACGCATAGTGTTTGTACCACCTGTACCTACTGGAACACCAGCAACGATAACAATGTTATCACCAGATTCTACAAGACCTGATTCCAATGCAACTTTTTCAGCAACATCAAACATATCATCAGTTGAGCTTGGTTTTTCAGTAACTACTGGAATAACACCCCAGTTAAGCATCAATGATTTTTGAGTAATTTCATCGAATGTTACAGCCAAGATATCAGCTTCTGGACGGTATTTAGAAATCAAACGAGCAGTGTTACCTGATTCAGTAAGAGCAACAACAAGTTTGATATCCATTGAGTTAGTAGCATCTTTAACTGCAGACGCAACTACTTCAGTCTTAGTTGAACGGTCAAATGTTGATGAATCAAGACGACCATACTCTTTAAGAAGAGTTTGAGCGTTTTTATCAATTGTAGCCATTGTACGAACTGATTCAACTGGGTATTTACCATTTGCAGATTCACCAGAAAGCATTGTAGCATCTGTACCATCGATAACTGCGTTGAATACGTCAGATACTTCAGAACGAGTTGCACGTGGTTTTTCTGTCATTGTTTCAAGCATGTTAGTAGCTGTAACAACAACTTTACCAGCAGCGTTTACTTTTGTGATGATCATTTTTTGGTAAACTGGAACCATTTCGAATGGTACTTCGATACCCATGTCACCACGAGCAATCATAATACCGTCAGCAGCTTCGATGATTTCATCAATGTTATCGATACCTTGTTGGTTTTCGATTTTAGCCAACAATTGAACGTGACCATTACCAGTTTCTTTACAGATAGCACGAACTTCTTGTACATCTTTTGCAGTACGTACGAATGAGATAGCGATAAAGTTAAGACCTTGTTCAAGACCAAAACGGATATCAGCGTTATCACGTTCAGCAAGTGCTGGGAAAGGAATTTTAGTGTAAGGGATGTTTACACCTTTTTGTTTAGCGATGATACCATCATTTTCAACATCAACGATGAATTCACGTTTTTCAGCATCTTTGTCTACAACACGAAGACCAAGTTTACCATCATCGACAAGAACTTGTTTACCAACTTCTACATCGTCAAAAACGTCAAGTGCACCTGCAACGTTCAAAGCGATAACGTCGCGAGTTGATTTGATACCTTGTTTAGTAGCAACACGAATTTGTTCACCAGTTTTGTATGCATACTCTTTAGCATCACCTTCGAACAATTCAGTACGGATTTCAGGTCCTTTTGTATCAAGAAGGAAACCTACTTTTTGACCAGCAAGGTCTTCTGCCATACGAACGACATCCATACGTTCACCTTGTTCAGCGTGGTCACCATGTGAGAAGTTGAAACGGAAAACGTTGGCACCTTCCTTGATCAATTGAGCAATGTTTTTAGCAGATGCTTCACGGTCAAGTTTTTCACCCCAGTAACCATCTTCACCAAATTTTTTGCCGCCACGGATTTCAACCGCAGGACCAAGTGTTGCAACGATTTTTACACGTTTATTCATGATAAATAAAACTCCCTTATATTTTTTGTCGCATTAGCGACGGATTAACAATAATTTAAGTAACTGAGATTAGCTCAAGTTAGACAATGAACGGTTAAGGTCTGCAAAGTCAAGACGTGCTTTGTGAGGATTGTTGACGATAATTTTACCGTCTTCAGTAAGACTGAACAAAGCTCCTTCTTCTGCTGTACCAAGGATTGGGCTTTCAACAAGCTCTTCATTGTGGATACCAACAGCTACACCACCAATACCTTGTTTAAGGAGGTCAACCGCATGTGCACCCATCCACGAAGCAAGAACACGGTCACGCGCAGTTGGGGAACCACCACGAACCACGTGTCCAATGTTTGTTGCACGAAGATCTGAAGTATCTCCAGCTTCTTTCATTTTAGCTGCAAATTCTTCAGCACCCATGACACCTTCAGCAACTACGATTACATGGTGAGTTTTAGCACCTGATTCGTAACCTTCTTTAACTTTACGTACAACTTCATTAATATCATACTCTTCTTCAGGTACGATAATTTGGTCTGCACCAGAAGCAATACCAGCCCAAAGAGCGATATCACCAGCGTTACGTCCCATAACTTCAACGACAAAAGTACGTCCGTGACTGAAAGCAGTGTCTTGAATCTTATCGATAGCTTCTGTTGCTGTTGCAACAGCAGTATCAAAACCAATTGTGTAGTCTGTACCAACGATATCGTTATCGATAGTTCCTGGAAGACCAACAGCTGGGAAACCATGTTCAGTCAAACGCATAGCACCATGGTAAGAACCATCTCCACCAATAACTACTACACCTTCGATTCCATGTTTTTTAAGTTGCTCAATACCTTTAAGTTGACCCTCAAGTTGGGCAAACTCAGGATAGCGAGCAGACTGAAGGAAAGTTCCACCACGGCTGAGGATGTTGTCTACGCCTTTGGCATCAAGTTGGAAGATATCTCCTTCAACCATACCAGCGTATCCACGGTTAATGCCGAAGACCTCAATTCCTTCAGAAATTGCTTTGAGAACAACTGCACGAGCGGCAGCGTTCATACCAGGGGCATCTCCACCACTAGTTAAAACAGCAATACGTTTCATTATTCCTGATACTCCTTTTATATATTTAACATTTTCATTATAACACAAAGAATTCTAAATGGCTTTAAATTTGAAAATATTTATTGTTTTTTTACCGTAAAACCGTTTTCAGCACATAAGGTGCTAATTCCCGATTAAGTTCCTCGTTCTTAGTTACTCTGTATCTTTGACTAACGATAGTTTCCTTACTTCCTTGATAACGGATAATGACAGGAATGTGTCCAGGATACTTAGCTAATATTTGAGAAACTTCTATGTCTTTATCATGATTCTCAAGTAAAATCCAGAAACGCTCCGTGCTAGCTTCCTCCATGTTTGACAAGATTAACTGAATGCGTCCATCACGCTCCTGGGTCCGTCCATCAAGATAAAAGAGACCACCTTCACTTAATTTATCCTTATGATAGAAATAAGTTTCTGGAAATAGGGTAACATCAAGTTTATTGATCCCATCAGTGACGTTCAGAAAGGCCATCTGATCACCTTTTTTAGTTCTGATAATTCGAACGGATTCTATCTGAACTAAAACCGTTGCCTTAGTATTAACAGCCAAATCAGAAATGGCTTGATAGGGACGAGAGGCCATTTTTTGAGCCAAGTGTAAAGGATGGGGGCTAAGCCCAACTCCTAGTAACTCCTGTTCTAAATTATAACGATCCGTCTGACTATAGTCTTCATAATCAACCCAAGAGTAAGATGACTCTGCAAACAAACTTCCTAACTCATTGACAAAAGTAAAGAGGTTGCTTAAATTACCAATGATTTTCTGACGATTTGGTTCAAAAATATCAAACAAACCAATCTGGATAAGAGGTGTCAGACTATCGGCTTTCTGATATTTGCTAGGAATACGTGTCAAAAAGTCTTCTATAGAAATGTATTTACCATTTTGTTTGCGATCCTCAATAATCCAAAGGGCAAAATCTCTTGGCAAGCCTTTGATAGTCTTAAGACCTAATACAATCTTTCCATCTGAAATTTTGTCCAGATAGGGAATTCTATTAATATCAAGGCTGGCTATAGAAAATCCATTTTCAATTGCATCCTTAATGTAATCACTAGACGAATAGTTTAACATGACGTCATAGAAAATCTGAGGGTAATGCGTTTTGAAATAGGCTAATTGAAAGGCTAGTGCTGAATAAGCATAGGCATGACTTCTATTAAAGCCATAACCTGCAAACTTAGCCATCATACTAAAGAGTCGTTCAGCAATCTGTGGGTCACGTCCCAACCGACGACTTCCTTCCATGAACTCTTCGGACATCTTGGACATTTCATTGGCATCTTTTTTCGACATTGCTCGACGAAGCAAATCGGCTTTTCCGAGTGTAAAGCCTGCAAATACTTGGGCAATCTGCATAACCTGCTCCTGATAAAGCATGATGCCATACGTAGGCTCAAGGATTGGTGCAACTACTGGATCAATCAAATCTACTTTTTCCTTACCATACTTACGAGCGATGAAATTATCTGTATAATCGCTAGCTCCAGGTCGGTTAAGAGAGGTTGTCGCTACCACTTCTTCGAACTTAGCGGGTTTAATCCGTTTAAGAAGGTTAATAGCACCCGCCTGCTCAAACTGAAATATTCCCTTAGTTTTACCCTTGGCAAAAAGAGCTAGGGTCTGTGGATCTTCCAAATCAATTGATTTGATATCTATAGCGACTCCCTGCTCTTCTTCAAGTTTCTCCTTCATTTTTTGAACAAAGGTCAAATTACGGAGACCCAAGAAATCCATCTTAAGCAAGCCATTGGCTTCGACTGCGGAGGCATCATACTGAGTAATCATCATATCCTCACCAGCTTTTAGAGGAATATGGTTGGTCAGGTCATCGTCACTCATCACAATACCAGCAGCATGGATTGAGGTCTGTCTTGGCTGACCTTCAATAGCCTTAGCAATCTCAAAAGCCCTCTGAAATTCTTGTCTTTGATTAATCAACTGTCTAAATGACATATTCTTCTCATAGACAGAGGTCAAGGTGTCACGAAAAGAAATCTTTTTACTAAGTTGTGATAGTTCAAATTCCTTGGCTCCGAAACGTTTAAAAACATCTCGGATAGCCTGTTTGGCCCCAAAAGTTGAAAAAGTAACAATCTGAGCAGAGTGCTTACTACCATAACGGTCCCTAACATAATGAAGAAACTCGCTTCGATAGATATCAGGCAAGTCGATATCTATATCAGGCATGCTATAACGTTCTTCATTTAGAAAACGCTCAAAAAGCAAGTCATTTTTAACGGGATCAATTCCAGTAATATCAAGGACATAAGCCACCAAGCTTCCTGCAGCAGACCCACGTCCCATTCCCATATAATAACCACGGCTACGCCCAAAGCGTAATAAGTCCCAGACAATCAAGAAATAATCATCAAAGCCCATCTGATGAATGATAGACAATTCTTTGTCTAAACGTTCCTGATAAACTGCTGCGCTTAACTTTTTAGTTTCTAATCCAGATTGGGCTAATTGACGTAATTGATCAACTGCTGGCATATCACGATTAAAACGGGGAAGCTTCAAATCCGTATCAAATTGATAAGTAATGTCTGAAACAAGTTGCTCCAAATTGTTCAAAGCCTCTGGAATATCACTATATGCACTTTCCATTTCTTGAGGCGAGAAAAGAAGCTGATTCATAGGACAAATAGAGGCCTCTGACAAGGAAACGTTTTGTGAGATGGCGTGTAACATCTGAATTGTCGAGCGATCTACATTCTCAAAATAACGCACTGTATGTAAAGGAATTACAGGATAATCAAACTCTTTGCCAGCATCTTCTGGCCTTACCCCAATAAAAACCTCTGAACCAAGAGTCATCCCTGGCTCCCAGTCTTCACTCGGAAGGATGAGGGCAATAGCATTCAGATAGTCCGAAAAAGCTGTAAACTCGCGTTGCCCTGAGGAGAGCTCTGTTGCCAACTTCATCAAATTTTTATAGCCCTGATTATTTTTTGCTAATAGACGAAAAGGAATTTTTCTTCCCTCGTAAAATAGATTAGCTTCCATACCAATCAAAGGACGTAAACCGTTGCTACTGGCATACTGAGCAAAATGATAAGCAGCATAGAGATTGTCACGATCCATCAAACCAAGGGCTTGATAGCCAAGCTCTTTGGCACGCTTAATATAGGTAGTCAAATCTACAACACTATCCATGAAACTATAGACGGATTTTGTATCCAATTGTGCAAACATGAAGGCCTCCTTTCTATCTTTCTATTATAGCATACGCTCCTTGTAAAAACGCTTCTACCATGTTAACTGTTTCAAACAAAAAGAATGAGATAGAACAACACCTTAAACATTGTCCTTATCCCATTCTTTTAAATCCTCATTATTATTTTACAAACACATCATTGTTTCTTATTGCCAATATGATGGGCGTTGTTTTTCATAGGCAGCAATCAAATCTTCATATTGAAGAGTGATTCCAATATCGTCAAGCCCTTCAACCAATTTACGTTTCCACTCATGATCGATATCAAATGGAAACTCTCCTGCTGAAGATTTAATCACTTGGTTTGGAAGGTCAATCGTAATTTCCTCACCTGCAGGAAGAGCAGCCAATTTTTGACGTACTTCCAAGGGTTGAACGATTGGCAACATACCATTCTTCAATTCATTGTTATAGTGAATATCTGAAAATGATCCAGCAATAACACAACGGAAACCGTAATCTTCCAATGCCCATGCAGCGTGTTCACGAGATGACCCCGAACCAAAGTTATCACCAGTAACCAAAATGGTCGCATCGCGATACTCAGGTTTATTGAAGACGAAATCAGGATTTTCATCGTAATCATCATTAAGGTAACGCCATTCAAACATCAAATTCTTACCGAAACCTTTTTTATCAACAGCTTTCAAGAATTGTTTGGGAATGAGTTGGTCCGTATCGATGTTATCATTCATCAAAGGTACTGATTTCCCTGTATAGACGGTAAATTTTTCCATTATCTTCTCCCTTATGCTTGAACTTCTGGCATATCGCGGACATCTACAAATTTACCAGCGATTGCTGCAGCTGCTGCCATTGCTGGACTACAAAGGTGAGTACGAGCACCATATCCTTGACGTCCCTCGAAGTTACGGTTACTTGTAGATGCACAGTGCACACCTTCTGGAACATGGTCTGGGTTCATACCAAGACACATTGAACAACCTGGATCGCGCCATTCAAATCCCGCATCCATGAAAATTTTATCCAAACCAAGACGTTCAGCTTCTTTCTTAACTGGACGCGAACCTGGAACAACAATAGCTGTCAATGTCGGTGAGATATGTTTTCCTTTAACGAATTTAGCAGCTAACTCAAGGTCGCTAAGACGTGCGTTAGTACAAGAACCAATGAAGACATAGCCAAGATCAATATCTTTAGCATATTCACCAGGCTTAACGTCCATATACTCGTAGGCACGTTCATCATTAAAGTCCTTGATTTCTGGGAATGGTTGATCAAACTCAACACCCATTTCAGGGTTAGTTCCCCATGTAACCATAGGTGCCAATTCTGAAACATCAATAGTAATCACTTTATCATATTCAGCATCTGGATCTGAAACCAAAGTTTTCCAGTCGGCTACTGCTTCTTCGAATTTCTCACCCTTAGGTGCGCATGGACGCCCCTCAACATAATCATAAGTTTTTTGGTCTGGATTCATAAGACCCATCTTAGCACCAAATTCAATAGACATGTTACAGATGGTCATGCGTTCATCCATTGAAAGAGCATCGATAGCTTCACCACAATATTCAACTGCGTATCCTACACCAGCATCAACGCCATAGCGTGCAATGAGTGCAAGAATAAAGTCTTTTGAATAAACACCTGGCTGTGGTTTACCAACAAATTCAACCTTCATTTTCTTCGGTTTCACTTGCCACAAACATTGTGTCGCAAAGACATGTTCTACCTCAGATGTACCAATACCAAAGGCAATAGCACCAAAGGCACCATGAGTAGCCGTATGACTATCTCCACAAACGACAAATTTTCCTGGTTGACTACGACCTGTTTCAGGACCAACCATGTGGACAATCCCCTGACGAGCAGTACCGTGGGTAGCCGCATCAATACCAAATTCCTCAACGTTTTTCGCCAAAGTATCAATTTGGTTTTTAGAAATAAGGTCACGAATGTTAAAAATATCAACCGTAGGAACGTTGTGGTCTGTCGTACCAAAAGTTAAATCTGGGCGACGAACTTTACGTCCAGCATCACGAAGTCCTTGAAAGGCCTGTGGACTTGTAACCTCGTGAATATAATGCTGATCCACATACATCAATTGTGGTTCGCCCTCATTTCCAGTAACGACGTGGCGTTCCCAAAGTTTATCAAAAATTGATTTTCCGCTCATAAAATACTCCAATTATAATCTAAGGATTAGCTAATCCGAAAGTCTTGTTAGAATAAGGTATAAAAGAAAGACATCTATAATAATTCCTATAAGCCAGCAAAGCTTAAAGTACCATTTGTTAATTTTATGTCTAAAAAGTCTCCCACCTAGAAAGGCACCAATACCACCAAAGATCAGTGTCTGTAATAATAATGCCTTCTCAGAAATCCGTCTCTTATGTTGAATAGCCTTATGTTTATCAAGTCCATAAACGGATAAGACGACTAGATTCCACACCAACAAAACACTTAGTAACACTAATTTCAGTGTCATGAGTTTAGAGATTGCCAATAATAGCTGCTGTCATTTCAGCAGTCGAAGCCTGACCACCCAAATCACGTGTCAAGATGCCTTGATTCAAGGTCTTATCAACAGCATTTTCAATCAATTCTGCCCCTTTAGTTTCATTGAAACTTTCACGTAACATCATAGCTACTGACAAAATCATTGAAATTGGATTGGCAATACCTTGACCAGCGATATCTGGTGCTGAACCATGAATAGGTTCATAAAGACTTGGACCATTTTCAGAGTGACTGGCAGATGGCATAACACCTAAAGTTCCTGGAAGGACACTTGATTCATCAGACAAGATATCACCAAAAAGGTTTTCTGTAACAACCACATCAAAACGAGCTGGGTTGGTAATCATAATCATTGCAGCACTATCAACGAGCTGATGTTCAAGAGTTACATCTGGAAACTCCAAAGAAACTTCATCAGCAACCTTACGCCACAATTTAGAAGTTGCCAAAACATTTTGTTTATCAATGCTAGTGACCTTTTTGCCACGACCTTGAGCAATCTTGAAGGCACGACGCATGATACGACGAATCTCATCTGCTGAATAATCATTGATATCGCGAGCCTTATCTTCTTCCAAAATGTGCTCACCAAAGTAAATACCACCTGTGAGCTCACGAACAACGACGAAGTCTACGCCCTCAATACGCTCAGGTTTAAGAGGTGACAAGTGTTTCAAAGCATCAAAGATGCGGACAGGACGGATATTAGCAAAGAGATTCAACTCCTTACGAATGGCCAAAAGTCCTTGTTCAGGACGAACTGGCGCATTGTCATATTTAGGTCCACCAATTGCAGCCAAGAGGATAGCATCTGCTGATTTAGCAGCATCCAAAGTTGACTTAGGAAGTGGATGACCCTCAGCATCAATGCCAGCACCACCAAATGGTTTAGCATCGATGTCGTAATCAAATCCAATTTTTGAAGCTACTTTTTCAAGAACTTCAAGACCTGCTGCCATAATCTCAGGTCCAATTCCATCACCTGAAAGTGTTACAATTTTCTTTGTCATGTTTAACTCCTCTTCGGCTTATGGAAGGTCACGATAAGAAACCTTACGTGCCATCTCACCAGCATTTTCTTTTTGAACCAATGTATTAGCATTGATATAGGCAATTGCTGATGCTTTCAAGACGTCAAAGTCCAAACCAGATGCATTGAAAATAGTATCTGTATCTACATTTTCTACAGTTACAAGTACACGCGCTTGCGCATCAATACCATCAGTTACTGCGTCAATATTATAAGAAGTCAAGCGAACTGTTTGGTTGAAGAATTTGTCAATAGCATTGAAGATAGCTTCAACTGACCCTTGGCCATTTGCCAAAAATTCAACAGATTCACCATCTTCATTAGCCAAGCTTACTGTAGCAGTGATTGTTTCATCAGCATTAGTAGTCAAACGAAGATCTTGGAAGTGGAAACCTTCTGGATTATCTACACTTGTACCAGCAACAAGTGCACGAATATCTGCATCAGTAATATCATGTTTTTTCCCAGCCAAGACTTTAAATTTGGCAAAGAGTGGTTTGATATCTTCTTCCACAAAGTCAAGCTCAAGTTCTTTCAATTTTTCAACAAAGGCATGACGTCCTGACAATTTACCAAGAGGAAGACTGTTACTCTTCACACCTACCAATTCTGGTGTGAAAATTTCATAAGTTTGTGGGTTCTTAAGAACGCCATCTTGGTGGATACCTGATTCATGAGAGAAGGCATTTCCACCAACAACAGCTTTATTTTTAGGAACAGGAATTCCAGAGAAGCGAGAAACAAGCTCTGAAGTATTCATTGTTTCATTAAGAACAATATCACTTGTTGCTTGGAAAAAGTCTTCACGAATTTTCAAAGCAACAGCTACTTCTTCAAGAGCAACATTACCCGCACGTTCACCGATACCATTAACAGTTCCCTGTACACGTCCAGCACCGTGTTTAATTGCTGTCAAAGTATTTGCAGTTGCCATACCGAGATCATCGTGACAGTGAACACCAAAAACAATTTTATGGTCTGATTTAATATTTTCAGTCAAATGATCAAAAATACGTGCAAACTCTTCTGGAGTCGTAAATCCTACTGTATCTGGAATATTAATATATGATGCACCAGCATCAACTGCTGTTTGAACAACTTCAGTCAAGAAATCAAGCTCAGTACGAGTAGCATCCTCTGGTGAAAACTCAACAACTTCAAATTTTGAACGTGCATATGATACATGCTCTTTTACAGCTTCAAGAATTTCTTCTTTTGATTTCTTCAATTTAAACTCACGGTGAATCGGACTTGTTGCGATAAAGACATGAATTTGTGGATACTTGGCATCTTTCAAAGCCTCATAACAAGCATCAATATCAGATTTTACTGAACGAGCCAAACCAGTAACAGAAGTTGTTGTCATAGCTTCCGCAATTTGTTTTACTGCCTCAAATGAATCTGGGCTAGCTGCAGGAAAACCTGCTTCGATTACAGAAATCCCCCATTTTTCAAGTTGCTTAGCAATGGCAACTTTTTCTTTGATTGAAAAGTTAACACCTGGTGTTTGTTCCCCATCACGAAGACTTGTATCAAAAAATTCAACTTTACGCATAGACAATCCTCTTTCTAAAAGTAAAAACGATAGTAGTAAAAAAACATCTCACTCGGAAACCCAAGCGAGATGTTTTTACCTCCCGCTTGGTAAGCCAAACAGGACTAATGCTTCTGCACTAGCCCTCATTACGCAATAGCAAAACAGTTGTAGTTGCGAATGTCATTTGACTCATTTCCTTTCGATGTATCTTGGTTAATATGATACATCTTTCCAACTTGAAAGTCAAGGAAAAATTACTGAATTGACTGACTTTTCTGACCACTATTTACATTTATTTTCAAGAAAAGAAAAAAGCTGACCAAAGTCAACTTTTTATTTGTTAATGATAACTACTTATCTCAGCTTATTTTCCAAGGTAGTATTCAGCAACTACGTTCAATTTTTCGTCAAATTCGAATACCAATGGTGGGAAGTTTGGAATTTCAACATCCATGATTTCGTCATCAGACAAGCCTTTGAAGTGTTTTACAAAGGCACGGATTGAGTTACCGTGTGCTCCTACGAATACGTTTTTACCATCTTTAAGTGCTGGAGCGATTTTATCTTCCCAGAATGGAAGGGCACGTTCCAAAGTAACTTTCAAGTTTTCAGCATCTGGAATTACTGAGTCATCAAGTGAAGCGTAACGACGATCAGTGTGTGCTGAGTGCTCATCATCACGATCCATAAATCAAATTTCATTTCAGATTATAGATTAATTTACTGTCTAACCCCAGAAAGCATCTTCTACTGCTTGATCTGATGAAAAGAGCCAAACTTCCTTGATCTTTCCATCATCCATGCGAAAAAGATCAATCCCATTCATGTTGAGTTCCTCGCCGTCTGGGCGAGTTCCGACAAAGGTCACATTGGCTGCTACAAGGTCAATATTTTCAGACACCCAGTTAGTCAATACTTTGAAGGTACCGTTTGTTTTTTCTGAAAATTGAGCCAAGTGTGCTCCAAGTGCTTCTTTTCCAACAACTGTACCGGAATTACTATGCTGACCTGGCTGGTGCCAGATAATATCATCTGCCATAGTCTCAAAAACAGCTGGAAAATCACCTGTTATAAGACCATTGTTATATGCATTAAAAATTTCTAGATTTACTGACATGAGTTACTCCTCGTTTCTTTTATTTATGATATAATATTATCACTTACTAACAAAAAGACAAGTAGGCACTTTATTGTTATCTAGTATCAAATACGATACTATTATTGTCAAATAAGAGAATAATTTTAAAAAATTTGGAGGAATTATGGTAACCAAAGTCAGTGAATACGGAATTTGTCCTTTTGCCACGACGCAGCGTGTACTAACAGGCAAATGGGCTCTAGTCATCATCTATCAACTCAGTACGGGGACTAAGCGTTTTAATGAACTACAACGTCTAATTCCTGGCATTACCCAAACCATTCTAACACGACACCTCAGACAGCTCGAGAAGGATAAAATCGTGGAGCGTAAAGTCTATGCTGAAGTTCCCCCACGGGTCGAATACAGTCTAACTGAAATGGGTAGAAAATTTCAAGGTGTCCTAGATGCCATTGAAAGTTGGGGACTGGAGTATATCGAAACTCTAGACTAATTATCTCCTGGGTTCATCTCACCTTACAAAGTGAGACGAACCAAGAGTCACTTCTCAAAAAAAGGCGGAATAAATCCCGCCTTTTATCTTTTATAATTATTTTCCAAGGTAGTATTCAGAAACAACGTTCAATTTTTCGTCAAATTCGAATACCAATGGTGGGAAGTTTGGAATTTCAACATCCATGATTTCGTCATCTGACAATTGTTTGATGTGTTTTACAAGGGCACGGATTGAGTTACCGTGTGCTCCTACGAATACGTTTTTACCATCTTTAAGAGCTGGAGCGATTTTATCTTCCCAGAATGGAAGGGCACGTTCCAAAGTAACTTTCAAGTTTTCAGCATCTGGAATTACTGAGTCATCAAGTGAAGCGTAACGACGGTCAGTGTGTGCTGAGTGCTCATCATCACGATCCATTGCTGGAGGCAATACATCGTATGAACGACGCCAGATGTGAACTTGCTCATCACCAAATTGCTCAGCAGCTTCTGCTTTGTTTTTACCAGTCAAACCACCGTAGTGACGTTCGTTCAAGCGCCATGATTTTTCAACTGGAACCCAAAGTTGGTCAGATGCTTCAAGAGCCAAGTTAGTTGTTTTGATCGCACGTTTCAATACTGAAGTGTATGCTTGGTCAAATTCGATACCAGCTTCTTTAATCAATTTACCAGCGTCGATAGCTTGTTGAGTACCTTTTTCAGAAAGATCTACGTCAGCCCAACCTGTGAAAAGGTTAGCTTTGTTCCATTCAGACTCACCGTGGCGAGCGAAAACCAATTTTACCATTAGTTATGTCTCCTTTTTATTTTGGGTTAAACCCATTTACTGTATCTATTCTACCCAAAAAACCTTGAAAAAGCTAGCAAAATCCAAAAAATTCTGTAAAATTCTATTGCTTCTTGTCTTGGCAAAAAGAGACGATATCAGAATTTCGTTTTAGAGGCTTTAGCCCGTCCAATATTTCCTTGTTTTAGGCCCCTTTTCATGCTAAAATGAGATGAAATAGTAACATTTTACTTTGTGATTTTTAAGGAGGATCTTATGGTTTCTACTGCTACAAAAGTTGGTCAGTTTACGTTTGATAACTGTCTTATGAATGCCGCTGGTGTTCATTGTATGACTAAGGAAGAATTGGCAGAGGTTGAGGCTTCAGCTGCAGGTTCATTTGTCACAAAAACAGGAACACTTGAGGCCCGTCCCGGTAATCCTGAACCACGTTATGTGAATGTTCCTCTTGGGTCAATCAACTCAATGGGATTGCCAAATAACGGTTTCGAATACTACCTTGACTATGTCATTGAATTACAAAAGCAACCCAATACAAAAAATCATTTTCTTTCTCTCGTTGGTCTTTCACCTGAGGAAACACACACCATTCTTAAAAAAGTTCAAGAAAGTGACTATGAAGGGCTGGTTGAACTCAACCTTTCATGTCCTAACGTTCCGGGTAAACCTCAAATCGCTTACGATTTTGAAACAACAACCGAGATCCTAACTGAAGTTTTTTCTTACTTTACGAAACCTCTTGGTGTGAAATTACCACCATACTTTGATATTGTGCACTTTGATCAAGCTGCTGCCGTTTTCAACCAATTTCCACTTGTCTTTGTTAACTGTGTGAACTCAATTGGTAATGGCCTTTACATTGAAGATGAGTCTGTTGTCATCAAACCTAAGAATGGTTTTGGTGGTATAGGTGGTGACTACATCAAACCTACTGCCTTGGCAAACGTTCATGCTTTCTACCAACGTTTGAAACCTGAAATCCAAATTATTGGTACTGGTGGTGTAAAATCTGGTCGTGATGCTTTTGAACACATCCTTTGTGGCGCAAGTATGGTACAAGTTGGTACTGCCCTTCAAAAAGAAGGTGTCGCTATTTTTGACCGTATTACTAAAGAACTTAAAGAAATCATGGAAGAAAAAGGTTACGAAACTCTTGAAGACTTCCGAGGAAAACTTCACTACATCGACTAGTCTATAAAAAAAGTTTGGAAGATTTTCCAAACTTTTTTTGTTATTTGATGAGGATTCTCTTATTAGACAAGACCATCATCATCGCGTTCATCCCAGTCTTCAAAAGGGTCCTTGCCCTCTTTTTCAGCTTGAAGACGTTTCTGACGCGCTTCTTCAATTTGTTCTTCACTTGGCTTCATCAGTTTGCTAATAGCAACAATACCTGATAGTTTAATAACAGTAAAAACCAAAAGAAAAATCAATACCACTGTTATGGTTTTCATAGATTTCCTTAACTTATTTCGTATAAATCAAAACCCCTAAAATCTTAGGGGTTTTTACATTATTTAACTGCGTCTTTAAGAGCTTTACCAGCTTTAAATGCAGGAACTTTAGAAGCTGCGATTGAGATAGCTTCACCAGTTTGTGGGTTACGACCTTGACGAGCAGCGCGTTCGCGTACTTCAAAGTTACCGAAACCGATCAATTGTACTTTTTCACCTGCAGCAAGGAATTCTTCGATAGAAGCGAAAACTGCATCTACAGCTGCTGCTGAATCTTTTTTAGTAAGCTCAGTTGCTTCTGCAACTTTAGCGATCAAATCTTGTTTGTTAGCCATTGTAACAATCCTCCAATTTATTTCTAAGCGAATAGTATTTTTAGCGCTTGAACAAGTATTATCTTATCCTAAAAGGCCTATGAGGTCAAGTAATAAACGCTAATTTAATCGCTTTTTTGCAAAAAGTAAAGGCTTTTTAATTTATTGTCTTATAGATGTCAAATTCGATACGGTCATTAACCAAATCTAGGCTTTGAGCACGTGCTGTTATCCCCTTCTCATTCTTCATAGACTGAATATTTAGGGTAACCTTTCCCTTCTTACTATCGATTGCGATGTAATCAGGAAGGTTAGTCGAACGTTTAATCATCTTAAGGACATCCGAAACAGGCAGTTTCAAGGTTCCAGCTGAAAGCTCAGAAACATGCAGTACAATTGCTCCTGATTCACTAACAACCGGCGTAAAATAGACATATAGAGGAACAGCATGACCTAAAACCTTATAGCTACTTTCAAAAACAATTTTAGAATTGGTAACCTTGACCTTGAAACGCATCTTATCAGTCGAATAATTCTGGGCAAATCCTGTAAGAGCAGCGTCAAGCTCATCCTTAGTCATACTATATTTTCCAATTTTAGTTGCTCCCTTGGGTAGGGATACAGAACTTGTCGTCTCCACTGGAGTCATGATTCTATACGTCACAACACTTACTAAAGCTAGATTTAAGGCCAAGAGTCCTAAAAATAGCCACTTCCATATCTTACTCACCTGACCACTCCTTCTTTGTTTGGTTAATACGTTTCAAAATGGCATCTGACATAATTTGATAACCTGTATTATTTGGATGAAAATGATCATCCTCAAAAAGAGCATCGTTCAGGCTATCTTGAGAAGATTTACTAGACTGATAGGTATCATCAGAACTTGTAACACCGCCCTTACCATCAATTCCCTTATAAAGCAAATCATTTACAGGAACAAAATACACATTATCGTACTCTTTGCACACCTCTTCAGTAGACTGGTTCCAATTATCTACAATAGTTTGCATTTCTGTCATCTCTGGAAAATTAAGATAAAAAGGATTGTAAATACCAACAATATAAATTGGTAATGTTTTATTTTCCTTGCGAGCTAGCTCAATAATCTGTCTTAATCTCTTTTGATAGGCCTGAGCAGGCTTAGTGAAGGTAGCTACATTAAGATTCGTGATATTGTCCTTAATGACATGGATCACATCATTACCACCAACTGTCAGAGTCATCACTTTAGCCTTTTTGAGATCTCTTTGAATATCCTTCTTTTCTTGCATTCTTTTGAGAATTTGATTACTCGTATTCCCCGCAATACCGTAGTTACGAGAAGTTACTTGCCAGTCAAAATCTGACTCTAATGCCTGTGATAGCACAGGAACGAATCCTCCTTGATTACTACTATCACCTACCCCTTGAGTAAGGGAATCACCAATAGCAACATAGGTCACATTTTCATTTTTAATAGATTTAATCTTTTCTGCAATTTTTGATGACTGACGCGTACTAGGAACGATAAAAATGAAGAGGCCGACAAATAAGAGAAAAAGCAAGAAGAAGCCTACGAGGCTTCTAACTAATTCTGATTCTTTCCACTTATTCATAACGAACCATTACGGCAAAGGCGCCTTCACCAGTGTGCGTTTGAATGATGGAACCAGTCTCAAGGATTGAAATTGGAGCACCCAAAACCTCAAGTTTTTCAGCCAGTTCATGTGCTAAATCAGGTGTTCCTGCATAAGAAATACCAATCTCTGCCACTTTGCGGTCCTTATCCTTGATACCATTAATATAAGAATCTAACCATTTCGTGAAAGTCTTAGCTCCTCGCCCCTTAGCAATCGTATTCAACTGATAGTCTTTCAACTCCATGATGACACGGATATTGAGTAATGAAGACAGAAGACCTGTTACACGTCCAATACGACCACCTTTAACCAGATTCTCAAGGGTAGAAACACCAATATGAAGTTCTGATTTATTTTTCACTTCTTCAACATGGGCTACAATCTCATCAAGACTAGCTCCTGCTTCGGCTAATTTAGCTGCCTCAACAACTTGAAACTTGAGGCATTGATCCGTAAAGCCTGAATCGATGACAGTTACATCTGCTCCTGAAAGACTAGCTCCTTGACGTGAGGCTTCACATGTCCCAGAGAGTGTGTGCATAATGTGGATTGACACAATTTGTTCTGCACCTTCTTTGACAAGATTTTCATATGTCTCAGCAAACAAACCTACAGGTGGTTGGCTTGTCTTTGGTAACTCTTTACTATGCTTCATCATTTCCAAGAAACGGCCTTCTTCTCGAAGGTCACTATCTGAATAGATGACACCGTCCACCATTACCGACAATGGGACAACAGTGATATTATATTTTTTAACCAATTCTGGTTCAATCGTGATTGACGAATCGGTTACAATTCTGATTTTACTCATAATTTTCTCGCTTAACACAAATTTTTATTCTATTATAGCATGACTGGAAAGTTTTTCCCAAGTCTTTTCCTAAAGAGAGTCATCCACCTTTAACAAAGCTCTTGCTTGGCTCAAGGCAGCCTCCGTCACGTTATCACCTGCTAACATCTTAGCGATTTCTTGCACCCTTTCCTCAGGTGTCAAAAGACGAACACGAGAGACAGTTGTCTCGTTATCGCTTTCCTTAGAAATAAAGAACTGATAATCAGCAATAGCAATAACTTGCGGAAGGTGACTGATGGCCAAGACCTGACCATGACTCCCAATCTTATGAATCTTCTGAGCAATGGCTTGGGCAACACGTCCTGAAACGCCAGTGTCAACCTCATCAAAGACGATACTTGTTTTATCTTCTTTGCGGGCAAAGGCTGACTTAATCGCTAACATGAGTCGAGATAATTCACCACCTGAAGCTACCTTAACAAGCGGTTTAAAGCCTTCACCTGGATTGGTTGAGATGTAAAACTCAACCTGCTCATTACCATCACGATTAAATTTCCCCTTAGTAAAGGTAACTTTAAAATCAGCCGTATCCATATAGAGGTCGCATAACTCGCTCTTAATCTCAGCTTCAAGAGCCGTAGCGATTTGATGGCGTGCTGTTTGTAGGGTCTCCGCAGACGCAAGCAAGTACTTTTCAAGTTGCTTAAGCTCTTGTTCCATGGCATCTGACGAGCTGGAATTGCCGGTCAGAAGATTGTACTCTTTACTTGAATTTTCCAGATAATCTAGGACGTCATCAACAGTTCCACCATATTTACGAGTAATGGCATTAATGGTATCTAAGCGGTGTTCAATCTCTTGCAAACGTCCAGCATCAAAGTCCAGATTATCCAAAAAATCACCTAGTTGCTTAGTGACATCTTCCAAAACATAATAGGCTTCTGATAGATTTCCAGAGAGTTCTTTGTAATCAGAGTCATACTCTTCAAGAGACTGGAGGTCATTCATGGCAGAACGAACATTTGAAAGGCTTGAAAAATCTTCATTATCCAGCATGACATAGGCATTTGTTAAGGTATCAGCAATCTGCTTATGATTAAGAAGCTTGTCTCGCTCCTGCATCAAAGCCAAATCTTCTCCTGATTTTAGAGAGACTGCTTCAATTTCTGCAATCTGAAATGCTAACATTTCAATTCGAGCCTTATGCTCCTGCTCATTTTTCTGCTTTTCTAGAACAGCTTTTCTTAACTCACGATAGCGGTCAAAATACTTCTGGTACTCTTTCTTAGTCTGGAAAAATTCCTTGTCACCAAAGGCATCAAGCATGATAATATGCAGAGCAGGTTTCATAAGCTCTTCCTGGTCATGTTGTCCATGGATATCTACCAAGAAGTGCCCAACAGCCTTAAGCGTCGTTAAATTGACCATCTGCCCATTGATACGACTAACACTTCTACCATTTTGGAAGATTTCACGACGGATAATCAATTCATCCTCAACAGGAATTCCATTATCTTCCAAGATACTAACCAAGGCAGGATTTTGTTCGATTGAAAAGAAGCCCTGAATTTCAGCCTTAGATGCTGAATGACGGACGACCTCACTAGAAGCCCTAGCACCCAACATAAGATTCATAGCATCTATAATAATGGACTTACCAGCACCTGTTTCACCAGTAAGGACGGTCATACCATTCTCAAAGTTTAGAGAAATCTCTTCAATAATTGCGAAATTCTTTATCGTAATTTCGAGAAGCATAGGCCCTCCTATTCTTCAACCCACTTAATGATTTGCCCCTGTAGCTCAATAGCTGCTAACTCTGACTGAGCCACTAAAAAGAGGGTATCATCATCAGCAATAACACTAAAAATCAAATGCTTGTACTCATCTAAAAGAATCTTCTTGATGAGGCGGCTTGTCCCAGGTTGAACAACGATATTCATAAAGGCATGTTGACGATCAACGCGCAACAAGCGACGAGTCGCAACAGAGGTTCCACCTACTCGTCTAGGAGCAGTTGAGAGCCCATAGATGTAAGAACCGTCTTCAGTTGGTACTTTGGTAATACCAATTTCATTGATATCACGCGATACAGTCGCTTGAGTAGCCTTTAATCCCTCATTTTGGAGTAATTTTACCAATTCTCCTTGAGTCGTAATTTTATTTTCTTGGACAATCTTTCGGATTAACTCCAAACGATCATTCTTCTTCATTCTTTTTAAACTCCTTGTGTGCTTGTGCTACAACTTCCTTAATAGAGGTTTGAGCATCATTTTGAGGAGAATTTGTCTTCTCCAAGTGTGCGAGAAACTCAATGTTACCATGACCACCTTGAATAGGTGAAAAGTCCAGCCCCTTAACTGAAAAGCCATAGTCAACCGCAAAAGCAGTCACTGTTTCTAACACTTTTTCATGGACACTGCTCTCACGGACAATCCCGTTTTTCCCAATTTGTTCACGGCCCGCCTCAAATTGTGGTTTCACAAGAGCAACAACTTGCCCCCCATCAACCAATATCTTAGCCAAAGCCGGTAGAATCAGATTAAGAGAGATGAAGCTGACATCGATTGATGCAAAAGACGGTAGTCCTTCTGTAAAGTCGACAGGTTCAGCATAACGAAAATTATATTGCTCCATAGAACGAACACGCTCATCTTGACGTAATTTCCAAACCAACTGATTGGTGCCGACATCAACAGCATAAACCAGTTTGGCCCCATTTTGAAGCATAACATCAGTAAACCCACCTGTTGAGGCTCCGATATCAATGGTCGTCATACCTTCAACTGACAGATTAAAAACTTCCAATGCTTTTTCAAGTTTGAGTCCTCCACGACTCACATACTTAAGTTTTTCACCTTTAAGCTTCAACTCTGTACCGTCGTCAATTTTTTCACCAGGTTTATCGTAACGCTCACCATTGATAACATTAACAACTAAACCTGCCATTACGCCACGTTTTGCTTGTTCTCGTGTTTCAAAAAGGCCTTGTTTATAAGCCAAGACGTCTACTCTTTCCTTAGGCATGGAGTCGTAACCTTTCTATGATTTCTATAATACTGTCTTTCTTGAAACCTTGAGTCTCAGCTAGATTTTGGAAAATAGCCTCAGCTTTACTAAGTGATTCCTCGAGGATAGCATGTGATTTTTCCAGACCAAGAAGAGCCGGATAGGTTGATTTCCCAGCTACTACATCTTTTCCAGGTGTCTTTCCAAGTTCTTCGAAATCAGCAGTCACATCCAAAATATCATCACGTACTTGAAAGGCAAGACCAATCAGTCGACCAGCTTCTTTCAGATTTTCCAAAACCTCTAGATTTTTTTGAGCAACAATACCAGCCGCCACAAAAGGAAAGGTTAAAAGCTTACCTGTCTTATGCTCATGAATTTTAGACAGTTGCGATAAATCAAGTTCCTGACCTTCACCCTTCATATCCAACATCTGGCCACCAACCATACCGAAGGTGCCTGAGGAATGAGACAATGCTTGAATCAATTGAACTCGAATTTCTGCTGATAGCTCTGTTTGGGCCAGGAGATCAAAGGGATCCAAAAAGAGAGAATCACCAGCCAATATCGCCGTTGCTTCATCAAATTTCTTATGGTTGGTTAAACGTCCTCGACGGTAATCATCATCATCCATAGCCGGCAGATCATCGTGAATCAGACTTCCAGTATGAATCATTTCAAGACTCGCTGCAACATCGAAATGACTAGGAGTTAGCTCTAAACCAAATCCTTCAAGCAAATCTAAGAAAATCAGTGGACGAATACGCTTACCGCCACTATCAACTGAATAAAGAATAGCAGTGATTAAATCACTTGATACAGGAAGATTCTTTTTTTGGTAGTAATCACGGATTGCCGCATCAATTTTATTTAGCTTGCTCATTAGGCATCCATTTCCGTTTCTGTACCATCTGCTTGCATGACCTTAACTAGTGTTTTTTCAGCATCTTCCAAGGTCTTCTGCAAATCCTTAGACAAGGCCATACCTTTTTGGAACTCAGCAATAGCATCCTCAAGAGCAACATCACCTGTTTCGAGCTTAGTGACAATAGCTTCTAAGTCCTGTAAGTTTTCCTCAAATGTTTTTTTAGTTGACATTTTTTACCTCTACTTCTAGTTCTCCATCTGTCATTTGGACGGTTAATTGATCACCTTCGGTAATATTCTTGGTACTGGTTAAAGGTTTATCATCTTTTTTGACAATGGCATAGCCCCTTGCAACAATACGGCTAGTATCTAGAGACAATAAAGCATCCTGTGCCTTTTCTAATCTCACACGGTTACCATTAATGGTGTTCTTTGTTGTGGTCACCAATAAACGTTGCAAAGACTCTCGACGGTCTTGATAGTTCTGAACACTGCTCAGAAGATTTAAGCCTTGTAACCGTTGTTTCAAAAGTTCCGCTTTTTTTTGCTTTCGCTCGAAATCTTGACTCACTAAGGTTTCAAGCCTTGTTGTTAGTCGATCCAACTTTTGTAAATAACCATCATATAGGCGCTCAGGTTGCCTAAAGACAACAGATTGTGACAGTTTAGCTAAACGTTCTTGATTGTACTGTATACGTCTCAAACAGGCTTGATAAGCTCTATTTTGTCTTTCACGAATCCAAACCAAGGTATCGGCCTTTGATACTGGAGTAGCAAGTTCTGCCGCTGCTGTAGGTGTAGCAGCCCTACGATCTGCAACAAAGTCAGCCAAGGTCGTATCTGTTTCGTGACCAACACTTGAAATCACAGGTAGACTACTTTCAAAAATGGACTGAACAACAATTTCCTCGTTAAAAGCCCAGAGGTCTTCAATAGAACCTCCACCACGACCAACGATAAGTAAATCTAGGTCATCCCTTTGATTGGCTTTTTGGATATTTTCAGCAATTTCCTGTGCAGCTCCTTCACCCTGAACCTTGGTAGGGAAAAGTAAGATTTCTACCCCAGGAAAACGACGACTAACGGTCGTAATAATATCTCGAATAACCGCACCACTAGGACTTGTGACAACCCCGATTTTTTTGACAAAATTAGGCAGCGCTTGCTTATGACGATCATCAAAGTAGCCTTCTGCAGTCAATTTTTTACGAAGCTGTTCAAACTGGATAGCCAAAGCTCCAATACCATCCGGCTCAGCCTTCTCGATAATAATGGAATAAGAGCCACTAGGCTCATAAATCTGGACACGACCTACGACATTGATCTTCATACCTTCTTCGAGTTCAAAACCAAGTTTTTTGAAAACACCAGCCCAAATCGTCGCCTGAATAACAGCTCCTTCATCCTTAAGAGAAAAATATTGGTGACTCGGGCGGCGACGAAAATTGGAAACCTGTCCCGTCAAATATACCCTCTCTAAATAAGGATCACGGTCAAATTTCATTTTCAAATATTTGGTTAAGGATGTGACCGATAAATAGTCTGACACGACAACTCTCCTTTATTTAACCTATCCTCGAAAACCTGAAGACATTAAAAAAGTTCTGTAGAACCATCATCCCCAAATCTTCTCAGTCAGCTTTTTAATTGTATACACGATTACCTTAAATTATACCAAAAAAGACTGTCAAAAGACAGTCTCAACCACCATAGTCAGGTGTTTTATATCGTTTCATTAATCGGTTGTATAAGTTTTTGAGACGACGTCCCAAGAATCGCTTGAACCGTCAATACCACCATAGGCTTCGAGTTGTCCCTTCTTATCTACACGGAAAAGAAGAACATCATTACCATAGGCATCATAAAGTTGAGCATAAACTAGGTTATCATCATCATCCGTCCATGAATAAACATTCCAACCTAGATTTTTATAATTTTCTCCAGTTGAACCTTGTTCTTTAGCATAGGTAGAAACAACCCAGTCTTCTAACTGTTGATCAGACAAAGATGAGGTATCAACTTGAGAGGATTGATTATCAGATGATGCTGCAGCTGCTTCCTTACTTTTTGCCAACTGACCGTTTTTCCATGGATTTGTTTCACTCTCTTTTTGGTTATTACTATACCACATCAAGGTAACAACAGGAATAACCACTGCAAGTACTGCAACAACTCCAATTACCCATCTAATGTTTTTAGGATCTTTGAGTTTGTCAAAACTCGAAACTTTTCTTCCCTTTGTAGTTTCATTTTTACGACGTCTAAATTCGCTCACAGCTTTTTCCTCTTTTTCTTGAAAGTAGTCCCTTTTTTTCTTTTCCTCTTGTTCCAAGAGCTTTTGCACTTCCCTACGACCCTGTGGATCACTCGTTTGAGCCAATGAAATCTGCAACTGAAAAATACGATTATCCAAAGCTTGCTCATATTCTTTGGCTGCTTCTCTATCACCATTATCAGCTAAGGCTCTCAGATACTCTTCATTACTGAATTCAGCCATTCACTAAAACGCTCCTGCTTCTAAATCGTTTCTTCTATTTTCTTAAAGCCTGAGACTTTTGTCAAGTTACTAGTTTGTAACAAATTCTTACAGTTGTAAAAAGCTGAAGAAAATCACATTCTTCAGCTTATTTCTTAGTTGTTTCTTTATAATACTTACAATAACTTTGAAGAGGACAGGTCTGGCATTTAGGATTCTTAGCTAGGCAATGATAGCGTCCAAAGAAAATCATACGGTGATGGCTGATAATCCAATCCTTCTTTGGGATTTTCTTCATCAATTCTGCTTCGATTTCCTCTACACTAGCATCCTCTGGGGCGATATTTAGCCTTTTAGAAACACGTGAGACGTGCGTATCTACTGCAATCGAAGGAATGCCATAAACCTCAGCTAAAACCACATTAGCCGTTTTTCGTCCCACACCAGGTAGACTTTCCAATTCCTTATGCGTTTTCGGAACCTGTCCATCAAAATTCATTAAAACAGCTCTAGCAGTCTTGATGATGTTCTTTGCTTTATTCTTGTAAAGACCAATCGTTCGCAAACACATCTCAACATCATCGAGGTTGGCAGAAGCCAAATCCTCAATTTCTGGATAACGCGCCCACAAGCCTGGTGTAATCTTATTAACAGCCTTATCTGTTGTCTGGGCTGATAAAATAACAGCAACTAATAGCTGGAAAGGCGTTTCCCACTCCAACTCTCCATGAGCATTGGGAAACATCTCTCCCATGAGAGCTAGAGCCTCATTAACACGTTTTCTTCCTAACATTATTGGCCACCCCATAATTGACGGGCGGCATCCATTCCTGTTTTGAAGTCATCGGAAACCTGATGATGGTGCTTCTTACCTTGATGCTCCAAACGACGCTCTTCAACTTGAATTTTCGTCGTAATACCACTCAATTTCCAGTTACGCAAAACTCCTTTGATGTAATTCCAATTTGTCTTGCGGTTAAATACTGCTTCTTTCAAAGCCTCACGGATAAGTTCGGGATCAGTATGTTCTTCTTGGATTTCCTTGTTTAAATCTTCGACAACCATAGGATTCAAGATTCCCAAAGCTTGTTCCAATTCATCGGTTAATTGCTTGATGAGCTGGGTATTTGTTGGCTGACCAACGACAGGCCCTGCCGTTGTCTTTTCATTGCTCACTAACTTGTCCAACACCGCCAAGGCAGGTGAGGCATCTACAACCATCTCAATTTCATTGTTAATCTTAATAGTCGTGAAATCAAGAAGTCCAGCTTCAGTCAATGTCGTAATACTTTTATTAACTTCAGTTGGCGTCTTCCCAGTTGCTTGCGCGATCTGACTAGAAGCCACTTCTCCAATCTGAGTTGTCGTTTGTAGATAGAGAAACTGCCAAACCAGAAAGTCATCCGCAGATGGGAAAATATCCTTAAAGTGGAAAAATAAAGCATTAGGAAGGACCAGATTACCTGATCGATACTGTTCAAAAAAACTCATATTTACCTTTCAGAGTAGCTAGACACCCCAAAAAGTCAAATGCTCTCACATAAGTCCTTTGAGACTGTCTACTACAAATAACCGTAGAATGAAAAATCGTCTTCCAACTCTTCTAAACGATAAGGTGTTTCTTGATATACCGCATAGTTAATCCAATTGCTAAAGAAAGCAGATGCGGCAAGATTCCAACGAAGTTTAGGCTCCTGACTTGGATCATCCTCTGGGAAATAGTTTGCCGGTACATCTGGATTAATGCCTGCATCCAAATCTCTTCGGTATTCTCTTGCCAGAGTATCACGGTCATATTCAAAATGACCAAAACTATATACTTCACGAAGATTCTTACTTGCTAGAATGGATAAGCCAACTTCTGGTCCTGACACAACAATATCTAAATCCGTCTTGTTTTTAATATCCTCGAGCCTAACCTCTGTATAGCGTGAGTGCGGTGACATATAGCTATCATCAAAGCCATTCATAAGGAAGTTTTCAGGCATGTCAACAGTTTGTTTATAGATTCCAGATAATTTCTCTGACAATGGAACCTTGTCGACTCCATGCTTATAATAGAGACCTGCTTGAGCTCCCCAACACAGATGAAGGGTTGAATAAACATGCTTTTTAGACCAATCAAAAACTTGTGTTAATTCTTGCCAATAATCCACTTCCTCAAATGGCATTTGCTCAACAGGTGCACCTGTTACAATGAGACCATCATAATACTTATGCTTAATTTCATCAAAAGTCTTGTAGAAAGTTTCCATATGTTCGGCATGTGTATTTTTTGACTTATGACTAGCCATATAAAGAAACTCGACGTTAATTTGAAGTGGCGTATTAGCTAAAAGACGTAGTAACTGAGTTTCTGTAACTTCTTTAGTTGGCATAAGATTTAGGATTAAGACCTCCATTGGTCGAATATCCTGGCTACTAGCTCTGTTCTCATCCATGATGAAGACATTTTCCGAACGCAATACATCAAGAGCTGGTAACTTATTATCAAGTTTTATAGGCATAACAATATCTCCATCCTTATTTATTCTATCTTCATATTATAAACCGGGGAGGTATTGTTATCAAATATATATTTTCTCTAGTTAGCTATAGCTTTAAACTATATTTAGAGAACACTTATATTTTAAAGAGTTAAAAAGGCCCTAAGGCCTTTTGTTAATTCATAGATAGATTATCCTGGGAAGTTCATCAATACTTTAGTATCGTAACCTTCAATAGCTTTGCGTCCATTAAGACCATCAAGCTCAATCAAGAAGGCACAGCCAGCAACGACACCACCTAGGCGCTCAATCATTTCAATTGTAGCTTTGACGGTACCACCAGTCGCCAAGAGATCATCAACGATAAGTACACGTTGACCTGGTTTGATTGCATCAGCATGCATACAAAGTGTATCAACACCATACTCTTTTTCGTAATCTGCTGAAATCACTTCACGTGGCAATTTACCAGGTTTACGAACTGGAGCAAAGCCAATACCAAGTTCAAAAGCAACTGGACAACCAACGATGAAACCACGCGCTTCAGGACCAACAATCATGTCAATCTTCTTATCAGTCGCATACTGAACGATTTCACGGATAGCATAGCTATAAGCATTTCCATCAGCCATCAAAGGACTAATATCACGGAAAGTAACCCCTTCTTTAGGGTAGTTTTCAATAGATGCAATATAATCTTCTAATTTCATTTGTTCTTCCTATAGGCTTTTCGCCAAAAAAATATTTACACATCATTATAGCATGAATCTTCAGATTTAGAAAATGCTAACCCTCATTTCAAGACGAATCCTTTGGATTAAGTACTCCCCTACTTATAAAGCCAGTCATAAATTTCCTGTGGTGTCCCTAAAGCCATAAGTTCTTGGAACTTGACGAGATGTTTAAGATCTTGGAAAATCTTGCTGTCCTCAATCTCACGTTTTTCAGCTTCTTTATTGACTGTCATAACACCATTATCAATAGTCACAAAATCCAATTCATCAAAAATCTGAATCATCTTAATCAGAAGTATCTTATCGATTTTAAGGTAATGACTGAGCTCATCCAGTTTATAGCGGACATCGAATTCTGGGAATTGGTAAATGGTTTTATAGAGCCTTGCAAATTGCTCTCTAGTTCCATAACCTGTCAGATAATAGGCTTCCTTAATACTATTTTTAAAATAGATAGCCTGGAAATCTTTACCTTCAAACCACTCTTTTACTTCTGTCGCTGAATCAGGTAAGGTGTTGAGGACAACCGCAGGTTCAGTGTCTGATGCTTCTTCTACCGTTGGTAGGCCTTCAGGCAGTGCCATATTTTTTGAGCGAAAATCAAATAATTGAACACCATCCACATGCGCATCTTCTAGCATGAGCTGGAGCGTTGTCTGACCATTCCATACATTAACGGACAGGGTCACTGCTAATTCCAACCCCTGAGCTTGTTGAAATTCTTGAAGCAAATCACCCTTATTAAAGGCGACAACATCAAAGCTATCGTTGCCTTGCTTAACCTTAAACTTAAGATGGGCTCCGTTTTGTCCCATAGTCCTAGCTTGAGTAACGGTAATATCATGTAGCCAAAAGACTGGCTTTTTATTATCCATACCAAAAGGTGCTAGTTTTTCTAGGCTCTTAATGGTATCCAAGCTAAGCTCACTGAGTTGAAGCTCCTCGTCCAAATTTAACGTATTTTTGGCACTCGTATCAATGTTATTATCGTAGACATAATGACACAAAATCTCTGATAGTCGTCCAAGATTTTCTTCTGGAAGGGTCATCCCCGCCGCTCCAGCATGTCCTCCAAAAGCAGTAAAGATGTCTCGGTGGTCATCAAGCGCATGGAAGATATTGATAGATTCCAAACTACGAGCGGAACCCTTAGCCAAGCCATCTTCAATATTCAAAACCACTACTGTCTGACTGATTTGTTCCATGATACGCCCCGCCACAATACCTAGGACGCCAGGATGCCAACCTTCCTTGGCCAAAACCTGAACAGGTTTATCCAAATCCACCATAGTCATGGCTTCATCAAAGATTTTTTGGACAACTTCCTTACGTTCTTCATTTTTAGCATTGATTTCCAGAGCAATGGCTTGGGCTTCTTCATCGTCAAATCCGGTCAGTAGTTCAATGGCTGGATTTGGATCATCTAAGCGTCCCAAGGCATTGAGTTGAGGAGCCAATTTGAAACCGACCGTTTCTTCAGAAATCGTTGTTGGGTCTACATCTGAAATGCGGAGCAATTCTTGAAGTCCAATACGCTCAGTAGTCTTGAGAATTTCCAGGCCGACCTTGACCATAATACGATTTTCATCCGTTAGGCTAACCATATCGGCAATGGTACCAATGGCTACCAAGTCCAACATCTCAGTAGGAATAGTTTCAAGGAGGGCAGTTGCCAATTTGAAAGCTACACCACAACCTGCCAAATACTTAAAAGGATAATCGGCATCTGGATGCTCTGGATGGACAATGGCATAGGCATCTGGAAGCTGGTCCGGCATACTGTGATGGTCTGTAACGATAACGTCCACACCTTGCTCTTGCGCATAAGCGATAGCCTCATTCCCCGCTACCCCATTATCCACTGTAACAATGAGTGAAATGCCTTCCTGCTCAATAAAGTACTTGTAGACACTTTCATTTGGCCCATAACCATCTGTGAAACGGTTAGGCAAATAAACTAGAGCCTCAGCTCCCATCATTTCAAGAGCTTCCTTGACAATCGATGCTGACGTCATCCCATCCGCATCATAGTCTCCATAGACTAAGATTTGCTCATAATTTTCAATAGCCTGACGAATTCTAGCCACCGCCTTATCCATATCATGAAGAAGATAAGGATCATGAAGGTGTGATAAATCAGCCTTTAGAAAGGCTTCAAGAGCCTCTTCTGTCGTAATGCCTCGTTCATAGGCAATCTTGGCTGCAGTTTCTGCCAGCCCATGTTCTTTGGCAAGTTTAAAAAAGCCAGCATCTGGCTCTTTTGTGTTTATTTTCCAATCATACGTTGATGTAATCATGTTTTTATCTTTTCTCCCTGTCATCTAGTCTATCTATTATAACATGAAAAAATTTATCATAGTGGATAGAAAGCTAAGTTTCCTAAAAAGAGAATGTCAAACATCGTAAGTTGCTTAGACTTGTGGTACATTTCCAATCAAGACCTGCTTTTCTAGACAAAATAATAGTCGGGATATTGTTCCCTTTTTGACTTGTGTTTTCTCAGATATTCCCTTCTCCTCTTTACGTTAACTAACTCTATGCTACTATCATTTTCAAGTAATACTAGGAAAAACAAGAAAAGAGAGTGGGACAGAAATCGGTAATTCGTTAGAATTCGATTTCGTCGTCCCACCTCCGCACAGTTGAGTAGGGCTGTAAAAGCTGATGAAATCAGCGTTGTAGAGCCCACTCAACCACTGCGTCTTGCTCGACAATCCAAAAACAATTAAGAGGCTAGGACTTTTGTCCCACTCTCTCTCCGTCAATTATTATAAATCATCCCTGTACAAGCTTGCTCTGAAAGTTCGACAAATCCCAAGGATTGGTAAAAGGCTAAATTTTTCTCGCTACGATCAGTGGCAAGGAGCCGTTGATAGACATTGGGGAAAGTCGCTAAAGCCTCTTCTAAGAGTTTCGTGCCAATGCCTTGGCGCTGGTAATCTGGTCGCACCAAGAGGTCCTGTACAAAAATGACAGAATGACCATCTCCTACTAAGCGAATGTAGGCTACTAACTCTTCCTTATCATAGACTGCCAACTGCCAGAGACTGGCTTTGACAGCTTCTTCTAGCATGGTTGGATTGTTAGTATAATTGGTCCAGCCGACTGAACTGTATAGTGCGAGTAAGTCTGTCATCGCTGGAATCTCTTTTTTATAATGTAACATCTTAACTCCTTTTTAACCTATAATGCTGGAAGAAGGCGATATCCCGATAAGGGGACTCTTGGCAGACCGCCAGCTCCATCTTAAGCATAGACTCTTGCCATCCCTCTTGGCCTTTGAAGCGATTGTCCTGCAAGGCATAAAAGACACGGATTCCTTGGTAGTCTTTAATTTCAAGAGCTAAATTTTCTACTACTGCATCAAGATCATAGGCCTGAGCCAAACCCATGGAGTGGGTTTCCAGATCTTGGCCTGCTAGTAAATTGAGGGCCTTCTGAGTATCATTTTCAAAGACGACGGTCTGTAGGACTCGGCCGACTTCATTGTGCTTGACGATAGAGAGCAGGCCTCCTGGTTTCAAGAGGCGGATGAATGCCTTGAGAACAGCCTTGCGATTCTCTACATACTCTAAGACATTGTGGCAGAGAATGACATCAAAGCTAGCATCCTCAAAGCTTTCTAACTGATCCAGACTCCCGACTAGTTGCTGATAGGGGTGATTCTGGGGCCGCAAGGCCACCATTTCTTCATTGGGTTCTACAGCTAGAACTTGATTTTCTTGAGCCAAGTGGTTGGCCACAGGGCCAAAGCCACTGCCAAAATCAAGAACTCGCTTCCCCTTGATGTCCTGTAATTGGTCAAAAAGAATATCATAATAGATTTGACCCCAGGGTTGCTTGAGATTCTCTAAATACGCTTGGATATTTGCGGCCATCTAGTATCCTCCTATTTGTAGTTAAACACATTGGTAGCTAGTTTGTCCGAGATTCGTGGAAATAGCGTATAGCCTTTGTGGGCAACTGCTAAGAGTCGTGGTAGATTGACTTCACGTTTGTTTTTACCCAGAATACGGACAATCTTTTTAGCCACGTATTTAGGACTGAGGACAAATTTCTTAACACTCTCAAGATAAGCTCCAGAGGGATCAGCTTGATTGAAGAAAGATGTCTCAATTGGACCTGGATTGACCGTAGTCACATAGACTCCCTTATTAGCCAACTCTAAACGCAGGGCATCTGAAAAGCCAATTACCGCAAACTTTGTCGCTGCATAAACACTTGAATTGGCTGTCGCAATTTTTCCCGCCATACTAGCAATATTAACGATATGGCCATTGCCCTGTTCCACCATTTTCTCAGCGATCAGACGTGAGATGCTCATGGTCGCAAAGGTATTGATGTCAAACATATCACGTACTTCTTGGCTAGTGTAGTTATCATAAGACTTGAATTCACCGAAACCAGCATTATTGATAAAGACGTCAATACGTCCAAATCGTTGATAGAGATAATCTACCATTTTTTTAATAGCATTGTCGTCTCTAAGGTCAATGGCAAGACAGGTTTTATTTTCCACATGACGATAACATTTCTCAAGTTTGTCCTTATCTCGTCCTAAGAGGATAATCCCATCACTAGGTGAGAGCTGCTTGACAATTTCTTGAGCAAGGCCTCCTGAGGCACCAGTAATAGCGATAATACGTTGTTTAGCCATTAAATCTCTACCTCTTCTAGGTCACGAACGATGTGGGTATTTTCGAAAATTGTTTTAGCATCTGCTGCCATCTTACCGATATCACGCCCCAAGAAACGTGCTGATACGTGATTCAGAAGAAGGCGTTTAGCTGACGCATCTTTAGCTACCTGTGCTGCTTGCATATTGGTTGAATGCCCATGGCTCTTGGCAATTTTTTCATCGCCCTTACCATAAGTAGACTCGTGAACTAAGACATCTGCCCCCAATCCAAGACGAACACTGGCATTCGTCTTACGGGTGTCACCTAAGATAGTGATAACTTTACCTTTCTTAGGCGCGGAAATGAAGTCCTTGGCAATGATTTTCGTTCCATCTTCAAGAACCACATCTTGACCATTCTTAATTTGACCAAAAAGTGGTCCAAATGGCACACCTGCTGCTTTAAGAGCCTCAGCATCCAAGGTTCCTTCGAGATCTTTTTGAACCACTCGGTAACCAATACAAAAAATGGTGTGATCCAACTTATCTGCATACACAGCGAACTTGTCATTTTCCATAACCAAGCCTAGCTTGTGTTCATCAATTTCCTTAAAATGCACATGATAAGGTAAACGTGTCCCCGAGGTACGAAGGCTAGTCATGACGTATTGCTTAATACCAACTGGACCATAAACTTCAAGGTCAGTTTGTTCTTCACTAGATTGGAAAGAACGACTAGCCAAGAAACCAGGTAGACCAAAAATATGGTCCCCGTGCATATGTGTGATAAAGATTTTTTTAACTTTACGAGGTTTGATTGTTGTTTCTAAAATCTGACGTTGGGTTCCTTCCCCACAGTCAAACATCCAGACTTCGTTGATTTCATCGAGTAGCTTCAAAACCAGACTCGATACATTACGAGCCTTGGATGGCTGTCCGGCGCCCGTCCCTAAAAATTGTAATTCCATGACTTTCTATACTTTCTATCTATCGTTTTTCTTATTTCTGGACAACATAAGCCAGGCATTCACGCTGAGCAAAGTCATAATAAACAGTTTGCCCTTTATATTGAGACAAAAGTTCCACTAATTCATCTTGATTAAAGCTCGCCAACTTAATGACATTTCCCTTCAGTTTAGTTACACGACTTAGTAACTGAGTCTCTGGTGTCAACTCTTCCAACACTTCTTCATCAAAGTAAACCTTGGCCATTTTAATTTGAGTTCCTTCAAGATAAACCTTATACTGTGGGAAAACTTGAGCAAGCTCAAACAAAATACTAGCCGTTGAAACCTCTGAATGCTCTGCAAAGACTAGGGCCACTTCATCGGCATTTTCATAGCAAAAACCGTAAGATTTTCCTGAAAGATTGAGACGAATAAAAGGCTTATGCTCATCAAAAGATGGTGCAGGGTTAAAGAGGTTCAACTCTTTTGAAAGGTCCAAGTAGTAATCCGTCGCTGCGTCTGGAGATTGTTTCTGGTAAATCTCTGCAAAATAAGCATTAATCACGCTTGGTGGTGGTGTAATGAAGGCCAATTTTTGACTGTCCGAAAGGTCTGATAAGGTATTTTCCAGATAGACCTTATCTAAACTTGTAAAACCACCATATTTTAAAGCTAAATCCATATAATCAGTCATAAAATTCTTCCAATTTCCATTTATTTTTCGGTGAAATATAACCTGTGATTTCTTCCACTTCTGTCTCAAAAGTGTAGCTATCTAGCAAGGCCAATTGACTCAACTGATAAAGTTTATATGCTTGATCCTGATGTACCTTAATACTAAAGGGTTCAAAAATCTGTTGAATTTCATCAATCAAGAGTCTTCTGAGGGCCTCACGACTTCCCTTGTCACGTGCTGAAAGACGAACATTAGGAAAGACTGTTGCTACTAGATTATCAGCTACATCCATCTTATTGTAGATTGCTAAGCGAGGAATATCAGTCATGTCTAAGTCTTTGAGAATGTCTAAGACCACCTTTTCATGCTCTTCGTGATTAGGATCACTCGCATCAATGACATGCAAAAGGAGGTCCACATTACGACTTTCTTCAAGCGTTGACTTAAAAGCAGCAACCAATTCTGTTGGCAAGTCCTGGATAAAACCAACCGTATCTGTCAAGGTCACTTGAAACTGATCTTTTAAGTAAATTTTCTTAGTCGTTGCATCCAAGGTCGCGAAAAGTTCATTGGCCTCATACTGCTTATCATCCGTCATAAGGTTCATGATTGTTGACTTTCCAGCATTGGTGTAACCTATCAAGCCAATTTTAAAGGTACTTGAATCAACACGCTTTTCGCGAATGGTTTCTCGGTTCTTCTCAACAATCTTTAACTGGCGTTCAATATCAGCAATCTGGTTACGAATCGAACGACGATTGAGCTCCAACTGACTTTCACCAGGTCCACGGCTACCAATGCCCCCTGCTTGACGGCTGAGCATAATCCCTTGACCAGCCAAACGAGGTAACATGTACTTAAGCTGAGCTAGGTGAACCTGAAGTTTACCTTCATGGCTTCTAGCCCTCATGGCGAAGATATCCAGAATTAATTGCATGCGATCAATAACTTTTACGCCAAATGCAGCTTCAAGATTGGTATTTTGACGAGGCGTTAAACGGTTATTGACGATGACAGTGCTAATCTCATCCGCATCCACCATGGCCTTGATTTCTTCTAATTTTCCTGAACCCACGAAAGACTTACTATCATAGCGTTCACGTTTTTGGGTATAGCTAGCTACAACCTCTGCCCCTGCAGTTTTGGCAAGACTGGCAAGTTCCTCCATTGACATGTCAAAATGCTCTGTCTCTTGCAATTCAACACCTACTAAAATAGCACGTTCTTGCTGTTTGGCTGTCTCTATCATAGCAAACCCCTTTTCGAAATAGTCGACTTCTATTATACCATAGGCAGGGGCAAAGAAAAGGTCACAGACCTTAATTTTTTTCAAAGAAAAACAAGTTGGATTAACCAACTTGCTTCTTCTTAATGTTTACGTGTCGGTTTCTTTTTTGAACCCTTACGACGCTTGCCTTGATGAATGCTTGGCGTATTTTGAGAAATGGTTTGACGCATTTTCTCAGTGGCCTTATCAACCTTATCTTTAGCCTTGCCCAATTCTTGAGAGGCCTTAGTAACACTCTTCGAAGACTTGTTCTTCTTAGACTTACTCTTAGAAACAGGTTTCACTTGACTAGTTCCAGACGTACGCATACGACGAGACATAGCTAATAGAATTTTATTTTCTTCGTTGAGGTTGGTTTGATAAGCCATTGAAAGCACCAAACCAACACCAATCAAGTTAGAGATGAGCGATGATCCCCCCTGAGAAATGAAAGGCAAAGGAATACCTGTCAAAGGAAGAATTCCCACTGCTGCCCCAATATTTTCAAAAATATGGAAGACAATCATCATGATAAAACCTGTCGAAATAAAGGTATAGAAACGATTGTTAGACTTGAATGTCACCCGCAACATGCGATAAATAAGGAAGAGATAGGTTAGAAGAACCAATCCACCACCTACCAAACCAAAGTCTTCCGCAATAACTGTGAAAATCATGTCACTCTCACGAACCGGTACGTTCAACTCCAGATGATTAAAGCCTTTACCATAGATTCCTCCAGTACCAATCGAAATCATCCCCTGTGTCTGTTGAAAGGCGATACCATCTGCATAAGTGAAGGGATCCAACCAAGCTGAGATACGGTTAATCTGGTAGGTTTGCACCCCCATCTTGAGCATAGCTTCCTTACCCCAATCTGTGGTAAATACCATTACAAACAAGCCTAATCCCACTGCAAAAGCTAGAACTACCGGCAAGATAATACGCCAGGATATTCCCGAAACAACTATTATACCTGCTAAAATAGCGAGGAAGACTAAGGCTGTCCCCATATCACCTTGAAGAACCAGTAAACCTAGGACAGGAAGCGTGACCGCTACATATTGGAAAAGTAGCAACCAGTCATCCTGGAGGTTGGTCACTTCCTTCCCTTGCTTTGCCCAAACACCTATTCTCGATAGAAAAAGGATGTAGGATATCTTCATAAATTCTGATGGTTGAAAAAGGGTGACTGATCCAATGCTGACCCAGTTTTTTGCTCCCGTCGAAGCTACCAAAGCAGGGGAATAGAAAACGAGAGGTAGAACCATAAGCCCCAGGCCAAAAATATAGAGCCAGGGGGTTGCCTTCCAAAGAAACTCTGTATTAAATAACATGACAACAAAAGCAAGTACTGAACCTAGAAAAATCCATAGTACTTGCTGAGACATGACTTGCACAAGATTCTTTGGGTAATCAAAATTTGTCGCGATAAATACCGAGACCAGACCAACCAGTAGTAAGATAAGGACTGGCAGAAGAATCGAGTAATCTATCCGACTTTCAATAGTATTTTTTGACTTAGCCATGTGTACTCCAAAATAAAGATTTAGCAAGAGTTATTATACCACTTTTTGGCCAGACAAATGACCTGAATGTATAAAAGTTTGACAATTTTTTACGAAAAAAGCAACCACAAAAGTGATTGACTTCTTTCATTCATTAATCTTAATTTGACACGTAGCCTTTACCTTGGGCGTTAAAGTATACCCATTGCCCTGAAGGAATTTTAACCCAACGATTAATAGCCTTTTCCCCTGTATGAACATCATAGTAAGAGATTGAACCATCAGGATTTGTAGCTGTGGCACCCTTCACTTGTTTACCAGTTTGGTCAAAGTAAAGGTTTTGGCCGTTGATAGTCTGTTCGCCAACAACAACTTCACCCTTGGCATCAGCATAATACCAGTTGTTATCTCCAGTAGTGAAGAAGGTTGAGACTAACTTATTACCAGTAGCTCCATGGTAATATGAGCGACTGCCATTCGCATTTGTTGCAAAGGCACCTTTGACCTGTTTACCATCAGTACCAAAGAAGAGTTTTTGACCGTTGATTACTTGAGCTCCAGTAACGACATTACCCTTATCATCAGCATAATACCATTTATCATGACCGGTAGTGAAGAAGGTAGAAACCATCTTATCACCAGTATCCCAGTGGTAGAATGAACGACTACCGTCAGTGTTCGTTACGAAGCCACCCTTAACTTGACGACCATTAACATCAAAATAGAGATGTTGGCCATTGATAACTTGTGCACCTGTCACATTACGACCATGTGAGTCTGCGTAGAACCAGTTGTTGTCCCCAGTAGTATAGAAGCCTGGTGTATGTGCCTTAGTCACAACACCCTTAGCATCGATATTAAAGGTTTGACCATCAACTACTAGTGATGTATCAACAAGTTTCACACCTGTGATTGTATCGTAGTATGAAGTCGTACCATCAGGATTGTTCACGAACTCACCTTTAACTTGCTTACCTGACTCATCAAAGTAGAGCTCGTCACCATTGATGGTTTGGGCACCACGAAGAACATCACCTTCATTGTTTGCATAGTATGTGGCATCACCAACTTGGAAGAAGCGGTTCTTAACTTGAACACCTTTTTCATTGAAGTAAAGGTTTTGTTTGCCTACCTTAGTAAATCCAGTGGCAACATAGCCCTTATCATTAGCGTAGTACCAGTTACCATCTTGTTCAAAGAAGCCTGAGTACTTACGTTCACCTGAATCGCCACAGAAGAACATCAAATGTCCATCTTTTGTAGGAATGAAGATACCTTTAGCTTGGTAACCATTGTCATAGAAGTATTTTTCCTTACCTTCTACTTCAGTCAAACCTGTGGCCATGATTCCACCTTTGAACAAGTATTGGTAGAATTTTTCTTCTTTACCATTGTCATCTTTAACGGTAACTTCTTTCCAACCAGTTTGAGTCGTTAATTTACCTGATTTACCATAAACCAATGATTGACCTTTAACATTCTTAATGATACCATCTGCAAACATCATACCATTTGGCAAGAAGAAATAGTTTGAACCATCGATAGCTTGTTCACCAGTTACGAGGTAACCCTTATCGTTAAAGTAGTACTGTTTGCCATTATATGTTACAAATTGGCTCTTAGCTTGAGTACCTGATGTTGTGTAATAAGTGACACCTGTACCATCATAAGCAAATCCAGTCTTAGCTTTTGTATCACCAGTCAAGGCAGCTGGAAGGAAGGTACCTTTATCATTAACGGTGAAGTACAATTTACCATCGCTGAGAACATATTCAGAACCACGTTTTTGGATGTTTGTACCGTTAAAGTACTTAGCTTCCCACTGTTTAATCTTAACGGATGGATCAATTGTCTTACCTGACGCTTCCATAACTTCTTTGAAGATTTCTGGATAAAGTTTTTGAAGTTTTTCCAGGAAGGCACCACCATACTGTGCTTGGAAATCCTTACCTGATGACTTAGTATTTGTCACATAGAGTTTATTAACCAAGCTAGTATCATCAAGCACCTTACCATGCGTATCTGTACGAGTAGCTGTCACCACTTCTTTACCTGGAAGGGTATACAATTGGTCTGGAACCCAGTCAGCAATGATTTGAATACCTTGTTTGTGAAGCGCCTTGAGGGCATCACGAAGGTCCTCTTTTGAGCCGTATTTATTGTTTTTGCTCATGGCAAAGTCATAACGGTCTGTGAAGGCATAACCATTCTCAATGATAGAATCAAGGAAGGTTCCATCCTTAGATGAGACATATTGAGGTGCAATTTCAAATGATGTAATGCCCCATGACTTGAAGAGGTCTGCATTAGCTGCAATCAATTTATTAGTGTATTGACTATCTTCTTTAACAAAGTCTTGGAAGTTTGAGAAGCCTTCGTAAATCACTTGTGCTTCAAGTGCTGCAGAAGAGCTATAAACCTTGTCCCCTTCTTTATAAGCTTTTGTTGATGGTTTAGCAAGAACGTTTTGATCGTCAGTCGCACCTACTGGTACCCATACTGAAAGGTAACCACTCATATCAACAGTCTTAAAGCCTTTGATTTCATCAGCTGTGAAGACAAGATTTCCTTGTGCATCTGTATATTTAACAACCTTAGTATCTGAATCATTCAACGATGACACGATACCTTTATCCGTACCAAGCAAGAGTGGACGGTAGGCTTGGTTCTTGTGGGCAGCACCCATGTTTACGGTAATCGTTTCACCATCTGCTAATTTCAAATCTGGGTTATTAGCAATAAGAGTCAACATACCAGAATTACGACCGTATTTTCCACCTTCTGTATCAGTCTTAGACATCAAATCTTGACCATAACGGACAGAAACCAAAACTTCTTTATTGTCTTTAGCAGATGACACTCCATCTCCAGCAAGATTGTGGATATAAGATGTTTGTCCACCAGCTACATATTTAGGACGCGCTTTAAGAAGGGTTGTGATTTGATCAAAGTATGGTGATTTCTTAGCCATGTACTGACCATTATCTGTATACAAGTCTCCATAATAAACACGTGTTGCTGCACCCATTGTTTGAAGCATCAAAGCATAGGCAGCAGGAATATTTGAATGTGTATATTCCTTATCCACTTTCAACATATCAGCATTATAAATGTCAAAAGCTTGTTTCAATTGATCTAATGTGAAAGTAAATCCATCTGTTGTAGGATCAATTTTTTTGCTGATAATGTCTGCGATAACCGTTTGAACTTCTGAGTCGTGTGCACGAACAAAGAGATAGGTTGCGAAACCAAGTTGATCATATGATGTAACTTCCGCACGGTTTGAAAGACCGAAATAACCACCGTTAATAAGGTCCTTCATTGATGCATTACGAGCACCTGTACCTTTATTAGTTACTGGACGAGTCAATCCATGAACAATAGACAAACGGAGACCATTATCCATAGAAAGGGCAGCTGTATTATGTTCGTCCACATAATATGGGTCGTTTTGAGACCAAGCTTCAAGAATTGAGATATTAGCAAGGGCACGTGCTTCAGACTCATTGACCTTGTAAGCAGCCTTCATGTATGAAGACACTAATTGAAGCATATCGATGCTGACATTGTCCACAGCATCAACACGGATACCATCAAAGTGAGCATCTTTGTCCTTGTCACCAAAGACGATTTGTCCCCAGTTCATGAAGTAATACAATTGGTTAAGCATTTCAGCTTGCACAATTGGGTTTGAGTTGTCGATATCGCTTGATAGCAAGAACTCATAACCAGCATCACTACCACTCTTGATCTTATCGTTTGCCAAACGACTTGTTGCCGTTTGGTCAAGTTTACGGTAGTCTGAGTTAGCCCACTTCGTTAAATCACTATTAACAAAGAGGAGAGCCCCTTTTTGGAAGTGTTCTTTACCTGGAGATTCAGAGTTAATGTCCCATTTATCTTGGTCTTTAACAAAGGCCTCGATTGACTGACGCAACCAGTCTGTTGACTTATTAGCAGCAATCTTAACCTCAATCTTACGTTGAATGATTTGAGCAGCGGCATTCAAGCTAGCTTGAGAATTTTCAATCGTAAAGACATCTTTTGTTTCTTCACCATTGCTAAGAGCCTTAGTCATGTAGTTCAAGTAAGCTACTTGAGTATCCTTATCAGGCCACCAAGACATCAAAAGTGGGCGAAAATCTTTTTCAGTTGACGCTTTCCAAGTTGTTCCTGCTTCAAGGATTTCTTTTGGACGGTACCAACTATCAGCTGTCAAATAACCATCAACAAGTTCAAAGCTTGCTTTTGTTGAATCGTAAGCAGCATTGTTTTTAGTAAAATCAGTGACAAGATTTGTTGTTTCTTGTGTGAATGAATAAGTTGATGTGCTTGAAAGGACACCATTCTCATCAAAATAAAGGACCTGACCATTTACAGTAATGGCAAAGTTTTTCTTATGTGATCCATCTTCTAAAAGATAGTAATATTTACCATCTTTTTCTTTTTTAATATTATCGAGTGAGACTGCAGCTTTAATTTCAGCTTCAGAAAGCTCTTTAGACTTCTCAGTCGTTGGAGCGGCTACTCCAGCATTTGCAGCTACTTCAGATGTTGTAGCTGTTTCTGGTTTAGCGGCTACTTCTGGCTTAGCAGTCGTTTCAGGTTTGGCTTCAACCTCTACTGCTGCAGCTCTATCACTAGTTGCTCCTGAATTTGGTTGAACTGTCGTTTCAGCTGGTTTATCAGCAGTAACTGCTGCTCGGTCTGTTGTTGTGGCATTTGAAGTATTTGCCACCTCTGTTGTTGTGCCTACCTCTTTTTCAACCACAGGATTTGTATTTTCCCCGACTGTAGTTGTTGAAGGTGATCCATTAGTATTATTTATTTCTTCTGCCGAAACAAGTGAAGACGTGGTAACACTAGCACCAACAATGGTAGCCAAGGCTACTGAAGCAACCGCTAAAGTAACCCATTGCTTCTTCACTTTGTGCAGTTTATAGCGTACTTTATTTTCCATATTCAATTTTTCCCCAATATATTTTTTGTCTAAAAATCTACACCTTAAAGACTCATTCATTATATCATTTTTTAGCGCCAAAAAAACTTGATAAATCTTATTTTAACGAGTTTTTTACTATCTTAATGAAAGATTAAATAATTGTCATGTAATCGAATTGGATACTGTCAATAATTTTGTGTAAACACTCAAGTAGAGTTGAAGAATGTTAATCAAATAAGCTTTCAAGTGTGTCAGCACATTGGCCAAACCCTTTGTGGATACGTTGACTTTGCTTGAAATTATAATTTTCAAACAAAGTAACTAAATAACGTTCCAGAGCCTCCTCGTTAGGAGAGTGGGACAGAAATCGGTAATTCGTTAGAAGTCGATTTCGTCGTCACACCTCCGCACAGTTGAGTAGGGCTGTAAAAACTGATGAAATCAGCGTAGTAGAGCCCACTCAACCACTGCGTCTTGCTCGACAATCCAAAGACAATTAAGAGGCTAGGACTATTGTCCCAGCCTCGTTTGACGTTTGATTTCTTTGTTAAGAGACTCAATGAGGTTTGTCGAATAAATGCTGTGCCAAATCTGGTAGGGAAACTGATAAAAAGTTAAAAGATTATCCGTATTCTCCAGACTTTCCATGACTTTCCTATACTTTGGTTTCCATTCAGCGATAAAGTCCTCCAAAGCTAGGACTGCTATTTCTAAATTTTCAGTACGATAAATCGTTTTAAATTGCTTCAAAATAACCGCTCTATCTGCTCGTTTCACTTTACTAGCTAGATTTCGACTAATATGAATTAAGCAACGTTGTTGTTTAGCTAATGGGTAAGCCTGACTGATCATCTGCTCAAGCCCCTTGAAGCAATCGGTCGCTACATGAGAAACCTGTTGAATGCCTTGTTTTTGAAGCTTATCTAACAGGGTGGACCATGAATCATTGTTTTCATTTGGGGCGATTTCATATCCAAGAACAACCTTCTGTCCTTCTGGTGTAATGCCAAGTGCGATATGAATACATTCTTTATTAACGGCTCCACGTCTTAATGGAAGATAGGTTCCATCAAGAAATAAAACAGAGTAATTGGCTTCTAAGCTTCTCTCATGAAAAGCAGAGACATTCTCCTGAGTTGTTTTTGAGATATTAGAAATTGTGGCAGGACTATAGTGATGACCATCCATTCGCTCGATGATGTCGCTAATTTCTCGAGTCGTTACGCCGGTTTGATAGAGTTTGATAACCATCTCTTCCAAGTGGTCATCTCGACGTCCATAAGAGGGGATCAAAGCTGGACTAAAGTTTCCATTACGACTATTACCAGAATTATAGCCTACTTTATCGTAAGGCTCATACCCTAAAAGGGCTGACAATTCTGCTTGAAGCGGATCATTCATCGCCGTTTCAAGAGAAGTACGGAAAAATTCATCAATATCTTGCTTTTGGGCTAAGAAGTTAAGTAGTTCTGTGCTAAACTGAGTCATAGGAATAAATCTCTTTCTAGTAATGTTTCGCAACTCTACTATAACGGATTTATTCCTTTTTGTGTTTACACAACATATTGTATACTATCCTCTGCAAAATATAGATATAAACATTTTATTCTATTTTGTACAGAAAATAACAACAAATGACCATATTCCTTGCCTATTTTCAATCATTTTGATACTCTACAATTGGAGGTATATATGACTAAACAAAAAATAAATCAAATTGTCGGTTCCATTGGGGCCTTTATCGGGATTATTGTATTTATCGCCTACATCCCACAAATTTTTGCCAATTTACAAGGCAACAAAGCTCAACCATTCCAGCCTTTATCCGCAGCAGTATCTTGTTTAATTTGGGTTCTTTATGGATGGACAAAAGAACCCAAGAAAGATTGGATACTAATTATTCCAAACTCAGCTGGTGTGATTTTGGGTGGACTCACTTTTTTGACTTCACTTTAACAAATTTAATAGTATGTATAAAAAGCTGAGATGAGTTTCTCAGCTTTTTCTCTATTCTCAGATAATTAAACGCTGCACTCACTAACTTCCGCTTTTCCATTCACAATCATTCTCATGGTCATCAACTAGACCTGCCGCCTGTAGAAAACATACTAAGATTAGTAGTGAAGAAATCTCCGACGGGAGTGAGTACTCACTACTTTTTCTTTGTGTTAAAGTAGAGGTGTCTTGTGAAGTCGTGGCTTCTTTTGGCGCTAGACGCCGTAAAAAAACTGGCAAGACACCTGTTTTAGATGGAATTTTATCAAAGTATGTTGGACGCTAGACGTCGAGTATTGAAAATGAAATCACTAAAATAAGGAATCATTCAAGACAAAGAGGTAAACATAATGCGGACAGTTTTTGGAATTGATGTGAGTAAAGCAAGCTCAGAAGTCGCTATTCTTGTGAATGGTGAAAGGGTTCATGGCTATACTATGTCTAATGACATTATCGGATTTTCTCGTCTACTGAAGGACTAAAGACCGTGAGAAACCCCGAAATTATTTTCGAAGCTAATGGTGTCTACTCTTGTCGACTTCAGGCTTTTCTAGAAGAAAACAGCTATGACTATACACGTCTTAATCCTTTGGAAGCTAAAAAGCAACTTGACAGCTTACGAGTCCGGAAAACCGATAAAATTGACGCAGGGAAACTAGCTTCGTCACAATTCGTTTTAAACCGTAAGCCAATTTATGTTCAAGAAAAAGTCTATCAAAACTTGCATGATCTTAGCCGGTTCTACCAAAATCTGACAGAGGATATCGTAAGGACGAAGAATAGGCTGCACAAAGTTCTTCAAGTCGCCTTCCCAGAAATCGAGATTCTACTATCTACTCCTGCAGGTGAGCAATATTAGAATCTCGTGTCCATCTTCCCAACAAAGCATTAGGTGCTGGAATTATCGGAAGTTGAGTTGAAAGAGACTATTCGCCAGTCAACCTCTAAACGCATTTCAGAGAACAGAGTAGGTAACTTGGCTGAGAAGCTAGTTGGACTGGTAAAGCAATCTTATTCTGCCATTTCAAAAACCTCTCCTATAATAGAAGAGGTTAAGTATAATGCACAGAAACTTATAAGGTTGACAAGCCGTCGAGAACAAGTTTTAGAACAGTTGATAGAGTTAGCTAAACCTCTACCTGAATATGTGATTCTTCTCTCTATTCCTGGCATCGCAGAGACAACGGGTACAAGCGTTATTGGCGAATTAGGAGACATTCGTCGCTTTACGTCTGCTAATCAAATCAACGCTTTTATCGGTATTGATCTCAAACACTATGAGTCGGGAGATTTCCTAGGTCAAGAGCATATTACTAAGCGTGGGAATCCTTGTGCAAGAAAAATTCTGTACAAATCTATTCGCAATATCGCTTCAGCTAGCCATACCAATCCTTGTCATATCGCAGATTTCTATGAGAAACGAAACAGACAATCGACAATAGCTTCAACTAAGCCACATACGATTTCCTCTATACATCGTCTCATTCGAACAATGTATTACCTCATTACGCATAACAAACTTTACGATTACTCTTTGACCCAAAATCGATAAGGCTGTCTATGCCGTATTATGGTAACACCTTGTTTCAAAAAATACCAGATGAGGTGTTTTTTTAGCATGCCCATTTATGGATCAAAAAGTGTTAAAAATAAGACAGTAACCTCAGAATAGCCACTATCTTATCTCTTTTTTTACTTAAAGCCTTGATAGACTTGGCAAATGGTAGAAAAGAGAACCGAAGTTCTCCTTTTCAATCTATTAGTTTAACACTCTAGGTGGGTAAGCAATACCAGTCTTATCAAAGTAAACGTAGATTCCTGGTTGGATTTCTATCCATGTGCTGATGGCTTTCTTACCACTATCACCATAGTAATAGCTAATACGACCATTGCCAGCAGTTACCGTTTGTCCTTTTACTTGTTTACCATCTTTAGCGAAGTAATAGGTATCAGCACCGATTTTAACTTCACCAGTTACTGTCTTACCATTAGAACCAACATAATACCAATTGTTATCACCTGTTGTGAAGAATTCATTAGTCAAACGTTCACCTGTTGCAGCATCGTACTTGCTATAGGTACCATCTGCATTCTTAACAACGCCACCTTTAACTTGACTTCCATCTTCTTTAAAGTAGAGGTGTTGTCCATTGATAACTTGAGCACCTGTAACAGTCTTACCGTCAGCGCCTGCATAGTACCATACATTTCCATCAGTTGTGAAGAATTCGTTAGTAACTAATTCTCCAGAACCTTCTTTGTACTTACTATAAGTACCATCTGCATTCTTAACAACGCCACCTTTAACTTGACTTCCATCTTCATTAAAGTAAAGTTTTTGACCATTGATAACTTGAGCACCTGTAGCGGCAACACCATTTTCATCAAAGTGATACCATTTACCTTCAATGTTTCTCCAAGTGTTCTTGATAGCATTACCAGTGTGTGCGTCAAAGTAATAAGTTTTACCTTTAAAGGTTACTAATTTATCTTTAGCTTGGAAACCGTCTTCTCCAAAGTATTGTGTGAAGCCATCAATAACCGTAACACCTTTGGCCATGACACCTTCATTAGTGAAGTAACGGAATTTCACAACCTTAGACTCTTTACCGTCTTTAGTTTCAGTAACATCAAATTTAGTGTAACCGCCCTTATACATTTGACCCTTAGTGTTGTAAAGGTAGGTATTACCATTAGCATCAACATAGTAGGCATTACTCAACATGATACCGTTTGGCAAGAAACGATAAACGTCTTTACCATTTGGTGAGTATTCACCGTTTGTAATCATGTGACCACGAGCATCGAAGTAATAGGTGTTACCATTGAAGGTTACAAAGGCAGATTTAGCTTGAGTACCACTTGTACCGAAGTAAGTGATTCCCTTACCATCACTTGAGAATCCAGTAACAACCTTTTCTTTACCTGTCAATTGAAGAGGAATGAAGTTACCATCTTTAGTGACTGTGAAGTATTTACCAGTTGCTTCATCGCTAAGTACGTAGCCAACACCACGTTCAAGAACGTTTGTTCCGTTGAAGTATTCGGCCTTCCATTGTTTCAATTTAACAGAATCATCAATTGGTTTACCAGTTGAGATCATGTTTACCTTGAACATTTCAGGGTATTTAGCTTTAAGTTCAGCCAAGAATTCACCACCGTATTTAGCTTGGTAATCTTTGCCTGATGACTTAGAGTTAGCCACATAAAGTGAATGGTCGATGATAGCGTCCGCAATCGTACGTCCTGCACCATCAGTACGAGTTGCAGTTACGACTTCTTTACCTGGCAATTGGTAAATTTGGTCTGGAACCCAGTCAGCGATCGCTTGGATACCAGCCTTGTGAAGTGCTTTAAGCGCATCTCGTAAATCTTCTTTAGAACCGTATTTATTGTTCTTACTCATGGCAAGATCGTAACGGTCTGCAAAGGCATAACCATTTTGGATAACTGAATCAAGGAAGGTACCATCGTCAGCAGAAACAAATTGAGGTGCCATTTCAAATGATGTTACGCCCCATGATTTGAACAAATCAACATTTTCAGCAATCTTACGGTTAGTATAAACTGAAGGATCTGAACCATCTGGAATAGTTTGGAAGTTAGAGAATCCTTCGTAGATCAATTGTGAATCATAAGCTTCAGTCGCTTTAAGAGTCAACTCTCCTTCTTTTTTAGCTTCTGTTGAAGGCGCTACTCGAATATCTTGATCATCTGAAGCTCCAACTGGAACCCAAACTGCTACGAAACCAGACATATCAAATGTTTCATAACCCTTAATGTCATTCGCACCGAAAGTCAAGACACCGTTGCTATCTGTTTCTTTCACGTAACCTGCTGCGATTGCATCTGCATCAGATGTAAAGTTCTTGATACCATCAGCTGTACCAACAATCAAAGCACGGTATTTTTGGTTGGCATGGATTTTACCCATTTCAACGTTTAATTTAGCTGATTGATCCAAAGTCAATTTTGGATTGTTAGCTACAAGTGTTACCTGACCAGATGTACGGCTGTATTTAGAACCTTCTGTATCATCAGCTGTCATGATGTCTTTACCATAACGTACTGAAGCATAGACTTCATTTGTACGGTAGAGTTCAACATCTGAATTGTCCATCTTACCATCAGTTGGCAACCAGTATGAACGTTGAGCTTGTCCACCAGATACATACTTGATACGATTCTTCATCAAGTTAACAATGGTATCGTAGTATGGAGACTTAGTTTCCATGTAATTACCATTATCTGTATAAAGGTCTCCATAGTAGACACGAGTGATTGTTTCCATGTTTTGCAACATAACAGCGTATGCTGCTGGGATGTTGTTCAAGGTATATTTTTTGTCGCTGCTGAGCATGTCTTTGTTATAAATCTCAAAGGCTTGCTTCATTTCAGCATCAGTGATTGTGAAACCATCTGATTTTGGATTGATTTCTTTCTTGATGATTTCAGCAATAATATCTTGAACGTTGTTATCATGGGCACGGATAAAGACGTAGTTTCCTGACGCATCTCCGTATTTCTCGTTGTATTTACCGATTGTAGACTGTTTAACTGTTCCGTCTTCGTTATAGGCCTTGCTTCCATCTTTGTTAATCCAATCAGTCTTTTCATCACGTTGTGTCGTGTTGAAAGTATTGTTATACAAAGGACTTACAGCCGGTGTACGTTCTTTGATTGGTTTAGCCAATGAGAAGAGGAGAGCCAAACGTTGTTTGTTTTCCATAGCAAGCGCAGCGCCATCTGTCTTGTCATTGTAGTGGTTGTCATTAAGACTCCATGCTTCAAGGACTGAGATGTGAGCAAGAGCGTTTGCTTCAGATTTGTTAACACCATAGTACTCACGGAAGTAGTTTGTGTAGAGTTGAAGCATGTCTGCATCGACATTATCTACCGCGTCGACACGGATACCATCGAAGTTAGCATCCTTGTCACCCATAACGATTGAACCCCAGTTCATAAGGTAGTGGATTTGGTTCAATTGTTCCGCTTGAACAACTGGGTTTGACAAATCTACGTCATTAGCTAGCAAGAAGTCGAAACCACCCATGTGGTTTGGATCTGATTGCTCATCAAGAATTGATTTATCAATTGTACCAGTCCGGTTAGTTGCTGTACGGTTCAAAAGACGATAGTTAGAGTTCGCCCATGGTGTACGTGAATCATTTACATAAAGAAGGGCACCACCTTGAAGGTGATCTTCGCCGCCACCTTTAGAGTAGTTTTCAGTTTCTTTGTTCCATTGTGGTTGTGTCTTAACAAAGGCAGAGATAGTTTCACGCAACCATTGTGTTGATTTTTCAGCCTGAATCTTTTGTTCAATCTTAACTTGGATATCCTTAGCAGCAACATTCAAAGTTTCTTGCTTATCTGTGCTAGTGTATTTAGCATCCAAGTTAAATACTTTAGACATGTAGTTCAAGTAGTTAACTTGTGTATCTACATTTGGCCACCAAGCCATCAAAAGTGGACGGAAATCTTCTGCAGTTGATGCTTGCCAAGTTACACCATCTTTGATGATAGAAGCTGGACGGTACCAGCTATCTGCAGTCAAATAACCATCAATCAATTCAAAGCTAGCTTCAGATGAATCGTAGGCACGGTTATTTATTGAGAAACCATCAACAATATTTGTTGTTCCTGGTGTGAAAGAGTATGTTGATGAGCTTGTAAGGGCACCATCTTTACCGAAGTAAAGCAATTGACCATTTACAGTAATGGCAAAGTTTTCTTTGTGTGAACCATCTTCATTAACATAGTAATATTTACCATCAATGTTTTTGATGTTTTTCAAGGAAAGCGCAGCTTCTACTTCTGAATCTTTCAAAGCAGCTTCTGGCGCTTTAACTTCTGTGTTTACAACTTCAGCCTTCACTGTTGCTGGTTGTTCTTCTGCTTTTTCAGTTGTAACAGCTGGTGCATCTGTTGTCACAACTGCTTCTTTATTTGGAACAGCTGCCACCGCTACATCAGAAGTTGTTGCTGTTGTAGCTGCTTCAGCTGTTGCTTGTGTGTTCGTTGTAGTTGCTGTTTCGACGGCATTTGTTTCTTTAGCAGGCGTTAAAACATCTGCTTCTTTTGTATTTGTACGTTTATCGACTTCTTTGGTTGCTTCTGTAGAAGTAACTAAATCGGCTGTTGTATCTAAATTTGGTTGAGTTACTATCTTATCTTGAGTTTCATCCGCTGAAACTGAAGATGTTGTTGCAGACAATCCTCCTACGACAGTAGCAAGTGCTGCAGAGGCAACTGCAATTGTGACCCATTGCTTCTTAACTTTATGAAGCTTATAGTGTACCTTATTTTCCATTATAATTTTCCCCGTGATTTTATTTGTCAAAATCAGACTGAAATCTATCCGATTTCAAACAATTACATTATATCATTATTTTCTAACTATTTCTCGAATTAATTGTTTTTTTATAAATTATATGTAACATAACAGCAACATTAGAAAAGTTTTGTAACACACCTATTTCATAGGCTTTCAATTCTCATTTTCATATCATTTGATAAGTAAAACTATTTTCTATAAAAACCACTAAAACCCTTGATACAATGGCTTTTACAACGATTCTGACTCAAAATTGATATTTGTCAGATTTTTTTCTTTAAGGAGCAAAAAAAGGCAAAATTTCTTTAAACGATTCTCGTTTTCAAGAAATTTCACCTATAAATTCATGTCAAATCATATCGTTTTTCACTTAATCTCTCAGATTAAGATTAGATTGATTGATTATTTATCAAAATCAGCATAACCATTTTCATCGAAGAAGACAGTCTTACCGTCTTGGAAAGTGATCCATGTGTTTGTCACACGTTCTCCAAGAACTGATTCGTAGTATTCCACTCCTTTTGGTGTGCTGATTGGGCTACCTTTAACTTGACGTCCCAAATGATCAAAGTAATACTCTTTACCATCGATATTTTGGCGTCCTGTTACAGCCTTACCATCTTTGAAGTAGTACCAAACATTGTTACCAGTTGTCAAGAAACGGTTATTGAGACGCTCCCCTGAATCTTTATCATAGTAAGAAAGTGAACCATCAGCATTCTTAACAAAGTCACCTTTAACTTGGCTACCATCTTCTTTGAAGTAATAGTTTTTACCACCAACGCTATACGCACCTGTCACGATTTCACCATTATCTTTGGCGTAGTACCATGTCTTACCACCATCAAGAGTGAAGAAATCAGATTTAACTTGGCTTCCATCAGCATTGAAGTAATAGTTAAGGTGGTCAATTGTTTGACGACCTGTGGCGAGGTTACCATCCTTATCAGCATGGTACCACTTGCCGTTTACTTCGAAGAACTTGTCTTTAACCTTGTAACCATTATCTACAGTGTAGTAGCTAATCTTGCCATTTTCAGTAACAAATTCACCTTTAACTTGGGCACCATTTGCACGGAAGTAGTATTCGTGACCATCCAAAGTAAGGGCACCTGTCACATTTTTACCAGCTGCATCACGGTAGAACCATGTTGAGCCATCTGTTGTGTAGAATTCACCCTTCTTAGCTTGTGCATAGCCTTGATCATTGAATTCATACCAGATACCATCGATTTCAGCCCAACGATTTGTGTAGGCATTACCTGAATTTTTATCGAAGAAGTAGAGTTTTCCGTCTGGAGTAACATACTTAGTACCTTTAGCTTGGAAGCCATTTTCATCAAAGTATTGCAATCCTCCACCAGCATGAGTCAAGCCAACAGCCATTTCTCCAGTTGGTGAAAAATAACGGAATTTAGCTTCTGTTTCTGAAGTACCTTCTTTCGGTACATCGAATACAAAGTAACCATCTTTGTACTGCTCACCAAAGCTACCAAAGTAATAATATTTACCATCCTGTTGATAAATAGAATCACGAAGCTGGATACCGTTTGGCAAGAAGAAATAAGTCTTACCATCGACATCTTGACGACCAGTTAACATATAACCTTCTTTATCGAAGTAATAGTAATTTCCAGCATATTTAATGAAGGCATTCTTAGCTTGGAAACCACTATTATCAAAGTAGGCCATACCCTTACCATCATAGTAGAAACCTGTCTTACCACCTTGGTCCGTCAAAGGTTTTGGCAAGAAGATGCCATTATCAGTAACTTGATAATAGCGACCCGTAGCATCGTTACTGAGAACATAACGATTACCACGACCCAAGATATTAGTACCATTCATGTACTTAGCAGACCATTGCTTGATTTTAACAGATGGATCAATCTTCTTACCAGTTGATATCATCACATCTTCAAACAACTGTGGATATTTCTTTTGGAGCTCATCAAGGAACTCACCACCATATTGAGCTTGGAAGTCCTTACCTGATGATTTAGAATTTGCAACATATAAAGTGTTATTGATATAAGCATTGGCCTTTGGAGTACCATAACTATTAGCACGTGTTGCTGTTACAACTTCTTGTCCTGGCAATTGATAAAGTTGATCTGGAACCCAGTCAGCAATTGCTTGAATACCTTGCTTGTGAAGCGCCTTAAGTGCATCACGAAGATCTTCTTTAGATCCATATTTGTTATTCTTACTCATGGCAAGGTCATAACGGTCAGTAAAGGCATAGCCATTTTGGATAACAGAATCAAGGAAAGTACGGTCATCAGCCGATACAAATTGAGGAGCCATCTCGAATGATGTGATTCCCCATGACTTGAAGAGTTCCGCATTTTCTGCAATCAATTTATTAGTATATTGGCTATCTTTTTCAACAAAATCTTGGAAGTTTGAGAAACCTTCATAGATAACTTGTGAGTCCAATGCTTCAGTAGCAGAAAATGTCTTGTCAAGTTTCTTATCTGAACCTTTAACACGGATATCTTGGTTATCAGGCGCACCTACTGGTACCCAAACACCAAGATAACCTCTCATATCAACAGTTCGATATCCCTTGATTTCATCTCCACTGAAAGTCAAGTTCCCTTCAGCATCGGTGTATTTAATTTTTCCAGCTGCAGCTGCATCATTCTCGTAAGTGACAATTCCCTTATCAGTACCAAGAAGTAATGGACGGTAGGCTTGGTTAGCATGAAGTTTACCCATGTTAACTTTCAACGTACCATCACCCAGTGAGAAATCCTGATTATTGGCAATAAGTGTCAACATACCAGAATGTTTACTTGTTTCTGCTACACCCGTAGTTTGGTCAGCAGTCATAATATCTTTACCGTAACGAACAGATGACAAGATTTCTTTTCCATTGAACGTGTCGACTTTCATCGATTGTCCACCTGAAACATATTTCATACGGTTCTTCAAGAGCGTTGTGATAGCATCGTAGTAAGGAGACTTGGTAGCCATATATTGGCCGTTATCCGTATAAAGATCTCCATAATAAACACGAGTTACCTGCTCCATATTTTGAAGAATCAAAGCATAGGCAGCTGGAATATTGTTAATAGTATAACGTTTTTCTGCCTTCTTCATATCTTCATTATAGATTTCAAAGGCACGTTTCAATTCAGCATCAGTCATGGTATAACCATCTGATTTTGGATTGATCTCTTTTTGAACGATATCACGAATGATATCTTGAACAAGGTTATCATGAGCACGCGCAAAGATGTAGTTAGCTTGTGTATCTCCATACTTACTATTATTTGTACGGTCTGTCAAACTGCTAGTAATCAAATCTTTCAATGAAGAGCCTGATCCATAAAGTGCACCCATAATTGCATAACGAAGGTTATTATCCATGGCAAGGGCTGCACCATCATGTTTTTGATTATAAGCATTATCATTTAAATCCCAAGCTTCAAGGATAGAAATGTGAGCGAGTGCATTGGCTTCAGATTTATCCACACCAAAGGCTGCTCGGAAGTAGTTTGTATAAACTTGGAGAAGGTCTGCATCAACATTATCAACTGCATCAACACGGATACCATCAAAGTTAGCATCCTTATCACCCATAACAATTGATCCCCAGTTCACAAGATAGTGAATTTGGTTCAACTGCTCAGCTTGCACAACTGGATTTGAGTTATCAACGTCATTGGCAAGTAGGAATTCATAACCACCCAAATATCTTCCTGTACCATTTAGAGAACCATCTTGGTTACTTGGTGTACGGTTAAGCAAACGGTAATCAGAATTTGCCCAAGGTGTCTTGTCATTATTGACATAAAGAAGAGCTCCCCCTTGAAGGTGGTCAGCAAGGGTATAGTTTTCAGTTGTAGTATTCCACTGGTCTTGTTCTTTTACAAAAGACTCAATTGCTTGACGAAGCCATTCAGTTGATTTTTTAGCTGAAATTTCTTGTTCAATCTTAATTTGAATTGTCTTAGCAGCTGCATTCAATTCAGATTGACTTTGGCTGGTTGAATAAGTTGCGTTAAGGTTAAAGTGTTTAGAGAAAGTATTGAGGTAGGCAACTTGTGTATCTACATCAGGCCACCATGCCATCAAAAGTGGACGAAAGTCTTTCTCAGTTGATACACGCCATTTTTCACCATTTTCCAAAATAGTGACTGGACGATACCAGCTGTTTGGTGTCAAGTATCCATCTACCAACTCGAAGCTTTCTTTCTTAGAATCGTAAGCACGATTATGTGAAGAGAAAGCATCAACTAGATTAGTTGTACCTGGTGTGAATGAGTGTGTTGATGTGCTTGTCAAAGCACCGTCTTTACCGAAGTAAAGCAACTGGCCATTAACTGAAACAGCAAAATTTGTTTTGTATGAACCATCTTCCTTGACATAATAGTATTTACCATCAACTTGTTTGATGTTGTCCAAAGAGAGTGCTGCTGTTTCTTCTTTTTCAGTAACACCAGATTTTGGTTTTTCAGCTACTGTAAGCGTTGTATCTGTTGCTACAGTTGCATTTGCTGGTGTTTCTGTAGCACCATTAGCTACTGCTGCACGATCAGTCGCTGCTGGTGCTGCCGCATTAGTAGTTGTATCAGTTGTAGCCGTTGCTGGTGCTGGAGTTGGAGTTGCTACAGTATCTGTAGTTGCTGCCTTGTCATTTGTTACTGCTGTAACATCTGTCGTAGCAGTTGCTGCTGGAGTCGCTACTTCATGCGTTTCGACCACAACATCGCTTTCAGCTGTCGTAGTAGCAACTGGTTCTGTTGTTTCATCGGCTGAAACCTTTTGATTAGCTACTGTAGCACCACCTACAATAGAGGCAAGTGCTGCCGAAGTGACGGCAATCGTCACCCACTGCTTCTTAACTTTGTGAAGCTTATAATGTACCTTTTTTCCCATTTTAGGTCCTCTTTTCATTTTCCTAGTTTGAATGAAATCTACATAATTCAAACAATTTCATTATAGCATATTTTTTTCAGCCATTTCGAGTCTTTATCAAGTCATTTCAATTTTTAATCATAATGTAAATTGAAAAACATTTTGACAATCATTAAAAACTACCGAATGTCGAAAACGGTAGTTTTTTCTATATTTTTAGGAAAATTTTTAGAGGTAATTGAGAGGTAAATAAACTATCTCTATTCAATCAGTTAGCGATTTTCAAGTCAGCTATTAAGCAAAAACCACATTATGTTGGACCCTGTAGCTAACTAAAAAGAGCAAGGTTTCTGTAACTAGTTTTGCCAGAACCAAGCCTAAACCAATAGCAACTAGACTACTAAGTAAGAAATAGTTACAGGCCAGGAGGACCAGGACCAACATAAAGTAACGAACACTCGATCTAAAGAGGGAGCTTGTCGGATTAAAGACCACATTGGCGTTCAGCAAACACTGGCTGGAAGCCGAAATCACACGAGCTAGCACGACCGAAAGGAGCAGATTCTTCGTCAAGGCAAAGAGCACAAATAAGGCTGTTGCATCAATGACTGAGGCCAAGACGGCCGTGCCAGAGAACTTTAAAAAAGGGCTGTAAATACGGATGGAATCACGAATAGGCCGAAAGTGTGAACTTTTATTTTCCTCCAGATAAACGGTCTCGATAGGGACTTCAGAGATTTGATGGCCTGACTTTTTGGCTTCAAGCAACATATTAAACTCGTACTCAAAACGATTGCCATCCAGATTAAGAAGCCATGGAATCAGGTCGGTTGACATGCCTCGAAGCCCTGTCTGAGTATCTGTCACCTTTTGGCCAGTTACTAGACGGAAGAGTCCAGCAGTCACCTTATTTCCAAAGCGGCTACGTGCTGGCACCTTACCAACAAAGGCACGCGCACCCAAAACAAGATGACTGGGATTTTCCTCGATTGCCTTGGCCACACGGACAATATCTTTAATCAGATGTTGACCGTCACTATCAACTGTGACAATAGGTTGAGCCGAAAGGTGCTGACTGACTACTTCTTCTTGAATGTGAGCAAAGGCTGTCTTGAGAGCTGCTCCTTTTCCTTTATTGATAGGATGGGTAAGGACAGTCGCTCCAATAAAAGCCGTTTCGTCGTAATAGTCGTTATAGCCTGGTCCACTCCCATCATTAACAACAATAATACGGGCTTTAGGGAGTTTTATGGTAATATCTTGAACCACCTGAATCAGGCGTTTGTCTGGTTCATAAGCTGGAATAATAATATACATAGGCACTTCCTTTCTGTTTCATCCTATGACTCTTTAGTGACCTCCTCCAAAGCCACCTGGTTGTCCACCACCTTGGGGACCACCTCCACCTTGAGGGCCACCGCCTCCAGGCATTGAGTTTTCAATCTTAGTTTGTTTTTCACCATTAATAGTAATGTCACCACCGGTATAGGTCGCTGAACCATCGAAGTCAAAGCCAGACTGACCAGTCAAATTAATCGTTCCACCCGATACAATAATATCGCCGTTAGAATCGATTGGGTCGGTATCACCCTCACCAACCTCAACATTTAGGGTTCCACCGGTCATCTTAAAGAAAATCTCACTTTGACTGGCATTAGCATTGGCCGCATTGACACCATCATCCGTTGCATAGACATCGATATTTCCACCATTGATGGTCACAGATTTACCCTGGATACCTTCGGTTGATTTTTCAACCTTGTAAGTACCACTATCAATAATCAGGTCACCGGACGCATGAATACCGTCGTCACCAGCCTTAATGGTCATGGTATTGTCAGATAGATAGATGGTACCTACTGAGGTGTCGTCATCATTATCGACCTTGACACCATCTTCTTCAGCCTCAATGGTCATAGTTGTTCCTGTGATGTTGAGTTCATCATTGACATTGAAGGCATCACCGACTGAGGAAATCTTATAGGTACCGCCAGTCATATGAAGGCTGTCATTGGCTTTAATACCGTTATTTTTCTTGGCATCAATGTTAAGAGTACCTGACCCATTAATGGTCAAATCTCCCTTAGAGAAAATCACGGCATCCGCATCTTCATCACTGTTAGAACTTGAATCAGAGAGGGTGCTAGTGGTTCCATCTTTAAGCGTTAGGTAGACATGCCCAGCTTTTGTAGCGTTGATTGGTGCCTTTGTATTTGTCATGGTAGCACCATCTAGAACAATATGGACATCATCTGAATCCCCAGCATCCACCTTGATTTGCACACCATCAGATTTTCCAGAAATGACGTAAGTCCCAGCTTTGGAGATGGTTACGGTTGAATCTGATACCGTTACGCCATCACCTGAAACATCCGCAGATGAGCCTGATAACTTAATCTTAGAGGCAGAACTTTCATCATAAGATGTGTCCGAGTCTTTTGAAGTGAAATAGTTGCTGTTGTTATTAGTCGTTTTCTTACTAGTTGTTGCGGTTACAGCACTTGTTTTTGATGTCGTGCTTGACGTCGTCCCCGTTGATTGACTGTTTGATTGGCTACAAGCTGTCATGACTGTTAGGGCTGTCGCACAGGTTACTAAAGTCGTCCATTTTTTTAGTTTTTTTGATTTCATATCTTTTTTTCCTCTCGGATTCGTTTTGATGATTACAGTTTACGGGACTTAGCTAAAACATTTCTGAAGGTTAACTAAAACTTTTCTTAAGTTAAGTTTGGTGAAAGTTTGACTTAGGCCTTCTTTCAGAAAAGTCCCATAGACTAATAGGCGAGCAAGTAAGTACTATATAAAATAGTACATTTGCCCTCAACTTAATTTTCTACTACAAAAATAAAAGCCAAATCTTAAAGTGAAGGCTTTAATCTTATCTAATTGAACACGCCTACAACTCGGGGGGAAAAAGATGGGCCCTGCTTGGAGATAAACTCCTGCGGCTGGTCTCCCTATTTTCCTGAGAGTTGTTTTACGGCTTTGTATCTTATCTATAAAAGGAGTTTTTTCATGGTTAAACAATTGGAAACACGTTTTAAACGTATTGAAACAAAATATGTGGTCTCAAAGGAAAATCTTGAAGACCTGCTCGCTGATCTTAAGGAGTATTTGGTAGAGGATGATTATCCGACATCTACCATTTCAAATATTTACTTTGATACGGATAATTTTGATGTCATCCAAGATGCCCTTGATGGTAATCATCGTCAAGAGAAGATCCGCATGCGTACCTACCTAGCCAATCCCAAAATTGATAGCAAGGTCTTTCTAGAGGTCAAAGCTAAAGATGAGGAGGGAATCGGTCATAAGTTTCGTCTCGTTTCAACACCCCTTGCCATCACTAACTTGATGACAGACGGTAAGAATCATAGCCAAATCACCGATCGTCAGCTCTTACAGGATATTCACCACTTACGTCAGCGTTATGATGAAGGCCTCAAACCTCGTATGTATATCTACTACGACCGTTTTTCAATGAAAGAAAAAGAGACTATCCAAGGCTATGCCTACAATAAAGTTCGTGTGACCCTAGACCAAAATCTGACTTACCGTGATGAAGACGTCAGTCTCTTCAAGGGAAATCATGGGTTTCCGCTTCTTGATGAAGATACGATTATCATGGAAATCAAGGCACCTGGTCAAAAGCCAGAATGGCTTCAAGCTATCTTAGACAAACATGGTTTGGAAGAGCAGAAATTCTCAAAATACAGCTGTGCCTATCATAAGTCTCAAGGTCTAGATTACGGGCCACATCCAGTTCAAGAAAAAGGAGCTGCCGCCTATGTCTAATCTCTTCAATTCTATCTTTAATGATGCAACCGCAACTGCAAGTCCCCTTCAACTCATGCTGGCCTTACTGGTCAGCCTTGTTTTAGGCTTGGCATTGACCTGGACTTACAAATATCGAACCCTCTACACCAGAGAATTCGCCATCAGTTTGACCTTGCTGCCATGCTTGATGACCCTAGTTATCTTCCTTGTCAATGGTAGTTTGGGGACCTCTATCGCCGTGGCAGGGACCTTTAGTCTCATTCGTTTTCGATCAGCGACTAGTGGTTCCAGGGAGCTAATCGCCGTCTTCATGGCCATGATTATCGGTCTGGCATCTGGGACAGGCTATTTGCTACTGGCCGTCCTCTTCACCGCCTTTCTATTGGCTGTTTGGCTCCTTTTGGAAAATCGTCAAAGTCGTACCGACAACCAACGTCGTAGACTCCTGACCATTAACGTCTCCTACCAAGACTTGATTGATCAAAAAATCACTAAAACCTTGCTCAATTTCACCAGCGAATGCGACCTGATTTCCCTTAACACCACTGGTGGGGGCGAGACCATGCAGCTGGTCTACGAAGTGGATTTGAATCCCCAAGTGGATGACTTCCAATTGACGAATCACCTTATCTCAAGTATTGAAAATTGTGACCTTGCCCTAACCAAAAAAGCTAAAAAGAAAAAGAATTTGTAAGATAAAAAGACATCTCCAACTAGTTTTTGGAGATGTTTTTGCATGTTTTGAGGTTAACATTATCGCTTGAGTGTAACCCACACTTCTAACGGCCTAGTATGGCAGGCTAGCTTATCGATGAAAATCAAAATACTTTCTAATCATCTTCATCTTGGACAACCTTACCATCTTGTATGTTAAAGGTATAGCCAATATATCCGGAATTGTCATAGTTAGCGGAATTTTCTTTATCAGTTGTGAAAAAATAAAATTCGTACTCTCCGTCTGGTAGCTTGCTAGCATCCAGTTTCTTCGCTGCCTCTTTTAAATCGTTCTTACTAGTATTTTCTGCATCACTTACTCTTATTGACATAGTAACAATATGTTCATCAATCATTGTTTGATAAGGAATTTGATAATACCCATAAAAATCAGATTTCCCATTTTTACGGTTTTCCTCAGCTATATGTTTTCGACGATTACCAGCCTCTTGATCTATCAGGGTATTATCTCTGAAGGAGAAATCTACGATATCAAGACCTAAAGATTGTTTTTTAAGCTCCTTAAAGAGTCTCTGCTCTTCTTTTTTTACAGATTTTTGTTGTAAATAGGTTTGCGAGTATAGACCAGGAGTCTCATATTCTTCACCATTAACTGTCCAGTCCAGGTTAAAAGTAATTTTTGAATCTAATGATATGTTTTGATTGTCGTAGGTTTCCTCTGAATAGGTATAATCAACATAAATGCCTGCACTATCTAGAATCACCTTTTTGATATTCTTAACTTGGACCTTTCCCTTAAAACCATTATGAGCCAAGATTTTTTGCGTTTTTTCTCTGGCTTTTGAGTAAGCATTTGGAAGTGCTCCTGTACAACCAACTAAAAGACTAGAACAAAGGAGGAGAATTGCTAAACGAGAAAGAGTTATGATATAAGGAGTATTTTTCTTCATAGGACATCCTTCCTTTCATCAATGATTTGTATAAATAAGCACACCAAATCCTTCAAATAAAACGAGCTTTCTTCACTCCTATTATAGCATTTTAAAGCGCTTTCTCATGGTAGTTAGAGGGACAAAATCATTAGAATTCCTCTATCAAAAAAGCCCGAAGCATCACTTCAGGCATTTCTTTTTAGTCTTAATCGGTTGAGATAATCCTCAATAATCTGTTACTTCTTTTCGGTCATGGATATTGCTTTGCTTGCCCTGACGTGCTTTAAGTACGGCTTCAACGTCTTCAGGGCTAACCCCTGTTTCAACGAGCATGACTGCTAGGTGATAGAGGACGTCTGCTGTCTCGTTGGCAATTTCTTCTTTATCAGCATTTTTGGCCCCAATCACAACTTCTGTCGCTTCTTCGCCAACCTTTTTAAGAATCTTGTCTAGCCCCTTGTCAAAAAGGTAATTGGTATAAGACCCTTCTTTGGGATTCTTTTTACGATCTAAGGCTTCCTTATAAAGTGTTTCTAACATAGCTACTCCTATCTGTCTTGATTGTCATCATATATATCCGTAAAGAAACAGCTATAGGCTCCTGTATGACAGGCTGCTCCTTCTTGTTCCACGGTGATAAGCAAGGTGTCCTGATCACAGTCAGTCTTGATGCTTTTAACATGTTGGAAATGACCAGATGTGGCTCCCTTATGCCAAAGCTCATTTCTAGAGCGGCTCCAGTAATGCATTTGTTTGGTCTCTAGGGTCAACTGATAGGACACCTCATTCATATAGGCCAACATGAGCACCTGCCCCGTCTTGTAATCGGTCACAATGACTGGTACAAGTCCCCCTTGTTTATCAAAATCAAGTTTAACCTCTGTCATCGTCTCACCTCAATTCCTGCATTTGCCAAGACTTGTTTGGTTTCGCCTATATTTACCTCACCAAAGTGGAAGATAGAGGCTGCCAGTGCACCCGTTGCTGTTGTCTTTTCAAAGACCTCTACAATGTCCTCAATATTTCCCGCGCCACCAGAAGCGATGATCGGAACATCAACGACTTCCGCCACACGATTTAGCATTTCCAAATCAAAACCAGACTTAGTGCCGTCCTTGTCCATGCTGGTTAAGAGAATTTCTCCAGCCCCCAAGGCGACGACTTCTTGAGCCCATTGGATGAGGTCCCTACCTGTATCCTTACGGCCACCTGCCACAAAAACATGCCAGCTCCCATCAGACATCTTTTTAGCATCAATCGCAGCGACCACACACTGATTGCCAAATTTTTGAGCACAATCAGCGATTAGTTGAGGGTTGGCAAGGGCTGAGGAATTGACCGCAACCTTGTCAGCACCGGCTTTGAGCATCTTGTTCATGTCTTCAACTGAACGGATACCACCACCAACCGTGAAAGGAATAAAGACCTGGTCGGCAACACGGCGCACCATGTCAACCGTTGTTTCACGATTGTCTGAAGTCGCTGTGATGTCCAAGAAAACAAGTTCGTCACAACCAGCCTCATAATAGGCACGCGCAGAATCAACAGGATCTCCAACATCTGTCAGATTCACAAAATTAACCCCCTTGACGACACGGCCATCCTTGACATCCAAACAGGGAATAATACGTTTTTTAAGCATCTTAACCTCCGAAAGACTTGAGTTGGTCTAATGTGATATTACCGTTATAGTAAGCTTTACCGACAATGGTTCCTGCCACACCAATCTCTTGTAGGTGATCTAAGTCGGCTACTTCTGCAATCCCACCGGAAGCGATGACTTTGGCGGTTGTGAGTTCAGATACCAAACGTTTGTAGTGATCAAGATTGGGTCCTGTCAGTGTGCCATCTCGATCAACATCAGTATAGACAAAGAGGGTTACGCCCATCTTTTCCATTTCCTTGGCCAAGGTAATATAGTCCACATTGCTGGTTTCCAACCAGCCTTCAGTAGCGACTAGACCTGCCTTGGCATCAATACCCACGACAATCTTATCAGCACCAAATTCCTCTAAAGCTGCTCTAACGAAGTCAGGATTTTTAACGGCCATTGAACCGATAATGATACGGTCGATGCCAACTGCCAAATAATCACGAATCTGCTCCACGGTACGGATACCGCCACCAACTTCGATGCCAAGTCCAGAAACCTTCTTGACCTCTGCAATCAAGTCACGGTTAGTGGCACGACCATCAAGGGCACCGTCCAAGTCCACGACGTGAATAAATTGAATGCCCGCATCCTTAAAGGTCTTTGCTTGTTCAATAACGTCTGGATTAACAACGGTTTGTTGGTTGAAATCTCCTTTGAAGAGACGAACAGCCTGTCCATCCTTAATATCAATTGCTGGTAGAATTTGCATCTCCCCTACCATCCTTTCTAACTAAAAAGTCTTTGCTCTCACTAGCTTCTAGGCTTTACATAAACCTGCAAATTTTTCAAGAATACCTAAGCCAATATCCCCTGATTTTTCAGGATGAAATTGGGCACCATAAACATTGTCTTTATGGATCATGGCTGGCACCTCGATACTATAATCTGCGGTAACATCAATATATTGGCTAGGGACATCCGTGAAATAACTGTGAACGAAGTAGACAGCTTGGCCGTCTAAACCATCTGTCAAAGGGCTGGCTTGCTTAACAGCCAAATCATTCCACCCCATATGTGGGACAGGCTGCTCCTTGCTAGCAGGAATAGCACGGCAAACACCTGGAATAAAACCAAGACCATTTGTTTCCTCATGTTCCAGCCCTTTTTCCGTTAAAATCTGCATGCCTAAGCAGATTCCTAAAAGTGGAACTCCCTTTTCTACGGCCTCTTTGATAACAGCTACCAAGCCTCTTCGCTCAAGCTCTGCCATGGCTGTTGGATAAGCACCCACACCAGGTAAAATCAGACCATCTGCAGCTAAGATTTTTTCTTTATCGGCAGACAATTCTGCAGTCACACCGATCTTTTCAAGGGCCCGCAGAACATTGGCGGTATTGCCCGCATCGTAATCAATGACGATAATCATAGCATCCCCTTTGTCGAGTTTACGCCGTGAATGTCAGGATTGACTGTGATTGCCTCACGCAAGGCACGTCCTGTTGCCTTGAAGAGACTTTCTGACTTGTGGTGATTGTTTTTTCCGTGGAGAATCTTGAGATGGAGATTCATCTGAACATTGAAAGCCAAGGCTTGGAAAAATTCTTCTACCAATTCTGTGTCAAAATTACCCAATTTTGGATTATCAAAACTAGCATCAAAGACCAAGTAGCTACGTCCAGACAAGTCTAAACTTGCCATTCCGAGGGTTTCATCCATAGGTACAAAAGCCGTTCCATAACGGTTAATACCTGCTTTATCGCCCAAGGCCTCTTTAAGAGCTTGACCAAGGACAATACCGACATCTTCAACGGTGTGGTGACTATCAACCCAAAGGTCGCCATCAGCCTTTACCACCAAAGACATACGGCCGTGACGGGCAAACAAGGTCAACATGTGGTCAAAAAATCCGACACCTGTTTGAATATCTACTGGTTCTTGAGCATCCAAATTGAGGCTTAACTTAATTTTGGTTTCAAAGGTATTACGTTCAATTTCTGCTTGTCTCATAACTTCTTCCTCTACTCTCTCAATTATTGTCGTTTCTGACTTCAATAGCCTTAGCGTGGGCCTGCAAACCTTCCGCGTAAGCCAAGGTTGTGATATCGTGTTGAGCCTTATTGACTGCTGCTTTGTCATACTGCGTATATTGGATACGTTTGACAAAATCATGCACACCTAAAGCTGATGAAAATCGGCTGGTTGCTGTCGTTGGAAGAACATGATTGGCACCAGCATAGTAGTCACCAATTGGTTCACTGGTAAAGTGACCAAGAAAGACGGAACCAGCATTCTCCACTTTTTCTAGATAATCATAGGCCTTGTCCATAGCAATTTCCAAATGTTCTGGCGCAACCAAGTTCATGAGTTCAAACATAGCATCTGTATCATTGGCAATAATAATTCGGCCGTTATTTTCGATAGATGGACGAGCAATCGCCTCACGTGGCAAAAGCTTGAGTTGACGTTCAATCTCACTTTCAACTGCATCAGCCAAGGCTTGAGAATCTGTTACCAAAATGGCGCGTGCACGTGTATCGTGCTCTGCTTGAGACAAGAGATCGGCTGCCACATAGGTTGGATTAGCGCTACTATCAGCAATAACACCGATTTCTGATGGTCCTGCAATCATATCAATACCGACAATACCGTAAACTTGCTTCTTAGCAGTCACCACGAAAATATTACCGGGACCTGTAATCTTGTCAACCTTTGGAATCGTTTCTGTACCAAAAGCCAAGGCCGCAACCCCTTGAGCCCCACCGACTTGATAAATGCTATCCACACCAGCCAATTTTGCGGCTACTAGAATTGCAGGAACAAAGTGTTCTTGTGGCGGCGTAATCATAATAATCTCTTTAACCCCAGCAATTTTAGCAGGGATGACATTCATAAGAACTGATGATGGATAAGCCGCAGTTCCTCCAGGCACATAAACACCTACACGATTGATGGGACGAATCAATTGACCACGAATAACACCCTCACTTGGTTGGTCCTCAAAACCAGCCTCCAACTGATGCTTGTGGTAAGATTCAATGTTTTCTTTGGCATTAACTAGGGCTTGGTAAACCTCTGGATCAATCTCTTTAAAGGCCTGATCAATCAAATCTTGTCCAACCTCAAAATCAGTCAAGTCAACCTTATCAAATTTAGCTGAATAGTCACGAAGGGCCTCGTCTCCTCGTTTTTTGACATCCTCAATAATGGCTTGAACCGTGCTTTCAACGTCTCTATTTTCTTTTGAAAGTTCCAATTGCTCCTGATAAAGAAGCTCAGCAATTTCTTTATTTGTTCCAGTTAATCGTTTCATTCGAACGGTACCTCCTCGTTCCCTACAAGTGATTCAATCTTACGAATGAATGGCAGGACTTCCTTGTTATTTTTCAAAGAAGCCTTGTTCACAATCATTCGTGCTGAAATACGGCAAATATCTTCATAAACTTTTAGGCCATTTGCAACAAGGGTATTCCCTGTTTCCACAATATCGACAATGGCATCCGCTAGACCAATAACAGGGGCAATCTCTACACTCCCTTGAATCGAAATGATCTCGACATCCTCACCCTTTTGATTAAAATAATCCGTCGCAATGGTTGGATACTTGGTCGCAATACGTTTTCGCTTATGGTCATCAGGGTTATAGTCTTCTGTTGATGCTACGGAGAATTTACAAAGACCAAAATTAAGATCTAACATTTCCAAATAACCTGTCGGATGTTCGACCAAAACATCCTTACCGACAATCCCAATATCTGCAACACCGTGTCTAACATAGGTAGTCACATCTGGAGCTTTGACCAAGAGAAAACGGAACCGGTTATCAGGACTCTCGAAAATCAAATTACGTCCCTTATCGGCCATGAAAGACATATCAAAGCCAGCTTTTTCCAGTAATTTAACCGTATCTTTCTCAATACGTCCCTTGGTCAAGGCAATTGTGATTTGATTGCTAGTCATCCAAGTCACCTCCAAATTCTACATCGTCATGTACTGCTTGATAAACTGAGTCGATATCAATGGCCCAGCCAACTGCTGTTAACTCGGTAGCTCCAAAGCGTTCAAATAGTTTATCGTAACGGCCACCTGATACAAAGGCATCTGGTACCTTGTCACCGAAGACCTTAAACATCATGCCCGTGTAGTAAGGCACTGCTGGCAATTGAGCCAAATCAAGCGTCGTCTCTGGGAGACTATCTGATAAACGATTAGTTAAAACTTCCAAACTATCCAAGGCTGTCAAAAAGGCTTCACTGTCTGTTAACTGTCTAGCCTTGGTCAGGACAGCATTTGTCTCACCAAACAAGAAGGGTAACTGCTCCAAGACCTTGTCATATTGACTTGGATTTTCTTTGGTGAACTCCTTAAGACCGGTGATCGATTTGTCACGGATATAGGCCGCCAACTCTGCTTCTTTTACATCTGGAAGGTTTAATTCTTCAAAAATGAGTTGTAGGAGGCGAGCATGTGAAAATTCAAACTTGTAATTTTTGACCCCTGCAACATCTAGAGCATCTTTAGCAGAAGCTATTGCTTCTTCCAATGCCTGATGAACTGGAAAACCAATGATTTCCACACCAGCCTGCGTATGCTCATTGGACAAGCCACGCATCTCCTCATTGTAGTTAAAGACTTTTCCAGAGTAAGAAAATTTAATCGGTGTATGAACTTGAGTCGAAGCAATCACACGCCCAATTTGGCTGGTAATATCAGGACGTAAACTAACAAGCTCTCCATTTTTATCAAAGAAATTATAGTTACCATTGTCCACAAGATCACTAAAGACTTCGAAATGCTCTAAGGTTGGTGTCTCAATCCGAAGAAAGCCCTTTGTCATCAACAAGTCACAGATACGGTGTTCAATCTGATACATGGTACGGGCACGTTTGAAAAGTTTATCGTGCATTCCTAAGGCTAATGTCGTTTTTTTCATGCTTGTAACTCCTGTATTGTCATTAATACGCGCTCCATCTCATCCTGCGTCCCAATAGAAATGCGTAGTCTGTCTGAAATACGCTCCACTTTTGGAAAATAACGGACATAAATTTTCTTACTTTGGAGGTAGTCAAACAATTGACCTGAAGTCACTCCGTGAGGTTTGACCAAAACAAAATTAGTTTTTGAAGGTAGGATATCAAAACCAATCGCCTGCAATTCTTGGCTAAACCAGTCACGTGTTGCCATAATCTTTGCGCAAGTGTCCTCATAGTAGTCCCATGACTTAACCGCTGCAGTCGCCAAGACTTCCGCAATGCTATCCACATTATAGGGGTTGACCGAATTCTTGACGGCATTGATTACAGCCATTAATTTAGGACTTCCTATGCCATAGCCGACACGCAAGCCAGCAAGGGAGGCATCCTTAGAAAAGGTCCTAGTGATAAACACATTGTCATACTTTTCTAGGAGCGGTAAGGCCGTCTCCCCACCAAAGTTAATATAGGCTTCGTCAATAATCACAACTACCGACTGGTTGGCTTTTACGATTTCTTCAATTTGATCGAGAGGTTTATAAATACCTGTTGGCGCATTTGGGTTAGTGAGGACAATCCCACCATTTTCAACCAGATAATCTTGAGTATCAATCCCAAATGAAGAGTTCAAAGTCACTTCTCTAAATGGGATGCGATACAAATCTGCCCATACCTTGTAAAAACCATAGGTCAAATCTGGAAACAAGACTTCTTCCTCACTATTAAAGAAAGCTAGAAAAGCCATTGACAAGATATCGTCTGACCCATTTCCAATAATCACTTGATCGGCAGGAACACCTAACTGTTCAGATAAGGCCTGACGTAAAGCCGCTTGATCCAAAGTCGAATACTTGCGTAACTGATGGGCATCAAAGGATGCTAAAGCTTGATGGACTGCTGGACTTGGTCCATAGGCATTTTCATTAGTATTCAACTTAATGATATTTTTCTCAGCAGGCTGACTACCTGCCACATAGGGTTCAATCTTTCGTAATCCTTTGATTTCCATAGTTTATCCTTTCTGTTCAACTCCAACCAAGTGTACGTCTAGCTACAAATGCTAAAAGCAAGTGTAACAAAAAACGCCCTCGCAAAAACAACTTTTGCAAGGACGTTGGCACGTGGTTCCACCTTAATTCGAACAGGGGTCACCCCCTCTTCCTCATGAAGTCACAAGGTCTCTCTTGTAACTCCCAGTCTCTAACGGAACCACCCGTCGTACACTACTGTCATCCAGAGTTCGCATACGCTCTCAAGAATGTGTCGTCTTTGATCTCATGCGTTCTCAGCTTCCCGCATTCTCTGTGAAACGATCTGACTTTTTCTATCAACGATTTCGATTTTAGTATATTTTACCTGAAAATTCAGAACAAAGCAAGTCTTTTTTGTATATTTTTATAAAAAGTTGAAAATCATGTATATTTAATAGCAGAAACAAGCCTTTTGAGACTTTTCTTAGGTGATGACGGACGCGGGTGAAATGATTCTGTGGATAATTCTAGCCATCCAAAAGTTCCATGCCTAAGTTTTGAACCTCATGTCTCAAAAATCCCTCGCACCGCAAATACGATAGATTCAGGTATTTTCATCACTATAGAAGATTTCGTTCTATCTAAATTCCTATCACAAAAAAATCAGGCTCAGTAATTTTTTATGAAAATTTCTTTAGGCTAATTCCCCATTTAAAATAATTTCTTCATATTATAATTTGTATATTTATCCTAAATATTTTTTCAATGCAAGACAAAAAGCCTGAAGCACAGCTCCAAGCTCTTATGGTTAAGCTAATTTTCTAGGTCTAATAAATCCTGTCATAATACTCAAACAAAGTAGCCCCGCAGCAACATACCAATAAGGCATATCCACGCTAGTCGTACGACCTGAAACCTCAACGATTCCCTTAACCAAGCAGGCACTAGCAACAACGGCAATAGACGAATTAAAGAGTAGTTTTGAAAGACGTGTTTTCACCCAAGACATTCCCACTCCTGTTAGCAGATAGATAAGTGCTCCAGCCAATGGTGCAAAAAACATCATACGCATAAACATGGACGATTCCCCATAAGAAAAGCGTTCATAGACAAAGGTAAATAGAAGACTGAAAATGGTTAGACCGATGTAGGTGAAAAAGTGTTTGCTGGCTGATTTTTTAGTAACCGATGTAAACAATATCGCTCACCGCCCTTTCTGAGATTTTATTTCCGTTTGTGGTTGGCTTGTTAATGACTTGACCATTGAAGTACATGGTTGATGAGCCACCACCATCAAGGTTATAGGCTGTCGTCACACCATAGGATTTCATCAACTCTGCCATTTCATAAAGAGTCAATCCTGACGACTCACTGGTACGACCATCAGAGACAATGACAATATAGTGCACACTGCCGTCACTTTCTTCGATAACTCCGATGGCTGTACGTGGATTGTCAGCCATGGCTTGACCAACCTCTTCATTTTCTGATACAGCTACCTTGCCATTTTCAACCAAGGTTGGACCAAAGGCAAAGGTATTCACCACACCTGAATCAACCAATTTTTGAGCCGTTGTATCGCTTTCCTTAAAGGTCTTGAAGCTACCATCTGAGTAAACGGCAAGGTCTTCATAGTCACTGTTTCGATCAGTATCACGATAGACTTGACCATTCTTAATCACATAACCTGACTGATTAGCCCCATAGTAGTCACCATTGATGGCAAAGATAGCATTGTTTTGCTGAGCAATACTTGAAGTGGTATCAGTAATGTTGGTCCCATAGGTGTTTTGTGCCAAAGCTGTTTTAAGGTAATCAGCACTTGACAGCTTGATATCTGCCACATAGTAAGTGGTATCACTAGTTTTACCTGTTGTGATTTTGATATCCATATTGTCATCTTTGTAAGTTGTATCCGTCTTAGTCACCTTACCAGTGCTGGTAGATGCTGTCGACGAAGCTGTGCTTGAGCTAGTCGTATTGGCTGAAACCGTTGAGACTGCTGAGGGAATGACAAAGACCTTTAAGAGAGAGTAGACATTTGCCCCCATGAGAAAAAGGGTAAAGAGTAAGGCATAGGCATGCCTTTTGAGAAATTTCATAGAAAACCTCCAATTTTGAAAGATAAGATAGAAACCATAAGTTTCTTTTTCTTGACATTAGCATAACAAGCAAAGCTTAAAATCTTCTATAAATCCCACAACTACGCTTTTCCTTTAAGTTTTCCTTAAGAAAAAGACAGCTTCAGTTGAAGCCATCTTCGCTATATAATCATATCTTCAGTAATATCAAATTCTCTCAAGAGCTCCTGAATCTTATCAAAGTTCAGACGGAAATGCTCTAACTTATGCCCATCAGAGCCGATAGAATACTTGCAACATCCCAAATCCTTAACAAGGCCCAAGGCATAACGATAAAGATCTTCGTGATGATAGAGATACATACTCTTTGCATTCAGTTCAAAAGCCAAATCATTAGCAAGCATTTTCTGGAAAATGCGTTTGAGCTGCTCCTCATAGGCTTTTAACTCATCAACAGTCACGTCAAAAAGTCGGAAACCATAGTCAAAGTGAGCCAGAACATCTGCGTCTACACGACCAATAGCGTACTCCAACTTGTCCAGATACTCTTGAATAATGCTTGCCTTGTCCATATCAGCTACCTCATCATCAAGATAATCATTGAGCCCATTATGGTGAACAGAAAGCAGTTTGAGATCATAGTCCTTACCATCCAAAAAGGCCAAAATATCCTCTTCCCTAGGCTGATAATAACCAATCTCGATGCCACGTTTAATACGATTGCCATACTTGAGGTTAAGACTTTCGATTTCGTGACTATAAGCCTCGTACTCGGGCACATCGTCCTGTTTGGTATAAGGATTAGAGAGATCGTAATGCTCAGTCGTTACAATTTCGCCATCAAAATGTGTCAAATAGTCAGTAAAGTTCGCATCCGAATCATAGGAATGATGGGTATGCAAATGGTTATCACGAATAGACATAACTACTCCTTATTTTTCAAATACATTGTAAGCTGCTTATGGGCCAACCAGGTCAAACTCACCATCAACCCCTCATAAATAATAAAGAAAATCACAAAACATTGAAGGAAATACTCTTCTGGTAAAACATTGATAATCGGATCCAAGATTGGATTAAAGAGCCAACTGCTATCTCCAGGAAAGAGGGCTTCATGAAAGAGCGTAAAAAACTCATCAAATCCGAGAAAAACTCCCACTACTCCAATAAGGATTGGTAAAACAGCTAAACTCATATAAAGCCTACGATAAAGACCAAAGGTGCCCTTCTTCACATTTCGCCAGAGCGAAGTTGCTGCGGGATAAGCCAGTAGAATAACAAACCCCTGTACCAAATGAAAGAGCCACTTCACATCATGAAAATGCTTTAGCCCACTCTCCGACGATGGAAAATCAGGCATGGCCAGATGACCAACCCAAGGAAAGGTCAGGTACTGCATGAGGACATTGAAATTATGCCAAAGCTCCGTCTTTCCGATAATGACATAGTCCATAAGATGCATCCAATCAATATCAAAATAATAGAATCCCCATGCCAGATAAATCGTCACTAGGATAGACAGGGCCAGGAGCCAAATCGGAGTCAGTACAGCTTCAATCTTAGTTCGCATCAAAATCCCACTCCGCTAGACTAGCAAGTACGTGGTCTGGTTTGACAGGTAGACCTGCAACCTCTTCCGCCTTGGTGAAGCCAGTTGTCACAAGTAGTGTTGGAAAGTCATTTTTAATGCCAGATGTAATATCAGTCAAGTAATTGTCACCAACCACAATAGTTTGGCTACGTTCTGTCCCAAGGATTTCAAGAGCCTTATTCATGATAATAGCTTTAGGCTTACCAATAATGATTGGTTTCACACGGGTAGCCGCCTCAATAAGGGCCAAGAGGGAACCAGCACCTGGAAGAAGACCACGTTCTGTTGGGATATTCAAATCTGGGTTAGTTCCAATAAATATAGCCCCTTTGTGGATAGCAAGCGTTGCTTTTACCAACATTTCATAAGTGACTTCACGGTCCAAGCCCACCACAACATAGGCAGGATTTTCCTCATCTACCGTATAGCCCGCTTCCGCAATTGCAGATTTAAGCCCAGTCTCACCGATAACATAAACCGTCTTGCCACGATTCATATCGTTCATGTAGTCAACTGTCGCCAAAGTAGCTGTGTAAATGGTCTCAAGAGGCGTTTCCAATTCGCACTGATTACGCAAAAGCTCTTGGACCATTTCTGGTGTACGCATACTGTTATTCGTCACAAAAAGATAGGGAATCTGACGCTTCTGCAACTCCTTAACGAAGGCTTCTCCCTCAGGAATGCGGTCCTTCCCCTTGTAAATAGTTCCATCTAAATCAATCAAATAACCTTTATATGTCATCCTACTCGTCTCCTATTTCTTTCCATTGGATAATAGCCTGAGCATGAACATTACCATCCACACAAATCTGATGTTGACTGCTCAAACTATCTTGGTCAAACTCGTAACCTGAATAAATTTCTGATCCATGATGAATTTCCTTAACATACTTGAGGTCAATATGGGCCGGTGTGTACTTGGTCAAAAAGTCCAAATCGAAAACATCCAACATCCACTCCAAGTACTTGCTATTATTAACATGGCCATTCATGTCTAGGTCAAAATAACGCACACGATAAAGCGTCTCAATTGGATTTTCCAAAGCCTTATAACGAGGTCCTCTAAGCAACTTTTTAGTCTTATCAGCCCCATAAGGTGCTACCACCTCATCTGGCACTTCGGCTACCTTACGCGTTTCATAATCCATAAGAGCAAAAGTAGTCTTAAAGAGCATGATTTGTTGACCAGTTTCATCCGTGATGTAAAAATTACGGTAACAAAAAATCTTATTATAGGAAACGGCTTCCGTTGTAATGGTCACCTTTTCATTGTAGCGAGGCAAACGGTCAATCTCAATCGCATAGTCTGTCACAATCCAAACTAGACCATATTTATCAAAAACTTCCTTATCCGTATTACCCAGAGACTCTGACTGCATACCAGATACTTGCAATGAAAAAGCCAATAAATGTGGTAACTTCACCTGATGCGTGATATCCGTCTCATAAAACGGAATCTGGTAAGGAATGCTAAATTTTAATCCCATCTAATCCTCCAAGATAAATTGCTCAGCGACACTATCTCCCAGAAAAAGTCCTTGTTTTGTCATACGAACCACCTCAGGATCCTTAACCAAGAGCCCATCTTCCTGTAGTTTTTTCACGATATCCCCATAAGTATCCGAAAATGACAAACCAAACCTCTCTTCAAAACGTTTAATAGACACACCTGATTTTTTACGTAAACCAAGGAAGAACTCCTCCTCCATCATTTCCGCCTTAGTCAGATGCTCCTCCTGGAGTCTAGCATGACCATCCTCAGCTATAGCCTTTAGATAATGCTGGATAGGTCCTCTATTGCGATAACGAACACCATTGACATAACCAGAGGCCCCAGCACCAACTCCATAGTACTCATTATTATTCCAGTACATGAGATTGTGACGACTCTCCATCCCAGGTTTGGTAAAGTTGGAAATCTCATAATGCTCAAAACCATTCTTTTCCAACTCTTGGATAATATAGTCAAACATCTCTGCTTCCAAATCCTCAGTTGGCAGATTGAGCTTACCCCGACGCATCTTATTCATAAAGACCGTGTGATGTTCCAAGATCAAACTGTAGAGACTTAGGTGTGGAATATCCAGTTCCAGTGCCTTTCTCACATTTTCCTTGACCTGATCCATGGTTTGACCAGGTAGCGCATAAATGAGGTCAATGGAAATATTATGGAAACCAGCAGAATTCAAGCTATCAATGCTTTCATAAATCTGTGCTTGATTGTGACTGCGACCAATTTGACGCAAGTGCTTGTCATCAAAAGTCTGAACCCCTAAAGACACTCGATTAACAGCAGATTTTTTGAGTACTTTAATTTTATCAACCGTCAAATCACCAGGATTGGCCTCAATAGTAAATTCCTCCAGCTTTGACAAATCCAAGTTTTTCTGAAGATGACTTAAAAGGTAGTCCAATTGTTCCGCAGAAATGGCTGTCGGTGTTCCACCACCAATATAAAGCGTGCGAAGCTCCTTGATATCTAAAAGCTCCCACTCACGAATCAAAGCCCGTAGGTAGTCATCAACGGGCTGATTTTTAATAAAGACCTTGGAAAAGTCACAATAATAACAAATTTGTGTGCAAAACGGAATGTGCACATAAGCTGACGTTGGTTTTGTTTGCATGTAACTATTCTACCATTTTTTAAGCAGAAATGAGACCATGAATGATAAGAGTTGAGGCAAAAAAGAAGCTACCTCTTCAGATAGCCTCTTCCTATTATTTTGTTAATGAGAATGGGAAAGCGTTGTAGTTGCTATAATCAAAGGTTGGTCCTAGGTCTGAAATGAATTGAACTGGCGTGTAGGTTCCATTTTCAAGAATAAAACCAGGCTTAGCTTGGAAACCAGCTCCCCCTAGTCCAGTAATACCAGGAAGCAAGGTTGAAAAATCGCCACCCTCCCAAACGTAGAGATTACCAGAAATTTGAACAGCTTTTGCAGTTGTTGAACTTTGACGATAGGGTTCGTAATCAACATTGAAATTTGCCTTTGAAGTGATGTTGCCATCAGCATCAACTGTAAAACTAATGTCTGTTGCTTGAGGACTGGTACCAGTCCAAGTTCCCACTAATGCTGCTGGAACAGGAGCGTCACTTTGAGTATCAGGTGTTGCTTGACCAGACTTGTTTGACTCAGAAGCAGCACTACCACTTGTTCCTGCTTGAGCATCATTTCCAGCTGTAGCTTGATTTTTTGAAGAGCTAGCTTCAGGAGCACTCACTTCTTCTTGACCTTGAGAATCCTTTGAAGATGAATCCTCTGTCTTAGACTTTTTAGCAGGTTTCTTCTCAGATGCTTTTGGCTTTGCTGATGGCTTCACAACTTTAGAAGTTGACGTTGTAGATGATGATGCAGTGTCTTTTTCTGACTTAGAGCCACATCCTACAAGTGCTGTAGAGACAGCTACAGACAACAAAACAAGGGAACAAACACGAATAACTTTTCTTTTCATTTTCATAAACCTCTTTTCTATATGTCTATTATATCTATTTTGTTACAAAAATCAAGCATTTTATGTAATTTTTGTAACATTTATGTAATTTATTGTATCGCTGTCATAAGTTAATGTCGTATTTACAAGTAAAAAAAGTCCATCACTCCTAGAGGAATGATAGACTTTGGGATATGATCTAAGCACTTCTTATCTGCTAGAGGTATCCTAATTACTATTTGTCTTCTCTTTCAATATAACCCCCTATGGAGAGAATGTTGAAGCTATCCTCCAAGATAATAATGCGCTTACCACCATCTACAACGATATAATAGTATGACTTTCTCGCATCGTGGTAGATGTCATTAACACTCTTAGCCTGATAACCATGTGACTTAAGAGACTTCTGTATTTTAGCAAACTCTTTTTGCACCTTATCATTATCTGCGCTGCCTGATTGATCCGCCAGATATTCTTTTAAAGGCTTAGCAATTAAGATATCTAAAGGCTTAACATTTAAGATATCTATATCATCAGAATCTGTAGTCATAACACCATTTTCAGAGATAGTCAATTCTCCTTCTGATTCATTTTCATCATCATATGTCTTCCATTTTCCAACAAAGGCTTTTGGAACCTCTGCCTTATGAAAAAGACATTTCTTTTTTAAATCTTTGGTACTTCTTGATCCGTAGTAGAGGTCTGATAAGAATAAATCTAGAACTAAGTTTGTCCCATCTTTCTGAATCAGATTATAGTATCCAAACCATTCCCATTTCGTCTTAACCAGTATTATCTCTTTGGTCTGTAATTGATATTTCTTGTCAAAATCAGCAATCGTTTTTAGTTTTGAATTACTGACATCTTCTAAACGTGCTTCAAACTCCTGTCTAACTTTATTACCAATAGAGATTTCTTTGATTTCTTCTTCCCTATAGCCTGCAACAAGTTTTGACTTCTTCCCACTTAAATCATAAACCAAACCAACATTATCATTAGTTACCCACAAACCTCCCAAGTTTGTTCCTTTGGAAGAAAACAAAAAGAGTCCAAGACTTGTTGCTACAACAAGAAATAAAGCAATCCCAAGACCAATAAAAGTCTTCTTGCCAAACTTTTTCTTCTTAACAAAGACCATTTGTTGTGAATAAGCTGGGTTGACCATTTGACCAGTCATTTGATTCGGTAAAGGTCTGACTCCTTCAGTCACAGACTTTCCACTGTTGGAAAAAGTAGCTTGTTTTCCTTCCATAACAAATTCACCATTTAGAAGGGCCTGCTGACACTCCTGAATAGTGGGCTTACGATTATTAATCGCTTCAAAATATTCAATCCATTCTTTTCTATTCATCATCTCTCCTAATATTTCTTAATAGAAAAATCTATCACTAGCTTGGAAGTGATAGATTTCCCAATTATTTAAGCACTTCTTGTGTCTTAGCGTAGTTGGCTTCGACAGCTTCTTTTTCAGCTTTCCACCAGTCTTGGTGATCTGTGTACCACTTGATTGTTTCTTCCAAACCTGATTCAAAGTTTGTGAATTGTGGTTCCCAACCCAATTCTTCACGCAATTTTGTTGAGTCAATAGCGTAACGCAAATCGTGACCAGCACGGTCTGTCACACGGTCGTAAGCGTCTTTTGGTTGACCCATTTTTTCAAGGATGAGCTCAAGCACTTCCTTGTTGTTCTTCTCACCATCAGCACCAATCAAGTAAGTTTCACCGATACGACCTTTAGTTAGGATAGCCCAAACACCAGTTGAGTGGTCGTTAGTGTGAATCCAGTCACGGACATTTTTACCTTCACCATAAAGTTTTGGTTTAATCCCTGACAAGATGTTGGTGATTTGACGTGGGATGAATTTTTCGATGTGTTGGTATGGTCCATAGTTGTTTGAGCAGTTTGAAATAGTTGCCTTAACACCAAATGAACGCACCCATGCTTTAACGATAAGGTCTGAAGCAGCCTTAGTTGATGAGTATGGTGATGATGGGTTGTATTTTGTTTCTGCTGTGAATTTTTCACCAGGACCTTCACCGTGTCCAGGAAGATCTTCACGCAATGGAAGATCACCATAAACTTCATCTGTTGACACGTGGTGGAAACGAATATCGTATTTACGAGCAGCTTCCAAGAGTGTGTAAGTACCAATGAAGTTTGTGTGGATAAATGGTGATGGGTCGTTCAATGAATTATCGTTGTGGCTTTCAGCCGCATAGTGAACGATAGCATCAGCCTTAGCAGCCAATTTATCAACCAATTCAGCATCAGCAATATCACCAACAACCAATTCAACACGGTCACCAAGGATTTCTTCAATGTTAGCACGGTTCCCAGCGTATGTGAGTTTATCCAAAACAGTTACATGCACGTCTGGATGGTTGTTGTAGACATAGTGTACGAAGTTTGAACCGATGAAACCTGCGCCACCAGTTACGATGATATTTTTATATTCAGTCATTTTTTCTCCAAATTTCTTAGTTCCTTGACCGTTCCTTTAGTTAGTGAGGGACGCCAGCAACCCTTCGGTTTCATGGCTAAATCCGGAGCCTAAGTCTCCGGATTTCCCTACAAGATTCCCTAAGGGAATCTTGTTCCCACTAGGGCAGGAACAATCTTATAACGCTCCTTGCAGTCACGATACTGCTGTGCAAGGTTTATTTTTACAAATCCTCTGGTTTGAGAGGTTTAACGTCTTTGAGTAATGGGTGGTTTTTATCTGCTTCTGAGACTTCTGCTTCTTCCAAGTTTTCCCACTTGATATCAAGGCTTGGGTCAGCATAGTTGACAAAGGCGTATTTTGGTTTGAGTTCAAGTGCCCAGTAGTCGTTCACAAGGTAGCTGTAGGATACTTTGTCAGACAAAACTTGGAAACCATTGGCAACACCACGAGGAACGAAGATTCCTTTTGAGGCATCAATGACTGTTTGGTAAGTATTCCCAAACGTTTCGCCTTCACGGAGGTCAACCCATGTTCCAAGAACCTTTCCTTCATCTGCGACTGAGATGTATTTATCCCAAGGCTCAGCGTGCAAGCCACGCAAAACATTTTTACGTGAGAAAGAAACATTATTTTGCAATTTTCCTTCTGCAAAGAATGATTCTGGAAAACCAAGCGGCAACATTTTTTCTTTTTGAAAGTTTTCCTTAAACCAACCACGGTTATCCCCATGTACTGGAATATCAAATTCAAGTAAACCTGGGATGGCTTCAATCTTACGTGCAGCTAATTCTTTACCAAAAAATTGTTCAGTCATTATGCTTCTCCAATCAAACGGAGCAAATATTGCCCGTATTCATTCTTCTTAAGTGGTTGTGCCAATTCGAGGACCTGCTCTTTAGTAATGTAGCCCATGCGATAGGCAATTTCCTCAAGGTTAGCCACTTGAACATTTTGCAAACGTTGAACTGTTTCAATGTACTGAGCAGCTTGCAAGAGACTTTCGTGAGTGCCTGTATCCAACCAAGCAAAGCCACGTCCCATAAGTTCAACAGAGAGGTCACCACGTTCTAAGTAAGCCTTGTTAACATCCGTGATTTCAAGTTCGCCACGAGGACTTGGCTTGATATTTTTGGCTATTTCCACGACATCATTGTCATAGAAATAAAGACCAGTTACAGCAAAGTTTGATTTTGGATGCTCAGGTTTTTCCTCAATTGAGATGGCATTCATATTGTCGTCAAACTCAACAACTCCAAAACGTTCTGGGTCCTTAACTTGATAACCAAAGACTGTAGCGCCTTTTTCCTTAGCTTCAGCACGTTGAAGCATGGCAGAAAGACCATTGCCATGGAAAATGTTGTCCCCGAGGACAAGGGCAACACTATCGTCACCAATGAAGTCTTCACCAATGATAAAGGCTTGAGCCAATCCATCTGGACTTGGTTGTACTGCGTAAGAAAGGGAAATACCGAACTCAGAACCATCACCAAGGAGCTCTTCAAAACGTGGAAGGTCCTGTGGTGTTGAGATGATGAGGATTTCCTTAATACCAGCCAACATAAGCGTTGATAGTGGGTAATAAATCATTGGTTTATCGTAAATCGGCATCAGTTGTTTTGATGCAGCACGAGTCAATGGATACAAACGCGTCCCTGAACCGCCTGCAAGAATAATACCTTTCATAAGAAGGCTCCTTTTTTCTCTAATATATTACCTATATTTTAGCATTTTTCAGCCCTCTTGTCACGGTAAACCCTATGTTCTTAAGCTTTCATTAAGAAAATCACAAGTGTCCATTTTCTTAATCCAATGAAAAAAGGATTTCGATTGAAACCCTTTTAGATTGAAGATAACCTCTTGTAGCACTTTCCTTAGAAAGCGTAATCATCATCTTCTTCAGTGCCTTTGTGCACTCATCCAGTCAAAGATACTGTTATAGGTTTGCCCATTGACACTAGCTCGAGAGCCACCGCCATAGGTTGGGTCAGTGGCTACCATACCACTATAACCATCCCAATTTTTCGTATTTTCAGGATGCTGAACGCCAATCACCTGGTCATGGAAGAAATAAATCCAAGCCCAATGCCCATCATACTCTGTACCAGGAAGATCAGTCCCGGTAGCTGTTTCAAAGTATGAAAACCATTTGTTAGAAGCTCCAGAGGTAATCAAACTCTTGTATAGAGGCAAGACACTATTTTCTGGTTGAACTGTTGCGTCTGCTTTCGTGTGAATCAACCACATAGGCTGGTCCTTCAGTTTATCAATCCCAGATTGGTCAACAGTTAAGGGAGCAGCAATTGGAATGAGAGCTGCAAAATAATCTGGATAGGTTGCTCCCATGGTCAAGACCATACCACCACCATTGGAAACCCCTGCAAGATAAATTCGTCCCTTATCTACCTCTGGGTGATTAGCTAGGTATGTATCAATGGTCTCTTTGAGTTGTGCTGCATTATCCGACCCCCAAGGTGTCTGCGTTTGAACAGCAAGCACATTGACCCCACGCGCCTGATCACCAGTTGTTAAGAAATGGCCTTGAATATCAGACTGAGTAAGCGCATAGACGTCATTTGAAAGAAGGGGAATATTCATATCTGCCCCTCTTTCACCAATGCCGTGTAGCCAGACTATCAAAGGTTTGGTGCTATTTCCCGTACCGGTCTGGGCACTATAAGCCGCATACTGCATGTTACCTACCTGCCCTCGCTCATCGAAAACCTCCGTTGTTGGCATCAAACGATTATTGATGGCATCTTGCTCAGAAGACACCATTTGCGACTGACTACTACCTTCTGCCACTACTGACAAATCTTTCATTGATACCATATAACTTTCCAGCCATTGGTTAGTCCAAGTAGAAAGGTTAAAATACATAGGTTCAGCATTTCCACCCATGTTGTAGCGATTATAAGAAGGTAGGCTCAATTCAAGCGTCACGTACTTGCTGTTATCATAATAGACCACATGCCCCTGATCGTCGGACACATAAGAATTCGTCACCTGACGACTAACTCCTGCTGTTGTAACCTGGGTTGAGCTGTGGACAACCTCTGGTGTGACCTTCTGATTAAATTCAAAAATGACTTTGGTTACAGCAGGACCAAACTCATAACTCTCTAGGACAATTCTTGTCTTTGTCACAGCCAAGTCTTCTGCTGCCCCTGCTTTGACAGACACGCCTAAACTTATGGCTAACAAGGAAACAAAGACTGTCACATATACTTTAACTTTTTGGAACATAGTCCCTCCCCATTTTTTATTAGTATTCACCTACAATCGATGAACAGTTACTATTTTATCATTTTCTAATCAAGTAAGAAATAGATATAAATAACTCTAATAAAAAAGAATCAGCCAACATCCCTCAATAGCGAGAAATAGCCAGCTGATTCTTGAGTCTAAATATCTAGAAGAACTTTAATACTATTAGTCTTTTTTCTTAATGTACTGAGCCACTGGATAGTCCGCACTATCCAAGCTACCAGGTCGATTCATGACCAAATCAACCAGATTTTTTCCAATCAGTGGCCCTGTCGTGAGCCCTGAAGATCCTAAACCAGAAGCAACAAAGACACTCTCAAGCTCTGGAACTTCTCCAAAGAAAGGAGAGAAATCACTCGTGTAGGCTCTCGTTCCCACACGTTCTGAGAAGGACTTGGCAGTACTTAAATCAGGGAAATATGTCTTAGCCTCTTCCTCCAGACTTGCAAGTACAGTCTCATCAACTGTCAAATCAAAGCCTTGGTCATTTTCATGGCTGGCCCCTACCGAAATCTTTCCACCAGCAAAAGGAATGACATCTAATTCGCCCTCTGGCATCAGAACAGGTAATCTATCAGTATCCATGCCCTCAAAGAAATAGTCACGCAATTGCCCCTTTTGGGGGCGGACGTCTACTTCGAAACCAAGGGTTTCAAGCGTTTGACCCAGCCAGGCACCACAAGCTAGAATGACCTTATCGAAAGTTTGCCCATTAATCTCGTAGGTGCCATTGTCAAGAGGAGAGAGTATGACTGGCCCCTCCACCTTTTCAAAACCAGAGGCCTCAATCAAAGTAGCTGTCAACTCTGCTCCTTCCACTCTGGCTCCTCCAGAAGCATAGAGATAACGGTCAAATCCAGTGAATTCAGGGAGATCCTCAGCATTTTTTATAGAGAGTTCACCAATAATGGGTGATTCTTCTAGTCTCGTTTCTGCATGCTGGTACAAAGCGTCCAAATTACTATCGTCTTTCTTGAGAAGGGCTACACCAGACTGATCATAGAAGTTCGTGTCATAACCATCCTTTTTAAGATCTGAAACTAAATCTTGGTAAAAATCTGCTCCCAAACGGGCCATGCGATACCAGGCCTTATTACGACGCTTGGAAAACCAGGGGCTAATAATCCCTGCTGCTGCCTTGGTTGCTTGTCCAAGACCATGATCAAATACTGTAACTTCTACTTCTTTTTCCTTTGACAAGTAATAGGCAGCCGTTGAACCGACGATGCCTGCGCCAACAATTGCAATTTTCATTTTTTACTCCATCTATTTGAAAAGAGCTGAGTCCTATATCAATAGGCACAGCTTTTTATTATTCTTTTACCCCAAGGCCACGTCCATGACCATCATGACGACAAAGCCAACCATAAGGCCCAAGGTTGCTACGTCAGTATTACCATTGGTTTGTGATTCAGGAATCAATTCCTCCGTTACCACAAAAATCATAGCACCAGCCGCAAAGGCCAAAGCATAAGGAATGATTGCCATCATCAACATGACAAGGGCAGCTCCCATAACAGCCCCTATAGGCTCCACGATGGCTGACATAGATCCCCAATAAAAGGCCTTGATACGAGATTTTCCATCTGCTCGAATAGGAACTGAGAGGGCTGCACCTTCAGGGACATTCTGCAAACCAATACCTATAGCTAAACCAATGGCTCCCATAAGACCCGCGAATGTCATATTGCCACCAGCCAAGGCTCCGAAAGTCACACCGACTGCTAATCCCTCTGGAAAATTATGAATGGTGATAGCCAAAAAGAGCAGAGCTGTCTTGGACAACTTTTTCTTACGAGGTTGAATACCTTCTGCTTTAGAGATGTCATTCCCCAAATGCAAATGGGGAACGACGGCATCAATCAAACGAAGGGCAACACCTCCAAGCAAGAAACCAGCTGCCGCAAAGCCCATCATGATATCTAGCAATTTACGGCTAATATTCTTGAAGAAGAAAACAATGGCCTATCCGACAATGGTACAGCCCCAAGTAAAAAGACCAGCAAGCAAGGCCAAAAAGACCACATTTTGATGTAAAAGCCAAGTCACAGACACATCCTCCTACAAATGGTCAAAAGGATTGGTTGAGGACTGACTCTCAAGTATGGTCACATTCCAATCATGCTCACGTTTCCAAGCCTCAAGTTTCTCAGCAATCTTTGAGATAAAGAGAGCTTCAATATGGTGCCCAGGGTCAATAGCCAAGAGAACATTAGTAATCATTTCCTGTCCTGTATGGTAGTAAACATCACCAGTGATGAAAACTTGTGCGCCCTTTTTCAAAGCATCCTGGTAAAATCCTTGACCGCTACCCCCACAAATAGCCACACGGCTAACTATAGGATTGTCATGATTATAACGAACCAAGCGAACACTATCTAAGCCAAAAACAGACTTAACTTTAAGAGCAAGTTCTTCAATAGTTTGAGGCACGATATCACCCACTCGACCGATTCCATGATTTTCAGAAGTCTGCGTTAAATGAGTGGTGTCTTTAATGTCAAGTAAGTCACAGAACCAATCATTAAGTCCATCATTAACGACATCAATATTAGTATGACTCACATAGACTGCAATATCATGCTTAACCAGGTCAAGTAAAATATCTCGGTCAGGCGAAGACACCAAATCCTTAACTGGACGAAAAATTGGAGCATGTTTAGCAATAATGAGGTTCACACCTTTTTCAATGGCTTCGGCTACCGTATTCTCACGAACATCCAAGGTGACCATGACCTTCTGAATCTCCTTATCCAGACTGCCAATCTGCAAGCCAACCACATCACCTTCCATAGAAAGCTCCTGTGGACAAAATTCTTCATAAGTCTTAATAAGTTCACTAGCTAACATGATTCAAAACCTCCTTAATGGTTTGAATTTTATCTTCAATAGCTGTACGATCAGCCTGATTGGCCAGTGGAATGGATCCTAAAGCAATCTCTAATTTATTGATTTCGCGTTGCCATTTGAGCTGGAAAACCTGAGATTGGTCTTTCATGAGATGAGGACCAAAACGCACTTCCTTGTCCGAAAGGCTCATGTGTCCAGCTTCTGCCACCATGATTTCGTAGTATTTGCCATTTTCAGTCATGATGGCTTCTGCGACAATGGCAAAACCATTTTCCATCAACCAGATACGGAGATCATCTTCACGATTATTTGGTTGTAAAATCAGACGGTCTACGCCCTTAAGTTTGTCCTTTCCAGCATCAAGGATATCCGCAATAAGACGTCCTCCCATACCACAAATCGTGATAGTGGTTACGTCATCAGCAGGTTCGAAGGCAGCCAAGCCATTAGCCAAGCGCACCTCGATTTTATCTTGGAAACCAGAGGCTGAGACATTAGCAAGAGCAGATTCATAAGGCCCTTTTACCACTTCACCAGCAATAGCTGAAGTAATCAAACCTTTTTCAAGTAAATAAATCGGGAGATAGGCATGATCACTACCTACATCCAAGAGTTTTGCGCCTTTGGGAACATAGGTTGCTACGTCCTTGAGGCGTTGAGATAATTGTACGTACATATTTCATCTTTCTATTTTTTTAAGTCTCTTCAATTATATCAAAAAAGGAGGTTGGTAAGAAATGCTTTTAACACATTTCCTAACAACTTCCTTTTTGCTTATACTTTCTCGCCTGTAAAGACGAAGAATTTAGAAATAATATAGTTCAATACAATGATAAGGACCTGAGAGAAGAGGCTCTCGATACCGTTTACCCAAGCATGACTATGACCAACAAATTGACCAATAATTTCTGGATAGGTATCGACCAAGAAATAGGCCAAAGCCAAATCCAAGACCAAGGTCAATAGGCGAGCACCCACAAACTTAACAAAGCGCGTAACCATACCAGTCTTTTCCTGATTAAAGACAAACATGTCATTTGTAAAAAAGGCAAAGATAATGGCAATCGCACTGGCTAAGACCGCCGAGAGTGTCCCCTGATTGGTCAACTGAAAAATCAAAATACGACTGACCATATAAACTAAAGTTGCCAAGACACCAAAGAAAAGGTACTTGAAAACTTCGGTAGCCATGAAGGCTCTGAGCTTAGCTATCATACTTAGTCCAATCCAATTTCTGCACGAACAACATCAGCAATCGTATCAACGTAATAGTTCACTTCATCATCTGTTGGTGCTTCTGCCATAACACGAAGGAGTGGTTCTGTACCACTTGGACGAACCAAGATACGTCCATTTCCAGCCATCTCAGCTTCCATTTTTTCAATGATAGCGGCAATGGCAGGAACTTCCATAGCTTTATCTTTCATGCTATTTTCCACACGGATATTAACCAATTTTTGTGGATAGATGGTCACTTCTGAAGCCAATTCAGACAAGCTCTTACCTGTTTCAACCATGACTTTAGTCAATTGGATTGCTGTCAACTGACCATCACCAGTTGTGTTGTAATCCATGATAATAACGTGTCCAGACTGTTCACCACCAAGGTTGTAGCCGTTTTTACGCATTTCTTCGACAACATAACGGTCACCAACAGCAGTCACTGCCTTGTTAATGCCTTCACGGTCAAGTGCCTTGTGGAAACCAAGGTTTGACATAACTGTCGTTACAATAGTATTTTTAGCCAACTCGCCTTTTTGTGACAAATGTTTACCGATGATGTACATCACCTTGTCACCATCAACAATATCACCATTTTCATCAACGGCGATGAGACGGTCACTGTCACCATCAAAGGCAAGACCGATAGCTGAGCCAGTTTCTTTAACCAAGGCTTGCAACTGCTCTGGGTGTGTCGAACCAACACCAGCATTGATGTTAAGGCCATCAGGTTGGTCACCAATAACAGCGATTTCTGCGTTCAAGTCAAGGAAAATGTTACGTGCAGATACCGCAGCCGCACCATTAGCCGCATCCAAGGCAACTTTCATGCCACCAAGGTCAACACCTGTAGCTACCAAGAATTTTTCATATTTACGAAGACCCTCTGGATAGTCCACAAGTGTTCCAAGTCCTTCAGCTGAAGGGCGTGGAAGCGTATCTTCTGCAGCATCGAGAAGGGCTTCAATTTCCGCTTCACGCGCATCATCCAATTTAAAGCCATCACCACCAAAGAACTTGATACCATTATCAAGAGCTGGATTATGGCTGGCTGAAATCATAACCCCAGCGCTTGCATTTTCTGTACGAACCAAGTATGAGACGCCAGGTGTTGCAAGTACTCCAAGTTTGTAGACTTCAATACCCACTGAGAGCAAACCTGCTACTAAGGCAGATTCCAACATCTCACCAGAGATACGTGTATCACGTGCCACAAAAACTTTAGGACGGCCAGTCTCATGTTGGCTAAGCACATAACCACCAAAACGACCTAATTTAAAGGCCAATTCAGGCGTAAGTTCAACGTTTGCTTCTCCACGAACACCGTCTGTTCCAAAATATTTACCCATAATTTTATTATTAGTGCTTGAGCACTAAATCCTCCTTAAACTGTGATGCTGTTTAGCAAGAGTCAATCTAGTGAAATCTATCTAGATAATCTAACTTTATAAGATTTCGCCAATATTTTCAACCCTTGATTTTAAATATTTTTAATTGGTTACATTTTTATGAGATTAGTCCCTCTCAATCCCATCCATTATACATGAATTTTGGGAAAATGTAACTCCCCTATTTTTGCGTGACTTTTAAGTTAACCTTAACAGTGCCAGGCTGAACCGTAACACCTTCTGCCTTAAGGTCTATGGTTTTTGAAGTGTCCTTAGTCACTTGGCTAATGTCCACAGGAACTGTGATGCTATCAATCTTATCCATAGCTTCTTGACTACCAACAATAGTCACATGCCCACGATTAAAGCTGTAGCTGATACTAGACACATTGCTAGCCTTATCTCCAGTCAGTTCGACCTTGACAGGAACAGATTTGCTTAATTTTCGCAAACTAATCTTGGCATGCACCTTAGCTGGTGAGATTGAACTTGCTAGGACTGTTCCATTTGTCGAAACTGCTTGAAGGACCAAGTTCCCATCATAATCTTCAGACAGGTGGGAATCGCCTTCCAATACTGCTTGAACATGATCAATCTGGTTAATGATATCTTCACTCGAAGTCACCTCTACCTTGGTTGCATCCAGGCTAACTTTTTTAACTTCATAGCCATTTGCTAACTTATCTGATGTGATGTTAGCTACGACGTCAAAGGTCTTGCTGGCTTTTTTACCAATAGTCGCCGTCAAGGTTGATGGCGATACTTGCGCAGACATTCCAGCTGGAAGATCCTTAACCTGAATAGGTACTCGACTGGTTCCTTGACCCAGATTCGACAAATCAGCAACTAATTTAAAGTGACGCGTATCACTACTTGTCTCAGTCGTTAAAGCCAGCTGTGTTGTCGCTGTCAAATAGACTTCGGCATCATAGGAATAACCACTGATAAAGTACTTATCACTATCATATTTAATATCCACAGGAACCGACTCAACGGTTTGTGTAAAGGTATTAGATGCACTTGAGCTATTGTTTTTATTTTGCGTATTTCCCGACCATGCCGTGAAAAAGAGTACCACAGCAAAGAAGAGAGCAACTAGCATCTGCCATAAACGATCGTTTTTAAAGAAATTTACGAAACGCTTCATTTTTTACTACCTCCAATCCAACGTTGGAAGAATGACTGACGTGGTTCTTGTTCTTTCAACAAGATAAGACTCAACTCTTGTTCAAATTCTTGAACCGAGAGATCATGGATGAAATTCCCCTTGTAAGCAATTGAAATCGCACCAGTTTCCTCAGACACAACAAAGGTCAGTGCATCTGTCTGTTCTGAAAGACCAATGGCAGCCCTATGTCTAGTTCCAAACTCTTTGGAAATCTTATTAGATTCCGTCAATGGCAGATAAGAACAAGCCGTCGCAACCTTGTTATCTCTGATGATAACAGCCCCATCATGAAGCGGTGTATTTGGGATGAAAATATTAATTAACAGTTCCCCAGTCACCACTGCATCAAGTGGAATACCTGTCGCAATCTGCTCTTGTAAGGTCTGAGTCTGTTCAATAGAAACCAGCGCCCCAATCTTACGAGGACTCATGTACTTAACAGCTTTAACGAAGGCTTGAACCAACTTCTCATCTGAGCTAACCTCTTTATTTTGCAAAAAATGCTGAGGCGTACGTCCAAAGGTTTCAAGTGCAGAACGAAGCTCTGGCGCAAAGATTACAACCGCCGCAATGGCTCCATAGTTGATAACCTGATTCATCAAATAAGAAATCGTCGTGAAGCCTATAAAATCAGAAATCAGTTTGACTAAAATAAATAAGACAACCCCTTGAACAAGGGTCATAATTTTTGTCCCTCGTAGGGCCCTAATAAAGCGATAAATTAAAAAAGCAACAATCAATATGTCCAAACTATTGACGATAACTTTCAGCGGACTATCAAAGAGTGACCGCCAAAAATCAATATCAATGGACGAAAGTATTCCCATACATATCACACTTTCTTTTAATTTTTAAACAGTTTCTATTATACCACGAATTCTAACTATTTTGAGACTACAATCACTACTTTTTGTGATAAAATAAATTCATGACTATGAAAACTACCATGGGGATTCTAGCGGGAAAAGCTAGCCATTTCGTCCTTTCAAAATTGGGACGTGGCTCAACCCTGCCTGGAAAAATCGCCCTTAAATTTGACAAAGATATTTTAGACACTTTAGCCAAGGATTACGAGATTGTCGTTGTCACTGGAACCAATGGTAAGACTCTGACAACAGCTTTAACAGTAGGGATTCTTAAAGAAGCTTTTGGTGAGATTGTGACCAATCCTAGTGGAGCCAACATGATCACAGGAATCACTTCTACTTTCCTAACAGCTAAAAAAGCCAAGTCTGGTAAGAAAATCGCTGTCTTGGAAATTGACGAGGCTAGCCTTCCTAAAATCACTGAATACATCACTCCAAGTCTTTTTGTCTTCACAAATATTTTCCGTGACCAAATGGACCGCTATGGTGAAATCTATACCACTTATCAGATGATTTTAGATGGTGCTGCTAAGGCACCTGAGGCCACTATTTTGGCCAATGGGGACAGTCCTCTCTTTAATTCTAAAGAAGTGGTCAATCCTGTACGCTTCTATGGTTTTGACACTGAAAAACACGCTCCAGAGCTGGCACATTATAATACCGAAGGAATTGTCTGCCCTAAATGTGAGAGCATTCTTCAGTATCACCTCAATACTTATGCTAATTTGGGTGACTATGTATGCCTCAACTGTGACTTTCACCGTCCAGAATTAGACTATAAGCTAACAGAGTTGACTAAAATCACTAACACTACTTCTGAATTTGTCATTGATGGACAAGATTACAAGATTAATGTCGGTGGTCTTTATAACATCTACAATGCCCTTGCTGCCGTCTCTGTCGCTGAATTCTTCGGAGTGGCTCCAGAGCAAATCAAAGCTGGTTTTTATAAGAGTCGTGCTGTCTTTGGACGCCAAGAAACCTTTAAGATTGGTGACAAATCATGTACTCTCGTACTAATTAAGAATCCAGTAGGAGCCAGCCAAGCTCTCGATATGATTAAACTTGCAGATTATCCGTTTAGCTTGTCAGTCCTTCTTAACGCCAATTATGCTGATGGTATTGATACTAGCTGGATTTGGGATGCCAACTTTGAAAGCATTATCGAGATGGATATCCCTGAGATTAACGCTGGTGGTGTTCGCCATTCTGAAATTGCCCGCCGTCTTCGTGTAACCGGCTATCCAGAAGAAAAGATTACGCAAGCAGAAAAACTTGAAGATATTATGGCCTTGATTGAAAAACAAGATTGCGATCATGCCTATATCTTAGCGACCTATACTGCCATGCTTGAATTCCGTGATATTCTTGCTCAACGTCATGCTGTCGGAAAGGAGATGAACTAATGACTTATACTTCACTCAAATCTCCAGAAAATCGTGACTACACCTATGACCTAAATGTTGCCCACCTTTATGGTAATCTACTCAATACCTACGGTGACAACGGAAATGTCCTTATGATCAAATACGTGGGTGAAAAACTTGGTGCTAAGATGACCTTCGACATCGTTTCAGTTGGTGATGACTTCGACAAGGACCACTACGACATGGTCTTCTTTGGAGGTGGTCAAGACTACGAACAATCCATCGTTGCTAAAGACCTCCCAACTAAGCGTGAGGCTATTGGTCAATTCATCCAAGATAACAAAGTAATTCTTGCCATCTGTGGTGGTTTCCAACTTCTTGGTCAATATTACATCCAGGCTAATGGTGTCCGCATTGATGGTATCGGTGTTATGGGCCACTACACCCTCAATCAAGAAAATAATCGTTATATTGGTGACATCAAGATCCATAACGAAGAGTTCGATGAAACATACTATGGCTTTGAGAATCACCAAGGGCGTACCTTCCTCTCTGATGATGAAAAACCACTTGGAAAAGTGGTCTACGGTAATGGTAATAACAAGGAAGACGGTTCTGAGGGTGTCCACTATAAAAATGTTTATGGTAGCTACTTCCATGGACCAATTCTTTCTCGTAATGCCAACCTGGCCTACCGTTTGGTCACTACTGCCCTTCGTAACAAATATGGCCAAGACATTAAATTGCCAAGTTACAATGACATTCTTTCAAGCGAAGTCGCTGAAGAATACGCAGATACTAAATCAAAAGCAGAATTTGAAAAATAATTCTCTTATACAGAAAAAGTGAACCATTGTGGTTCACTTTTTTGTCATATTTACTTCCAAAGTCGTCTTTTCTTCAATCTGTCTTCAATTTTTCGATTATCAATCCTTAGAATGGCAATCATATCAAACAAGAGCCAAGTTCGTTTAGGATAAACAATGTATTTGGGAGACCAAATTGGAGAGAACTTCTCCTTATAACGTTGGAGCCCACTAAAAGAGTAAAAACGCTGCGCAAAGACATAGACCAAATTGGCAACCTTCTCTTCCAAAAAACTATCTTCTTCAGTACCCACATTCGCGAGTGGAGCCATTCCCATATCAAAGTACTGCTTTCCTTCTGCTTGGAAGTACTGGAAGAGTTTCACAAAGAGGTAATCCATGATACCTTCGGGTGCCTTTTCAAAGTCATAACGCATAAGGTCAATCGTCGCCACCCGATTGTTTTTGGTTGGCATGATGTTGGCAAAGGCTACAATTTCTCCCTCCTCACTCTCAACAATAGCAATCGGTGCCTGCTGCAAATAGGCTACATCAAAGAAACCAAGGGAGAAGCCCTTCTCCTTACGACCGTTAAGCCAAATATCTGAGACAGCCTTCATTTCTTGCATCTGAGTCTCTGAAAATGGAGGATCAAGTAACTTAAATTGGAAACCTGCTTTTTCAACACGATTGGTTGGCTTACGGAACTTCTTACCATGCTTACCATCAACAGAAAATGACGTCAAATCAACCATGGCATTTTCCCCAAATTTCATAAAATCAAAGCCATAATCATGAAGCATCAGGGTAATACTCTCATCTGCCTCATAAAACAAGGCTTGTAAATTCCAATCCGACAAGGTCTTCAAGAAAGATTCCCAAGCTGCTCGGTAATAGTTTTCATTCCCTATCGGATTTCCCATAACCACACACTTGTTACTGGTTTGTGCAAATTGGAAAACTACCTGGTCTTGTCCATCGACACGATACCAAAAGAGGCGTTTATCATGTAAATAAGCCAGGGCACTTTCTGATGCACCTCCATATTTCTCAAGGAGAGCTGTGAAGCGCTCATCATCCATGCTTTGACCAAAAGGCCTGCGGGGTGCCAAAATTCTCAAGACTCCCCAAACTATGGTTGCAATGATAACTGATGCCAGTAAAATATCAAACCAAATATGAACAAAATGTCCAAGAACATCCCGATTCTTAGGTGGCAATAAATGAGACCAAAAACCGCTGCCACCCAGAACAAGAAGAACCAGAATCGTAAAGGCTAGGAAAAGAAAATCCTTGGTTTTGTCTTCCCAACTATAAACAAAGTAACGATGATACAACCTTTTTCTGATGATCAACATAAGCACCAAAGAGAGTAAAATTAGGAAAGACATGGCCCATGAAATACCATTGAGATTGACATAAATTAAGGCCAAGACAAAGGTTATCAAGGAGGCAACAAAAGCACCCTTAACCCGACGTCTAATGAGACGAGCCATGAAAATAAATAGGGTTCCAAATAGGATACTTGGGAATTGCCAAATCAACTGCTCCTGAATAGGATCAAAACGGCTAATAAAGTAGACATTAGCCAAGCGTTCAGGGATTAAGGCAGACAAAATCAAGAAAATCCCTAAAAAACGTAGCAAATAGACGAGAAAGCGGTGGAGACTTCCACCAAATACACGTGAAGAAAGTTTGAAGTATTTCTCGTTGATACGTCCTCCCATGTGTTTGAAAAAGAAGACAACACCAAGCAAGAAGGGAATAACGTAGTAGGTTAAACGAAAGAGCAAGAGCAGACTAACCGCAAGAGCATTGCTAACCCCCATAGAGGTCAGACCGGTAATCACGATCAAATCGAAACTACCAATCCCACCCGGAATCATAGAGAAGATACCAATAATAACCGCTAGGAAATAAAGTGGAACCAGATTATAAAGTGGAACATGTAAGCCCATTAAATAAGCCACACTGACAAAGCTCCCCAGAGCCGTTCCCCATTCAGCTGTCGAAGCTAAAAGAAGACTTAGCCTCGTTTTCAACGGTACTTGACCAAAATAGGTTAACTTTTCACGACTAGAAACAAAGAAAATAAAAGGCAGATAAAGGAATATACCCAATAAGAGTAACCAATATTTTCTTAAGTCTGGACTTAGAGGGAAGAACCAAAAGACAGCGAATACCAAACCACTTAAAAGGGATAGGCCCGACATAAAGTAAGGCAATAAACGAGAAAGTGCCTTAACACCTGTCTTTTCCTGCCCATCCTCAGAATAAAAGGAATATCGCAGTCCCACATCGACCAAACCAGCAAAACCAGCCAAGTTATTAATGGTATTGACAGCCCAACTTGTTTCTAAGATATAGGATTTGGAATAATCCGTTTCTAGCTCCTTATTCAGTATGATGTCATAAAAGAGCATGGGGGAGACAGCGACTAGTCCGATGACAGCCATCAAAACAAGATGCCAAATAGACAAACCGGACAGAGCTGACTCCAGTGACTCTAAAGTGATGGTCCGTTTTAGACGAACCAATTCTATGACGACAAGAACCGTAATCGAGATAAAAAAGATGGATTTAACGGCTGCTTTTAAAGGTTGAAGTCTCTCTAAAAGACGCTTCATGCCACCACCTCTTTTCGACTAATTCTCACAAGCTCACGAATCATTTGATTAAAGACCTTATATTTACGTTGAGCTAGACGATGCCCTTCACGACGTTGGACATAGAGCTTATGAATCGGAAAGAGTTCTGAAATCTCTCTAGAATGCCTAATACTGATAACATCCCTTTGCCCCATAACTACCCAGACAGGATAGGCAGCCTGATGTAGACGTTCCCTATCTAATGGCAAGTCATGAAGCATCAGACCCGTTACCTGAGCCATGATATCCATTTTAGATGAAAATGGTGACAAAGCTTGTAAGCAAAGATATTGTATATAGACCGCGAATCTTGAGCGTCTCGTCAACCCATTAAAGGTCATATTTCCCGCATTAAGCAAGAGCCCTGCAATCCGGTCAGGATAACGACTAGCATAAACCATAGCCAAATTAGCACCGTCACTATGACCAACAAATAAGGCCTTCTTGATATTCAAATATTGCAAAATTTCCTCCAAATCGGCAGCCATCTGTTCAAAGGTCATCTTAACACTCTGACGACTGGACCTGCCGTGATTACGACTATCAATGAAAATTAAACGATAGTCTCGATACAGAATTCCTTGCTTACCAAAGTAATTCCCTGACAAATTATTGCCATGCAAAAAAACAATTGGAAAGCCTTTACCGAGATCACGATAATAGATGATTTGACCATCTTTCACTTTGAATTCCATAATATTACCTACCTTTTCACTAACGCACTCTTATACGATAATTAGTCTTATAAGGCATTAGGGCTGATGAGTTGGACTTATCACATTCCAAAACCATCTAACCCCCTTCACTCCATTATAACACTTCCACTAGGGAAGAGTCAGAATATTTGTGCATTTTCTGCAAAAAGAAAAAGCCTTTTCAGGCTTCTTTAAATATAATCTTTTTGAGACTTCCTTTAAGTGAGTACGGACGTCAGCGACCTTCTTCGAAGTTCCATGACTAATTTTTGAGCCTAAAGTCTCAAAAATTCCGAGTGGCTGGTACTAAAAAGATTCAGCCACTTTTCTCACAACAGGAAGTCTCATCTAGCTTTATTTAATTACTTCTTGAAGAATTTATTTGTATTTATTGCCACGATTGATAAATCACTTAAGGCTAAATTATACTTTTTTTCTAGTATGAGAATTGTTTATCACTCAATACCTAAATATTTTTTTGCAATACCATAAGAGTCTTCCAAATAGCTAGCTTTATTACTAATTCCGTCATTTACACCTGTAAAAATTGCACCAGATTTAGGTAAACCATTGTACTTATTGTATGCATGCATTGAGTAGCTACCACCTTCACCAAAATCAAATGTAAAATCAATCGCTGTATTCATATCTCCTGTATAAGAAGCAGTAGTGACTACTGCACTCTCTTCATTATCATATTTTGTTATCTCAAAAATTTGATGATTTTGGGTATCTAAAACATAAAACTTTTTATAATCATAAAAATCAATCTTATATGCAATATGATTTTTATTATAATCATCTATCTTCTGTTTTTCTCTAGCTGCATTTTCTGATGCTGCTATGCTTGATGATGCACTAGCTTCTTCAGAAGATTCAATTCTTTCAATTACCTTTTTATTCTGATGTAATGTTATGTATTTAACTCGATTCTTTTTACCATTTTTTAAATCAAGTCTAATTTTAGAATCATTCTTATCTTTCAGTTTAAATGACATACTGAATTTACCATCGTCTTTTGCATCTATACTCTGTTCATCTGAAGATGATATTTGTGTTCCCTTTTCTGTAATACCATTAACCTCAACATTGCCATTTTCATCAGCCGTAAACTCTCTATCGAGTTCCAATTTTAGAATTTTCTGATCTCTATTTGAATATGTATGATAAGTTATAGTAACTTTGTCATTCTTTGAAAAAGATGCTCCCTTTTTAAAATTCGTAGTCTTTCCTACTTGAACTTCTTCTACTTCTCCATCGAAATGTACAAATCCAAAAATAAGATCTTCATCTTTCTTGACTACAACATCTGTAAATCCTGCTTTTTTAAAATCAGTCACTAAATCATCATAATACTCTTCATCTAAGTTTTTAGAAGATATAGGAGTCTTTACTTCATTTTCAACTTTCGAATCTGCATTAACATGCGCCACTGCTATCGAAAAAATTATAAGTAATGATAGAAAAGTCATACTACGTAATTTCATTATATTAAACTCCAAATTAATTTGATATCATCAGTATATTTTAAAAGAAATAAAGCGTCAACGTATTCTTTAATTTTTATTTAATTTTAATATTTTGCTTATTTAAGGACTTTTTATTATTTGAGTAAAGTATGTATCAAATAATAAATTAGAGTTTGACAAAAAGAAAAAGCCTTTTCAGGCTTCTCCTCTTATTGTTCGAAAGTTTGTTGAGCGATGAGCTTATTATAGTTTTCTTCATCTTCTTGGTTATCACGGACAACCTTAGATACTGTAAATGAAGATGAAATCAAACCAACACATCCCATGAGGTAGTAACCCTTAACCATCAAAGGCTCTTTAAGGGTATAGAGGCCTACCAACATCAAGATTACGAAGAAGGCAAATGATCCCCATGCCATCATGTTGAAAGATGTTGTGTTACGATACACTTTTTTCTTTACTTTGTTCATAAAGTTAGTCTCCTTTTATATACTAAGACTATTATACCAACAATGTAAGCCTTTCACAGCTCAAAACATGAAAAGGTTCTCATCATCCCTTAACCTTCCAATTGTTCTGATAGGGCACTCCACTCTTCCATCAGAGCTTCTTGATTGACTGATAAGTCATCCAGCTCTTTCTGTAAGTCAGACAATTCTGCCACGTCATTTGTTTCAAGCATGGCAGCAGAGATTTCCTCCAATCGTTCTTCAATCGTCTCTAGCTCATTTTCAATTTGCTCAATGCGTCGGCTTAATTTACGTATCTCTTTTTGATTGGCTTTTTGAGCTTGATAATCACTAGCACCCGCTGAAGCTACTTGGACTTCCTCTGATACTTGATTTTCCTCTGCTTCAAGACGTGCTAACTCTTCAAGCTCCGCCTTCTTCTTAAGGTAGTAATCATAATCTCCAAGATAAATGGTTGCCCCATCCTCAGAAATTTCCATCACTTTGGTTGCCACACGGTTGATAAAGTAACGGTCATGGCTGACAAAGAGAAGCGTTCCATCAAAGTCAATGAGAGCATTTTCCAAGACTTCCTTACTATCAATGTCCAAGTGGTTGGTCGGCTCATCTAGGATGAGAAAGTTGTTGTTTTCCATTGACAATTTGGCTAGGAGTAAGCGAGCTTTCTCACCACCAGAAAGCATGGAAACAGACTTTTTGACATCATCACCTGAGAAGAGAAAGGCCCCCAGACGGTTACGAATCTCAACTTCAGGAGTCGTCGCAAAATCATTCCACAACTCATCAAGGACTGTGTTCGACGATGTCAAGGCAGATTGGGTTTGATCATAATACCCCACTTCAACATTAGCACCATAGGTTGACGTTCCCTTGATAAAAGGCAATTTACCCACTACCGACTTGATAAAGGTTGTTTTCCCGATACCATTTGGACCAACGATGGCAATGGCATCCATCTTCTTAACATCCAGGGAAATAGGCTCTGAGAGAACCTCGTCGTCATAACCAATAGCAGCATCCCTAACTGTCAAGACCACATTCCCAGAGACCTTATCCGCATGGAAAGTCATATTAGCTGACTTCTGGCTTTCTGTTGGCTTATCCAGACGTTCCATTTTCTCTAGCTGTTTACGACGAGCTTGAGCACGCTTAGTTGTAGAAGCACGGACAATATTACGATTAACAAAGTCCTCCAACTTAGCAATTTCCTTTTGTTGTTTTTCGAAGTTCTTTGCTTCAGTGGCCAACTTTTCAGCCTTAAGGTCCATGAATTTTGAATAGTTTCCGACATAACGATCTAAACTATGTTTGGTCAAATCCAGGGTTACTGTCGCCACCTTATCCAAAAAATAACGGTCGTGACTGACAATGATTAGAGCTCCCTGATAATTGACCAGGTAATTCTCCAACCAGGCAATGGTTTCGATATCCAAGTGGTTAGTCGGTTCATCCAGTACCAAGAGTTCAGGCTTCTCAAGCAGCATTTTCGCCAAAGCTAAGCGCGTGTTTTGCCCTCCAGAAAGATCTGAAATGGGCATTTCCCACATGCTTTCATCAAACTTAAAACCATTGAGAATGGCTCTGATATCAGATTCATAGGTAAAACCACCTCGCTGTCTGAAATCCTCAGAAAGGCGATCGTAGTCAGTCATTAACTTGTCCAAGTCTGACCCAGTTAACTCAGCCATCTTCATTTCCATGTCACGAAGGCGTTTTTCGTCTGCACGAAGACCTGCAAAAACATTTAACATTTCCGCATAGATGGTATTGCTAGACTCAAAGCGACTATCCTGAGCTAAGTAAGACAAATTCAAATCACGTTTTGTGTTGATTTCACCACTTGTCGGCGCTTCCTCTCCAACCAAAATTTTCAATAGGGTTGATTTCCCAGCACCGTTACGTCCAACAAGGGCAATACGATCGCGTTCATCTACCTGAATATTAATATTATCAAAGAGCACATCTCCTGAGAAAGAGCGCTCAATCTTGTTTCCTTGTAAAATAATCATAACGTTTCAATTATACCAAAAAAGCCAAGCTCCTGCTTAGGCTTTCTGACTTTCTTTCAAAATGCTTGCTACCTTAGTATTAATCAAATCGATAGCAACAGTATTTGTGACACCTTCAGGAATCACCACATCTGCGTAGCGTTTCGTAGGTTCGATAAACTGGTGGTACATAGGTTTAACCACACTGATATATTGCTCAATGATACTATCCAAGCTACGGCCACGCTCTTCCATATCACGTTTGATACGACGAATAATACGAATGTCATCATCAGTATCTACAAAAAGCTTGATATCCATCAAATCTCGCAAACGTTTATCCTCAAGTACCAAAATCCCTTCAACAATGAAGACATCCTGTGGTTCCTGACGATAAGTCTTTTCACTACGTGTGTGTTGGGTGTAGTCATAAATCGGAATATCCACAGGACGCCCAGCAATCAGCTCATTGATGTGTTCAATCATAAGATCTGTATCGAAGGCAAAGGGATGGTCGTAGTTCGTTGACACACGCTCTTCAAAAGTCAAATGTGACTGATCCTTATAATAAGAATCATGCTCAATCATGGCAATTTTCTCATCTGGAAAATTTGATAGAATGGCACGAGAAACACTGGTTTTACCACCACCAGAGCCACCCGTAACCCCAATAATAATCGGTTTTTTAGGCATGGTAAATTCCTATCTAATATAGTCTTTCTTATCTATTCTACACTAAATCATGATATAATAAAAGCAAATCCATATAGAAAATGAGACTTTTATGTTTAAAAACTTTCCTGAACAATGGCAAGACCTCCTTAAAGAAAAAGGAATCACTACAGAGACTGCCATTCAAAAAGAACTGTTTGCACCAATCACTGAAGGAGACAATGTCCTAGGTATCAGTCCTACAGGAACAGGTAAGACCCTTGCCTACCTTCTTCCACTGCTCCTCACACTCAAGCCAAAAAAAGCTCAGCAATTGCTTATCCTAGCACCTAATTCTGAACTTGCTGGACAGATTTTCGACGTAACCAAACAGTGGGCTGAGCCACTAGGACTTACTGCCCAGCTCTTCCTTTCTGGCTCTAGTCAAAAGCGACAAATTGAACGCCTGAAGAAAGGACCAGAAATTCTCATCGGAACCCCTGGCCGTGTCTTTGAGCTGATTAAACTCAAAAAGATCAAGATGATGAACGTCAATACTATCGTCCTCGATGAATTTGATGAGCTTCTCAGTGATAGCCAATACCACTTTGTGACAAAAATCAGCCACCATGTTCCTCGTGACCATCAAATGATCTATATTTCGGCAACCAACAAAATTGACGATCAAGATCTCGTCGAAAATACTATCGTTTATGACCTATCTGATCAGGAACTAGACACTATTAAACATTATTATATCAGTGTTGATAAACGTAACCGTGTCGAACTTCTCCGTAAGTTCTCCAATATTCCTGACTTCCGTGGCCTTGTCTTTTTCAACAGTCTTTCTGACCTTGGAGCTACTGAAGAGCGCCTCCAATTTAACGGAGCTTCAGCAGTATCATTGGCAAGTGACATCAACGTCAAATTCCGTAAGGTTATCTTGGAAAAATTCAAGAACCATGAGATTTCACTCTTACTAGGTACTGACCTCTTGGCACGAGGCATCGATATTGAAAATCTGGAAGTGGTCATCAACTTCGATATTCCTCGAGATCGTGAAGCCTACACTCACCGTGCAGGTCGTACCGGCCGTATGGGAAATGAAGGTAGCGTCATTAGCTTGGTAACTCATCCAGAAGATCTCAAAAAACTTAAAAAATTCGTTAAAGTATCAGAACTGGTTCTTAAAAACCAAGAGCTTCACGAAAAATAAGGCATTACAAAAGCACTTCAGTTTACTCTGAAGTGCTTTTAACATATACAGATTAGGCTTTTTTACCAAAGTCCTCAATCATTTGTTCCATCTCCTCACGACTTGGAGTTGTCAACATATAAAGGAAGTCACCTTGCAACTCTGCAAAGGCTGCAGGCATGATTTTCTTAACTTTAAGTTGTTCACGATACTTATCGAAAAGTTCTTCTTCTGAGTAAGCATAGTGAGAGCTTGCACGACGTGAAGTTGCCAAACAGTAAAGTGGCTCAAACTGAGAAGCCGGGAATGGTTCACCAGCAACGATATCCGCATAGCCCTTGTACAAATCGAAAGAATGAGCATAGTTATAGACGTCGATTGTGAAGCCACCTGCTGGACGGTTGTTATATTCAATAGCAATATAATCGTCACCATCACGGAAGAACTCAATATGGAAGAAACGTTCCTTCATACCAAATTCTTTGACAATTGCCTCACCATACTTACGTAACTTAGGATCCATATCCTTAAGAACGTAGTAAGAATTATCCATCTTGTAAATCATCAAGTCAAGTGGAGTGTGGGCATAATCGAAAGTTGTTGAGAAGACAATATTACCATCATGATCAATCAAACCATCGAAAGTACAGATTTCGCTTGAAGTTACAAATTTTTCAAAGAAATAAACTGTTTCATGATCCCACTCAGCCTTAAAGTGATTGATATCATCTTCTGTTTCAAGTTTGAAGGTTGCAGCTGCACCAACCCCATTATCTGGCTTAGCAATCATTGGAAGGCCGATTTCTTTCACAGCTTTATCCACATCTTCATCAGTTTTAATGACAGCACCAGGTACAACTGGAACTCCAGCTTTTTGGAAGAGTTTTTTCATTTCAGACTTGAATTTAGTCTTCTTAAGATCTTCTGGCTTAGCACCAAAAACATTGAACTGTTCACGAAGAGCAGCATCCAATTCCAACCAGTATTCGTTATGAGATTCGATTCGGTCAATTGGTCCGTGTTTATAGAAAAGAAAGGCTACCGCACGTTTAACTTCATCCAAGTTTTCCAGATTGTCTACACGGAAGTACTCAGTCAAAGCCTCTTTCAAAGGTTGATCCAATTGTTCATAAGGCTCTTGACCAATACCAAGAACAGTGATGCCCTTATTAGCAAGTTCAACTGTAAACTGTTGGAAGTTTTGTGGATAGTATGGTGAAATAACAAGATAATTCATTAGTAATTCCTCTTTTATAGTTATTTAGATGGGATGGACAAAGAAATTATAGGTTCATATTGTCAAGGAAATAAGGCATTTGTTTACGCCACCATTCCCAATCGTGAGCGACATCATGACCCCACTCAGAGAACCAAGCTGGAATATTCTTTTGTTCAAAGGCTTCCTTGAGTTTATAGTAAGATGGAAGACCATCTTGTTCCCAAGCACCAAGACCTGTACATACGATGATCTCAGCTTGACGGTAGCGGTCGATAAACCAACCATCATTTTGGTTCCAGATATAATCTGATGGGGAATTTTGGTAAATAGCTTCGTCCCCTCCAAACTCACCCACAAAGAAACGAGCATCGTAGACACCACTAAGGGCTACTACTTTATTGAAAACATCAGGGTGTTGCAAGAAGAAATTAAGCGCATGGTATGCCCCCATTGAACAACCTGTTGTCATCATTGGATCAAACCAACCAGTTTTGTGTTTGATAAATGGAATAGCTTCTTCAATAACATAACGTTCATAAGCGCGATGCATTTCAGCACGATCATGTGGGTTTTTCCAATCACAAAGCCAGCTTTCACTATCCACACTTGAAAGAGTAAAGAATTGTACGCGTCCTTCTTCGATAAAACGTGCACAAGCATCAATCATACCAAAGTCATAGTATTCGTTATGGCTACCACCTGATGAGGCAAAAACCACAACAGGGATACCAGCGTGCCCGTAACGGTTAACATACATTTCACGGTTAAGTTGACCACTCCAGTGGCTAAGATGTTCGATATTCATATTTATATTCCTTTTCCTAAATTAATTTGCGTTAATAAAGACTAGTCCCATTTTTCAGCGAAAAAGCGAAGACAGTCTGGTAAATTCTCAGCCCAAGCTTCTTCATTGTGTTCAGCACCAGATTGAATGTGAATCTTGATATTTTCCAAATCAACCCCACAAGCAATCAAATCATGATAATAGCTCAATGAAGAGTCTATATAAGCCTGCTTAATATTACCAGCCATCAAGGTCTTATCAGTATCATCAGCTTCCTCAGTTCCTACATATATGTAGACACGTTGATCTGAATCGAGCTTTTGACGCGACATGTAACGATCAAAAGCATCCTGATGCAACCAGTTAGCTGAAGAAAATACCCCAAGACAGCCAATCTGCTCCTTATAATCAAGCCCCATAAATTGAGTGATATTACCACCGAGAGATGAACCAATCATAGCTGTATGCTGACGGTCAGAGAGGGTACGGTATTCCTTATCAATAAAGGGTTTAACCACATCCATGACAAACTCTGCATACTCTACACCCTTACCTCCGAACTGGACACCAGGGATATTAGATTCTTGGTACTTCCACGCAGAATACTCATTCATACGGCCAGGACCATCATTATCAATGGCTACAACAATCATGCGCGAAATATCAGGATTACGCTTGACTGTTGGGATAATCTTCCAAGAATAGCCAGAAAACGACTCCTTACTATAAAGAACATTCTGACCATCATGGAAATACACGACAGGGTAAGAACGATCTGTATCCGTTTCATAGTTCTTAGGTAGAAGAACACGCACACGACGAAGTTGACCAGTGTATGGTACCTCTAACTCATGCGTCTTCATAACCAAGTAAAAATAAGATTTATTCATTGTCAGAAAACTCTCTATATTCGAAATTTAGTTCTATTATACCATATTTTAAAAGAAAAAGAGCCCCTATTATTGGGACTCTTTACACTTTTTTAATGATTGAATAGCTACACTCTTAGTAGTTTGCGATATCAAATACTGTTGATTTCACACGAGTCATAGCTTCGATAGAGTATTTCACACCTTGAGTTCCGGCACCAGATCCTTTAACACCAAGGAATGGGAAGTTGTCTGTGCCACGTTGTGTTTTGTTGTTGATGTGAACTGTACCAACTTCAAGTTGTTCAGCAATTGCAAATGCACGTGGGTAGTCTTGTGTGAAGACAGCACCTTGAAGTCCAAATTCAGATTCGTTAGAAATCTTGATTGCTTCTTCAACTGAAGATACACGGATGAATGGCAATACTGGACCAAATGGTTCTTCCCAAGCAAGACGCATGTCAGTTGTTACATGGTCAAAGACTGCTGGGTAAATAAGGTTACCTTCACGTTTCAATTCAGTTTTAGCAGTAGCACCTTGTTCAACTGCATCATCAATCAAACCTTGAACGAAGTCAGCAGCTTTTGTATCGATAAGTGGTGTAACGCTTGCGCTTTCTTCAGGCATACCAACAGTGATATTACCTACCAAAGCAGTTACTTTTTCTACCAATTCATCTGCAACACTATCCATTACAAGGACACGTTTGATAGCTGTACAACGTTGACCTGAATAGTCAAAGGCACCAGCAACAATGTTTTTAGCAGTCAAGTCAAGGTCAGCATCTTCAAGAACGATAGCGGCATCTTTACCACCAAGTTCAAGCATGATTGGACGCATAGCTGCCAAACGACCAATGTTTTCACCAACTGGTGTTGAACCTGTGAAGTTGATGAAATCAACTGCTTTGTGTTCAACGATGTAGTCACCGATAACAGAACCACGACCTGTGATAGAGTTCAAGACACCTGCAGGGATACCAGCTTCAACAAATGCTTCAACCAAAAGAAGACCTGAGATAGAACCTTGTGTTGGTGGTTTGAAGGCAACAACGTCACCAGCAATCAAGGCAGGAGCAATTTTAGAACCAGCCAAGTTTACTGGGTAGTTAAATGGAGAGATAGCAAGGACAAGACCTACTGGTTCGCGACGAACAACAGCGATTTTTTTCTTGCTACCAGCGTCAAATGCACCACCTTCAAGTACTTCACCTTCCAAACGCAAACCTTCTTCAGCTGCATAGTGGATGATTTCAGCAGTACGAACAACTTCACCGATTGCAGATTTCAAACCTTTAGAGATTTCTTTAGAAAGAACTTGACCGATTTTTTCTGCATCACGTTCCAAGATATCTGCTGCTTTATGAAGGTAAGCTGCACGTTCAGCATATGAAAGCGCACGCCATGCTGGGAGTGCTGCTTTAGCTGCTGCGTAGACTTCGTCTACTTCAGCTTGGCTCATCGCTGGAACTGATCCAAGTTCCTCACCGTTTGCAGGTGCGTAAATAGTAATTTCGTTTTCAGATGTTTTCCACTCACCATTGACATAGTTTTTGTATTGTTTAGCCAAGATAGTAACTCCTTTTATCTATTATAAGACCTATTTTATCATTTTTTTAGAAATATTCCAAGATTTAAACGAGAATTATTCAGAAAATTTTGACAAAAAATAGTTAAAATTGTTAACCTAGGTTAGCCGTATTCTACTCCTAACTAAAGAATGAGTCAATTATTTTGTCTCCGTTTAGATATAAAAAAAGTGAAAGCCTAAGCCTCCACTTTTTATGATTAGTCTACGTTAACGTATTCTTTTGAAAGTTCAAGAACTTCTTCCATTGTTGCACATTCAGTAAGAGCACGGTTAGCGTATTCTTCCATTTTAGCTGTGTCAAGTTTCTTCATCAAGCTACGTGTACGAAGAACAGATGTCGCTGACATTGAGAACTCATCCAAGCCCATTCCAACAAGAAGTGGAACAGCAGTTTGGTCACCGGCCATTTCACCACACATACCAGCCCATTTACCTTCAGCATGAGCCGCTTTGATAACATTGTTAATCAAACGAAGGATTGATGGGTTATATGGTTGGTAAAGGTATGAAACTTGTTCGTTCATACGGTCAGCAGCCATTGTGTATTGGATAAGGTCATTTGTACCAATTGAGAAGAAATCAACTTCCTTAGCAAATTGATCAGCAAGCATAGCTGCAGCTGGGATTTCAATCATGATACCTACTTCGATATCGTCTGCAACGGCAACACCTTCAGCAACCAATTTAGCTTTTTCTTCTTCAAGAATACCTTTAGCAGTACGGAACTCAGTCAACAAAGCAACCATTGGGAACATGATACGCAATTTACCGTGAACAGATGCACGAAGCAAAGCACGCAATTGTGTACGGAACATTTGATTACCAGTTTCAGAGATAGAGATACGCAAAGCACGGTAACCTAAGAATGGGTTCATTTCTTTAGGAAGATCGAAGTAAGGGAGTTCTTTATCCCCACCGATATCCATTGTACGAACGACAACAGGTTTACCGTTCATACCTTCAAGAACTGCTTTGTAAGCTTCATATTGGTCATCTTCAGTTGGGAAGTCTTGAGAATCCATATACAAGAATTCTGTACGATAGAGACCAACAGCTTCTGCACCGTTATCATTTACACCTTCAACGTCTTTAGGTGTACCGATGTTAGCAGCCAATTCGAAATGTTTTCCATCAGCAGTAACTGTTTGAGCATCTTTAAGGAGAGCCCATTCAGCTTTTTGTTTAGCGTAAGCTTCACCGGCCGCTTTGAACTCAGCAATTTGCTCTTCAGTTGGGTTGATAACAACTTCACCAGTAATACCTGAAACAGCCAAAACATCACCATCTTTGACAAGTTCTGTGATGTTATTTGTTCCAAGAACAGCTGCGATTTCAAGTGTACGCGCCATGATAGCTGAGTGACTTGTACGTCCACCGATGTTAGTAACAAAGGCTTTTACGTACTTTTTGTTCAACTGAGCTGTATCAGATGGTGTCAAGTCATGAGCAACAACGATTGATTCTTCGTTGATTGTTGCTGGGTTAGGCAATTTCTTACCAAGCAAGTTAGCAAGCACACGTTTTGTAACGTCACGAATATCCGCTGCACGTTCTTGCATGTATGGGTTGTCTTCCATACCTTCAAAAATAGCGATAAACATGTCTGTTACTTCTGTCAAAGCAGCTTCAGCATTAACTTGTTTAGCACGGATAGTTTCTTTAATTTGACCAGTCATTTCTGGGTCAGCAAGAACCATCAAATGAGCATCGAAAACGGCTGCCGCTTCTTCACCAAGGCTTTCAACTGCTTTTTCACGGATAACAGAAAGCTCGTCTTGTGACGCCGCTAGAGCAGCATCTAGACGAGCCTCTTCTGCACTTGTATCTTCAACTGTTACAGTTTCAAATGACAAGTCCGGTTGAACAAGCAGATATGCCTTAGCAACTGCAACACCATCAGATGCTGCGATTCCTTTAAGCATTTCTGTCATATTCTTATGCCAATCCTTCTTTTGTCATTGTTTCTGCGATTGCTGCGATTGCATCATCAGCATCAGCACCTTCTGCAGAGATAGTTACGTCAGCACCTTGACCAACACCAAGGCTCATAACACCCATGATTGATTTAAGGTTAACTGCTTTACCCTTGTAGTCAAGAGTGATATCTGAAGCAAATTTGCTAGCTGTTTGAACAAGCAAAGTAGCTGGACGTGCGTGGATACCTGTTTCTGCAACAATGTGGAAATCTTTAGAAGCCATAATGGATTCTCCTTCTTAGTTTGGAATATTTGAGTTATCAATGATAACCCTTACAATTTAGAATTATAACATAGCTAATTGAGATTATCAAGGTTAAAACGTACTTTCTACAAGTTTTTCAAAAGCCTGTCTCTCATTTTACTGCTCATTTTCATTTTTTTAAACATAAGCAAATACTAGTCTCTAGTTATTTACAACATTTTCAGAAAATTTCTTTCATGGTGTTTTCAATCGTTAATTTTCATTTCCGAGCAAAAACAATCACATAATTGAAAGAATTTGATTGCTAAAGGCACTCGTTGAATAAGCTTGCTTCCCAAATGCCAAATCAGCTGTAAAGATATCGGCTTTAAATGTCTTTTCAATAGCACTTGTAATCAGTTGAGCTGCCTCAGTCCAACCAATATAATCTAGAAGCATGCAGCCAGATAATAGAACTGAGCAAGGATTAGCCTTATCTTGATTCGCGATATCCGGAGCTGTTCCATGTGTTGCTTCAAAAATAGCATGGCCTGTTTGATAGTTAATGTTGGCTCCAGGGGAGATGCCGATACCACCAACTTGTGCAGCTAAGGCGTCACTGGCATAATCACCATTCAAGTTGGTTAAGGCAACAACATCAAATTTTTCTGGATTTAAAAGAATCTGTTGTAGAAAGTTATCCGCGATTATATCATTAATCTCTAAACGACCAGCCAGCAATTCTTCTTTATATTCTTCCTGAGCCACTTCATAACCCCATTTACGGAAGCCACCCTCTGTAAATTTTTGAATATTCCCCTTATGAACCAAGGTCACTTTTTTTAGATTGTTCTTGAGAGCATAGTCGATAGCCGAGCGAATGAGACGTTTACTTCCTTCTATTGAAATTGGCTTGATTCCGATACTACTTGATTCTGGGAAGCGAATTTTACTAACATTCATTTCTGTCTGGAGAAACTCAATCACGCGCTTAACATCTGTTGTTCCCGCTTCCCATTCAATTCCCGCATAAATATCTTCAGTATTTTCACGAAAAATAGTAATATTCGTTTTTTCTGGTTCCTTAAGCGGACTTGCTACTCCTTCAAAGTAACGAACCGGTCTAACACAAGCGTAGAGATCAAGTTCTTGACGTAAAGCTACATTTAAAGAACGAATCCCTCCACCTACTGGCGTCTCAAGCGGACCCTTAATAGCAACTAAACTTTCTCGAATAGTCTCCAATGTTTTTTTCGGCAACCATTCTCCTGTTTTATCATAAGCCTTCTTACCAGCTAGGAGCTCTTGCCACTCAATATGACGCTTTCCTTCATAGGCTACTTCTACTGCTTTATCAAAGATTGCTTGGGTATTCTTCCAGATATCATGTCCAACACCATCCCCTTCAATAAAAGGGATAATTGGACTATCAGAAACTTGAAGCTGTCCATTTGTCATTACGATTTTTTCTGCCATATAGCTTTCCTCCCTAGCGTTTTTCTAAAGGAATATAGGTCATATTTTCTTGTCCAATATACTGTGAGCGAGGACGAATCAATTTGTTATTTTTTTGCTGCTCTTGAATATGAGCAATCCAGCCGGCAACACGACTCATTGCAAAGATAAGTGTGAAGATATCGCTGTCAATTCCTAGAGTATGGTATACGGTGGCTGAATAGAAGTCTACATTGGGAATTAATCCCTTCTTATCTTTCATGAACTCTTCAATTTCTTGAGACATATTAAAGAATTCTTCATTCTCGGTACCCTCTGTCAACTTTTTAGCCATATCTCTTAAGAAAATTTCACGAGGATCCTGTTTCTTGTATACACGGTGTCCAAATCCCATGATTTTTTCTTTAGAATCAAGTTTTTCCTGCAAGTAAGCATTAACATCACCAGATTCACGGATTTCTTTAAGCATATCAAAGACGCGTTCATTAGCTCCACCATGCAGGGGACCTTTTAGAGCTCCAATAGCTGTTGTGACACAAGAATAGATATCTGTCAGAGTCGAGGCACAAACACGCGCTGCAAAAGTTGAAGCATTCAACTCATGGTCAGCATGTAGAATTAATGCCTTATTCATAGCTTCAATTTCAATTTCAGAAGGTTCAACACCATTCAGCATGTAGAGAAAATTAGCTGCAAAACCTAAATCTTCTCTTGGTTTGAGAGGCATTTTACCAGTACGTAAGCGTGCAAAAGTCGTAATAATTGTAGGCAATTTAGCCATCAATTCAATACTTTGCTGATAAATTGCCTCCATGGATCTTTCCTCGGCGTCAACATTGTAAACTCCAAGAAGGGAGACTGTTGAACGTAAAACACTCATTGGGTGCAAATGTGGACGAGACTGGATAAGAATGCATTGTTCTACAGCATCAGAAATATCATAGTTCTTACGCAACTCAGCTTCAAAATACTTAAGTTCCATTTGCGTAGGAAGATGACCATTCCACAAGAGATAAATCACTTCCTCAAAAGACGCTTTATTTTCCATAAACTCGGAAATATCATATCCCGAATACGATAAATGGTCATCGATAATAGATGAAATCCTAGTATTACAGGCAATCATATCCTTAAGTCCATTAATTTCAACTGTTGTCATATTAGGCTCCCTTCAATTTTTTTCTTACAACCATTGGCAAGATACCACCATTTTTATAGTAGCGAATATCAGCATCAGCATCAAAGCGTACCAAGGCTTTAAAAGTTTTGGTTTGTTCAGGTGTTGAAGCTGTAACAGTGATAACATCATGGACACCTGGATTTTCTGAAAGGTCAAAGCTAAAGGTCTCCTGTCCCGTCAATCCAAGACTTTCAGCATTTTCTCCTTCCATAAATTGGACTGGTAAAATCCCCATCATAACGAGATTTGAACGGTGAATACGCTCAAAACTCTCAGCAAGCACTACTTTTACACCAAGAAGATTAGCACCTTTAGCCGCCCAGTCACGACTTGAACCCATACCATAATCCTTACCGGCAATTACAAGCGTAGCTTGATTAGCTTCTTTATATTTCATAGCAGCATCATATATAGGTAGAATGTCACCATCATATTTAGTATATCCACCAATTTTTCCATCTGCTAGCTCATTCTTGATACGAATATTAGCAAAGGTTCCTCGCATCATGACTTCGTGATTACCACGACGGCTACCATAAGAATTGAATTCTTGATAATCAACACCATTCTCAGTCAAATAACGAGCTGCTGGACTATTTCTGGCAATATTACCCGCTGGAGAAATATGGTCTGTTGTTACCGTATCTCCGAATTTAGCCAAAACCTTCAAATCTTTCAATGGTTTAATGCTCAAATCATCTCCTAAAGCATCAAAGTAAGGTGGGTTTTGAATATAGGTAGAGTTTTGATTCCATTTATAATTTTGACTTTGTTCAGTAGGAATGGCATTCCACTTCTCACTATCAGAAAAGACACTGGCATACTCATCTTGGAAGAGTTGACGGGTGACGTATTTATCAACATAAGTCTCAATTTCTTCACGAGATGGCATAATCTCTTCTAAATAAACAGCTTGACCATCGTCGTCAAAACCTAAAGGTTCAGTTGTCAAATCAATATTCGTGTTACCAGCTAAAGCATAAGCAACAACCAATGGTGGGCTAGCCAAGAAATTCGCTTTAACAAGTGGATTAATACGCCCTTCAAAATTACGATTTCCTGACAAAACAGCACTCGCTAATAAATCAGTGTCTACAATAGCCTTAGCCACCTCAGGTCGTAAGTCTCCTGAGTTCCCAATACAAGTTGTGCAACCGTAACCTACCAAGTTAAAGCCAAGCTTATCTAGATAGGTTTGCAAGCCTGAAGCTTTGAGATAACCAGTAACAACCTTAGAACCTGGTGCCAAAGATGTCTTCACTGTTGGAGATACTTTTAATCCTTTCTCAACCGCTTTTTTAGCTAAAAGACCGGCTGCCATAAGAACGTAAGGATTTGAAGTATTGGTACATGATGTGATAGCTGCAATGGCCACATGACCTGTTTGAATTGTTTCTGAATGATCCTCAAAGTCAACTTTTGCAGTTTTTGCTAACTCTTCCTTATCCAAACCAAAGCCACGGACACCTGCTTCTCGTACCACTGCATCTTGAAATTCTTGCTTAGCATCTGATAAGAGAATCAAATCTTGTGGACGTTTAGGACCTGAGATAGAAGGTTTAATAGATGACAAATCAATTTCAACAATCTTAGTATACTTGGCTTCTTTACTTGGATCATAGAAAAGATGATTGGCTTTTGTATAGGCTTCAGTGACTTGGATATGTTCCTCATCACGGTTAGTTAAACGCATGTAGTTAAGAGTCTCGTCATCAATAGGAAAATAACCACAGGTCGCACCATATTCTGGTGCCATATTAGCGACTGTAGCACGATCAGCTAGAGATAAGCTCTTCAAGCCAGGTCCAAAGTACTCAACAAATTTACCAACCACATTTTCAGAACGAAGCACCTGAGTAATCTTGAGAGCCAAATCTGTTGCTGTAGCAATTTTAGGCAACTCTCCTGTCAGATGTACACCAATAACCTCTGGAATTGGGAAATAAGATGCTTCACCGAGCATAGCTGCTTCAGCTTCAATACCGCCAACACCCCAACCAAGAACGCCAATACCATTAATCATAGTCGTGTGACTATCTGTACCAAACATAGAATCAGGATAGAGTAACCCATCTTTTTCAATAATGACATCGCTCAAAAATTCAATATTAACCTGGTGAATAATCCCTGTTGCTGGTGGAACCGCACGGTAATTTTCAAAAGACTGTTCGGCCCACTTTAGAAATTCATAGCGCTCGTTATTACGTTTAAACTCTAGATTGATATTGTCTTCAAGAGCAGTATCACATCCGTATGAATCCACTTGGACAGAGTGGTCAATAACCAAATCCACTGGAATCTCAGGGTTAATAAATTCTGCTTTACCACCATTAGCCACTATAGCATCACGCATTGAAGCTAAATCAACAACAACAGGAACTCCTGTAAAATCTTGTAAGATAACACGACTTGGTTTAAAAGGCACTTCGGAAACTGTCGGAAAATTCGGAAATTTCATCAGGTCAGCAATGTGAGATTCCTTAACATCGACGCCATCTTTTTTTCGGAGGAGACTTTCAAGTAGGATTCGAATGGTATAAGGTAGTTCTCCGACCTTAACATCATGAAATTTCGCTGCTTTTTCGAGATCATAGAAAGAGAATGTCTTACCATTTACAGTTAGATTTGAACAGTATTCTTGCATACTTGAACCTCCATTAGTTAAAAATTTTCTTTATTCTACACTGTTTTTTTTGAAAAAACAAATAGAATTGGCATTTTGATGTCATGTTTTATAACATCTATAGTTAGATGTTTCTTTTTTAGTCATTTTCATAAACAAATCCTATTTAATTTAGGAAACTTAAAAAAGCCTTTAAAACACAAGATATAGGGTTGTGTTTCAATACTAAACACAAAATCTTGTATTTTCTTAAGATATTTAGCTTGATTTTTCCCAATATTTTGGGTATTCTATTAGAGTTAAAAAGTGGCTCTTGGCCACTTAAAATCTTTTTATAAAGGAGTATTTGCAATGGCAAAGATTACATTGTTTTCTAAAAACAACTGCATGCAGTGCAAAATGACTAAAAAATTCTTGGAAAAGGAAGGTGCTGATTTCGAAGAAATCAACATTGATGAACAGCCAGAAAAAATCGATTACGTTAAAAGTCTTGGTTTCACTGCTGCTCCAGTTATTGAAGCAGGCGATATCATCTTTTCAGGTTTTCAACCGACTAAACTTAAAGAAATCCTTTAATTATCAAGTTTTTAAATAGAAAGGAACTTGTCTGCTTAGTATAATGTTTTAACCTTAATATACTATTAAACTAAGTAAGCCTGGTATCTGTATTATGTCTTTAAAAAATCTTGGCGATGTCTCATACTTCCGCCTCAACAACGAAATTAACCGTCCTGTTAACGGTCAAATTCCTTTGCATAAGGACAAAGAAGCACTTCGTGCCTTCTTCCTTGAAAACGTTAAGCCAAATTCAATGGCATTCAACAGCATCACAGATAAAATTAATTATTTGATTGAGAACGATTATATCGAGTCTGAATTCATCGGTAAATACGAACCTGCTTTCATCGAAAAGTTGTCTGCAGAAATTCATTCTCAAAAATTCCGCTTCCAATCTTTCATGGCAGCCTACAAGTTCTACCAACAATATGCCCTCAAAACAAACGATGGCGAGTCTTACCTCGAAAGTATTGAAGATCGCGTTCTTTTCAACGCCCTTTACTTTGCTGATGGTGATGAAAACCTTGCTAGTGACCTTGCTAACGAAATGATTCACCAACGTTACCAACCTGCTACTCCTTCATTTCTAAATGCTGGACGTAGCCGTCGTGGTGAACTCGTGTCATGTTTCCTTATTCAAGTAACGGATGACATGAATTCAATCGGACGTTCTATCAACTCGGCCCTCCAGTTATCACGTATTGGTGGTGGGGTAGGTATTAGCCTATCTAACCTACGTGAAGCTGGTGCTCCTATCAAAGGTTATGCTGGGGCAGCCTCTGGTGTCGTACCTGTTATGAAGCTTTTCGAAGATAGCTTCTCTTACTCAAACCAACTTGGCCAACGTCAAGGTGCTGGTGTTGTTTACCTGGATGTTTTCCACCCAGATATCCTTGCCTTCCTTTCTACTAAGAAAGAGAATGCTGATGAGAAGGTGCGTGTTAAAACACTGTCACTTGGTGTTACAGTTCCAGATAAATTCTACGAGTTGGCACGTAATAATGAAGATATGTACCTCTTCAGCCCTTACTCAGTCGAAAAAGAGTATGGTAAACCATATAACTACATTGATATTACAGCTATGTATGATGAGTTGGTTGCCAATCCCAATATTACAAAAACCAAGATTAATGCACGTGAGCTAGAAACTGAAATTTCTAAACTCCAACAAGAATCAGGTTATCCATATATTGTCAATGTTGATACAGCCAATCGACACAACCCAATTGATGGTAAGATCGTCATGTCCAACCTCTGTTCTGAAATTCTCCAAGTTCAAACACCAAGTGAACTTAACGATGCACAAGAGTTTGTTAAACTCGGTACAGATATTTCATGTAACCTTGGATCAACTAATATCCTTAACATGATGACGTCACCTGACTTTGGTCGTTCGATTAAAGCTATGACACGTGCGCTTACCTTTGTTACAGATAGCTCAAGTATTGATGCTGTACCATCTATCAAAAATGGTAACCAACAAGCTCATACCTTTGGTTTAGGAGCTATGGGGCTTCACTCTTACCTTGCTAAACACCATATCGAGTATGGTAGCCCCGAATCTGTTGAATTCACTAATATCTACTTCATGCTTATGAACTACTGGACTTTGGTTGAATCTAACAATATTGCCCGCGAACGTCAAGAAACCTTTGTCGGTTTTGAAAAATCAAAATATGCTGATGGTTCTTACTTTGATAAATACGTTACAGGCCAATACGTTCCTAAATCTGACCGTATCAAAGAACTTTTCGATGGTCACTTCATTCCACAAGCCAAAGATTGGGAAGAACTACGTGAACTCGTTAAGAAAGATGGACTCTACCATCAAAACCGTTTGGCTGTTGCACCAAATGGCTCAATCTCTTATATTAATGACTGTTCTGCTTCTATCCATCCAATCACACAACGTATTGAAGAACGTCAAGAAAAGAAAATCGGAAAAATTTACTATCCGGCCAACGGTCTTTCAACAGACACAATTCCTTTCTACACTTCAGCCTACGACATGGACATGCGTAAAGTTATCGACGTCTATGCAGCTGCGACTGAACACGTTGATCAAGGTTTGTCATTAACCCTATTCTTGCGTAGTGAGTTACCAAAAGAAATTTACGAATGGAAAACAGAAAATAAACAAACAACTCGTGACCTTTCTATCCTTCGTAACTACGCCTTTAACAAAGGAATTAAATCAATCTACTACATCCGTACTTATACAGATGATGGGGAAGAGGTTGGTTCTAACCAATGTGAAAGCTGTGTCATTTAAGATAGTGATTTAACGATAGCAACTTCACTACTCTTATTTACAAAATGCATTAAAAGGTCGGTTCGCCGACTTTTTTAATAGATCAACTCAAAAAAACTATATCATGATTTTGAATTATGATAAAATAGTAACGATATCAATAAAGAAAGAGGTTTCTAATGGAAACTTACTACAAAGCCATTAACTGGAATGAAATCGAAGATGCGATTGATAAATCTACCTGGGAAAAATTGACCGAGCAATTTTGGCTAGATACACGTATCCCACTTTCAAATGACCTTGATGACTGGCGTAAACTTTCCGCTGAAGAAAAAGATTTGGTTGGAAAAGTTTTCGGTGGTTTAACATTGCTAGATACCATGCAATCTCAAACGGGTGTTGAAGCCATTCGTGCAGACGTCCGTACACCTCATGAAGAAGCTGTATTGAACAACATTCAGTTCATGGAATCTGTTCACGCCAAATCTTACTCTTCAATCTTCTCAACTTTGAATACTAAATCTGAAATTGAAGAAATTTTCGAGTGGACTAACAGTAACAAATACCTCCAAACCAAGGCGAAAATCATTAACGATATCTATGAAAATGGAACGCCTCTTCAGAAAAAGGTTGCTTCAACATATCTTGAAACTTTCCTTTTCTATTCAGGATTCTTCACTCCACTCTATTATCTTGGTAATAACAAGCTAGCTAACGTTGCTGAAATTATCAAGCTCATTATCCGTGACGAATCTGTTCACGGAACCTATATTGGCTATAAATTCCAACTTGGATTCAACGAATTGCCTGAAGAAGAGCAAGAAAGTTTCCGTGAATGGATGTATGATCTCCTCTATCAATTGTATGAAAATGAAGAGCTCTACACTAAATCTCTTTATGACGGTGTTGGATGGACTGAGGAAGTTATGACTTTCCTTCGTTACAACGCCAACAAGGCTCTTATGAACCTGGGACAAGATCCACTCTTCCCAGATAGTGCGAACGATGTTAACCCAATCGTTATGAATGGTATTTCTACGGGAACATCTAACCACGACTTCTTCTCTCAAGTTGGTAATGGTTACCTTCTAGGAACTGTCGAAGCCATGCAAGACGATGATTATAACTACGGACTATAATAAAAAACTAGCTGAGCTAGTTTTTTATTGTGTTCAATACTATATTCGAAAAACAAATAGAAAAAAGAGTTCACGGTGAACTCTTTTTATTTTATTTTGCTTTTACTTCAAAACCTTCTGCTACACCTTCAGCAAAGTTTTCTTCAACAATGCTAGCACAGTGATCACAGATAGTCGCGTTGTAGCTACGTTCTTTAGTAGTTGGATCGATACGACGACAACGGTCACAGACATCACCTGTAGCACGTTCTACTGTGAATGCCACACCTTCAAAGCTTACAGCAGATTGAGGTGCTTCTCCTTCAGCAATAGTCAATGCTGAAACAATCAAAAGTTGAGCAAGGTTAGTGTTCAAACCTTCAATAAGTTCTTTGACTTCATCATCAGGATAAATAGTCAAATGAGCTTCAAGCGATTTACCAATAACTTTTTCATTACGAGCTTCTTCCAAAGCTTTTTGAGCTTGGCCACGGAAATCCATGAAGGCATTCCATCTTTCAAGAAGTGCATCTTGACCCACAAAATCTTCTGCTTCTGGCAACTCTGACAATTGAACATAGTCTTCTGTTTCAAATTCAAGATATGACCAAATTTCTTCTGCAGTGTGAGGAAGGATTGGTGTCAATAGTTTTGTGATTTTAACAAGAATATCGTAGAAGACTGTTTGCATTTGACGACGTTCAAGTGATTCCGCACTCTCAATATAAACCACATCTTTGGCAAAATCAAGATAGAATGCAGACAACTCAACGTTAATAAAGTTAACCAAGGCTTTGTAGATAGTTAAGAACTCAAAGTTTGCATAGGCATCACGAATAGTCTTAACCAATTGGTTAAATCGAATAGTCATGTACTGATCTACAGAACGCAAGTCTTCAAAGGCTACAGCATCAGTTGTTGGATTGAAGTCAGAGGTATTGGCAATCAAGAAACGGAGTGTGTTACGAATCTTACGATAAGATTCTGATACTTGGCTAAGGATATCCATTGAGATACGAACATCATTAGTTGTATCAACACTTGTTACCCAAAGACGAAGAATTTCAGCACCAAATTGTTTCTCAACATCACTAGGAGCAATTGTGTTACCAAGCGATTTAGACATCTTCTCACCCTTACCATCAAGCGCAAAACCTTGAGACAAGAGTTGTTTATATGGTGCAACACCATTATTGGCAACAGATGTAATAAGAGATGAATTAAACCATCCACGGTATTGGTCTGAACCTTCGAGATAGAGGTCAGCTGGATAAGTTAACTCAGGACGGTTAACAACAACACCGTTCCATGATGAGCCTGAGTCAAACCATACGTCCATAATGTCAGTTTCTTTAGTAAACTCGCCGTTTGGTGAGCCAGGATGTGTAAAACCTTCTGGAAGAAGATCTTTGGCATCACGTTCCCACCAAATAACTGAACCGTGTTCTTCGAAAAGTTTAGCCACATGTTCGATAGTTTCTTCAGTCATGATTGGTGTTTTATCTTCAGCATAGAAGATTGGGAGTGGCACACCCCAAGCACGCTGACGAGAGATTACCCAGTCACCACGGTCACGAATCATGTTATAGAGACGAACTTTACCCCACTCAGAATGGAATTTAACTTTTTCAATCTCATCCAGAATCTCTTGACGGAATTTAGAAACAGATGCAAACCATTGTGGTACTGCACGCCAGATGATTGGTTTCTTCGTACGCCAGTCAAATGGGTATGAGTGTGAGATTTCTTCTTTGGCAAGGAGTAAATCGCCGAGTTTTTCCATAACAATTGGAGCCACTTTATCGTAGAACTGACCTTCAAAATCAGGTCCAGCATTTTCCATCATGATACCACGCTCATTAACGGTTACGGCAACTTCAAGACCATTAGCAATACCTACGTTATAGTCATCCTCACCAAAACCAGGAGCCGTATGGACGATACCTGTACCTGAATCTGTAGTAACGTGGTCACCAAGAATAACAAGCTCATCAACTTCTGTATCCCATGGGTGTTCAGTCACAATTTTATTTAATTCTTCACCACGGTATGATTGAAGTACTTCCACATCTGTCCAACCGAATTTCTCAGAAAGACTATTAAGTAATTCAGAAGCAACAACAAATTTGTGGTCTTCTCCGGCAGGTTTTACGAGAACGTATTCGATATCAGCACCAACAGTCAATCCACGTGAAGCTGTTACTGTAAATGGTGTTGTTGTCCAAACTACGATATATGTATCTGTGTCTAGTACTCCTTTACCATCCTTAACCTTATTGGCATAGTAAAGTGAAGTTGAAACCAAATCATGGTACTCAATTTCTGCTTCAGCAAGCGCTGATTCTGATGACCATGACCAATAAACTGGTTTTGCACCTTGATAGATGTAACCTTTTTTAGCCATCTCACCAAAGACACGAATCTGAGCTGCTTCATAATCTGGTGTCAAAGTAACATATGGGTTATCCCAATCAGCCGAAACACCAAGACGTTTGAAATCTTCACGTTGTTTGTCAACTTGTGAAAGTGCATAATCGCGACACATCTTAAGATATTCAGCACGATTAAGTTCTTTACGTTTCACACCTTGTTTTGCCAACACTTGCTCAATTGGAAGACCATGCGTATCCCAACCAGGAACGTAAGGAGCATAGAAACCAGACATTGATTTTGAACGAACAATGATATCCTTAGAAATTTTATTCATCGCATGTCCAACGTGAATATTACCATTGGCATACGGAGGACCATCATGAAGAGTGAAGTGAGGTTTACCTTGGTTCAACTCTTGACGACGTTGATACATCTTAGCATCTTCCCACTCTTTTTGCCAGATTGGTTCTTTGTTAGGAAGTCCAGCTCGCATTGGAAAAGCTGTCTTACCTAGATTTAAGGTTTCTTTGAGTTTCATTATATCTCCTCTTTAAATTAATTTACTAAATAAAAAGAGCCTTCATCAAAAAGGACGAAAGCTCGTGGTACCACCTTAATTCAGAGCAAAAGAATTTGCTCCCTCATATGTCCGTAAGGAGGACCATCCTTCTAACTTACTTATTTCAGTTAGAATGCTTGAAAATGATAACTATCCAAATAGGGAATGTGGGACTCACACCATCTCCCACTCGCTGTTAATATACTTGGTAAGTTGTATTTTTCTTATTCGCTAATATTCAATTTAAACGTTTGTGTTTCGTTAAGATTAATTTCACCTGTTGACTCAGGTTGCAAATCAAAAACTTCATCTACTGGTGCTGAAGTTGGGAAATCTGCCACTTCACTCTCGAAAGTGTCTGGAATACCAAACTCAACTGGAGTTGAAACAACTTCGTTTGTTTCATCAACTTCTGGACTAGAGAAATCTTCAACTTGCTTATTACTTTCAGCAACGCGACGTTGAAGTTCAGCCATTTCATCAGGAGTGAATTGACGAGTTGCATCAAATGAAGCTGCATCATTTGAATCAGGTACATGCTCATCCAAAACTTTTTCAACAACTTCTTTAAAGGCAGCATCTGAATTTTGAAGATAAATAGCTGTTGGTTGCAACAATTCACCCCATTCTGGAGCACTTGCTAAGCTAAGCTGACCTTCAACTGCAGCCAATAGGCGTTGGTGGAAGACACGACTTTGACGTTTAAGTTCTTCTGTTTCGATGGCAACACGTTTGGCTTCATCTGTTGCATCACGAAGAATTTCAGATGCCTTAGATTTAGCTTCTTCAACCAAATGAGTAGCATTGAAGTTAGCCTTATTAATCAAGTTAGCTGATTCGTCAGCCGCTGAAGCTTTAACTTTTTCTGCTGTTTCTTGAGCCAAAATAACTGATTGACTCAATGATTCTTTCATTTCATCAAAATAAGCCAATTTTTCTTCAAGCTCTTTTACACGAGCAGCAAGTTCACGATTATCACGAACCAAATCTTCGTAATCATCTACAATAATATCAAGAAATTCATCAACTTCTTGCTCATTATATCCACGAAATTTAGTTGTAAACTGTTTATCTTTAATATCAAGTGCTGTAATAGCCATTACAGGCCTCCTTTATTTTTCATTACCATATCTGATGGTTTAAATTAAATAACTACTTTTTTCTCCGTCTTAACAGACTTTCAATAACGATTTTAGCTTTCCCGGACTTTGAAAATCCGTCTTGTTGAGCTAGTCGAAATCGACCATAACCTCTAACCGAAATCATATCACCAATCATAACCGCCTGATCAGCCTTCTCAACTTGTCTATAATTTAATTTTACTTTTCCTGAAGCAATAAGTTTTAAGGCGTTAGAACGAGATAAGTTTAATACCGTCGCCAACACATTATCAAGACGCATACTGGAAAGTAAAACAAAAGATTGTGAATAGTTTTCTTGATTTGAAATCCAATCGTCTTTGCTTACTTCTTTTAGAGTAACCGAAACATTTCCAATCTTAGTAATCGTCATTATCGCATAACTTGCTAAATGAGAAGCAATGGAAAATTGAACACGTCCTTCTTCATCAAGAATAATATCTCCAAATACTTGACGATCAAGACCAAGTTGATTAATCAGTGCTCCCAAAACTTTTGGGTGTGTCAATTTATTGAACTGTCTCGCATATGAGATTTCTAGGCGTTTAATTTCAAAGTCTTCGTCATCAAGCTCGTAATATTCGGGAGCAAGAATAACTCTTCCATATTCTTCAGATTCAGGAGTAGAACTCACAAAAAATTTTAAATTGTAGTAATGAGCTAACTCTTCAACAATCTGAATTTCACGAGGATTCAAGAAATCAGTTAAGTAAGGACTGTACCTTTCATCAACTAATTGACAAAATCCCCTAACCTTCTCTAGAAAAGGGCGTTCATCTAACGAGTAATGCTGTTCAATTTTTTTAATATCTGACATTAGAGTAGAATAAATCTAAGAATTCTAAGTGAAAAGTTTAGTAGAAGTACAATTACCAATATTGAAAAATCAATACCAGCAAAAGCTAAATTCAGGCGACGAAATGGTGCGAGAATCGGTTGAACAATTTGTCTAATGATTCTTCCAAGGCTAGTATCATAAGCTCCTGGAAACCAGGACAACAAAGCATAGACTACAAGAAGAATCTCTATCACGTTAACAACACGTGCCCAAATAACATAAAGTAATACAGACATCGCTTAACGTCTCTTCATATCGAAGTCGAAATTAGCTTCTTGGTTGCCGTGAGACAAACCAATCTCTTCAATGTCTACTACGACATTAATTGGCGTAAGCAAATACATTGAAGAGCCAACTTTTTGCAAGTTGCCTGTAAGTACCTTGCTAGCACCATCAATAAAGTCAAGACAACGACGAGCTTGCGCTTCCAACATATATTGAAAATCGATTAAAACACATTCGTTTTCAATCAATAGTTCTACAATTTCCTGAGCATCTTCATACTTTTTAGGATATTTAATTGCAATTGTTGTTTTAGTTGTATTCATTTGTTGTGGTCCCTGATTTGCTTGTGAACGACTCAGAGGTAAACTACGAAGGACTTGAGTTTCCTGTAAGTCTGAATTAACATGTTGGCGACGAGGAGGGACTGTTGCCTGAGAACGCTCAGGTTGACGTTGCTGACGAGGAGGTGGTGTCTGCACAGATCTCTGTGCTTTTACTGGACGTGCTTTTACTGGACGTGCTTTAGCCTCTTCTTTAGCAGCATCTTCATAATCTGTTACTTCGTCGGTATCAAAATATGAAACAATTTTATCAATTGCGTCTTTTAATGCCATAAGGTTATTCTCCGTTCTCTTTAAAGAATGCACTGCCTATTCTGACAAAGGTTGATCCATTCTGAATAGCCATGTCATAGTCTCGACTCATCCCCATGCTTAACTGATCACAAGGAACATTCTTTAGTTTTTTCTCTTGAATTGATTGTCTAAGCTCATTTGTCTCAGAAAAAATCTTATCAAGTTCTTGAGCATCTGCATCAATTGGAGCCATAGTCATTAGTCCAACGATACAAATCTTATCAAGATTTTCAATTTGTTTTAGAACAGTATCAAGTTCTTCAGCTGAAAAACCATGTTTTGATTCCTCCCCTGAAACGTTAACTTGTAGGAAGCAATTAATAGTATGGTCGGCACGCTTTTGAATTTCCTCTGCTAATTTAACAGAATCCAAAGCATGAAAATAATCAACTAAATTAATAACATCCTTTACTTTACGACGTTGCAAGGTACCAATAAGGTGCCAAGTCAAATCATAATTTTTTAAAGCTTGATACTTATCTAAGAATTTATCAACGCGATTTTCAGCAATGTGCTTAATTCCCGTTTGAACCAATTCTTCAGCGACATCACTTGAAACATATTTGGTTACGGCAATAATATTGACTTCATCACTAGAGCGATTAGCCCTTTCACATGCTTCTTTTACCGCTTGATAAACATTATTTTTATTCTCTTCTATAGTCATTATTAACGATTTTTAAAGAATGGTGGTGTCTCCAATTCATCATCATCTTCAACATCACTTGAGAATGTAGACATAGTCAATTGACTATCTAGTTGACCAGTTTCAGGACGAGAAATATTATCACGTCTCAAATCCCAATTACCAAAAGCTGACTGCTCTTGTTGAGGAGCTGCCGCTGCAGGACGAACTCCTGGTTGTGGCATTGAAGGTGTTTCATTATAGTCAAAATTTGGTTGACGTTCAAATGAAGGTTGAGAGACTGGACGTTGTTCTTCTTGAACAACTTGTTGAGTAGGAGCTGATGGTTGTGAAGGAGCTGTAGTCACTTTACGTGGTTGAGCTTTGATACCAGATGCTTTTTCAGCACGATCTTGGCGAACACCAGTTGCAACAACTGTTACACGGATTTCATCTTTCAATGTATCATCGATTGATGTACCAAGCCAAATGTTAACACCATTACCAGCTGCTTGGCCAACAATTTCAGAAGCTTCTTCTGCTTCCGTAAGCGTCATATCAAGACCACCAGTTACGTTAACGATAACATCTTCTGCACCATCAATAGTAGTTTCAAGAAGTGGTGAATAGATGGCTTTGCGTGCAGCTTCAACAATACGTTCTTCACCAGACCCAATACCGATACCCATAAGTGCATTACCTTTATTGGCCATAACTGTTTTCACATCGGCAAAGTCGAGGTTAATCAAACCTGGGTTAGTGATAAGGTCTGTAATACCTTGGACCCCTTGACGAAGAACATTATCTGCTTCACTAAGAGCTTCAAGAAGAGGTGTTTTCTTATCAACGATTTCAAGAAGGTTATTGTTAGAGATAATAAGAAGGGTATCAACTTGCTCACGCAACTCTTGAATCCCTTCGACAGCAAAGGCACCACGTTTGTTACCTTCAAATCCAAATGGACGTGTCACAACTGCAACTGTCAATGCACCCAAACTTTTCGCAATACGTGCAATAACTGGTGCTGCCCCTGTACCAGAGCCACCACCCATACCAGCAGTGATAAAGACCATATCAGCTCCTGTAAGTGCTTCTGTAAGTGTTTCTTCACTTTCTTCAGCTGCCTTACGACCAACTTCAGGTTGACCTCCGGCACCTAGGCCACGAGTCAATTTAGGACCCAATTGGATTACTGTTTCTGCTTTAGAAGAACTGAGTGCTTGAATATCAGTATTAGCTGCAATAAATTCAACACCAGCAAGACCTTCTTCAATCATTCGGTTGATAGCGTTTCCGCCACCTCCACCGACACCGATAACTTTAATTACCGCACCTTGAACTGATGCGCTATCAAATGAAAAACTCATTTTATTTCCTCGCTTTTACTAGATTCAATTAATCAAACATACTGCCGAAAATTCCACGAACACGATCACCAAGTTTTTGTTTTTGTTCATGATTTTCTTCTTCAACTGGCAGAGGTACCTCAATAGTGTTCTCAACAGGAATAGGATTTGGTTGAGGAGCCACTCGAGGTGCTGGAGCAGGAGTTCTATCAAAACTCAAGGAAGGAGCCTCATTGTCGATTGGTTTACGACGTAGATACTCTTCACCAGACACAGCCTGTTGCGCGATGATGTCAACTTCTGTAAGAAGACCAACATACTCAACAAGACTAATCACATTTGCAAACATTGGATTACGGATACCAACTTGGTTTGGCACGTAAAGTTTAACATTTGTTTCAAAAATCTCTTGAGCAACTTCAACCACACCTGGCATGATAGCTGTTCCACCTACAAGGACAATGCCACCAGGCAAATCAAGTAGACGTCCTCGAGTCAAGTCTTGTTTAACTCTATCAAGGATATGCTTCACACGAGCTGAGATAATCTCAGCAAGGTATTTTTCTGTAATTTCAACAGGTGAATTCTCACCTACAACCTCTACTTGGACAGTTTCTGTTTCGCTTGCTTCTTCAATATCTGCATTACCAAAATTGAACTTAAGCGCTTCAGCAATCTGCATTGAAGTCTTCAAAACTTTTGAAATATCCTTAGTGATGTACTCGCCACCTTCAGAATAAATATTGGTAAATTGAAGTTCTTGAGCACGCATGCTTGCAACAGTTGTTTGACCGCCACCCATATCAATAACAGTAGCACCAAACTCACGTTCACCTTCATTCAGAACAGCACGTGTCATTGCAAGAGGAGAGATGATAATATTCTCTACTTGAATACCAGCACGTTCAACTGTCTTACGAAGGTTGTGAAGAATTGTTGTTGGTCCTGTATAAATGAGACCTCTCATTTCAAGACGAATCCCCATCATTCCACGAGGATCACGAATTCCTTGGAAGCCATCAACAATAAACTCTTCAGGAACTAGTGAGATAACCTCACGTTCAGGTGTAATGCTCTTTGTCAAGGCTGAGCGAACAACACTTTCAACATCTTCATCTTTGATTTCTTTTGATTCACTTGTTACAGGTATCATACCTTGTGTAGGCTCAATTTGAAGAAGATTAGCTGGAAGCCCAACGTTCACTTGCTCAATAACAATCCCAGCTTTTTCCTCTGCTTGTTCAATAGCTGTTTTGATTGTTTTCGCTGCAGCGTCAATGTCAACAATGATGCCATCTTTCACACCAGAACTCTTAACATTACTTACACCGATGACATTCATTGATCCATCAATAAACTCAGCAACAAGAACCTTAATCGAGCTAGTTCCTATATCTAATCCTGTAAAAAAGCCATCTCTAGCCATTCACTCGACCTCTCAATCTTTCCATTCAATATCTTTGTAAACTGTATAAAAACAGAATTATTCGGATACTATTGTACCATAAAAAAACGTAAAATGTCAGCATTTTACGTTTTTTATTATTCAATATTAGCCTTGGGCAGGGGAAGGACGAAGAGTTGTTTCTTGACCAACAGTTGGATTTTTCTGTCCTTGAATACCCGGATTTTCAGAATTAGACTCTTCCTCAGAATGCTGTTCAGTTGATGTTGTAGTATCTTGATCTTCTTCAGAAGTTGTATTTTCATCCTTTTTATCAGTCTTATCTTTGTCTTTCTTTTTATCCCCATCAGTTTTTGATGATTCAACCTCAGGAGTCGTTGTATAAAGTCCAACTTCCATATCAACAATACTTCCATCTGAAAGTTGGTTCTTAATTTTCTCGTAGTAAGGGAGCTTAACCGTTAATTGAGAAAGAGGAACACGAATGGAATTGCCATCATACAGCTCAATCGTTAGTAAATCTGAAGTTGCTTTAGTTGGCGTAAGATTAATAATTTGAATATTATTCTTGATTTTTGAATCAAGTTTATTTAATTCTTTTACTAAATCTTCGATTTTCTTCTCGTCATCCATCTTTAAAGTGATGAATTTATCAGGTAGATTGCTAGTTGAAACCGTTCCTCCTGTCTTACCACTTTCAAGAATAGAAACATAACCATTTGTAGTTTGACGATAAGCAACAATTGGGTATTCTTTTACTGCAATATTAAATTGATTTGGAAAACTATAAGTTACTGTAGCCTTTTTAACCCAAACATTGGTTTTTTCAACAGTTGATGCAATCTTTCCTTGGTTGAAAAAGACATGAGTGATATAGTCTGTATCAAGAATTCCACTTGCAACTTTCACATCTTCTGGTAGAGCATTTTTTGTTCCTGATACAGTGAGAAACTTTTGTTTTGACCAAGGTGAAATAAAGAAAAGTGAAAATACGATTAGGAGTGCAGCGATAAAAATAACTAGTCCCGCAAGATTTTGTTGTGCAATTGGAATATTACTACTCGTATTCCCTTTTTTTCGTTTCTTCTTTTTGGTCCTTTTTTTCTTTTTAACCTTCTTTTTCACTGATGGTTGGCTCTCATTTGAAGTCGCTCCTTCTGGATGAACGACCTTTCCATTCGTAAATTCTTCAGAATCTTCGGTTTCTTTTTTTCTCAAAAATTCGAGGTTTCTCTTCTGCCACTCTGTGAGAACTTGTTTTTCTTGTGATTCTTGATCCTTTTTTGCCATGAAATTCCTTTATTTTTTTGAAATACTAGTCACTAATAGGTTATAAAAATCATCAGGAGAAGTAATTTCCTCAGATTTAGCCATAGCTTCTTTGTAAGTCTCTGCATGTTCAACAAGTTGTTCAAACTCATGATTTAAGGTTTCCCAACTTAACTCTGCTTCCTGTAATTGACGTGCGTAACCTTTTCGTTCAAAATAGGCAGCATTTTCAAGTTGGTCTCCTCGGCTAGCTTCTTTCCCTAAAGGAATAATTAAATGAAGTTTTTTCATAGCTAACAATTCAAAAATCGTATTTGAACCACCACGAGTGACAACTAAATCTGCCGTATCCATAAGAGGTTGATACAAATCTGTCACATAATCAACTCTATAAAGATGACGTTCTAAGGTATTCAATGAAGAGTCCCCAGAAATATTAATGACATTATATTTTTCAGTCAGTTGTGGAGTATTACTAATAAAATCATTAAATACCTTTGCACCAGCTGATCCACCTATGAAAAGGACAGTTTTTAACTTGTCATCAAACTGTACTTTAATCTTATCCAGAGCATCAGACTGATTGGACGTTGCCATCCCTACCTTTGTAATAGCACCTATATGTTTTGTCTTCGCCAATCCTTTAGATTGTTCAAAAGTCGTAAACATAGTAGTCGCAAATTTATAGGCAATCTTATTGGCCAAGCCCATAGAAAGATCAGACTCATGCACATATACAGGAACGCCTAATAACTTAGAAGCAATTACCGGTGGCACTGAGACAAATCCACCTTTTGAAAAGAGTGCTTGAGGACGAATCTTGGCAATAATTGCAATTGACTGTAGAATCCCCCAACCAACTTTAAAGACATCCAACATATTTTGCCATGAGAAATAACGACGTAGTTTACCTGTAGCAATACTATGGAATGTCACATCCAAGCCAGATTTATCAATTTGCTCGTGTTCAATTCCGTGCTTATCACCAATATAGTGCACTTCCCATCCATCTTTTAGAAATTTTGGAATTAAGATAAGATTTAAAGTCACATGTCCAACAGTTCCACCACCGGTAAAAACAATTTTTTTCGCTTTTGCCATAGCCTATCCCTTCAATTGCTCAACAGTTGTGATAAATTCGTCACCACGCACTTCGAAATTCTTGTACATATCCCAGCTTGCATTTGCAGGGCTCAACAAGACAACATCTCCTGCACTGGCTTGATCAAAAGCAATACGTGTCGCATCTGCCACATCTTTGGCATCAAGATAAGTTACTCCTGCTTTATCAGCAGCACGCTTGACACGAGGAGCTGATTCCCCTAAAATCACCATTTTCTTAAGACCGGTAATGTCAGGAATGAGTTCATCAAATTCATTACCACGGTCCAAACCACCAGCAATCAAAATGACTTTACTATTATCAAAACCAGAAAGTGCTTTTTGTGTCGCTAAAATATTAGTTGACTTACTATCATTATAGAATTTCACTTCATCGATAGTATCAACGAATTGGAGACGGTGCTTAACACCACCAAAACTTGCGAGGGTTTCCTTTATAGCTTGGTTTGAAATACCTGACAATTTTGCTACAGCTATAGTTGCCAAGGCATTTTCAACATTGTGACTACCAGGAACGCCAATTTCATCAGCTCGCATCACTAATTCACCTTTGAAGTAAAGAGCACCATTTTCAAGATAGGCACCATCTACTTTTTCCACTGTTGAGAATGAAACTACTTGTGCCTTAGTTTGTGTAGCTAATTCCTTAGCTAAATCTTGATTGAAGTTCAAAACAACAAAATCATCCACAGTCATTTGATTTTGAATATTCCACTTAGCAGCCACATATGCTTCAAAACTACCATGATAGTCAATATGTGTCGGCATCAAGTTAGTAATCACAGCAATATGTGGATGGAAGCTGTCAATCCCCATCAATTGGAAAGAAGACAATTCCATAACTAAGGTATCTTGATTAGTTACTGACTGTGCAACTTCTGACGCAGGGAAACCAATATTCCCAGACAAGACACCTGATTTACCACCATGATTTAGGACATCAGCAATCATAGTTGTCGTTGTTGTCTTACCATTTGACCCTGTAATACCGATAATAGGTGCTTCAGATACTAGATAGGCCAATTCCACTTCAGTCCAAACCGGAATACCTTTTTCTAGTGCACGAGCTACCATTGGATTGTCATAACGAATTCCAGGATTTTTCACCATTAATTCAAAATTTTCATCCAAAAGTTCAAGAGGATGTCCGCCGCAAACAACCTTAATGCCTTCTTCAAGAAGGGCTTGGGCCGATGGATTTTCCTCAAATGGTTTACCATCATTTACTGTGACAATAGCACCCAACTTAGCCAATAGGCGAGCAGCTGCTTCACCAGATTTAGCCAAGCCAAGGACCAAAACTTTTTTATTTTCAAATTGTGTTACTGATTTCATAATTCGTCCATTCTCTCAAATTGTATCATAATCATTTTACCCTTTATCCCAAGCTATTTCAAGGAGTTACCTCTTCTTGGTAAAAGAAAAAGCCAATCTATCAGACTGACTTTTAATCTCATGCTACTTATTTATCTTCATGCTCAGCTTTTTCATGATTAAGGTCCGACATGGCGAAAAAATCTTTCAAGGTGAAATAGCTCAATACAAGCATTCCAACTGTAACAAAGAACTCACCAGGTAGGCTGAAGAATTTAATAATTGATAGCACTGCCAAAAGTAGGAGCAATGCTAAGGTAGCCATGACAAAGAGAAGATTCATGGTGTTTTTTACCGACTTTGGTGCAATAAAGAAATAGAATGATGCAATCAATACAGCAACAATCAGATAAAACATCTCTTCTCCTCTCTATATATTATTCAGCTTCTGCTGCTTTTTTCTTACGTTTATTGGCTTTATCACGCTCTGCTTTATTCAAAATTTGTTTACGCAAGCGGATAGATTCAGGCGTTACTTCCATGTATTCATCATCATCCAAGAATTCAAGTGATTCTTCAAGAGTCAAGATACGTGGAGTCTTGATAACAGCCGTTTGGTCCTTAGTTGCTGAACGCACGTTTGTCATTTGTTTTGCTGTAGTGATATTGACACCAAGGTCATTTTCACGAGCATTTTCACCAACAATCATACCTTCATAAACTTCAGTACCTGGGTTAACAAAGATTGTACCACGTTCTTCAATACGCATAATTGAGTAAGTTGTCGCTTTACCTGTATCGATAGAAACGAGGGCACCACGGTGACGTCCACCAATTTCACCAGCAACAACTGGCAAGTATTGGTCGAAGGTATGGTTCATGATACCGTAACCACGTGTCATAGACAAGAATTCAGTAGAGAATCCGATAAGTCCACGAGCTGGTACAAGGAAGATAAGGCGAGTTTGACCGTTACCAACCATTTGCATATCAAGCATGTCACCTTTGCGTTCTGAAAGGGCTTGGATGATAGAACCTTGGTACTCTTCTGGAGTATCAATTTGAACACGTTCAAATGGCTCACATTTCACGCCATCAATTTCTTTGATGATAACTTCTGGACGAGACACTTGAAGTTCGTATCCTTCACGACGCATTGTTTCAATAAGGATAGACAAGTGCAATTCACCACGACCTGATACAGTCCATTTATCTGGAGAATCAGTTGGATCAACACGAAGAGAAACGTCTGTTTGCAACTCTGCCAAAAGACGCTCTTCAACCTTACGTGATGTCACGTGTTTACCTTCACGGCCGGCAAACGGTGAGTTATTCGCCAAGAAAGTCATTTGAAGTGTTGGTTCGTCAATACGAAGAACTGGCAATGGTTCAACAGCATCAGTTGGTGTAATTGTTTCACCAACGAAGATGTCTTCCATACCTGAGATGGCAATCAAATCACCAGCTTTTGCTTCTTCAATTTCACGACGTTCCAAACCAAAGAAACCGAAAAGTTTAGTAACACGGAAGTTCTTTGTTGTTCCGTCAAGTTTTGAAAGGGTAACTTGGTCACCAACTTTTACAGTTCCACGGAAGATACGTCCAATACCGATACGACCAACAAAATCATTGTAGTCAAGAAGCGACACTTGGAATTGAAGAGGCTCATCTGAGTTATCTACAGGAGCTGGGATGTGATCAATAATAGTGTCAAAGATTGGAGCCATAGTGTGCTCTTGATCAGCAGGGTTATCTGACAATGATGATGTACCGTTAATCGCTGACGCATACACAACTGGGAATTCCAACTGATCATCATCGGCACCAAGCTCGATGAAGAGTTCAAGAACCTCATCAACAACTTCTTCCGGACGTGCTGATGGTTTATCAATCTTGTTAACAACAACGATAGGTGTCAAGTTTTGCTCAAGCGCTTTTTTCAGCACAAAACGTGTTTGAGGCATTGTACCTTCGTAGGCATCGACAACAAGGACAACCCCATCAACCATTTTCATGATACGTTCAACTTCTCCACCGAAGTCCGCGTGACCTGGTGTATCCATGATGTTGATACGTGTACCGTTATAAGCAACTGCTGTATTTTTGGCAAGAATTGTAATTCCACGTTCTTTTTCAAGATCGTTTGAGTCCATTGCACGCTCATCAAGCTCTTTACGCTCATCAAGAGTGTGTGATTGTTTCAACAATTCATCAACAAGTGTTGTTTTACCGTGGTCAACGTGGGCAATGATGGCTACGTTACGGATATCTTCTCTAAGTTTAGTCATTTTTTCCTCTTTAATTTTTATTTCAACTTTTAAAGTATACCACATTTTCAACAAAATGGCAGAGCTCAGCTGATTGTAAACGTTTTTCAACAAGAAAAAGGTGCTGTCCACCTATAATTGGTCAGACACACCTTCTGTCATTAGTTATCAATTGTAAGTGCAAGACTAGCAGCTCCAATAATACCAGCATCATTTCCAAGCTCTGCTAATTTCACTTTTGTTGTACGGCGAACTTGTGGGAATGCATAACGTGTAAAGTATCCTTCAACACGGCTACGCAAGAATTCACCAGCTGCCGAAACACCACCACCGATTACAACTGAATCTGGGTTAAGAATGTTTGAAATGTTTGCTGTTGCAAGTCCGAGGTATTGAGAGACTTTATCAACAATGCTATTAGCAAACTTATCACCTTCAGCAGCAGCTACGAAGATATCTTTACTTGTCACTTGCTCACCATTATCTACAGCAGCTTTAATAGAAGAGTTCCCTTCGTATCCTTCTGCCAAATGACGTGCTAAACGTACAACACCTGTTGCTGAAGCTACAGTTTCCAAACACCCCTTGTTTCCGCATGTACATTCAAATCCTGTTTCAGGTTCAACAATAATGTGACCAATTTCACCACCAGCACCGGCAACACCATGAATTAAATTACCATCAGCGATAACACCGCCACCAACACCTGTACCCAATGTTACAAAGACAACATCTGGATTGTTAGCACCAGCACCAACCCAACGTTCCCCCAGTGCAGCCACATTAGCATCATTATCAATAGCGAATGGAATACCAAGTTCTTTTTCAATGACAGAGCCAACTTCTTGAGTTTCTGCCCAGTTCAAGTTAAAAGCACCCGTTACTGTTTTATTTTCACGGTCAACTGCACCTGGAGATCCCATACCAATTCCAATGAAGTCTTCAGCAGTAAGTCCATACATTTCCAAACGGTGTTTCAAAGATTCTACAATGTTAGGAACGATGTGGCGACCATTTTCAAGCGTATTTGTCTCAATAGCCCATTTTTCTTGCACTTCACCTTCCGAAGTCAAAATACCAAACTTAACAGTTGTTCCACCAAGGTCAATTCCTAAGAGTTTTTTTGCCATTTTCTTTCTCCATTTCAATGCGATGTTCACGTCGTAAAATCATTTCAGCAGTAAGATAGTTGTCCTTGTCCACTAAACCATTCTGGTAGAGGGCTTCTAATTCAATCTTCATCATTTCGATATCATAGAGCCTTTTCCCTAGGTAAACCACTATGCCAAACTGTTTCAACAACTGTTGAACGTCATATAAAGTTTTCATAGCAATATTTTAGCAAAAAGCTTCTGCCATGACAAGATAGTTTTGAAAACCTTTACAGATTATTGTATACTTCAAGACTTAAAAAACCTAAGTCATTAAGACTCAGGTTATTGACAGTTTGGACAAATCCCATGTAATATCATCTGTTCACGAGTAATGCGAAAACCAGTTTGTGATTCTACCTCTTCCTTGAAAGACGGAATCGGTAGGTCTAAGTCGGTAATGTGACCGCATTTTTCACAAACAATATTTAAGTGATCATGTCCCATAAAATCATAATAGGTTGTATTATCATTATTAACCTTAATTTCAGAGACAATTCCTTCTTCAACCAATACCTTCAGGTTGTTATAGACTGTCGCCAAACTCATCCCAGGATTGTCAGGGAGAAGATCATAATATATCACATCTGCACTAGGGTGTTGATCAGACATCATCAAATAGCGAATAACAGCTTTACGAGATTCCGTCAACCGAATTCCTTTAGCTTTTAACTGATTTAGGACATCTTCATAAACGCCTAGACTACGTCGATGCTCAGACATATCTCCGCCTCCCTTCTTCTAAAAGTATTTTACGTCTATTATACACTTTTAGAGGAACTCTTGACAATCATCTTAACTCAAAAATGCTTATCTCAAGCCTGGCGCTTGTCCAAGCTCAGCAGTCAACATCCAGATTGTCTTATCAATTTCAGATTTAGCTGCAGTGAAGATATCATTTGAAGGAGCATCTCCTTCTTCATCTGTGATATCCAAACCAACTTGGAACAATACTGACAAATATTTGTATGTATCAACCAATAATTGAATTTGATCAGACATTGGTTTATCAAATGTACCAGTAGTTTCAGTCAAGCCTGAATTAGATGAAAATTCTACCAAAGTTGAGTATGGTTCCCCACCGATAGTAATCAAACGTTCACTAATAACATCAAGATGAGCATTCAAACTATCCATCAATTCATCCATTTTTGGATGAAGATAGAGGAAACCAGGACCACGCATATACCAATGAACTTGGTGAACAATTGAAGCTGCTACAGACAAATCAGCAACTGCTTGATTCAAAACTGCTTTAGTTTTTGTATTTGTTGGAGTTTCAGCTTGTTGGTTAACTGTTTCATTGATTGTTTCTTTAATTGAATCTACCATATTAATTCTCCTTATTTAGAATTACTATTATTTACACTCTTATTTTAGAATATTTCTAAATAATATGCAAGTAAAATGCTTTTTCTCATTCTTTTTCGAATAATTAGGTATGTTAAGCATTATTTATTTTTTTCTAGGAGCCTCTTTAGGCTCATTTATCGGACTAGTTTGTGATCGTTTTCCTGAGAACTCGATTATTTTTCCTAGTAGTCACTGTAGCCATTGCAAGCATCAGTTGCGTTTTTCCGAGATGATTCCTATCCTCTCACAACTTTTCTTAAGATCTCGATGTCGTTCATGTCAGTCTTCTATCCCTTTTCGTTACCTCTTTATGGAAATATTTTGTGGGATAATATGTCTTCTATATTTCTATAACTTTTTAAGTCTTGAAGTAACCTACTTTCTTTACTTCAGCCTTTGTTTATCTATTTTTGATTTGAAACAGAAATCCTATCCACTTCTGTTCTGGATAGTTGGAACAGTCCCACTCCTATTCATGGGCAACTATTACCTCACATTTGCCATAGGGATAATCCTCGCTTTCCTTTCTTTTATAAAACATCTAAATATTGGGGAAGGTGATTTTCTCTACTTAGCAAGTGCCTCACTTATTTTCCCATTTTCAAAAATACTTCTAACTATCGAGCTTGCCTGCCTATTAGGGCTAGCGTACTTCCTTATACGAAGAAATCTTAAGGAATGTATCGCATTTGTTCCATTTCTTTTTCTAGGGATTGTACTTCTTACCTTTTATTCAATTGTATAGAAAAAAGCCGATAAACTCGGCTTTCTTTATTAGTTCATATTAACACGGTGCCACTCATTAATAACATAAGAGAGCATTCCTAATTGTTGGAGACCCCAACCGCTGATTTCATCTGAATTTTCAGTTGATCCACCAAGGTAACGTGTATAGATTGCAACCATATAAGGTGTATCTTCCATAACGATAGCATCAACGTTAAGTGCTTCACGGACATAACCTGGTTTTTGATAAATTGTCAGATTAGGAAGATATGTCTTGTAGTACTCATTAGGGAATGACTCACCAATGTAATGGAGAATATCCTTGTAATTATCTTGGTGTTTCCAAAGGTAATCCAAAACTTGGATGTAATAATCCGTCGTTGTCTTATTACCATGCATTTGGATAGTTTTCACTTCACCTTTTGATTTACCATATTTATCAAGCATACCATAGAATTTTTCCATACCACCAAGGCGTTCCGCCAAAGCATAGGCTGGAGTATTCTCAGAGTAAACAAGAGAATACTCTTGCATTTCTGGAATAGTCATTGAACCACCGAAAGCAGCAACATAATTATCATGTTCGCCTTGATACTCATACTCAGTATTAGTAATATCAAAACGTTCAGTTAAAGAAAGTTTTCCTTTATTAACCTGATCCATGACAAGCATGTTTAGTGGCAATTTATAAGTTGATCCCGCGGTCATTGGCTGAGTATCATTCATAGAGAATTGCTCATTTGTCTTGGTATTTTTATATGAAAAGGCAATTTGGCTAGACTCGATACCTTGGTCAGCCATAAAAGCTTCAACCACTTGGTTCAATGTCATGTTAGCATAATCATAATACAATCCATTACCATTCATGGTATCTGCATCTGCTTCCATGACTGCTTGTTTAGCTTCGGCTGATTTATTAGTTGGAGTTACCTTTTCCTCTTTTTCTTTGTCTTCTTTTTTAGTGACTTTAGAACTAGAGCCGAAGATATTTCCAAGGCTACCGGTGTGACCGGCTTGTTTACCACGTCCTGCTAAAGCAAGCATGGCAACAAACAAAAGTATTACCAGAACACCTAGGAAAGCTAAAATAAGATAAGCTTTTTTATCATCACGAGATGATTTTGATTTAGATCTCTTAGAGCGTTTACTTCTAAGTGCCAAGGTTTCAGTTTTTGTTTCTTTTTCCTTGTGATCAACTGGTACTACTGTTTCTTCAGCTACTTTTTTGTCTGCTGATTTTTTAGAAACCTTTTTTGTATCTTTTTTCGCTTCTTTTTTGTTGGCCTTTTTAGCGCCTTTTTTGACATCTTTTTTAGTATCTTTAGTGTCTTTCTTGACGTCTTGTTGAAGGTCTTGTTTTACCGAATCTTTCTTTTTATCTTTAGTTTTTCGGCGACTTCCACTGTACTTCTTGCTTGAATGTTTTTTCTTTTTTTTCATAACAATAATAGTTTAAGCTATAATTCACTAAAAAGCAAGGAGATTTTACAATCATATTACAAAAAAATTATCCTCTTTTATTGAGGATAATTTTAAACTTATTTAGCTGCTGCATAAAGCTCAGCAACTTTATTCCAGTTAATGATTTCAAAGAAAGCTTTGATGTAGTTTGGACGTACGTTACGGTAGTTTAGGTAGTAAGCATGCTCCCAAACATCAAGCGCCAAGATTGGTTTCTTACCGTCTGAGATAGGAGTGTCTTGGTTAGCAGTTGAAACAACTTCAAGTTTACCTTCATCGTTAACAACAAGCCATGCCCAACCTGAACCAAAACGAGTTGTTGCTGCTGCTGTGAAAGCTTCTTGGAAGGCTTCAAATGATCCGAAAGCTTCGTTAATAGCAGCTGCTACTTCAGCAGTTGGTTCTTGTTTTTCAGGAGACAAAAGTTCCCAGAAAAGTGCGTGGTTAAGGTGTCCACCACCATTATTAATAAGTGCTTGACGAATATCAGCTGGGATTTGTTCCACATCAGCCAAAAGTGCTTCAAGGTCTTCACCAATTTCTGGGTGTTTTTCAAGAGCAGCATTAGCATTTGCTACATAAGTTGCATGGTGTTTATCGTGGTGAAGAGTCATTGTTTCAGCATCAATGTAAGGTTCCAAAGCATCATATGCGTAAGGAAGGTCTGGAAGAATAATTGCCATAGTAAAGGTCCTCTTTTCATTTTTTCTTCATTTTACCGCAAAGTGGTAGAGCTTTCAAAAATTTTGCTTACAAAATCATAGAAAACTCTAAACCTCTAGCGGTTTGATAGAATTTTTAAAAGTGCTAAATCAAACAAGTAGTCTTTATCTAAAGTTCCTGTTTTTATCTGGTAATCTGTCTCTACTAAAATCTTAATCGTCATCTTTAAGAATGCTACTGATAAGGGACGGCTATCTCTCAGTGCGAAACGAACCTGAAACTGATTAACTTTACGCCCTAGATAATCTGAGAGACTTGAAACAATTTGCTGCTCACTTTTACCTTGAGCAGATAAAAGTTTAACCTGTAAATAGGTACGAAACTGTCCCAACATAACAGCAATCAACTTAATCTCATCTTCACCCTGCAGCCGTAAATCATGAACCAATTCACGAACGCTCTGAATCTGTCCTAGTATAAGAAGTTGCGTCATATCAAAAATGTTATCTTGCAAACTTTTCGGAATGGCCTCAGCAATGTCCCGTGATGAGATATTCCCTTCCGTTTTATATCCCTTTAGAAAAGCTAAGTTTTTTTGAACATCTGAAAAATCAAAATTCGACTTAATCAAAAGTTCCTCAAAAACTCCTGTATCAAAAGTAAGCCCCTCTTGATGCGCCTGCTTTTGAAAATAGGTTCTAAGTTCTGCATCTTTTAAAGGACTAGCTTCAAGCACCATGGCATCACGTTTGAGAAGTTTGACTAAACGACGCTTTCCATCTAGCTTTCCTGCAGACATTAAGACAAGGCGAGTTGTTTCAACAGGAGACTCAAGATAATTTTCAAGACGCTTCAACTCTTTCTCATCCAGATACGACTTTTTAGCAGTAGTCATATCTGCGAAATGATCAAAAATGACCACCTTCTCATCGGCAAAAAAAGGCATACTTTCTAAATCGAGCTCAGCATCTTGATAATCAGTCTCTGACATATCAAAATAAGAATAGGTCAAGTCACTGGGATCGAAACCAATTTGTTTTAAAAATTTTTCTTTAGCTTGACTATACTGCCCTAAATCCTCACCAGCCAAGACAGTTATCGTGGGAAGCTTTTCTTTGGACAGCTTTTCAATCGTTTCCATAGCAATCATGGTCCTATTATAACAGAAATTTTCCCATAACAAAAAGCTCACCACTAAAGTGATGAACTTTACTTGATTAACCAGAGTTACGAAGACCTGTTGCAATACCATTGATGGTAATGTGAATAAGGCTAATTTCGTCATCGGTCAAATCATTGTTACGAAGACGTTTAATCAATTCAATTTGGATGTAGTTCAAGACATTGAAGTATGGCAAACGGAAGTCCAAACTTGCTTTAAGTGACGGACTCTCATCTAGGAAGCCATCATGTTTTTCAATAGCAAGAATGACATCTTTAGTCAACTGCCACTCATCCAAAATAATATTGAAGACACTACGAACTTCTTCACTTTCTGCCAATTGTGCATAGTGGAAGGCGATATTCATATCTGATTTTGAAAGCACCATGTCTACGTTTGACAAAAGTGAACGGAAGAATGGCCATGTTTCAAACATATGTTGAAGTTTCTCGAGGTTGCCTTCTTCAGCTTGGATAAAGCGATTAAAGGCAGAACCCACACCATACCAACCTGGGAACATGATACGGTTTTGTGACCATGAGAATACCCAAGGAATCGCACGAAGACCAGAAATTTCAGTAATAGTCTTACGAGCAGCTGGACGAGAACCAATATTCAAACTTGACACTTCTTTGATAGGACTAGCTTCAAAGAAGTAATCGTAGAAATGTTCATTTCCAAAGACAAGGTCACGATAAATAACATTTGAATCGTGAACAATTCCGTCCATAACCTCACGGAAATCAACCAATTCTTCTGGATCGGCAATTTGACGTGTCACCATACGGTCAAGAGCAGCTGAAACAAGCATTTCAAGATTGTAGTAAGCAGCATCCTTATTACCATATTTATTACCGATAACTTCACCTTGTTCAGTCAAACGGATACGGTCTTTAATAGTACCAAATGGCTGAGACGTAATGGCATCGTATGATGGACCACCACCACGACCGACAGTACCACCACGACCATGGAAGAATGTAATCTTAATACCACGTTCTTCACCAATCTTAGTCAATTCGTTTTGAGCTTTGTAAAGCGTCCAACCTGAAGACAAGTAACCACCATCTTTGTTAGAGTCTGAGTAACCCAACATGATTTCTTGGTAGTTATTGCTATTCTTAATCCAACGTTTAACGATATCATAACCAAGGTATTGTTTCATGATATCATTAGAGTTTTCCAAGTCTTCGATAGTTTCAAAAAGTGGAACGATTTGGACACGCGCACGTTCTGTATCAACCAAGCCAACTTCTTTAAGAAGGATAGCCAACTCAAACATATCAGAAACGCTCTCAGTGTGAGAGATAATATGTTGTTTGATGACATCTTCACCAATATAGTCTTTCAAGAGACGAGCTGTACGGAAGATTGCCAATTCTTTTTCAAGAATTTCTGACTTAGGCACATTAGTTGATGACAAAGTACGAGGATCTTCTTGCAATTCTTTGAGAAGAACCGCAACCTTTTCAACCTCAGTCAATTCACTATAGTTATCAACAATATTAGCAGACTTAAGCAATTCTGCCACACAAGTTTCATGAACGCTTGAATCCTGACGCATATCGATTGTAGCAAGATAGAAACCAAAGACTTCTACAGCTTGGAGAAGCTCTTCAAAATCACCTGAAATTAAGACAGCATCGTCGTTTTCAAGAAGTGAATTTTTGATTGCCAAAAGATCATCATGGAAATCCTCAGCTGTTTCATAAAATTCAGTCGTTTGTTGTGAGACAGCTTGAAGACTTTGGCTGAGACGTTGTTGCACGTAATCAGCTACTACTTCACCCGTTGAAGCTGAGCCTAGACGAACATTTTCAGAAAGACGTTTAGCAACTCTTTCCTTGCTAAAGTTTCCTTCTTTAAAGAAAAGAAGTGTCTGAATCAACTTAGACTGGATGTAACTGAAAGCACGACGGTAAGGTTCATTTTCACGATAAACAGATGTATCTGGAGAATGTTTCGCCATCTCTGCTACTGTATCTGAAACCTCAGTCAAGCGTGATGAGAGGGAGAACGAACGGTAAAGATTATCAACTTTTTCAATATAGTAGTTAAGGATAACTTCACTTTGTACAGTGGCAGAAAGTTTAAGAGTTTCTGCTGTTACAAATGGGTTCCCGTCACGGTCACCACCAATCCACATTCCCATAGTAATAGGTGTTGGATTGTCAAGTTCGATACCTTTTTCAACTGCTAAACGTTTGAATTCATGTGATAAGTTTGTAATCGCCTTAATCAATGAGGAGTTGTAATACTCCATAACGTTAGTGATTTCGTTTTTAACTTTAAGTTTTTTCTCACGAATGATATCTGTTTGCATCATGATTTCTACATAACGACGCAAATCTGCATACCATTTATCCTTGTTGATAAGACCAGCCTTAACATCACGATGCTTACGGAGAAGTTCGTGAATGTGGTTAGTCAATTCAAGCATGGTTTTACGTTGAACCTGAGTTGGGTGGGCTGTCAATACTGGCACGACATTGACATGTTCAAGAATGTCACGTGCATTTTCACTTTCAGCGACAACATCAAAGGTTTCAGACAACTTACCTAGATAAGATTCATCAATATTGTTCTTGTGGTTGACTTCATAAGCCAAATCCACGTCTTCAGAGATATTAATCAAAAGAGGTAACAAAGAGAAATAACGTGATGCAACGACCATATCGTCATTTGTCATTTCTGAAATGGCTTGTGTAAGGGCCACATAGTCACCTTCATCATAAAGTTCAACCAAATGTTGGATAGTTGTGAGACCTTGCTCTCCAGCCATGCCTCGTGTTGCATCATCCAACAATTCTTTCAAGATACCAACTTCTTCAGAGATGATTTCCTGGTTGTTACTGCTTTCCAATTTGTTAAAAGCCAAACCTTATTCTCCTTACTTTATGTAGTACCCTCTTATCATATCACTTTTAAAACAAAAGTAAACTATTTTCCTTTAAATCGTCAGTTATTTTGCAATTTTCCGACTTTTTCAAACAAATTTTCAAGGCTATTTCCGAACTTTATAAAAAAGACTCTGAAACAGAGTTCAGAATCTTAATTATACTTTTCTTGATAGAATTTGATTTCATCGCCATCTTCAACCTTAAGTTGGTTGGCTGCTTTTTCACCAAGTTTACCATTGACATCAAACATCCAATAGATTCCCTTATCTTTATCTTGAGAAATACCATCAATCTCAGTGATGAAGCCATCGTTTTCTTGAACAGGATATACCTCTTCCAATACATCAAGCACTGTATCACCTTTTTGGATTTCTACTGATTTTTTCTTACTTTCCTTATCTGTTTTCAAAATCAAAGTCACTTGACCTTGAACCTTAGACTGATGATTATTTGTGCTGCTAGTAAGTTTAGCTGCCTCATTTTTTCCACAGGCTGCTAGAGTAACAAGTGATAAAGCAAGAAAAATATATGTCGCTATTTTTTTCATTTCAAAAACCTCCTAAAAATAGACTGGATGAATGGATAGAATAGAAGCGTCGATACTGCATGATAGGTGTCGTAAAGAAGACCAGAGATAACAAAGGTAAGACCACTCTTAAATAGGAGGCCATAACTGTAATCCATGAGAACTCCGTAGAGAAAGGACAAGAGAGTAACCAAAGCAATCTGCCAAACAAGTGACAACCTAGGTGCAATCAAACTCCAAAGAGCCATCAAGACGCCGAAGGCCAGAATCTGATTAAAGACCCAAGGACCAAAACCAAAGATGAATCCTGAGATGGCCATGGTTAAAGCCATAATCAAGAGACCATCTACCAAGCCCAAATAAAGAACAGCCACAAAAAACATAGCTGTAATAGGCTGAATATTTGGCAATCCTATAAATGCTGACCGTAATCCTACTGCCAGAGCTGACAGAATAGCTATCCGAGCCATTCGTTGAATCGTTAATTTCATATATCTATTATGCCAGAAATAAGGAAATATGACTAGTTTTAAAAAATAAAAACTAAAGATTTCTTGAAATACAGAGTAAGATCGTACAAATTGAAGAAAATATTGTTCCTTGTAACCTCTCCCAAATATCAAACAGTTTGAGCAGGCTGAATATTTGATATAAAAAATGTACTCTCATTCACTATCCTCTGTCATCTTGACAACGATATAAAATTAAGTTCAATTAATTTTATAAGTTAACTTGACTTAACTTTTGTTTTAAAGTATATTAAACTCAAGGAGGTAGCTAATGATTCAAATTGAAAATATTAATGTGTCTTACCAACAGACATTAGCTCTGGATAATATCACCTTAAACTTGGAGGGACCTAGTATTACTGGGATTATTGGACCAAATGGTGCTGGTAAATCAACTCTAATTAAAGCATTAATTGGTATTATTCCTCACTCTGGAAAAATCCTTTTCAATAAACAACCTATTCGTCAGCAATTGAATCGTATTTCCTATGTTGCACAGAAGGCTGATATTGATTTTAACTTTCCGATTACTGTCAGAGAGTGCATCTCTCTAGGACTCTATCCCAAAACCAAGTTCTTTAAACGTCTATCTAAGAGTGATTGGTCTAAAGTCACAGATGCTTTAACACTACTTGGTCTAAATGATTTGGCCCATCGACAAATAAGCCAATTATCAGGAGGCCAATTTCAACGTGTTCTAATCGCTCGTTGTCTTGTACAAGAGGCTGATATTATTTTATTAGATGAACCCTTTGTAGGGATTGACTCTGTTAGCGAAGATATTATCATGAACACCTTGAGAGAGCTTAGGGACAAAGGTAAGCTTATTCTTATTGTCCACCATGATTTGAGCAAAGTTCCTCATTATTTTGACCAAGTTATCCTCCTAAATCGTAAACTGATTGCTAGTGGGCCTACTAATCTTGTTTTTAATGAGGATAATCTCCGTAAAACCTACGGTAACAGTTTATTTTATAAAGGAGATGTAAATGATTTCTGAATTTATTGATGGTTTGCTAAATTTCCACTTCTTACAAAATGCTCTTATAACGGCTTTAGTTATTGGAATTGTCGGGGGTGCTGTTGGTTGTTTTATTATTCTAAGAGGTATGTCACTTATGGGTGATGCAATTTCACATGCGGTTCTACCTGGGGTAGCCATTTCCTTTATCTTGGGTATTAACTTTTTCATAGGAGCTATCATCTTTGGACTTTTAGCTTCTACAATGATTACCTATATCAAAAGCAATTCCATTATTAAGAGTGACACGGCAATTGGGATTACCTTTTCGAGCTTTCTAGCTCTCGGTATTATTCTCATCGGTGTTGCTAATAGTTCCACAGATCTCTTTCATATTCTCTTCGGGAATATTCTAGCTGTACAAGACATGGATATGTGGATAACGATTATCGTTTCACTTCTCGTACTAGCAACTATTACAATCTTCTTTCGCCCTCTACTCCTAACATCCTTTGATCCAATTTTGGCCAAGTCTATGGGAGTTAAGGTCACCTTCTACCACTACTTACTTATGGTTATTCTAACTTTGGTTTCTGTAACTGCCATGCAGAGTGTTGGCACTATTCTTATTGTGGCACTTTTAATTACACCGGCTGCCACTGCCTACCTTTATGTTCATAGCCTAAAAACAATGATTCTTCTCTCATCAGGATTGGGGGCTCTGGCATCTGTTCTAGGTCTTTTTATCGGCTATAGTTTTAATATTGCAGCTGGTTCGAGCATTGTATTAACGTCTGCTCTACTCTTTCTCATCAGCTTTTTCATCGCCCCAAAACAAAGTGGCATGAATAAAACTTCTAAACAATAAAAAATAGGATGAAAATAATATGAAAAAAATACTATCAACAATAGTACTACTACTTTTAGCGGTAGTTACTCTAACAGCTTGTACCAATAAACAAGGCAGTAACAAGGATAAATTACGAGTCGTTACGACCAATTCCATTATTGCTGATATCACCAAAAATATTGCCGGAGATAAAATCACTCTCCACAGTATTGTCCCCGTTGGTAAGGATCCTCACGAATACGAACCCCTTCCTGATGATGTAAAGAAGACATCGCAAGCTGACTTGATTTTTTACAACGGTATCAATTTAGAAACTGGTGGAAATGCTTGGTTTACTAAGTTAGTCAAGAATGCTCATAAGACAGAAAATAAAGATTATTTTGCAGTTAGTGATGGTGTTAAGGTAATTTACCTTGAAGGTCAATCAGAAAAAGGTAAGGAAGATCCCCACGCTTGGCTTAATCTGGAAAATGGGATTATTTATGCTCAAAATATTGCCAAGCAACTGATTGCTAAGGACCCTAAAAACAAGACCTACTACGAAAAGAATCTAAAATCCTATACTGACAAACTTAGTAAACTGGACCAAGAAGCTAAAGAAACATTTAACAAGATTCCCGATGAGAAAAAACTGATTGTCACTAGTGAAGGATGCTTCAAATACTTCTCAAAAGCCTATGGCGTACCATCTGCCTACATCTGGGAAATCAATACAGAAGAAGAAGGCACACCAGACCAAATCAAAACACTCGTGGAAAAACTACGTCAAACAAAGGTACCAGCTCTCTTTGTCGAATCTAGTGTCGATGAACGCCCTATGAAAACAGTATCTAAGGATACCAATATTCCTATCTATGCAAAGATCTTTACAGATTCTATTGCTGAAAAAGGGCAAGACGGTGACAGCTACTACAACATGATGAAATATAATCTGGATAAAATCACCCAAGGCTTGAATCAGTAAAAATCTTATCTAAGAAACATTCTGTATTCTTATGATAAATCTGTTATACTAAGGTGAGACTATTTTCAAAGGAAGAGAAATGACACCTAACAAAGAAGACTACCTCAAATGTATCTATGAGATTGGTACTGAAGAAGGCAAAATAAGCAATAAGGAAATCGCAAACCGTATGCAGGTGTCTCCACCTGCTGTGACGGAAATGATTAAGAAATTGATTTCAGAAGACCTCATCATCAAAGACAAAGTCAAGGGCTATCTTCTAACGAAAACTGGTAAAATCAATGTCGCTGAACTCTATCGGAAACATCGCCTCATCGAAGTCTTTTTGGTGGACCACTTGCAATACACTTGTGATCAAATTCATCAAGAGGCTGAAATTTTAGAGCATACTGTCTCTGATCACTTCATCGATGCGCTTGACCGCCTACTCAATTACCCTCAAACCTGTCCACACGGTGGGCAAATCCCCAAGTCAGGTCAGCTCATAGAGGAAATCTACAATCAGACTTTTACACAAGACCTAACTCCTGGAGACTATGTACTTCGTCGAGTTCAGGATCAAATTGATTTACTCCATTATTTGGAAACTGTCGGTCTTAAAATTGGAGTAACTTTTACCTTGAAAGGCTTTGACCCTTTTACACTACTATACCGCCTGAATATTGATGGAAAAGAAATTCAAATTCCAGAAACTGTTGCTAGCAATCTTTACATTGAAGCAAACTAAAAAAGCGAGGCTGATGAACACACTTAGAAGTGTCATCAGCCTCACTTTTTTTACATTTGTTTCAAGCGTTCCACCCGTTCTGAAATTGGGGGGTGGGTATAAAAGAGCTTCTGCAAACCAGATTCTTTTTTAGGGTCATTGATAAAGAGGGCTGCGCTAGCATCATCCACGTGATGTTGCATTGGCGCACTATTATCAAGTTTGAGCAGAGCGTTAATCATACCTTGTGGGTTACGTGTCAATTCGACGCTAGAAGCATCAGCTAAAAATTCACGCTGGCGTGAAATGGCCAACTGAACCAAGGTAGCTGCTAAAGGCGCCAGAATAATGGCAATCAAAGAAATAATGAGAAGAATAATCTCCAAGCCACTACTTCCATTACGATCATCATCATTTCTACGACGGCCTCCACCCCAGAACATCATATTACGAGCCATCCCAGCTAGCATGGTAATGGCAGATGCTAAGGCAACTGCTATGGTAGAGATTCGGATATCGTAGTTGCGAATATGACTCACTTCATGTCCAATAACTCCTTCAAGTTCCTCACGATTCATAACCGCAAGAAGACCTGTCGTAGCAGCCACCGCAGCATTTTTAGGGCTAGATCCCGTCGCAAAAGCATTCATTGAAGGATCATCGACAATAAAGACACGTGGCATCGGTATTTGTGCCACCATAGCCATATCCTCAACAACATGATAAAGGTTCGGAGCGGTTTGTTCGTCAACCTCTCGTGCACCATTCATAGCCATAACGACATTGGTTGATTGGAAAATCATGGTAACGGCATAGATAAAACCGATAACTAGAGCAAGAATCAGACCACCGAAGCCTGAACCTAACCAAAGATAGCCGACACCGTAACCAACAAGGCCCAACAAGAGGAAAAAGACCAGGAGCAAAAGCCAAGTCTTTCTCTTATTTCGAGCAATCTGATCAAATAACATATTAGTTACCTAGTCCACTGAAATCAACCTTAGGCACAGCTTTTTCTTCTTCTGGTGTTTCAAGGAATTCAGCAGCCTTAAAGCTAAACATTTTAGCAATAACATTGCTTGGGAAGGTTTCCAATTTCACATTGTAGTTACTTGTCACACTGTTATAGAGTTGGCGTGAATAGGCAATTTTGTTTTCAGTGTTCGTCAACTCTTCTTGAAGCTGGCTGAAGTTGGCACTAGCCTTAAGATCAGGGTAACTTTCAGCTACGGCAAAGATTCCAGAAACCTGACGAGTCAATTCATCACTGGCACGCATAGCTTCTGCAGGAGAAGTCGCAGCTGCAACTTGATTACGAAGTTCTGCTACTTTTTCAAGCGTTGAACCTTCATATTTAGCGTAACCTTTAACTGTTTCAATCAAGTTAGGAAGGAGATCATTACGACGTTTCAATTGAACATCAATTTGACTCCATGCCTCCTTGGTTTGCATACGGCTTTTAACCAAGCCGTTATAACTTGCAATAACAAAAATCACAAGAACAACAATAATGGCAATAATAATCCAAATCATATTTAGTTTCCTTTCTTATACTTAAAAAGAGTCGGTACGACTTCTCTTACAAGTATTTTGATAGTCTCAGTATATCAAATTTTCAGATAAAAGTGGTAAAATGTGAGCCGTTTTACAAAAAAACTGGACATCTTGTCCAGCTTTTTTTATTACTCTTTAGACGTGTGTCGTTTGCCTTGGGCTAGGGCATCTGCTTCTGTCATAGTAACGACATTTGCTTTGTTGGTGTTGCTAGGCATACTATTGATGTCATACCAATAAACATCTGCTGTTCCATGACGCGCCACATAAACTGTTCGACTTTCTTCTTGTGCAGGTTGCACAGGCTCTGGCTCAGAACTTGGTTGTTCAGTCACCTGTGAACTCTCAGAACTAGGCTCAGATGGTGCTTCAGTAAATTCAGTTACCGTATTTGTTGCTGTCCCATCTGCATAATTGATTTCTGCATTTGGTGATTGGTTATCTAAGACAACATGTGTAACTCCCTGACTATCAAGGGTCTCCTTATCTCCACCAAGTTTAATTTCCAAGAGATTTCCAGAACTATCGATACCAACATACTGAAGTTCCACTTGACGAGGCAACAACTCGTCTCCACTGTAGATAGCTGTTACCTTATAATCTAACCAATAGTTAGGGTGGAGTGCCAGCCAGTTATCCAAGCGATTCTCGTAATAAAGCATGCCTGACTGATTACCTTCGTCAGTTCCTTTATAATTTCCAGAGTTCAACCAGGCAGTCATAGGTACTAAATTCTTGCCCTCGTCATTGACACCAGAAAACTGATAGCCAATCAAATGTCCTCGATTCATTAACCAAGATTTTGATTTACCATCACCATAATAAAACTTATAGTTATGCCATCCTACAGGATCATATTTTATTTTACCGGGGCGTTTATTCTTTGGCTCGTCCTTATCTTGTAACTGTATATGAGCACTGTGGGCACGTCCTAGCTGGTCCTTCTCCTCCATGACAAACTGTTTTTGACCATTAAAAGCCAAGATACCATTGTTCTCATCCGCTTGAACCACTTGAGAGCTCACAGCCAAAGATTGTTTACTAGAATCAACTGAAAATCCGAATCCTAAAGTAAATACTAAAACAAGAAGAGCAAATAAACGAATCCTACTATTTCTTTTTTCTTTCATTATCTTAACTCCTTAATTTCTTATCACTTTAATTATACAGGACCAAATCAAAGTGGATGATTAAAAATAAAGAATAATGATATTAGCCATCTTAGAACTTGCTTAAAAAACAAGAAACATCCATTTTCTTGGATGCTTCTTACCTATTATTTACCTGCTTTTTTACCTTGTTTTGTAAGGTAAACTGTAGATATACTTAGTGCCGCAGCAACTCCGACAAGAAGGAAGACCGTTGTCGTATTAGACTTACCTTTTTCTTTTGAGGTGCTAGCTTGACTTTCAGAACCCTTAGCAACCTGGTTTGCCTCAGTTGTTTTATCAATACGGGCGACATTCTTAGGTGTCTCATCCTTCTTGCTTTCCGCCAATTCTGACAAATCATTGCTAATCTCTTTGGCTACACCTTCAGAGCTTGTAAGTGATGCCGCTTCTGAGGCTAATGTTTCAGATGCCATAACCGCCGTGACTTTACTTGCAATCACATCCACAGATTTCTCATTCAACAGAGAATTAAAGCGAATAGCTTCTGAGGCGAGCTGACTGCTTGTTATAGGGGTTTTTAGATCATTGTTATAAGCGACCTGACTATTTGGCGAAATGCTGACAACTTCAGATGTACTTGCTGTTGTTGGTGCTTCGGAAACTTTGACGTCAACCTGACTTGTTGAACCTTTTTCAATAACTTCTGAAGAAACCTCGCTTATCGGATCCTTTTGTGTACTTTCTGAAGTTGGAGATTTCTCTGGGCTGTCAGAAGTAATTACTACGTCAACCTGACTAGTAGATGAAGCTACTGAAGTTGCCTCATTCTTTGGTGACTCAGAGGCTGGAGCAGTTGAACTTGCTTCACTCTTTGGTGTTTCTGATGCTGAAGTCTCGGAGATTACCTCACTGTTAGATACTTCAGAAACTGGAGTGCTTGAACTTTCCTCACTCTTTGGGGTTTCTGAAACTGAAGTCTCGGAAGCTACTTCACTGTTTGATGCTTCAGAAACTGGAGTGCTTGAACCTCCCTCACTCTTTGGTGTTTCTGAAACTGAAGACTCTGAGATCACTTCACTGTTAGATGCTTCGGAAACTGGAGTGCTTGAACCTCCCTCACTCTTTGGGGTTTCTGAAACTGAAGTCTCGGAAGCTACTTCACTGTTTGATGCTTCAGAAACTGGAGTGCTTGAACTTGCTTCACTCTTCGGTGTTTCTGAAACTGAAGTCTCGGAAATTACTTCACTGTTTGATACTTCAGAAACTGGAGTGCTTGAACTTTCCTCACTCTTTGGTGTTTCTGATGCTGAGGTCTCAGAAACTACTTCACTAGTTGATACTTCAGAAACTGGAGTGCTTGAACTTTCCTCACTCTTTGGTGTTTCTGATGCCGAAGTTTCGGAAACTACTTCACTATTGGATGCTTCAGAGACTGGAGTACTTGAATCTGCTTCACTCTTTGGTGTTTCTGATTCTGAAGTCTCGGATACCACTTCACTAGTTGATGCTTCAGAAACTGGGGTACTTGATCCTGCTTCACTCTTCGGTGTTTCTGATGCTGAAGTCTCAGATGCCACTTCACTGTTTGATGCTTCGGAAACTGGGGTGCTTGATCCTGCTTCACTCTTTGGTGTTTCTGATGCCGAAGTTTCGGAAACTACTTCACTATTGGATGCTTCAGAGACTGGAGTACTTGAATCTGCTTCACTCTTTGGTGTTTCTGATTCTGAAGTCTCGGATACCACTTCACTAGTTGATGCTTCAGAAACTGGGGTACTTGATCCTGCTTCACTCTTCGGTGTTTCTGATGCTGAAGTCTCAGATGCCACTTCACTGTTTGATGCTTCGGAAACTGGGGTGCTTGATCCTGCTTCACTCTTTGGTGTTTCTGATGCTGAAGTCTCAGAGACTGGATTATTGACTGGCTTTGGCTCAGACTTTGTTGGAGAAACTGTTGAAACAGCTCCAACAATCGTCGCCTTATTGTCAATCGTATTATTTGATATACGGATTTCTCCATTACCATTGTCACCCATCTCAAAGTTTTTAGTAATCACTGGATCAGCCAAGGTATTCAATAGTTTATTATCGTAGACATCGACATTCTTGATTGTTCCACGAACTTGTTGGAAATCAATCGCACCACGATGGAGGTTATAGAGGTCATTAGTTGTCCCTGAACGTAGAATGGTATTGTCATGAATCTTAATTCCAGAATCATTGAGGTCAAAATTGTGACCTGCAAAGACTGTGTTCACACGAATACCTGCTCCAGCAAAGACGTCCTTGATGAGGTTTCCTGAGATTTCATGACCCTTACCACCAAAAATACCGATACCAGCCGCACGCCAGCCTGATTCAATGGTGTTGTTGAGGAATTTATTATTTTCCTCGGCTGCGGCATTTGTCCCATCTGAAATACTTGACCAGATAGCCAAACCATCATCACCATTCCCACGGATGTTAGAGTTTTTTACCGTTGAATTCTTGGTTCCTTGAGCAAAGTTAATACCATCAGCCAAGTTATTACGGATACGAGCGTTTTCAATAACAAGACCGTCCGTATACTTCATATTTCCCGTCTGGTCGTAGTCTCCAATCCACATACCAACTTCAAAATGCTGAACCCAGATGTCATGAATTTTCGAATCCTTGCCAAGTGTTCCCGAAATAGCCTTGTACTGTGCATCCTCGTTATAACGAGAGGTCAAGTTGGAATCCATATAAAGATTGCTCAACTCAATACCATTACTATTATGACCGAAGACAATTCCACCACCATAGCGTTTATCACTTGTAAAGTGCAGTTGTGTATGCCAAACACCAGCACCTGAAATTTTTAGATTATCAGCTTCGATATTAACTTGTTTGTCGAAATTGAAACGTCCCTCTGGAATATAGACAGATTTTCCGCTAGCTTTAGCTTCCTCAACAGCCGCAAGTAGGGCAGCTGTGTCATCACTATCATCATTGGCAGATGCACCCTTATCCACAATACTGATGCTATTTTCACCTTGGGCAACTGGCGCTGGAGCCTGTTCTAGCTCAATAAAATCAATACCATAAGTGACATTGTCATCTTTCTTCTTAACCAAAGAAATCTTATCACCAGATTTCAATTGGATGTCCTTGAGGAGAAGACGTGTCTCATCAAAACGGAAGCGTGCACTTGATCCATCAACGACTTGATCATATTCGTGGTCACCTTTAAGGTACTGCCATGCTGAGTGAGATGACAAATCAAGATTACCAACGCTTGAACCATTAACCTGCACATCCAACTGACCTGATGCACCATCAGGTATTGTATAACGCACATTCAAAGCATTGGCTGGCTCGGTGACATTGAAAGTAACTGCTGCATCTTTTTTAGGAAGCTCGACATAAGTTTGGTTCGTCGCTTCCACGGCCGTAGATTCCATGTCAGTTGACTGTTGGATTGTAGCTCCATTTTCGATAGTCGCATTTTCTGCTTCATGAGTCGTGTAAGGCATTTTGGCACCGTAGGCATCTGTGTTATACTCCTTGCCTTGTCCTTGACCCTCAGTCGCATTGGTTAAGACATTTGCTGACGTTCCTTGATTTTGAGAGGTGCCTGTCTCAATCACTTGATCGATGGTCGGAGTCTGCTCAGCTGCTTGAACAGTCCTTACCTGAGGTTGAGACGGCATAATATTGGCAGGCTGAGAAGCTTGCACACTCTCTGATGCTAGCTCTGAAGTCGCCAACTGAGCTGTTGAAACCGCTTGAGGGGCCTGCGCTTGATTTGAAGCATCAGTCAAGTCACTAATCGATTGTGCCTCGTCAGCCTGAACTGCTTGCCCATTGGCAAGGGCCATGAAGCCAATCAAAGCCGATGCTGCCCCAATGGAATATTTTCGGATGCTGTACTTTGGTTTTGTTTTACTTTCTCTAAACAAGTTAATTCTCCCGATACTTTTTTTCACAATCTCTCCATTTTAGTTTTAAGCTATTCTCGAACTAAAAACAGAGACTCTTAAATATTTGATGTACTTAATGATGCTGTTGTTTCTTTAATCCAAAACAAACCAAAACAAATTATAAGTCATGAGAACACAAAATAAAAGGCTAAGTAATCCATTTTAACAAGGCCTTAACAAAAATGTCATATTAGAAAGTTCAGTTATTCATTTCTAAATTATAGTCTAAAAATGTCGCACAAAAAGGTAATTTCTTTCACGTGTAAGAAAGACAAACATCTAATTTCCCTCCAATCCTTATTTAGCAAGATCTATCGGCTAAAACAATCAAATTGTTTTAAATCTGTTTTCTCAGATTTCTGTCAAACGTTTGACAGTCTTTTTTAATTTTACGATTCAAAGTATTATTTTCCGAATGTTTTAGTATTACAAATGTTAAATACCCAAAAATAAAAAAAGAGACAAAAACTGCCTCTGACTTTTCAAATAAATATTTATTCCTAACTGATTCTTACGATAACAATGTCTCTAGTTCTTCAACCGATAAACCAGTAACATCTGATACTGCCTCTAGTGACAGGCCTTTTGAGAGCATCTTGCGAATCAGTTCTAATTGTCCCTCATGACGGCCTCGTTCCAACCCTTGTTCCAAACCTTCCTCACGTGCTTCATCGATAGCTGTTTCCATAGTCATGTCATAATTTTCTTGAATACGTATGCGTTCATCAATCATCGCCTTTTCCTCCTGTGTCCAGCTGGATGAATCCAGTAATGAATCGGCATGCGTGACCGCTTGACTAGGTTCCTTAGAAAATGGGAGATTTCCAAAAAACTCTAGCCACTGCCGCCCTTCATCCGTAATATGTTTACCTTTATTATACTTATCCAACTCTAAAAAGGCAATCTGAAGAAGGTTTTGCCGTTTCCCATCCTTATAGAAAGAACACAAAGGCTTGCCCGTCCGACTATTTGCCATCCAATAAGTATTAATCGGGGACTCCTCATCTGGCAACAAGGTCTTCTCCAAGATAGCTATACCATAGACCGGCTCCATCTGCTCATACATCTTATGCGTCTGTCCTTGTTGACGTAATTGTTGCACATTTTCCACCAGCTGGTTAGCCAAATAATAATGAAAACGATTGAGAAAATAATGTTCCTTACGCACCTGAATCTCAATGATAACCTCAGTTCCATCATTCAACTTAGCTCGAACATCCACCGAGGTTGAAAAGAGCTCATCCTCGTCAAAGTCCTTTTTATGAAGCTGTGTCCCCTCCAAAATCTGAGCATCCACAACATCCAAATCCAAAATATCTCGAATAAATGCCACCGTCACTTCAGGCAGGCTGAAAATCTTCTTAGCCATGATATCCAAGGTCGGTGAGACATGCTTGTGTCTTTTTTCCATTTACCTCTCCTTAAGAAAAAATAGAGGGTTGGCCCCTCTACTTCTACTATTCGGAAAAAGTAAATGAAAGCTTGCAACTACCCCTTAAATGCTTTCACAAAAGCCTTGAGTTCTTCGTCTGCTTCTGGAGTAGTTCCATGAAGACGGTGAAGCATGTGAATTTTATAATTTCATATCTCTTTTCAATTTCAGTAAATAGTCGTTAAGTTTACTATCAATAGCATATATATATAAGCCTTTTATAGCTCTTTTCATAAGAATATTGATTGAATTTAATACTATTTCTTCTTTGTATGAATCTGCATTTTCTTTAGAAGAATTCTTTTCAAATTCTTGCGGAATTTGAAAGGCTCCTTTATCCTTGTATTTATGTTGTAAAATTTTTATGGAGTTTGTTTCCTCATCAAGACTAACAGATGGACCAAGAATAACACCTACATTATTTAGGTCAAATCCTTGAACAGTATAAATTGACCCAACTTGTTTTAACGTCTCAGGATCTTCAGCCCAAACACCTTTAGTCGCAAGATTCCAAGGTAAATTAATTCCCTCTTCATCTACGTAGTACTCTTCTCCATCTTTCTTATGAGTAAAATCAAATGTAGCTACCAAGCGAGATAAGTTATCTTTTTTATTTAACTCTGTAATTTTATCAAAAAGTTCTTGAGAAGACTTACAAATTTGAAAATCAAAAGTTTCTGTTGGTTTAGGCAAGGGTAGTATTGTCTTTTCAACAAAATTATCAATCCATTCAATAATTTCATCTGAAGCATTCATTCGAAACTGTTCCTTTAAGTATAGAGTTTCAGTATCATATTTAGACATAATGCTATCCATTGTCTGTTCATCCCAATAGGATTTCAATTTTAAAACCTGCTTAGGATCGAAAATAACAATAGTAATCTTTGATCGTTTAATAATTTCTTCTAACTGATTTTCATAATGAAACCCATTATACGCATCTCTACTAGTTAAAAGTAAATGGGCCTCATCTACTAATGTTATATCACTCTTGGTAATTTTCTCCTTATCAACACTATTAATGAAGGATGTTGGTTTCATAATGTCTTTTTTCTTCATATTAGGCAAACTTTTGGACATAGTTTGATAGGTTTTTAAAACCTCCGAATGATTCACCAATAAACGATTAACTGTTTTATATAATCCTGACTCTTTATCTCCTTCATCTTTATCACTTGATAAATTACAAAGATCGTTATATAGAGAAGACAATACAACACTCTTTCCTGTACCAGCCTCTCCTTTAACTAAGAAAACTTTGTGTTCACCTTCTTTTAGTTTTTTCAAATTTCTACGACAATAATCAATGATTTGTTCTTTAACTCCATATTGACTATCTGATAATTGATGAAAAGGTGAAAGTTTATACACATCTTTATTTTGAATAACATCACTGCTATTCCTAGCGAGACCTTTTTGCCTTAACTTGTCCCAAAGTTTTTGAAAGACCTCTTCATTATAATATTGCTTCTGATAGTAGTTATGAATTACCTGATTAGAAGAAACTTGACTTTTATTTTGTAATTTAAAAATTCCATCTGCCAAAAAATAGTTAATTAGATTAGTCTCAATGTTATATGTTGCAGACTGATTAAATTTATCATGCCCTATTAATAGAACCCTCTTAAGTTTTCGTCTAACTGGATTCTTTAAGTGGTTCTTCATACGATTTCTTGCATTCGTCGTCTGACCAATATAAGCTTCGGATTTATCCCTATACAAAATATATAATATTGGATAATCTTTAATGTAACTCGTTGAAATTAGATTAAATTCTTTCAATTCGAAATTCTGCTCGATAAAGCTTTTATCTTCAAAATATAATTCTATGTCCATCTTCCACCACTACAACTCATTATACTTTTTATTACTTCCTCGACTTTTCTCAACAGGATATTTCTGTTCGTTCAAATCAAGTTTACTTTTTATAATTTCTTCTACATCCAGGTTCAAGTTATCTGCCATCATAAAAGAATAAATAAAAACATCCGCAAGCTCTTCTCTGATTTCTTGTAGTGACTTTTCAACTACTTCTTCTGATTTTTTCCATTGAAACAACTCTAGGAGTTCACTTGCTTCCAATGATATAGAGATAGCTAAATCCTTTTCATTATGAAACTTTCTCCAATCACGTTCATCTCTAAATTGATTGATTCTATTCATTAATTCCTTCATTTTGTTACCTCAATACTGTCGTAATCCCTTACATTATAGCATTTTCACGGTTTCTTTCATAGTTTTGGGAAAATTCAAACAAAAAACACAGCTTGGTGCCATGTTTTTATCATCTATTTATTTCCCCCTATGAATCGTAAACCCTGTGGCTTGTTGGTTAGCCATAATGGTCATGTCTGAAACCTGGACGCGTCGTGGTTGCTTGGTGACATAGAGGACAGCATCCGCAATATCTTGGGCTTGGAGAGCTTCCAAACCTTGATAAACCTTAGCTGCCTTGTCCTTGTCACCGTGAAAGCGCACTTGTGAAAAGTCGGTCTCAACGATACCGGGCTGAATGGTTGTCACCTTGATATCTGTGGCAATGGTATCAATACGCAAACCATCGCTGAAAGTTTTCACTGCGGCCTTTGTAGCTGAATACACAGCTGCACCTGCATAGGCATAGATGCCCGCCGTAGAGCCCATATTAATGATATGTCCCTCATTGGCAGCAACCATGCTTGGTAGAATCTGACGTGTCACCATCATCAAGCCCTTGACATTGGTGTCGAGCATGGTCAGCAGATCCCACTCTTCATAATCTTGATAGGCTGTTAGGCCTAGTGCCAGGCCTGCATTATTGACTAAAACATGGACTTGCCCCACACTTTTGAGAATGGCTTGGCAAACATCCTTGATCATGTCCATATCGGTAACATCCAATGCAAAAGTCCAAACTTTTTGATTGGGATAGGTTGCTTGGAGCTCTTCTTTCAAGGCTTGAAGACGCTCCACACGGCGACCTGTTAGGATGAGATTTTCTCCCTCTTTAGCAAAGGCACGCGCCGTTGCTTCGCCAATTCCTGATGTTGCTCCTGTAATAAGTACGTTTTTAGGCATGATATCCTCCACTCCTATAGTTCAGCTTACCCTAATCGTTATTTGTCAATTCACTCAACTTCTTGATAAAATCAGGAAGTTCAAGCTTGGGTAGGGTAGATTTTTTATTTCCTGACTTCCAAAATATCGAGAGTAATTGGTTGAAACCATCTTGAAGAACCTTTTTTTGTTGGTCAGTAAGATTGCCAAATTCTTGCAACAACTGACCTAACTTAGGGAGAGTTTTGATACTAATATCGTCTAGACTCTCAATTCCAGAATCAAGAATGGTATCAAAGAACAAATCACAGACCTGCTTGAGTTCTTGATTGGGCAAGGTCTCAATCCACTCTTGGAAGGTTTCTTCCAAACGTTGACTCAACTCTGTTGGCTGGTCCTCATAAACAAAATCTCCTGCTTCTAGGTCAACCTCCCAAGTCAAGGCGTTATGTTGAGCAAATCCAATGCCTTCTGCTGCGACTAGCTGGGCAGGCCTATCCCAATAGAGCATAACCCCCACAACAGAATCTTGAGGTCTAATAACTGTCATCCTGGCTTTTAACTCTTGGTAAGAAGGCTTCTCTAAGAGGGGCTTCATCAATCCCGGAGAATCCAGAAGCAATAGCTCTGCTATTTGCTCGCGTAGAGCAGTCGAGCCTTGAACAGCCGAATAGAGGGCAAGATTACCACCCTTGGAATGTCCAGAAACAGCGATATAGCCACTAAGGTTTGGCAAGTGCTCAGACAGAAAGGCAATAGCTGAGCGATGGGCAGGAATTTCCCGACTGTAGGTCAGCTGAAAATCCTCCTTCCAGCCAATAACACTATCATCTGTCCCACGAAAAACAATCTGCTGGTAGTCCAGTTCAGGCAGGCTAAAAATCATGGCTGCAAACTGCTTTTCGACTTCCTTGTCCAAGACACTACAGTAGTCACTTAGATTAAGTCCAGCGAAACGCTTCGACCTGACCATGGCTTCAGCCAAATCTACCCGTTCCTTAGTCACCATGAAGGTATACTCAGGATTTAGCTCTTTACCCTCGGCATAGTCATGTAAATTGATGGTTTTCTGTAAATCACTTGCTGTGAGGCATTTTTCATAAGTCAGGTAGCCAATTTCATTGATACAAACCTTATCCAAGATATTAAGTGGCTCTTGGTCAAAAGGCATATCCTTAACCTTTTCAAGATAATCGATTAGATTGGACATAGTAATCTCCTTGAAGTCTTTCTTACTTTGATTTTACTAGAATTTTCAAAAAATTGTTAGTGAAAAATGTGATATGATAAGAGAGATTATTTATTAGGAAAAGGAAGCTTATGACTATTTCACGATTTTACCGTATTTTACTAGCTCTTTGTGGACTTGTAGGAGTCTCTATCCAAATCCATGACGATGGTTGGGGCATGTTGCTCTACTACACCGTTTTGTCCAATATCCTCGTCTTTTCTAGTTTGATTTTCTTTATCATCTATGACTTCAAAAAAGGGGATGCGACGACTAACACAAAACTCTTGCGTTACAAGGGTGGCGTAACCATGGCCATCCTCATCACTGGAGTTATCTATCACATCTTGCTAGCTCCTATTACAGAACCTGAGAAATTCTGGACCCTCCGCAATTTCTTGGTTCACTATATTGTCCCTTGGGGATTGGTGCTTGATACCCTAATTTTCGATGCTAAGAAAGCCTACCGTCTCCGTGAGCCAATTTACTGGTCAGTGGTCCCTCTGTCTTACTTTGCCTTCGCCCTTCTAAATGGCTTGGTTCTAAAACTCCCAATCCCAGGTGCCAAAGATAGCCCCTTCGCCTACTTCTTTATCAATGTCAATAAATTTGGTTGGAACAAGGTCTTGGTAAATGTCCTAGTCATCAGTGCCGGATATATCGCTGTCGGCTATCTCTTGTACCTCTTGAAAAAATTTATCGGTCGTAAACCAGCATAAAATACAAACTGAGCTCCCAAACGGAACTCAGTTTTTTCTATTGCAATAAACTCAATTTCTCAAAAGCCTTGTAGAGGCCATCAGCTTCAACATCGTCTGTTACAAAGTCTGCCATAGCCAAGATTTCTGGCCCACCATTTCCCATGGCAACCCCAACCTCACAGTATTCCAACATAGGGATATCAATCTTGGCATCGCCAAAAGCAATGGTCTCTGAACGCTCAGCCCCCAAATGTTCCAAAAGGACATCGATGGCATGGGCCTTGTTAATATCCTTAACACCTAGATCACCAAACAAGGCTGTCTCACCTCGACCTCCCCAAGTATGGGCTTCAAGCTGTGGAAAAGCTTCTTTTGAATCTAGATGGTCCTGATAGGATTCTAAAACGAAACTGACCTTGTTTAGGTCATCACGGTAGAGTTCCCCACCATACTGAAGGCCATGAAGAAAATCTTCTGGTTCCTTACCAGCGACAGACTCTTCTGACTGCCCCTTTTGAATAGCGTAAGTCTTAAGTGTCTCACGTGCCCGCTCCCGAAAATCCGGACTAGCAAATAGACCATTATTGCTCTCAAGATAAAAAGCTAGATGACGTTGGGTCAACCAATCCACAATCTTAGCCGCATCTTCCTTAGAAATCAGCTCATGCATAAGGACCTGTCCATGATGCTCCACATAAGAGCCATTACCACCAATCATCCCATCCAAGCCAATTTCCCATAATTCTGGCTGCATTTCTGCCTTGCTACGACCAGTACAAACATAGACCAGATGGCCCTTTTCACGGGCCTGACGAATAGCCTTTACTGCTGATTCTGGAATGCGGTTATGATAATCCACCAAGGTCCCATCAACATCTAGAAAAATAAGTTTTGACATGTTTTCACCTCGAGTCTTCTTTTACTTTATTATACCCTGATAATGCTACAAGAGATACTACTATCCTTGGACAAACTGATACTATCCTACGATAGTATTGTCTCCAATCCAATGCATTGCCATTTTGCATGAAAGAAGCTATGATGAAAGTATGAATGATTTAAAAACACTACTGAATCACCTGCCCTATAAATTAGCAGCCTATGATGCCCAAGGAAACTTTCTCTATGACAATGGTGGCGCTGACGGTAGTTTCTTCCCCCGTGAGTCTGAAAATCTACCTGATTGGATCATGTCTGAAGTGCTAGCCTCTCCTACCAAAGAAAGAAGTTATCAGATTCCAACTGACAGTTTTGATCAAGTCCTCATCCAAACCTACCAAGCTGCTATAGACAAAGATGGAAATGTCTTGGGATTTTGGGAGACCATCTATGATTTGAAGCAGCCTCTCAAAACCTATCTAGATAACTCTGCTCAAGCTCTTGTAGCCTGGTCGGATGCCACTAGTGGCGCTAGTTTCAAGGAGGAAACTGACTTTTAAGCTAAATTTTTTGCTTTAATAAATGAAAAATTCACTTAATTCAAGACTAGCTCGAAACATCCTTATTCATAAAATGTGCCTAAGTCAGCACTACAAAGGCTTTTTGAACATCAGTCACTTTAATATCTCTCACAGAATTTACAAACACTCTATTTTGCATTTTTGCAGTATTTAAGGTAGAATGGGAGTAATGAGAAAAAGAATAAAACCGATCGTTGTTTACGTGGTTCTAGCTCTTTTAGGATTAGCATTAGTTATTGCAAATATTCACAATACGTCCAAACAGCAGGCGCATCTACAAAACGTGAAATCTGCTCTTCCTTATGCTACTACACCAAAAACAACAACCAGTAGTACATCTAGCAGTTCCGACGAGGAGCTGATACTCAATCCCATTATCGACCTTTCGGGGTGGCAACTACCTCAGGATATCGATTACGATGTCTTGTCAAATCATATTTCTGGTGCTATTATCCGCGTCTTCGGTGGATCACAGATTAGTAAGGATAGCAATGCCGCTAGTTCGAATGGGGTCGACAAATCTTTTAAAACACATATCAAAGAACTCAAAAAACGTGACGTTCCAGTTGCCGTCTATTCCTACGCTCAAGGTACTTCTGTTAAAGAGATGAAGGAAGAAGCTCGTATTTTCTACAAAAATGCTTCTCCATACAAACCTACTTATTACTGGATCGACGTTGAAGAAGAAACCATGTCCAACATGGAGCAAGGTGTCCAAGCCTTTCTCGCTGAGCTCAAACGTCTAGGAGCTGAAAACGTTGGTCTCTATATTGGTGCTTATTTCATGCTTGAGCAAGAAGTTTCAACTAAAAACTTTGATGCTGTTTGGATTCCAGCCTACGGTACCGATTCTGGTTATTATGAGGCTCTACCAAATACTGAAATCGACTATGACCTTCACCAGTATACGTCACAAGGAAGCCTGCCTGGTTTCGATAATATCCTAGATCTTAACCTAATCAATCCTGAGAAAAACAAACGTAAAACCTTTGAAAAACTCTTTGGTAAGATTAAGCAAAAACCAACTAAAAATAAGAAAACTACTTCGACAAGTTCATCTAGTAGTCAGTAAAAACCAGTGTCTAAGGCACTGGTTTTCTTCTTGTCAAATTGGCTTAGGCGTGCTCGGATGAATGTGTTATAATGGATGGTAGAAATGTATAACTTTAAAAGGAGATATGACAATGGCTAAGAAAGGCAAAGTCAAGAAGACCTTGGTTGACCAAATTCTTGATAAAGCTAATATTGACCATGATAGCTTATCCTTCAATGGTTTAGAAGGGGAGCTTCCAGAAGATGTGGCGCGTGAGAGCATTTATAAAACCCTCGCCCTTAAGGGAGATAAGACAGGACCAGTCATCGGCATCGTCCCTATCACCGAACACCTGTCTGAAAAGAAATTAGCTAAAATTTCAGGGAACAAGAAGGTTCAAATGATTCCACAAAAGGATCTCCAAAAAACAACTGGCTATGTTCACGGAGCTAACAACCCAGTGGGAATTCGCCAAAAGCACAATTTCCCTATTTATATCGATCAATCTGCCCAAGAAGCTGGCTTCCTTATTGTCTCAGCGGGGGAAATTGGGCGTTCTATCCGTATCAATAGTCAAGATCTTGCTGATTTTGTTAATGCTGAATTTGCTGATATTAAGGAGTAATCATGAAACTGTATTTTGTACGTCACGGTAAAACCGAGTGGAACTTGGAAGGCCGACTTCAAGGCGCAAAGGGAGACTCGCCTTTGCTTAAAGAATCTATCGAACAAGTACGTGAGTTAGGTCACTATCTCAGTGACACACATTTTGACTTGATCTTCTCAAGTGACCTACCACGTGCTAAAAAAACCACTGAACTCATCATGGAGTCTCAAAAGCCTAAAGCTAAAGTTACCTACACTAAAGCTCTGCGTGAATGGCAACTTGGTAAACTGGAAGGGCAAAAAATTGCACTCGTTCAGGCTATCTATCCAAAAGAAATGGATGCTTTCCGTCATAATCTAGCCAACTTCCGTGCTAATGACTTCCAAGCTGAGTCTGTCTACCAGACAACCAAACGTGTGGCCGAATTTGTTAAAACACTTAAAGATAGTGATGCTAAAAATGTCCTCATCGTCGGTCACGGAGCTAACTTGACGGCTTCTATCCGTACCCTCCTTGGTTTTGAACCTGGTCTTCTTCGTAAGGCAGGCGGTCTTGACAATGCTTCTGTCACTATTCTCGAAACCAATGATTTCGAGCACTTCACTCTTAAATGTTGGAATGATACGTCCTATATGGATGAACAAAACAAGATCAGCTAAATCAGCGACTGACTTCATAAGACAAGCGATCCTTAACAAGGGTCGCTTTTTAGCACTCAAAAAGCTCTTAAATCGATTGCTTTAAGAGCTTCACTTCCATTATTTCCACTTCGGTTCCTCTGGCAAACGGTCTAATTCTACACCAAAGCCTCGGGCCAAGTCATCCAATTCCTTTTCAAAAACGTCTAGTTCCTGTGAGACAAGTTCATACTGTCCCTCAGACAATAAACGCTTAAAACGAAGACCACGACTCAAAACAAATTCCATTTCTATTTGGACCGTTCTGTGTACATGTTCCCAATAGTTGTTAGCAAACCCTCTTTGCTTTTCTTCAGCATTAAGGTGGTCTACTAATGCATAATAGGAATCCCAAGCAACGCCCTTCATCTGCTCTGCATCTCTAATACCTTCGAAGAGATCGTCACGTTTGGCTTCGAGAGCTTCTACCTCTTTTCTCAAAGCATCACGTTCAGCACTTAGTGCTTCAATATCATGTTTTAAGTTGTTGATTTCTACCATTTTCAAACTCCTTATCTCACGTTCTAGACAATAAAACGGCCATACGAGGCCGCTCTATTATCTTCCATATTTCATACGAAGGATTTTTTCCTGGTTCACATTCAAACGAAGAAGGATAACCACTTTATCAATACTCATATTACTCTCAAGAAGACGTTCAGCCGCCATCATAAGACCATTATTGATACCTAGTTGAAGGACTGGATTTTCATTATCATTGATATCAAAGATATATTTATTATTTGGAAGGTCGAAAAGGACTTTTACCGCTCCAAAGAGTTGCTCAAAATTGTCGATTTCCAAGTCGAAGACTGGCTTAGTACCTGGTTTGAGGCTACGTCCACGGTGGTTAAACCACATAGAATGCCAGCCACCATTGAAGGCACCCATGACATCATTGTCATAAGAATCTCCAACGTAGAGCGTCGTCGATGGATTCATATCAAATTGCTCAGCTGCAAGGTTGAAGATTTCCTTCTCAGGCTTTTGGAAACCTGTCGCTTGACTGACGATGACACGCTTAGGGTCCACATAATCATAAAGTCCCAACTTCTTGACTTTCTTAAGTTGGTGCTCTGTTGGTCCATTGGTAATAATACCCATAGGAACATTTTTTTCCTTGAGGAAATCAAGGGTCATGCGCATCTCATCAAGCATGGTGATATTTTCCAACTCATGCTCATAAACCTCTTGAAAATGGTTGCCCGTTTCTTCATCAATTTCACGGTAGCCAAACTCCAAAAGGGTCTCTTTACAGCGCCAAAAACGGAAATACTCAGTTGTCCACTCACCGGCCATTACACGTGGAAAACCAACATCAGAATAGTGGCGGAAACGAATGTAGGCTTGATTCATGTGGCTCATATCAAAGTCAGGGAAACATTTTTCCATGGCAATACGATAAGGTGCCTGTTGGTCATAAATAGTATCGTCAACGTCAAAAACAATAGAAGTAATCATCTGTCCGTTCTTTCTTATATCATTCTCTTGTCAGAGACTTAAATAAATTAGGAAACTAACAACTAAACTACTACATGAGTCAGCTCTTAATTTAATCTTCAGTCTTGCAAAAGTAAGCTTTTAGTCAACTGTCTAGGGCAATCTTACTCGACTGTTTTTTTACTAAGATGCAATTGCCCAAACAGTCTTATTATACCGTTTTTACCCTTTCTTTTCAATTTTCGACCCCACTTAAGGAAAGATTATTCGTGTTTTGAAGATAGAGTCAAAACCACCCGTGAGAACGGGTGGCTTGCTCTTCGGCTGAAAGCCTCTGCTACCGGCCGAGGCCTAAAGGCCTACCGAATGGTTTCCCTTCAGCACCACCTTTGCTAGCTGACCCGTCTAGCG